>CAZUHI010000186.1:0-2504 GCA_964620495.1 uncultured Rickettsiales bacterium | reverse complement strand
AGGGAGGCGACCGCTGGTCAGCGGGGGAAGCCGAGGAGGAGGTAGAGCATGCCGGTCTCGGCGACTCCCCCCGGGATGGCGAGGTCGTACGCAGCCACGTAGACGTCGGCGTAGCCGTCCTGGTTCACGTCGCCGGCAGCACTCAGCCCCGAGCCAAGCCTACCGGGATGGACACTCGAAGCCTCGCCCTCCCATGATGTGTGGCAATCGTCGAGCCAGCCCGTGCTGCTGGAGGAGAGTTGGCCACCCGCTCCTCCGTAGCACAGATACACCCGGCCCGATTCTTCCTCGACACCGGGATGGTACGGCGCTCCGATGACAAGATCGGGCTCCGCGTCGCCGTCTGCATCGCCGGCCAGCGCAAGTGACCGACCTGCACGGGCCTCGGCTGTCGAGCCCAGGAGAAGCAGGCCATCGCTGGTGTCGGACTCCCCGGTTGGCCAGCCCGTGGTCCGGCCGTGGACGATCCACACGCCACCCGCGTCCTCGTCGACATCGTCCAGGGCATCGAGACCGACCACCAGGTCATCGAGCCCGTCCCCATTGAGGTCCGCCCCCCCCATGTATGGTGTGAGCCGCCCGAGGGCTGGCAACCGCCAGAGGGCCGTGCGCACGTCCTCGACTTGGACCGATCCCGATCCGACTCCGAGGGTCTCCGAGAGAATCAGATTCAGGCTGCCCCGGCTGCCGGCTACCAGAAGATCCGCCAGACCATCACCATCGACATCCGAGTCCGCAGTGAGCCTGGTGCCAAACCCGAATCCATCTTCGTCACCGCTCCCATCACAGAGGTCCCACTCCTGCCGGATCTGCAGTTCGCCCTCGGGGTAGTAGGCCACCCTGGCATCCCGACCGGGCTGGATCGGACCATGGAGGACCTCGACCCGGGACCACGGCCGACAAGCTGAAGGCTCGTTCTCCCCCGTACCGTAGAGTCCGAACAAGAGATCGATGGTGCCGTCCCCGTCGAGGTCCGCGGCATCGGAGCCGCCTTCGGTGAAGTTGTAGTTGGCGCCGTACTGCTGGAACAAGAGGTCAGCATAGGTCGTCGAGGGATCTTCCAGGAGACCGGGGTCCAAGGTGAGGACGGACCATGGGCCCTCATCGTGGCCGGTGGTCCAGTCCATGAGACCGTCTCCTGTCACGTCCGGATGGACCTGGCCTGACCAGCTCTGCTCCAGGTCGCCGATCATGTTGTCAGCGATGGTGTCGAGCACGACGCGCTGCCCAGGGACCAACGAGGCGGCGTCGAGGTAGGCCAGCTTCGGGTAGACCAAGTTCCCGTCGACGTCCGTGTCGTCGTCCAGCACGACAATCAGGTCGGTGCGCCCGTCGCGGTCGATGTCTCCTTGCAGCGGCAGGTCCAGCCCAGTATGCGCTCCCTCGTAGTCCGCGTAGGTGCTGAGCCACGCGGCCTGGTCCACGGGCTGCTCCCGGCATTCCGAGAGACCATCAGTCTGGCCATCGCAGTCGTTGTCCACGAGGTCGCAGATCTCCACGGCACCGGGATTCACCCGTGGGTCGGCGTCGTCGCAGTCCGACGCCGTCCCATACCCGTCTCCGTCCTCGTCAGGTCCATCCATGGCGGTCTCGGTCGTGTCCGAGGTGTCCGCGCTATCAACCGAGTCGACCACGGAGTCGGTGGCCGTCTCGCCCGGAACGGTGTCAGTCGAGTCGGGCCCGCTCTCCGTCCCCGAGTCCCCCGAAGTGTCGCCAGTGACCCCGCAGCCGACCAGGAGCCAAGCCGCCCACATCAGAAGGTCAGCTCCGCCTCGTAGCCGCCGGACCCTCGCGCCGTGTAGATCAGCTTCGACTGGATGGCGTTGCCCGTGTTGTGGTAGCCCCAGGCCACCGGGCCACCTCGAAGGGACGGGAGCCCCGTCGTGTCCAGCGGCGTCGCAGACCATATCGGCCGCTCGGGCTCGCCGGTGTCCACCACGCCAGCTTCGGCTGTGAAGCTGCGCTCCAACAGATACGGCCCGGGCACGTCGCAGTCGCTGGTCGCGGTGTCGGCCACGCACTGGTCCCGGGTGGCCGGATCGATCGCCGTGCTGACGAACAGCGCCTCCTCCATCTGGGGGTGGGAAGCGATGCCCTCGATGTCCAGCTTGGGCCGCCAGACCGTCTCCATGCTGTCGTGGCAGGGGTAGTTGGTGTGGCTGGTGTCGACCCGGCACAGGCCGCCGAAGGCGTTCGTGCCGTTGTTGCGGTACTCGCTGCCCAGGTAGAACACCTCGTCGTTGGTGGCCGAGCGCTCGAGCACGGTCAGGGAGCTGGCCTGGATGCGACCCCAGGTCTGGGTGTCGAACTTGCAGTTGTACTCGTTCAGCGAGTACCAATCCGGCTCCTGGATGCCCGGATCAGAGGGGTCGGCCGTGTCCGTGAAGGTGTCGATGTCGATGTCCAACAACCCACAGGAGCTGTGGGAGGTCATCAGCATCACCCGGCGGTCGAAGTAGTTCGCGGTGTCCGGCGAGGGGTGCACGGCCACGTCGTAGACGATG
>CAZUHI010000185.1:0-2530 GCA_964620495.1 uncultured Rickettsiales bacterium | reverse complement strand
TCAGATGGGCGCCCATGAGTCAGCGATCCTTGCGGGCAAGGCCAAGGCTGCGGAGTCTGAGCGGTTGCAGCTGGACTCCCTGAAGAGCTGGCGGGACGCCGAAGCTGCATTCAGCACGCTCAGGGAGCTGGGGAGCCGGTCGGCCGCTGCGGGCGAGGGCTACCGTAGCGCCGAGCGCGAAATAGCGGAACGCCGCGACAACCGCCGCGCTGACCTGCTCTCCCTGGGCGCCCAGGCATCTGGCCACACGACCGACGACGCGACCCCCGGGAATCTGGGCGCCCGCCTGACGCTCGCAGGGGCTCTGCTGGAGAGCGTCGCGCTGGCCCAAGGCGTGCACGCTGTCATCGCGTCCACCGGCGTCAGTCCCGAAGACCTGGCCCAGCTCAGGGACCGAGTGGCCGCGAACAGGGAGTCAAACGCCATCCAGGATCTGCACTACACCTGGCAGACCGCCGATGGCCCTCCGGCCATCGGGGCCTGGAGCTGGGTCCATCCCGCCGAGACCGAGGCACTGGCAGACCTGCATAGCTTTGTTTCCCTCGCCCAGACCGCCGCCGACGCCTTTCTAGAACGGCTGGGACCAGCTGCCCAGCAGAGCGCTGAGGGGCTCTCCGCCGTCACCCACGACCCCAACATGGAGTATTGACATGCGCTCAACCAAGACCCCCCGAGCCCTCCAGCGACAGCCGCTCAAACGAGTTCGCCTACGCACCCGACTCGTCCCCGATCCCCTCGCAGGGGCGCTACTCGCAGCCGAACTGGAGCTGCGTTGCCGCCTGCTGTTGCGAGCCCACCGTCCTTCGAGTCGGAGCTGATAATGGAAGAACTGGAGGCCCGAGTCACGACTCTGAGGCGTTGGCTCTTCGTGGTCGTGATCACAGAGATCTTGCTCGCGGGTGTCGCGATCGAGCCCCACCTGCCCGGGCACGGAATCAGCGACAAGGTGCTGGAGGTACCTGGCTTGGTGGTCCGAAGCCAACCTGGTCTCTCGAGCCTGACGCTCCAAGAGGACAAGCTGGTCATCCAGAACCCGTGGGGCACTGACGCGGCGGTGATCGGGGCGTCAATAGTCGGCGGCTACTTGACTCTGGGCACCGAATTCCAGCATCGGGCGCACATCATCTCCGGTGGCCACGCACCGCAGCTCGAAGTCTTGGCGAAGGAGTCTGAGGGGAGACCGGCCGTCGACTAGCTGACAGACCACTCACCCCTTCGGCACACTCAGCCGCCCCCCGGCCCCCTCCTCCGCCACCGCCAGCTCCCCTTCCCGCCCCGGCTCCACCACGGACAGCGAGCCCTGGGCCTGGCTCCCGAGCGCGTCGAGCCGCGCTTGGGCGAGCCGCGACAGCTCGGGGGCGTCGTGGCTGGCGAGGGCCTGGAGCAACACCCGGTCATGGCCCTCCAACACGGTCGACAGCGCCGGGGCGGCAGCGGGGGCATCCAGCACCTGCCAGCGGGCAAGCGCCGCGACCCGGGACGCGGGGTCCTCGGCTGCGTCCGTGGCCCAGCGCTCGAGCCAGGGCAGCGCTTCCGCCGGGGGCAGCAGCGCCGCCACGAGCACCCGCGACGGCCCGTCCCCCTCTCGGACCCAGCGCCGCAGGACAGCGTCCCGCACCGGGCCGCCGGGACTCTCGCGCCAGGCCTGGATGTGGGCCTGGCGCACGGGCTCTGGCTCGGTCTGCAACACGTGGTGGGCCCGTTCCTCGACGCTGAAGCCCGCCAAGGGCGCCAGCGCCTGGCCCAGGTCATCCATCAGGCCCAGCACCTCGGCCACGCGCATCGGTGTGGTCTCCGCGGCCAGCTGCTGGCGTGTGGCCAGGTGCCCGTCTTCGACGATCACGTCGGCTTCGGCCAGCGCGGCGAGGGCTGCCCGGACCGGGCCGGTCAGCCAGGACTGGAGCGGACCGCGGCTGGGGTCGTAGAGACCCTGTCGGACCTGCTCCCCCTGGTCCAGTGCAGGGTCCCCTGTCGCCGACGGCAGGTCCACGCCGGTCTCGACGTGGTCCTGGTCGCCGAGCGCCTCCAGGGGCAGGCCCTTCAGGTCCAGCTCCATGCGCAGGTTGGTGGCCACCACTGCCAACCAGGCATGGGTGCCACCGGGCAGCACCACCTCGTGCACCGCACCGTCCCGGGCGGCCCCGCCCTGGGGGTCGAGCTTCAGGCCAGGCACCCAGAACGGCAGGGCAGCGATCAGCGCCGGCACCAGCGTGCCCTTGCGGTGGACCCACCACGCCGAGAGTCCCGCCATGCCCAGCAGGGGCACCGCCAGCTCGGGCTGGCTGTAGAGCGCCGCCAGCGGGTACACGCCGAACAGGGCCATCGCCAGGGGCACGAGCTTCTGGATCCGGTACATCTGGACCCGGGTCACCCAGGCCGCGACCTGGGATGTCGACAGTCCGCCCTCATCGCTCATGGAACCGTCCTCCTCAACCCGGCGCGTAGGTCACCAGGACCTCATCGGTGCCGACCGGCTCCCCTTGGAGCCCCGTGGCGACCAGGACCACGTCGTTTGTGCCCTGGTCGAGGG
>CAZUHI010000184.1:0-2609 GCA_964620495.1 uncultured Rickettsiales bacterium | reverse complement strand
CTCCTACCAGAGGGGAGGGGCTACGGCCCGCTCCCGCCCAACCGCCGGCTCCCGCTTCGCCCTCCATGCGGCGAAGGCGTAAGTGGCGGGAATGCAAAAGGATTCGCTGCGCTCCCCTTTGGCACTGATGGGGCGCCGCACTCCGGGACATGCCGCTCCGCGGCACGTCGGGAGCCGTCTGCAGTTAGATGACACGGCGCCGCTACGATCCAGGCGCTTCGTCGGGTCCGGCCAGCGCAGTGGCGCGGCCGAGCCCCCGACCTTCGCGAGATCAGGAATCCCAGTCTTTCGGGTTGGGAAACTCCCCTGGTCGCGGCATCCAGCTGAACATCTGCTCAAGAATCGCCTCAACCTCGGGGTCGCGGGGCGGGGGTTCGTAGGGCGGGTCAACGGAGGCGGGGCTCGCTCGCACCTCGTCGATGTACTGGGGGCCGACCCCACCCTCTGCGACCAAGCAGTAGGTGGAGAGCCGCTGCTCCCCGCGTGCAAGCCACGTCGCGTGAGTGACGACCTCGCTCACGAGGCCCATCTGGTGGTTCACGTCGAGGGCGCGGAAGGGTACGCGCGCAACCACGATGTAGGGCTCCGTGCCAGCGACCAGCGCTCCGTCGATGTCGATTTCGCAGACCTCAGCGGCTGCTCGGACCAAGTCCTCCCAGAACTCGGGAGCCCTCCTCGGGTCGGTGAACCCACGCCTGTCCAGCGCTCGATGGTCCAAGAAGAGGTAGGCGGCCCTCGTGTCCTTTCGGAGCTTTCCCTCTACCCTCCAGTGGGCGCGGACGGCACGTTCGACTTCGTCAGCGCGGCCTGGCTGGAGGCGGGGGCCGAGAGGCCACCGTGTGAGCAGGGCCCGGAGTCGCGCGAACATCGGGTTGGGGTCGAGGGGGAGGAGTCCCCGGTTGATGACCGAAGCTGGGTCCACCAGCCGAGTGCCGTGGTAGCCGCGAACCTCCAGTGACGACGCCGACCACGCCTCCCAGCACGACGCGACGATGTCGGGACGATTCTCAAGGTCCTCTTCGACGATGTCTGTGCCCTTGACGAGTCCGCGAACCGCAACTTGCGTCTGAGGGGGAAGCAGGCGTCTGAGAGTCGCGAGTGGCGAGGCGGGCAGGTCGAGAATCACCCTCCTGGCGCTCCCATGTCCTCGTACAGGTGGAAGGCGCCGTCAGGGCCTCGCTCCGGCCAAGCCCCGTCGCCGAACCCGAGAAGCTCTGCCAACTCCTCGACCTCGTCGAGGCCAGCGGTTCCCGACACCGAGAGATGGCGCAGTCGAGCGTTCCCGGCCGGATCCGCGTCAATCGTGAAGATGACCCTCGCCGTTCTCAGCCGGACCATGCAGAGGCGGTCAGGCGCTGCCCCGGGGAGCCAGGGATGCCGCTCCGCATGGGCGCGGAGCTTACGGGCTCGTTTCCTCAGCCCGCTACTGAGGGGCATCGCTGCCCCGAGCCGGTTCGTTCCCGAGGGTCCTCACGAAAGCCGCGGCGTTGCCAAACACGAACTGGTACCGGACGTCCTCGTCGGCGATTACGTCCTCGCCTGCTCGTCGTGCTCGGGTGTAGGCGAGTCCTCTCCGGTAGGCCCGGACCTTCCCGGGCGGCAGCGAAGCGACGATCTTGAGCACGCGCCAAAGATGGCGTTGCACACCCTCGGGGACGTCGGCGGGGCGCCATCCCGCGTCCGGCTCGACCCCCACAGCAAGATGTTGGAAGTGGACTGAACGGAAGTACGGGCCGACCTGGCCTCGCCACGGTTTCTCGTCCAAGAGGGGTTGTTCGGGGTGTCGCGCCAGCCATGAGCCGTAGGCCATGAAGAGCACGTCCTGCAAGGTGCTCTTCGGGAGGTCTGGTCGGAGCAGCAGGAGCCAGTCCGCAGCCTTCAAGGTGTCGAGAGCTTGCATTACACAAGGATACGCCCGGTCACATTCTCGATCGAGCAGTTCTTGATCTTTACAGAGGCCAGACCTCGGCGGCCTACGGGCTGCCCGTGAGCCACCGCACGCAGCGCGCGCGCTGCTCCTCATCTGTGGGCGCCGCGTCATCCAACTTGGGGCTTCCGCAGGCCCTCCGTACGGCGATTAGCGGTTGCTGTCACCCGCAATGAGATTCGCCTTCGGCTCCCTCATGGCGCAACGGCTCGCGGTGTCGCTGCGCGCACCGCATCCGCCTTCAGCCGCCTACTCCGGGACACCCGCGGCAAGCGCGGGCGTCGGAAGCCCCTTGGAGTTGGGCGAAATAGGGCCGCGACGATCCAGCCGCATCCCTTCGATCGCCTCCGCACGCTCGCGGAGTCGATTCGTGGCGGTCGCGAGGGTGGACACTCGGCCTCGACGACTCGCCCAAGGTCTGATGGTTGAATGGCCTTGACGATGGCTTCGCTGACGCCCGACCACGCAGCCGGCTTCTGGCCGGACTTCGACTGGGACAACCGTCTGCTCTGGAGCCTCGATCTGCCGTCGAGTTCGATGGAAGTCGACGAGTTGAGCTGGCTGCTCGACCTTCCGGTCTGGTCGAGTCGTCCTCCCGCTCCGCTCTTCGACCTCGTCCCGCGCACCGTGATCGAGTCACCCGGCGTGCACGTCGGCCATGCTCGGCGAGTCCTGCATGCCG
>CAZUHI010000183.1:0-2641 GCA_964620495.1 uncultured Rickettsiales bacterium | reverse complement strand
GGTTGGAATGCAAAAGGCTTCGCTGCGCTCCCCTTTGGCACGTCCAGGCGCCCCAATTCGAGACACGCGCCGTGCGGCGCGCGTCGGGAGCCGTCTGCAGTTATGTGAAATCGCGCCGCGACGATCAAGCCGCTCCGCAGCCTCGCCGTGTTCAGCGGCTCGACTTCGTCGCGAGGTCGATACCCCCACGTTCCAGATCGCGAAGTGCGCTCAGTCGCCCCCGAGAAGGGGGACCCAGTAGGAGTCAGAGCCGTCAGATGCGAGTTTCGCCTGCTTTCTTGCGGCCCCCACGCCGCCATGGACCACCGAGTCGACCAGCATCCACAGGGAGGTGGTTGGGTTTCCGTGATCGCCGTCCTTCTCCGCATCCCGCTTGGCCAAGGCCACTGCCCGGGTGCGGGCCTCTTGACGTTTTCCCGCGATTTGAGCGAGGTCGAAGTAAGGGTTGTCGTCGTGGTCGTACTTCGGCATCAGCCTCTTGAGCAGGCGCTGGCAGTCATGATGAGAGATGTGGGCCGACTGAGCCGCCAGATGTAGCACTGCCCAGATCTCCACGCAGGGGTTGGAAAAGGCCACGAAGACTCGGTTGTCATGTGCCTCGATTCGCGCGTTCTTCACGTGAAGATGCTCGTCGCGGTCAAAGACGGCCCAGACTTCGAAGCTGTCGGAATAGCTGTCGCCTTCCCTCTCTGCCTCCTCCTTGAGTTCGCGCCTCTTCTTCTTGGCCTTCGGTACCAGAGTCTTCGGGACGCCTGCCTCCGAGACTGGCTTGATAATAACCTTTCGGAACTGCCTCTCGAGGGCCTTCAGGTAGTGCTCCTCGGTCTTGCCCTCGCTGAAGACCCAAATGACTACTCGTGGAGGCTTCTTCTTCGTGGGGCGGCGGATCGAACGGGGCTGTGGAGGGCCTCGACGTCGCGTGCTCATGCGGCTGGCTCGGTCTGAAAGATGCGCGCCAGGTCATCCAGCGTTGGCACGCCACCAAATCGCCCTGCCATGTACCCCCTCCGAATGTCGTCCCGTTTCTTCGTTCGGTACTCGGTCAGCAGCGTGAGAGTCGAGCTGCCCACAGTGCTCTTCTCGACAAGAGCGATTTCATCTCTCCTGAGCCCCTCGAGCAACTCGCTGGTATGGGTCGAGAATAGGATCTGCGCTCCCTTCCTATTCACTCCGGCATTGGTGAAGAGCCCGAGGAGAGCGGCGGCAAGATGAGGATGCATCCCACTGTCGAACTCGTCGACCACATAGAGGCCTCCATGGGAAAGGACCTGCAGAAGCGGTCCCAGCCGATCCAGTAGCATCTGAGTGCCCCGACTCTCGTTTCGGTAGTCGAAGTAGTCCGCTGTTCCATCGGCCTTGGCATGTCCAAGGCGGACAGTCCTTAGAGGGCCGATATCGCTGATGGCCTTCTCGACCTCCTTGATGCGGTCTTCGGACGCTCCGTCCTCTTTCATCTTGTCTATCAGCCGACGGTAGTTCTCCTCGGTCCGATCGACGCGAAAGTCCTGGATTCCAAGGTCGGATGCCTTGAGGAGCTGAACGACCTTCTCCTTGTTCTCCTCTCGAAGGATGGGGTCGTCGTCGAGAAAGACGCCTCCTCGGTCAGCGAGTCCCGCTGGCCTGTAGTACATCCCGGACTCGAAAGCCGCGTAGAGCGGGGTTAGGGTCTCGTGATTCTGCTGGGCGGCGGTGGAGAGAAAGAGGCTGTTTGGCCTCGTAGCAGAAGCGATCAGCTTCTTTCGGCCTCGGAGACTCGGTCCGAACTTCCAGCCATCCTCAGCACCCTCCCCTCGGTAGAACAGCAAACGCTGTACTCCGCGAGGCCAGGAGTAGAGCCACTCCTCGGTGAACTTCTCATCGTCGCAAGCAAAGCCGTAGTGGTAGCGGGCGCCATCGACCACGATGTCGCAATCGACTCTGCTCTCGGCACTCGCATGCGCGCCCAACCGAAACGCTGAGCGCGGCACCGGGGCTGTTGGCTTGCGGTTGACGAAGGAGCCGACCACCTCGTTTCGAAGAAAGGCGAAGGCACCGATCACGTTCGACTTGCCAGCTGCATTCGCACCGTAGATCGCAATTGCTGGCAGGAGACTCTCCTCAGTCCCGGGCAGCCTGAACGTGTGCGATGGGACATCCGAGATCCGGGCCGCGGTTAGCGGGACCTCCGTGTAGTCGGGGAATGAGTAGAGATTCTCGAACCCGAACCTGATGAGCATCCTCGTGCCTCCAGCGCGCTACATAGCCCCAAGCCCTCATCGAGTCTAGCTTTCAGCCCGAATCTGTCCGCGTCTGGCTCTGGATCGCATGCCGTTGCGCGGGTGACACTTCCCGCTCATCTGGATTTCTCAACCTCCCGTGGGGGCGCGACTTCACATAACATGAGATTGCCGCTTCGCCCTCCACGCGGCGAGGCGTAAGTGGTGGAAATGCAAAAGGATTCGCTGTGCTCCCCTTTGGCACATTCTACTCGGGGAGTCGCTGTCGCGCACCCCGTCGTAGATCAGGCGCCGCGCTCCGGGACATGCCCCGTTCGGGGCACGTCGGCAATCTCTAGGAGTTCAGTGACATTTCGCCACCGACCTCGATCGGGGAGCCCCCGGCACCGCCCGTCCGGGGCGGTGCGCGTAGTTCCTGCTCTCGA
>CAZUHI010000182.1:0-2677 GCA_964620495.1 uncultured Rickettsiales bacterium | reverse complement strand
GAGCGGCGGATTCCTAATCCGTAGGTCAGGCGTTCGAATCGCCTCGGGGGTACCCCCTTCCTAACTGGGTTTTAGTAGGGTATGATCCGATTGAAAGTGCCACGTGGCACATTCATGGCACATTCAATCGGATCAGAGCCCATGCCCAAGGTCAGCCGCCCACGTCGCCACGGTGCTCGATGGCAGATCAACTGGCTCGACGGCGCCGGGCGTCGCCACTTCAAGACCTACGCCAGCTACAAGGTCGCCCAGGCTGCGCTGGTCAAGGTGAAGGCGGAGGCCCTGGCCGTCCAGAGCGGCGAGCAAGAAGCCGTGCCTGACAAGCGCTGGGAGGACCTGGAGACGCTCTTCGAGACCATGAAGGCTGGCAAGCGGTCGCTCAAGGACGACAAGAGCCGGATGCGGCTGCACCTGCGGCCGGCCTTCGGAGGCCTCCGGCTGGTGGAGATCGACGAGGTCCGCATCGGTCGCTTCAGCGCCGCCCTGTTGCAGCGGGTGAAGCGCAAGCAGCTCAAGGTGGGCACTGTGCGGCTGATCCTGGCCCTGTTGAAGAGCATGCTCAACGTGGCCCTGGAGACCCGCTGGATCCGGCGGGTTCCCTCCTTCAAGCTGCCGCCGCCTGAGGACAAGCCCTACTGCTGGATCGAGACCGACGACGGCATCGCCCGCTTCCTGCGGGCGGCCCGCGAGGAGACCTACCCCGGGCTCTTCGAGCTGTACGCCACGGCCATCTACACCGGGCTGCGGGCCGGCGAGCTGACCGGCCTGCAGTGGAAGAACGTCGATCTCGAGAACCGGCTCATCACCGTCGAGCGGACCCGGGACCAGGCCACGACCAAGGGCGGGCGGACCCGCCGGGTGCCGGTCCTGGATCCACTGCTGCCGGTGCTCTCGGGTTGGCGGGACGAGGAGTACGACCTGGAGCTGGTCTTCTGCAACCTCAAGGGGGGGATGTTCCGCCCGGATGCCAGGCCCTTCAAGCAGACGTTCCACCGGGTCCGCGAGCGGGCCGGACTGCCGCGGATGACCTTCCACGACCTGCGGCACACCTTTGCTTCGCACTGGATGCTGAAGGGTGGGGACATCTACCGGTTGCAGAAGATCCTGGGGCACCGGTCGGTCACCACCACGGAGAGGTACGCGCACATGGCGCCGGCGGCGTTCCGTGAGGACTGGGATCGGTTCCCGGATCTAGCGACGGGAGACGGGTCCTGACGCCCAGGCCTTGTCGCCGAGGCCTGGTTGAAGCTATGGTCGATCATCCTGTTCCAAGGGCTCCCGAAACTCGCGAGAAGCGAAGGGAAGCTTGAAATGGAACAGCACCGAGAGCCCCTGCTGGGGTACACCGAGGCGGCCGCCTTCCTGGGCGTGCCCAAGGGCACCCTGTACTGGTGGGTCTCCCAGAAGAAGATCCCGTTCGTCCGGCTCGGGCCGCGCACGGTGCGGTTCGCTCCGTCTGATCTGCAGGACTGGATCGACTCGCATCGGTACAGCCCGGACCGTGAAGATGTGGACTAAGCCCCCGTGGGATGACATCGCTGAGCTCCAGCCGCGGACGTGGTTGGCGTTCGTGCAGGCCGCGACGGATCGGATCGTGGAGGTGTACCACCAGGCCATCATCGACGTGGTGGAGGGGGGTGAGCCGGGAGTCCTGGGGGAGCTGACTCGGGAGGAAGCACTCCGCGCCGCGCTTTCGGGCGAGCGCGTCGTGGGCTGGCCGGAGCGGCTCCCAAGACTGCGGGTGGCGCTGTCGGTGCACAGGGCCGGAGAGTCACCTGTGCTCGCGGAGTTCCCGCTGGATCCCAATCGACCAGACCTGGGGCGAGCCCAGCTGCTGGGGCGACTCCCCGGGACGCTTGGTCGCCTGGGGACGCCCTGGGCCGGCAGAGTGCGCATCTCATTCGCGTCGGTGCCGGCTGGGTTGGCGTTGGGGTTTCAGCGGTGGTGGGTAGAGGTCGGGTCGCCGGACTTGAGCGCCGATCCCGACGTCCGCGCGATTCTGAGGGAGCTGCGCGCGGAGCTGAGAGACGCTCGGCGCGAAAACCGCGCGATGTTCGACGTCCTGATGCAGATCCAGAAGTTCGCGCCTGAGCTCTTGGGGGCGCACGCTCAGGCCATCGAAGCCTGGGCGGCACTGGTGGGGAAGCTGGACGTGCCGCTGCAGGTGCCAGATGAGTCCCAGGGCCTGCCGGAGCCGGCGCGACGCTTCGTGGACGAGGCCATCAAGCTGCTTCGGCGAGCGCCAGCTGGAGGAGGCCAGGCCACTGGGCCCGTGGCTTGGGGTCCGGAAGGTCCGGGTGCCGAGGTCGACCAGATGCTCGAGGAGCTCGCCGCCGAGGGAGAGGGTGCCAGGGAAGGCGGATGGTTGCCCCCAGAGCCGAGCGAGGTCCCCTGACCGGGACAGAGTTCGTCAGTCCTGGGCCGTCGGAGTCCGCGCTCGGTAGGCCTGCTTGGGTGACCGAGGCGACGCCGCTTGCCGATCGACCAGACCCTTCGCAAGGAGCCGTCGGAGCACGGCCCGCACGGTGGACCCTGGCATGTCCAGCGTCTTGGAGAGCTGCTTCGCGGTCCGGGGAAACCCGTCGCCCAGGACCCTCATGACCGAGCGCTCGCGGACGTCGTCCGGAATGTGCTGGCGGCGCTCGGTGGCGCGGAGTCGCGGGTCGGCGCCGACGAT
>CAZUHI010000181.1:0-2790 GCA_964620495.1 uncultured Rickettsiales bacterium | reverse complement strand
CGATGCCGATGAAGAGCTTTTCGAAGGCCATGGCCGCGAAGTGTACTCGGCCTAGCGCGTCTCGCCGTCGGTGAACGTGCGGAACTCCTCGTCCGTCCCGAGCAGCTTGTCGAGCACCCCGAGGGTCCCGAAGCACTCCTTGTATCGGAAGTGGTGCCAGTCGTGGTGCACCGACCAGCTGGCCCAGGGCAGCGCGTAGCCGCTGTGATGCACCAGCACCGTCGTTATCGCCACGACCGTGTAGACGTAGATGGCGGGCAGCGACGGCGCCAGCAGCACGACGCCGCAGCCCAGCGTCCCGAAGTTGCCGACGGTGAACTCCACCCAGTGCGCGTATTCGCTCGCCATCGCCTCCGTGGTGCGGAACTCGTGGTGCACGCGGTGGACGCGCTTCATCCACCACGGCCGGTGCAGGAAGCGATGCGACGCGTAGAACCACGCGACGGAGCAGGCGCCCATGCCCGCGAGCTCGGCCAGGAACCGCCCCAGGGTCGGCAGCTCCGCCGACGGCGCCCAGCCGTGCAGTCGCAGGCCGGCCCACATGAGCACCAGCATCACCGGCGACCAGATCACCTGGTTCATGAACAGGTTCCGCAGCACCTTGCCGCGGGGCGGCCGCTGCCGGTCCCCCGACTGGATGCGGTGTCTCGCGACGAAGCGCGGACGATCGTTGCGATCGACGTACATGAAGGCCAGGGAGAGCGCCCAGAAGAGCGCGACGTGGCCCGCCCAGGGGACGGCGAGCACGAGGACGGCCTCGGGCACCGTCTCGACGATCGTTCGCCAGAGCTCCGGCACCCCCGGGATCGCCGCGATGCCGACCGCGGCGGCGATCTGGACGACCGTGGTCGCGCCCTGGGTGAGGGGCGGTGACGTATAGGTGAACCGGGGCGGCACTTTCCGGCATCATCCCCCTTCTCACGGAGGAGCGGAAATGACGACCCCCAACGATGCGAAGGGGCCCACCAAGCGGGCGCTTCGCATCTTCGAAGACATGAAGCAGGCGTCGGTCGAGGTGGACCTCGGGGACGCCGACCTGGAGGTTCGGGGGGACCGGTCGGAGCTGAAGGCCATGCGCGGCGGGCGCTGGATGTGGATGGAGGCGGCGCCGTCGCCCAAGCAGCTGAAGCTCGTGAACAAGGGCCTGCTGCACCTCTTCGGCACCCGCGGGGGGATCTCTGCGCTGTCGTTCCACCGCGACGGCTCGTTGAGCTTCCGTCGTCGCTTCGTGACCACCCGCCGCGAACGGATCGCCGAGTCGTCCGCCTCGTTCCGCGAGAAGTCCGACGCCACGCTCTGGACGGGGCTCGGGATGATCGACGAGTTCGGCATGCACGAGAACCACGCGACGGCGTGCTACCCGCTGCCCGGCGGCCGGGTGATGACGCAGTCCGAGGGCTCGCGGCCGATGCTCCTGAACGAAGACGCCGGGGCGGAGAACGACCTCTCGCCCATCGGCGTCCTGGGCGACTACTCGGACTCCGACCCCACCGCGCCGTGGCACCGCACCCCGTACACCTTCGCCCCGATAGGCCGGCTGCTCATGCCGGACATCGCCGGCTCGCGCTGGCCCACGACCAACGGGCCGACGCACCCGGGTCTGGATCCCGAGTCGGGCGCCGTGTTCTTCCCCGTGCGCCGGGACTACCTGCGGCCCCTGCCCCTCGACACCCGCGCCCAGCGGGCCCGCGCCCGTCGCTTCGGGGTCATCCAGGCGAACCTCCACACCGTCGTCTGGGACTCCCGCACCGGCGCCTCGGTCCGGGTGGACATCCGCGACCGAAACGGCCGACGTGCCCGCATTCGCTGGGGCCTGCACCAGTGCATGGTCGACGATCGCTGGCTCGTGGTCGTGGACTCCGGCTTCCCCGCCGAGCACCGTCAGTTCGGCCCCCTCGGCGCCGACGCGAAGGCGTCCGCCGGACGCAACCGCGGCGACGGGTGGGGCCCCGGCTACACCGGCGTCCTGCCCCTGAGCACCCGCATCTACATGATCGAGAAGAAGGAGCTCCTGGAGCGGCTCGACACCGCCTGGGCGACGGGCAGCAAGCGGGTCAAGCCGGTGACGGCCCACCACTTCGACGTTCCCGGGTCCTGCATTCACGCCTACTCCGGCCGCGAGCCGGGGGCGATGGCGCTGCTGGTGACCGACTCGTTCGATCCGTCCGAGTGGATCGCCGCGAACGACGTGCACCTCGGGGGCGAGAAGGTCGACCCGATCCTCCGCGGCTTCGGCCACGGGGACTGGAAGCGGGGACACGTCCAGTACGTGCGCTGGACCCCGGAGAAGGGCCTCGTGAAGGTCAACCGGCCGCAGGACCAGCAGCTGTTCCCCGGCGGCCAGTTCGCCGCCGAGCCCTACGACGAGCCCACGAAGAGCCTGCAGTGCACGTCCCAGGGCGCGTGGCCCGAGCTGCTCGTGAAGCGCGTGCGTCGCCTGTACGAGCGCGGCGAGACCGACGTGCCGCTGCGCACCGCGCGCATGGCCCTGCACGACGAGGGTCGCGTCGTCGACCACCACGACGTGCCGTGGGGCTTCCCCTTCGGGAGCGCCGAGAGCAAGACGCACATGATGGTCGGGCTCAAGTACGCCGAAGAGGACCAAGTGGTCGACCGGCTCATGATCTACCGGCGGAACGACCTCGGCCGCGGGCCCGTAGCGGAGGTGCGCAGCAAGCGGCCGGGCGCGTTCGGCATCCGCCTCGGTCTGCACGGCCACTACCGCCGCCCGTCCTAGATCGAACTAGTCGGGGCAGGCCTTCGGGGTCGGCTCCGCGCGGTCGGTGAACC
>CAZUHI010000180.1:0-2798 GCA_964620495.1 uncultured Rickettsiales bacterium | reverse complement strand
TGTCAATGGCCACGATGATGGGACCCCCTGTTTTCCAGAACCATGGGACCCCCTCGCCCTCCCCGTATGGGCGGGTCGCGGTCCTCGTTGATCTGTTCCTCTTTCCCCTCTGTTTCGCGCGAGCAGTCGTCCAAGCGGTTGTGGTCAGGTCGTGGGCGGCGTGCCGTCCACGGGCTGTCCACATCCGCGGCAGGCGTGGCACCGTCCGTGGGCGTGCGGCGTCCGGAGTAGCCGCTACCCGGTGGCTTGAGGCGAAAAGGTCGGCTTCTGCCGCTTGCGGTACGACTCGCCCTCGACGACGAGCTCGTAGGCCGAGTTCTGCAGCCGGTCGATGGCGCTCTGCGCCCGGATGGGGTCCGCGAGCAGGGGCAGCCACTCGTCCGGGTCGCGGTTGCTTGTCACGATGATCGAGCCGCGCTGATGGCGGTCGACGATGATGTCGTACAGGTCGCGGCTCTCCATGGCGTCCATTTGGTCGAGTCCGAAGTCGTCGATGATGAGCAGGTCGACGCCGAGCATCCGGCGCATCTCGCGGTCGTGCGTGTGGTCCAGTCGCGATGCCTTGAGCAGCTTGAAGAGCCTCTCGGCGCGCAGCATCAGCGTCGCGTAGCCGCGGCGACAGGCGATGTGTCCCAGCGCGGTCGCCAGGAAGGTTTTGCCGACCCCGACAGGTCCGAGCAGCAGCAGGTGATGGTGCGCGTCGACGAAGCGCAGCGAGCAGAGCTCGGACCACAGCGCGCGGTCGTAGGTGACCTTCGCGGTTTCATCCCACGCCTGCAGGTGCATCGCGGGGTCGAGGTTGGCCTTGTCGGCCCGGTTGCGGGCCGCGCGGCTGTCGCGCCGCTGGATCTCGTCGACGACGATGGTCAGCAGGAAGTCCTGGTGCGGCATCGCGTTCTGCCGTGCCAGCGCGAGCCGCTCGGGCAGCGTGTCCAGCATCGGCGACAGCTTCAGCCGCCGCAGGGCCTGCTTGAGGTCGACGCTGATCGTGTCGGGTCCGTTCATGGGAGACTCCCGGGGCCCTCGGGCCTCCGTTGCACGGTAAAATGCGACACCGGACGGGCGAAGCGGCCGCGGATGACGTTGTCGGGCAGCGGCCTGCTCGGCGGCGGGGCAGGCCCGTCCTCGAGGCCCAGTCGGACCATGCGTCCGATGCGTACGACATCGACGACGTCCAGCTGCAGCGCCGATTCGCACGCGCGGTCCACGGGTGCCGCGCCGTAGCGCCGCACCAGGCCGAGGAGCCGGTACATCGCACGCATCTGTCGCCACTGCGCGGGCATCTCGGCCAGGCGCTGGGCATACGTCGAGACCGCCGGACCGGCCTCGGCCGCCTTGCGCAGCAGCGCCGCCACATCCCGCGTTGCATAGATCACCTTGTGCTCGGGGAAGTCCGCGGGGTCGCTGTGTCGTCCACCCTTGGGCTGGCGCGGGTGGGTCTTGACCAGCACGCGGCGGTGGTATACCCGGACCAGCTGCCGGTCGGCGATGACATGCACGGTCTCGCCGACGTACTGGGCCGGCATCGAGTACAGCGCGTAGGCGATGCGGAAGTGTTGGTCGCGATGCACCCGCACGTCGCCGTATGTCGGCATGTCGTAGGCCTGCTCGGGAGCGGGCAGAAGCGCTTCTTTCGCCAGCGTGTCGAAGGCCACCAGCGGCTGCCGGCAGGTGGTGCCGTGCTCGCGCAGTCCCGCGGTCGTCAGGCACCACTGCTCGGCGCGGCGCTGCGCATCCTCGAGCCCGAGAAAGGTCTCGCCGTCAAAGAAGGACTCCCGTACGTACGGCACCGCGCGCTCGACGCGAGGTTTGTCCTTCGGTGAGCGAATTCGTGCCGGGTCCGCGACGAACCCGCGCGACTGCGCGTAGTCCAGAAAGGCTTCGTTGAAGCGCGGGTTGACCGGGTCGGCCCGATCGACGACCGCCTTGAAGTTGTCCGGGACGACCACGTGGAACACGCCGCCGAAAAACCGCCACGCGGCCTCGAACCCGGCCAGGACCTCATCGGTGCGCTCGCTGTGCGTCAGCCACACGAAGCTGTGCCGGCTGAACACCGCCGTGAAGATCAGCGCTCGGACCAGGCGCTGCCGCGACTCGCCCGGCTCGCGGATCAACCCCATGCGCCCGAAGTCGACCTGCAGCTCTCGACCCGGCTCGCAGTCGTCGACACGCATCGTCAGCTCGTGCCGGCGAAAGCCCAGCTCGCGCGCTGCGAAACGATGCAGCGTGCGGTACGGCACCCGCTGGCCGGTCCGCCGCTCCAACAGCGTCTGCACCTTGGTTAGCCGCAGCTTCTTGGTGCCCGTCAGCCACTCCTCAAGCGCGGCCCGATGGGTCTCACAGAGCCGCCAGGCGTCGCCTCGGGGACCGCTTCGCCCGGGCTGCAACGACAAGGCCAAAGCGCCGAGCAGCTCGTCGTCCAACTGCTCCTGACCGCCGTCGCGTCGCAACCCCAACTCGGTCGCCCGAGCCACGTATCGGCGCACCGTCTTGGGGTCCAGCCCGACCTGCCTCGCGATGGTTTTCTTGCCGCCGCCCTGCAGCCAGAGCGACAGCACTTGCCGGACCTCCACCACCCGAACCTCCCAGTACGCCATCGCTGTCCTCCCGCGTGTGTCGCGGAGGCGTCGATAGCACGGCTCTTTCCCGGAACCGGGGGGTCCCATCGTTGTGGCCAACCAGGGGGTCCCATGGTTGTGGAAAACCCGCCCGTCTGGGGGTCCCTATGTCATGGCCAATCACAACTGAACGGGCGGCTCTTGACCGTCTCGAATCGCTTGGCGCCGAGATCAAGGTTG
>CAZUHI010000179.1:0-2834 GCA_964620495.1 uncultured Rickettsiales bacterium | reverse complement strand
CGGACACGGACACGGACACGGACACCAAAGACAGCGACACCGGCGACACCGGCGACACCGGCGACACCGGAGTGACGGACGACGACGAAGGTGATGGTGACACCGGCAGCTGAGCCCCCTCGACGCTGACCGAGCGACACCGTTGCTGAGTGCCCTCGATCTCCCAGTTGCAACGGGTGGATCGGGGGCACTCCAGTCCGTGCTTCAAGTCACGCCAGGTCCACGGAATTCGGCCAGTCGCCGGGCTGCCACAGGCTCGGGGGAAGCGACCGACCCACGGCCTGGTCGTGGATGGTCACAGGGTGGACGGTCAAGTGGATCGAGGCGTGTCGCAGGCAAGTCGGGCGCCTGGTGGCGTCGACGGGCGCCGTGGTGGGCACAGCAGGCCCGAGTCGCGAGCCGGACCTGCCAATCCGTAGCGAGACGCAGTTGTCACTTCAAGCCCTGTCGGCGGCACCAGACGTTCGAATCGCCGCGACTCGCACATCCACTCGACCGATCAACCCGGTCAGGCCTTCGGGCCTGGCGGCTGCCGGAGCGGCCGCGAGTCAGGCCTCCCTCGGCAGCAACACACGGAATGCAGCGCCGCCCGCCACCGCGGCGGCAACTTCGAGCCTGCCGCCATGGGCTCGGACTTGTTGCTGGACCACTGCCAACCCCAGACCTGTCCCGCCGGTCTCGGATCGGGTCGTAAAGAACGGCTCGAGGATCTGTCGCCGGAGTTCCGCTGGCACGCCCGTCCCGTCGTCCTCGACCGCAAGCAACACCTGCCGGGGACGGGTGGCCACCACCACGCGCACTCGACCGGGTCCACGTCCCAAGGCGTCTCGGGCGTTCATGATCAGGTTCATCAGGAGCCGCTCGAGACCGACCACCGAGCCGCAGACCCGGGCCGCCTGCCCATCCAGGTCCAGGTGCAACTCGACCTGCGGGCCCAGGATCTGCCGAAGGTAAGGTTCGATTCTGCGCACCAGACCCTCGACATCGAGAGACTCGACCGGGGCGGGCGTCTGGGAGCAGTTGGCTGTCTCCAGCTGCGTCACCAGGGTCAGGCCCTGCCGCCCAGCGCGTTCCAATACGTCCGCGGCCCGTTTCGCACCGGGTTGTCCGGAGAAGCGCAGGATCTCGACTTGGCCCATGATGACATTCAAGACCCCCCGAAAATCGTGTGTCAGGCCAGCCGTAGAAATCCCGAGTGTCCCCAGCTGGCAGACTCGCATGAGGCGCTCCGCCGCTTGCTTGCGCGCTCCTCTCTCCTGGCGCAGGGCGTCTCGAATCCCGCTGTTCGTCCGCCTCAAGGCCATGTTCTTGCGCCGCAGGTCAGCCACGAGAGTAGCGTCCCAGCGAGTGGTGTAGGAGCAAGGACGGCCACCGCGTGATCCAGACTGGTTCTGCAAATGAACCACACAGCCTGGAGAGCTCACGCGATGACCGAGAACAACCTACGCCACATGGAGTCCTTCGTGGAGTCCGTGTTGTCAGCCCCCGACTCCAAGGACCTGCTGCGCAAGGCGCTCGAGGCCGCCCTGGCCGCGTTGATGGAGGGCGAGGTCTCCGAGCTCGCCCAGGCCGGCTACCGCGAGCGCACCGCCGACCGCGTCAACCACCGCAACGGGTACAGGGAGCGCCGGTTCGACTCCGCGCTGGGCACCAGCTCGCTCCAGATCCCGCGCCTGCGCCAGGGGTCCTACATGCCCAGCTTCCTGAAGGCCCGACAGCGGTCTGACGAGGCCCTCATGCTTGCGATGGCCAGCTGCTACCACCAGGGCGTCAGCACCCGGAATGCGGAAGCCGTCGCCCGCGCACTGGGGGTGGAGAACCTCTCCCGGAGCACCGCAAGCAGGATGGCCGCCGCGCTGGACCCGCAGGTGGAGGCCTTCCGCCGCAGGTCGTTGCCCGGGTGCCCCTACGTGTACCTGGACGCCCGCTACGAGCACGTCAGGGAGGATCATGCCGTCCGCAAGATGGCCGTAATGGTGGCCCTGGGCGTGCGCGTCGACGGAGGCCGTGAGGTCCTCGGCTTCCAGGTGGCCCGGGTCGAGAACCAGGCCTTCTGGGACGACTTCATCGCCGACCTGGTGGAGCGGGGCCTGACCGGTACGAAGCTGGTCGTCAGCGACGCCCACGAGGGTCTGCGCCGGGCCATCGAACAGCGGCTGCCTGCAGCGGCCTGGCAGCGCTGCAAGGTCCACTACCTGCGCAACCTGGGGAGCCGACTGCCACCGCGTCGCCGCTCCGCCCTGCTGTCGCTGGCCAAGACCATCTTCGAGCAGGAGACCCTGGAAGACGCCCTGAAGCACCGAGCCACAGTGGCCCGATTCTTCCGCGAGGCACGTCAGGCCGAGGCAGCCGAGTTCCTGGAGCGGGCCGATGAGGTGCTGACCCACATGCAGTTCCCCCGGGAGCACTGGACCAAGTTGCACTCCACGAACCTCGTGGAGCGCCTCAACAGGGAGCTGAAGCGCCGCACCCGCGTGGTCTCCATCTTCCCCCACAGGGGATCGCTGGAGCGCCTGGTCGGAGCCCTCCTGGTCGAGGAGCACGAGGAGTGGATGGTCGGCCGCCGCTACATCAGCGAGAAGTCCATGAAGCTCCTGCAGAGCCCCGTTGAGCAGCTCGACGAGATCGCCCCAGGAGCCGGTGCCCTCCTGGCCCCACCACTGACCCAGGCCTCGGCCTGATCCCACCAGCCTGCATCACCGGAGGTCGTTCAGTTCGTACACCACTTGACGGGACTCAACCGCCACGAGTCCAACCCAGCGAGAGATCAGCGAACCAAGAGCATAAGCGAATCAAAGCACCTCTCGAGACCAGTGACCCGGCGAGCATGCCAC
>CAZUHI010000178.1:0-2857 GCA_964620495.1 uncultured Rickettsiales bacterium | reverse complement strand
GACCGCCCGTCTTTCGATCCTCGGCCGCCTATCCCGACCAACGCCTTTGCATCACCCCCCCCGGAGACGACCCAAGATCGCCCCAGATCGCCCTTGAGTCCTCACGCGCGCGTGATACGTTCGCGACTGCCCACGCCCGCGTGGGTCAGGAGATTCGTATGCGCATCGCAGCCCTTCGGACCGTGCTACCGGCCGCCGCTGTCCTCTTCGCCCTCGCGGGCTGCAACGACGTCACCGGCCTGTCCGCCGTGCTCGGGGACGCCGCGCACTCGGCGTCCGACTACTCGCTCGAGGTCGTGGCCTCGACCGACACCGTGGAGGCGGGCGGCACCGTCGGCTTCACCGTGACGCTGCGGGACCGGGACGGCGTCGACATCACGTCCGCGTACGACATCGGCCGCACGATCTCCCCCGCCCTCGGCGTCCTGGCCGACGGCGACGACACCTACCGCTTCACCTTCACGGACACCTACACCTACTTCGCCTCGGTCGATCTGCTGGGCTCCCGCCTGGTGGCCACGGCCGCCGTCGACGTCACCCCCGGCGCGGCCGCCAGCCTCACCGTTCAGGCGGACCCGCCGCTCATCGTCGCGGGCGACACCGTCAAGCTCACGGCCGATGTGCGCGACGCCTACGGCAACCCCACCGAGGGCAACGTGGGCTACTCGGTGACCCCGGCCGCCACGGTCGACGTGGACGAGGTCACCGCCACGGTCTCCGGCCTCTACGAGGTCACCGGCGTGCTCAGCGGCGCCGACGCGACGGCCACCGACACCTTCTCCGTCGTCCCCGCCGATCCGGCGTCGCTGTCCATCTCCCTGTCGTCCTACGACGTCGAGGTCGGCCAGGGCGTGGTCGTCGACATCCAGCTGCGGGACCAGTACGGCAACGAGTCCGACGTCCCCGTGGACCTGTCCACCGATCCCGGCCCCGCCGGCACGCGGGCCTGGGGCAGCTTCGTGCGGTTCGACCAGGAGGGCCGCTACATGGTGCACGCGGACGTGCCCGCGTTCGGCCTGCACGACGAGGACGGCCCCGTATTGGTCGACTCCAGCGGCCCGCAGATCCGCGTCACCGAGCCCGATCGCGGCGAAGAGATCCGGGAGAGCGATCAGCCGATTGTGACCGTCGCCGGCTCCGTCAGCGAGGCGATCAGCCCCGCGGGCATGACCGTCACCATCAACGGCGCGCCCGCCACGCTCACCTCCAACGGCCTCTTCTCCTTCCAGATGACGCCGGAGAAGGGCCTCAACGAGATCAACGTCGTGGCCACGGACGGCGACGGCAACGTCTCGGACCACTACCAGACGTTCCTGTGGGGCGACTTCCTGCCCATGGGCGACCCCAACGAGGACGGCATCGTCGCCCGGCTCAACGAGGGCGCCATCCAGACGATCGAGGACATGGTCGACGACCTCCTCGACATCACGTCGGTGGGCGCGGGCCTCGCCAACACCACGCTGTGGCAGAGCGGCAACTGGTGCCCCATCAGCTGGTTCGGCGGCGCCATCTCGCTGTGCGGGAACCTCGTCGCGCAGCTGGCGTCGGTCACCCTCGGCAGCCTCACCGTGGACCTCGATCCCCAGTGGGGCTACCTCGACACGTACGTGGAGATCGCCCCCCTCGAGTTCGACGTCAGCCTCACGGCCACCTTCACGGGCTGCTTCTTCGCCTGCGCGTCGGTGGGCATCACCGCGGGCGTCGTCGCTCACACCGACGCCACCCAGGTGTGGACGGACGTGTACCCGTCGGTGAACTCGAGCAACGAGATCCAGGTCGCCCTCGCGAACACCCAGACGGGCCTCGTGGGCTTCAGCCTCAGCTTCTACGGCCTGGGGCTGCTGACGGACTTCCTCAGCCTCATCAGCTCGTGGATCACCCCGGTGCTCACCCCGCTCCTGGAGGCGGCGCTCGGCCCCATCGTGCAGTCGCAGCTGCCCCCGATCATCGAGCAGGCGCTCGCGGGCGTGGCCCTGGCCCAGGACATCCCGCTCCTCGGCGCGACCATCGAGCTCGAGGCGCTGCCGCAGGACATCAGCGTCGACCCCGACGGCATGACCATCATGCTCGAGACGGTGACGACCACGCAGCTCGGCCCCAACGCGCCCATCACCTACGGCGCCTTCAACCGCGACGACTACACGCTGCCCACCTACGGCACCACGCCCGACTTCAACCTGTCGATGGCGGACAACTTCGTGAACCAGCTGCTGCACTCGGTGTGGCAGGCGGGCGTGATGGACCTGTCCATGGGCAGCGCCGAGCTCGGCTTCGACCTCTCCTCGGTGGGCGACATCCTGCCCCTGACCACCATCGAGTTCGAGACCCTGCCGCTGCTGCCGCCGGTCATCGGGCCGTCGAGCACGGGCAACGACCTGCTCGAGTTCGCGATCGGCGACATGATCGTGAACGTGTGGGGCGATCCCGGGGGTCAGTACGGGCTGATGATGCAGCTCGCGGTGACCGTCCTCGCGGACGCCGACCTCACGATCGTGAACGAGCAGATCGAGTTCGGGATCGGCACCCCGGTCGTGATCATGGACTTCGTGACGTCCGACTGGCCGGACCTCGACGGCGAGGTGGCGGAGAACCTCATGGACGCGGTCGTGGACCTCATCGTGCCCACGCTGACGGACACGCTCGACGACCTCGGCGGCATCGAGATCCCGTCGATCGCGGGCCTCCAGATGGGCAGCCCGAGCATCATCCGCGAGCCGTCGCCGACGTACTACATCACCGCGTCCGGCGACCTGACCGTCCTGGCTCCCTAGCGGGAGGCCGCTCAGGCCCCCCTAGGGCATGTCGCGGCGACATACGGCATGTCGGGGCGATTTGGTCGCCGACACGCTCATATCGC
>CAZUHI010000177.1:0-2887 GCA_964620495.1 uncultured Rickettsiales bacterium | reverse complement strand
GGGACGCTGTTTTGCGACAAGGCCAAGGCGCCCTACGTCTGTCGCGTGAAGCCGTCGACGGTCGTCACCTGCAGCAGCGCCAAGGACACGGCGTGTTCGACCAACACCTGCGACCCCCAAACCGGCAAATGCGTCGCGCAACCGACCCCAAACGGCACGCCCTGCGTCGATTCGGACCCGTGCACGGTGGACAGCTCGTGCCAGGCCGGTGAGTGCAAGGGCGGCAGCGCGTCGTGGTGCCAATGCAAGACCACGGCTGACTGCGCGCAGTTTGGCGACAACGACGCGTGCAACGGGGTTCTGTTTTGCGACAAGGCAACGTTCCCGCCGACCTGCCGCATCAACCCGACATCGATCGTGACGTGCGCGACCAACAAGGACGGCCCGTGCTCGGTCAACACGTGCGATCCGAAGACGGGTACGTGCGCGCAGCAGGCGAAAAAGGCCGGGACGCTGTGCGACGACGGGGGCTCGTGCGCCAACGAAGGGACGTGCAAGGCGGGGGCATGCCTGGTCGACAGCAAGGTGTGCATGTGCACGACCAACAGCGACTGCGCGGACAAGGACGACGGCGACTTCTGCAACGGGACGCTTTTTTGCGACAAGAAGGGCGCGTACGGGCAGAAAAACACGTGCACGGTCAACCCGGCGACGCTGGTGAAATGCCCGACGGTCGGCGACACGTCCTGCCAGCACAACGTGTGCAACCCGGCGCTCGGTACCTGCGGAATGACGCCTCGCAACGAGGGCAAGGCGTGCGACGACAACGACAGCTGCACGACGGGTGACCACTGCAAGTCCGGTCAATGTGTGGCGGGCAAGGACCTGTGCGCTTGCGACAAGGACAGCGACTGCAAAGACGACGGCAACGCGTGCAACGGGCTGCCGTTTTGCAACCTGGCCAAGAAGCAGTGCGAGACCAACCCGACGGCGATAGTTGTGTGCCCGCCCGGGCTGGACACGGCGTGTGAGAAGAACACGTGCAACCCGGCGAGCGGCGGCTGTCAGCGGGTGGCTGCGGGTCGCGTTAAATACCTCAAGTACGTGGATGGCAAGGTGCACGGTGAGGTGATGGCGCCGACCGAAGCGACGAAGACCGGGATCACGTGCGACGACGGCAACCCGTGCACTTCGGGCGAACAGTGCGTGGGCAAGACGTGCAAGACCGGCGGCACGGTTGTCTGCACATGCACCAAGGACGGCGACTGCACCAAGCAGGATGACGGTGACCTGTGCAACGGGATCTTCTTTTGCGACCTGGCGACGCACACGTGCAAACCCAAGCCGAACAGCCACATCGTGTGCAAGACGGTGGACGACACGGACTGCCGCAAGCAGCGCTGCGAGCCGAAGTTGGGCCTGTGTTTGTTCAAGCCCGAACCGCTCGGCAAACCGTGTGAAGACGGCGCTGTTTGTTCACAGGCCGACTATTGCAACGCGCAGGGGCAGTGTTTGGCGGGCAAGACGAAGGTCTGCGACGACGGCAACGCGTGCACGACGGACACGTGCGACCCGACAGTGAAGTGGTCGGGCAAAGGGCCTGGTGGCGGCAAGGTGGACCCGAAAGCGGGGTGTTTGTTCCTGCCGAAGAAGGGCCACTGCGACGACGCAAACGCGTGCACGGTCGATATCTGCAACGCGAAGACGGGCAAGTGCGAGTTCAAGACGATCGCGGACGGCAAGGCGTGCAACGGCGACAACAACGGGTGCACGGTCAACGACGTGTGTCACAAGGGCGCGTGCAAGACCGGTCCGAAACCGAGCTGTCCGCCCGCCAAGCAGGTTTGTCGCGTCAATGTGTGCGTTTCGAAGGCCGCGAACGACTTCACGTGCAAGCCGACCGTCGCGCCCGAGGACCATCCGTGCGACGACAGCGGCGGCTGCAAGCTCGGGGGTGGCTGCAAGGCTGGCAAATGTGTGCCGGGCGTGACCGACAAGATCTGGGCGAAGACCATCGCGCCGAAGGCGGGGGCTCACCTCCGGTTGCAGGCGGCCATCGCCGATGGCACCGATTGGCTCGTTGGTGGGCGCGTTTGGGACGAGAAGCCCGACCAGCACGGCTGGTATATCGCGCGGATCGGCGGCAATGGCGACGTCAAGGCGTCCTGGGAACTCCCGGTCAAGGACCGCGGCGTCGGTGGGTGGATCGGCCGCCTTGTCCGCGCATCCGGGGTTGTCTGGGCGGTCGGCTCCTTCAACCAGGGGAGCGGTTATCGCGTTCGCGTGACGCGGCTCAAAGGCGTGCAGCCTGCTGTGACGTACAATTTGCCCCTGCTCGCCGCCACCGTGAACTACGGCAATGGCGCCGCAGCGTTCCCGGACGGCTCATTGGCTGTCGTTGGTGAGTCCCGCAGCAAAGCGGTGGACGGGTTGTTCAAGCGGATCGCCCCCAACGGCGACGTTGTTGGCCACGCGGTCGTGCAGGCCCAGGGGTTCGATGCAACACAATTCAACAGCGCGACGATCGACGCCAGCAACCGCGTTTGGGCGGCCGGCAACGCATGGAAAGGCCCGAACTACCACACAATGGTCCCCGTGGTCGTACGTCTCGGCAAGACCGGTAAGGTCGAGCTCTCCTCCAGCAGCTTTGGCAAGGCGGGCTATTGGCGCAGAATTGTACGGCACGCCGGCGGCCTTCTTCTTGTTGGCAGGTCCGGCTATTCGACAGCGCTCGCCGGCCGCATCGCGCGCCTGTCTGCCGACGGCACCACCCTCTGGCACCGGGCGAATAGCGGCCCGTACGATTACTTCGACGTGGTGCCCAGCGGCTCCGGCTTGGTGGTCGTCGGTAGCAGCAAGTCGTCGCAAACCGGCGATGACGCCATGTTCCGCGGCGTCGATCTGCTCGGCAATGGGCATTGGCAGCGCGACGTCTTCGGCCTCGGCA
>CAZUHI010000176.1:0-2967 GCA_964620495.1 uncultured Rickettsiales bacterium | reverse complement strand
CGCCCCCCTCCGAGACACCCGCGGCGAGCGCGGGCGTCGCAAGCCCCTTGGCGTTGGGCGACACTCCGCCTTCGAACATCGAAGGGTGCCCGGCACCGCCCGTCCGGGGCGGTGCCCTTCGTTTCAAGGCGGCGCCCGGGGACGTTGACTAGGTCGAAATCAGAACACGTCGGGTGCGAGCCATCTCGCGTCAGGAAGTTCCTCAGCCAGTGGCTTGGCCTTGCCGTTGCTGGCTCGAGCTTCCGCTAATCCCTTCAGGATGTGTAGGAGCTCGGGACTTCCAAGGTCCACTCCTACTTGGGTCAGATCCTCGCGAATCTCCTGCAGACTTCGGCCCTGCGGGGAAGCACCTCGAAGTGTGAACAGAACAACGGCTTGAAGCCCGTCAAGCACTACCGATTCCCTCCGATATCTGATCCAGAAGGTCATCAGACCGACGACTATGCTCAGCCCCTTGGTCGGAATCGCGCCAGCGCCCCCGACGACAGCTGCCGCTTCTCTCAGCATGGAGAGATCGCTTTCGCGAATTGCGAAGTGCTCATCTTCATTCAAGAGGGACTTGGAGACTCGACGAGTCTCGAACCTCTCGGGCGGGTCGCGAAGAAGCCTGACGATCTCCGAAACTTGTGAGTCATTCAACATCAAGTGGTCAGACAAGCAATCTCGTACCAGCCGAGTGTCGCGATCCAATGGCGAGGTCGAGTTACTCATCGGGGTCCTCCTCAGATGCATCTAGCTTCGCAAGGATTGAGCGTCGAAGCCGACGGTTCTCCTTGTCCATAGCCCACACCAATGAGAACTCCTCTTCCACCCCGTCAACGAGGAGTAGGAGCCGGTTCGCGTTCAGGAAGTCCCTCCCAAGTAGGAGGTCTTCCTTGCCCGGCATGACCCTGGCTTGTCTCCATAGATCGCCCTCGGCTGCCGTCATTGAGTCCGGCCGCTGACCTTGTTTCCTGACCACCGGCCGGAACTCGTCCGAGGTTGGGAATGCCGCATCTCCGATGGCGACCGAAAGGAGATTGAGAATCGAGAGGTTGTGATCGCATACGGCAGCCAACCCGATGGCTCTCAGCCACCGAAGGGAGAGGATGCTCCGGTCGGCCCCAGGGTCCACAAACGCCTGCCCACTATGCTCGACCTCGCCAGCCTCGGTACTGAACCTCATTTGGACCTGCGCGACGGGCCCCTCACTCGTCCGGCGCCTCGCGACGGCGGGAGCCGCAATCGTATGGTAGTCAGCCACCGAGAAGGGCTGCCTGTTCACCACGATCATGCCCCCACCTCCTTCAGGAATCAGTCTCGGGCTCGGACCTCGAAGTCAGCGATGATGTTTCCCGTCCTCGTTGGTGCAACGATGGTTGGGTAAGCTGCCAAGTCCGTTCTCTTAAGGAGTTGGTGGTATGCAGCCATCGCTTCGGGCAGATCTGGATGGTTGCTAACGGGCTCGGTCCCGACGAGAATCACGAATCGGCCTGGGAGCGAAGAAGCAACCTCGAGTTGGACTGCGCTGCGAGACGGCCCTTCCTGGAGCAAACGTGGCCAGAATCGACCAAGCAGCCGGACCGCTTCACGAAGCTGCTCAAGGCTGGGGTTCAGGCCGGGTTGCTTCACTGGCGTCGCCGGGGTCAGTGATTCCCAGGCGCTCGCAGCCTTGCTTCTGCCCTCTGATCTCCAACCTCTTGCTCCGTCATCCGGGCCTCCCCAGGACTGAGTCTGGTGTGTTCCCGGCTTCTTCACTCGATCGGGTGTTGAATCAGCGCTCGCCGAGGTCACGGCGTGCCCACGGACCGGCCGAAGCCCCTTCCCCGAAGGAAGCCGTGCGCGCCCCGGCCGCCAAGTCCTTCGTCCAAGGCTGGGGGGGCTCATTCGTCGGGTCTCGCCGCCGTTGGCGACTCGCCGCCTCCGCTCACCCTTGTTCATCTGTCTCCTCCAAGTAGGGGGGCGCGAGACGGAGCTGCTCGTGGACCTCGCTAAGGCGCCCCCCGACCGCTGTCGCGACCTCTAGGTGCTGTCTGACTCCTTGCAGGGTCTCGATCAGCAGATCCAGCCCACGCGCACCGATCGAGAAGGACCGCTGGTCCCGCGCCTCGCTAGGTCTCTCGAGGGTGTGGAGAGAGAGCAGGGCATATGCGAAGCCCGTTGCTCCAGGAACCGCATACTCCGAAGTCTTAATCACAACTTCCCAGTCGAGCAGATTGAAAGTCGGGACCTTCGACGCATTGCCGACAAGATATTCTTCCAACCAGCTAGAGGTGAAGATCTTCTCTCGAGCTGCGTCCACCTTCGCTGCTAGGCCCTCGGCCGTGCCTAGGACCTTCTGGTCCAAGTCCGCGTCGAACACTACGTGATCGAGAAGCGCCTGTACCTCACGGCCGAAGCCCGGATACCGAGCCATCAGGTCGGTGAGGGCCTCCTCGGACGAAGCGGAGTCCTTCGGCACGAGTCCGAGGTCCGACCCGAAGCTGTATCCGGCATCGTCAAGCGCAGCGAGAACGGAGTTGAACTCTGAGGCCGTGGTAGGGCCTCGGGTCCGCTTTCGCCCTCTCTTCCGTGCTGGCTTCGTCACTCGCTCTTCTCCTCTGACTGAGGTTGAGAATGCCCTTGGAGTACTAGGTTCCGCAACGCGGAGAGCAAGTCGCTCCCGCTTTCTGCGAGAGCCTGGAGTGGTGCTCGACACGTGGAGCCGAGCGGTAGCACGTCGAGTGTCTGGGGCTAGGAACTCGCCGCGCGTCCGGCGCGCCCTCGCATCGAGCTGTTGGCGGAGCATCGCCCAACCGCGGGCTTGCGCGAGCTCGGAGTGGGGCGAGGAGCAGCTGCTCGCGACGCAATGAGATTCGCCTGCGGCTCCCTCATGGCGCATCCGGGCGCCCCCCTCCGAGACACCCGCGGCGAGCGCGGGCGTCGCAAGCCCACTGCAGTTCAGCGGCATTTCCGGCGCAGTTCTTCGATTCATGGCGGCACCGCGCG
>CAZUHI010000175.1:0-3030 GCA_964620495.1 uncultured Rickettsiales bacterium | reverse complement strand
GCCGCCACCCGGAGCACCCGGTCGCTCCCCCCGGTCACCCGGAGGCGCCCGCAGGTCAGGGTGCCGGTCTTGTCGAGCACGACCCGGTCCACCGTGGCCAGCCGGCGCAGGGCGCCCGCGCTGCGGACCAGCAGGCCCCCCCGGGCCGCGGCGGCGGTGCCGGCCAGCGCGCTCAGGGGTCCGCCCAGGGCCAGGGCACAGGGACAGGCCACCACGAGCACCGCCACGGCGACCTGCAGACCCGCGGCCGGACCGCTGGCCCAGGCCCAGGCGGCGCCGCCGAGGGTGGCCACGACCAGGGTGGTCGCGGTGAAGGCCGGCGCCAGGCGCTCGGTGGGACTGGCCTCCTCGGCCTCGCCCCCGGCCCCGGCCAGGGCCGCCTCCATGCGCCGCAGCAGCGTCGCCGTGCCCGCCCGCTCCACCGCCACCGCCACGTGCCCCGCCACCAGGGTCGTGCCCGCCAGCACGCGATCCCCCGGGCCCACCGCGACCGGCTCGGCCTCGCCGGTGAGCAGCGCCTGGTGGATCCGGCCGGAGCCCGTGACCACCCGGGCGTCCGCGGCGAAGACCTCGCCCAGGCCCACGTCCAGGCGGTCGCCGGCCCTCAGCGCCTCGGGCGCCACGCGCTCCTCGGCCCCGTCGACCTGCCGCCGGGCGACCGTCGGCAGGCGGGCGGCCAGCACCTCGGCCGCGCTGGCGCGCTGTCGCCGGGCCCGTCCCTCCAGCCACCGACCGGCCAGCAGCAGGGCCACCAGCATGCCCAGGCTGTCGAAGTAGCCCTCCTGCCCCTGCAGAGTCGCCCAGACCCCGTGCAGCCAGGTCACCCCCACCGCCAGCGAGATCGGCAGGTCCATGTGCAGCACCCCGGCCCGCAGGCCCGCCCAGGCCCGAGCGTGGAAGGGCGAGGCCGCCCACCAGGCCACCGGGGTCGCCAGGGCCAGGGCGGTCCACTGGAGCAGCTTCGCCCAGCCCGGGGCCATGCCTTCGAACCAGCCCAGGTACAGGGCCGCGTGCACCAACATCAGGTTGGCGCCGGCGAAGGCGGCGAAGCCCAGCCGCCAGAGCAGGGCCGCCTGGACCAGCGGGGGCGACGCCAGCGGGCGCAGGCCGTAGCCGAGGCGGGTGACCCGGTCGGCGAGGCGCGGCAGATCGGTCTTCGTCGGGTCCCACGCCAGCCGGGTCCGCCCGGTGGCGTGGTTGACGTGGGCCTCCAGCACGCCGAGGTCCTGGCCGAGCAGGCCCTCGACCAGGGCGACACAGGCCAGGCAGCTCAGGCCGTCGACGTGCAGGGCGGCCTCGCAGCTGCCGTCGGGGCGGGTGCGCACGGGCAGCCGCTCCCAGGCGATCTCCGCGGTCTCGGGTCGCGGGGCCCAGGCGGTGCGGTCCTGGAAGAAGCGCTCCAGGCCAGCCCCCGAGACCAGCGCGGCGGCGCCTTCGCAGCCCGGGCAGCACCAGACAAGCCCGTCGCCCGCGGCCTCGACCGGGGTGCCGCACCAGGCGCAGGCCCGAGGCGCTGGCGCGACCGCGCTCACCGGGCCTCGGTCTCGTAGCTCTCCACCACCTCGTCGGGGTGGGTCAGGGCCAGCCGGATCAGCACGGCGTTGGCGGCCACCACCACCAGCAGGGCCGCGAGCACCCCGAGCTTCCAGCGGCGGGCGGTGGCGGTGTCGGTGTCGCTCACGTCAGCTCTCCCCGCCCATCGCGGCGGGCGACTTGAAGGTGGTGGTGCGGTGCACGGTCTCGCCCCCGGTGCTCACGGTGACCACGAGGGAGGTGGTGCGGTGGGGCACGGCCTCCGGCGTCGCGCGGATCACCAGCGGCAGGGTGGTGGCCGTGTCCGGTGCCAGGGAGAGCTCCGGCACGAGCACCTCGGCGCCCGGCAGCCCCGAGACCGTCACCGTCAGGGGCTCCGGGGAGCGGTCGGCCCGGTTCGACGTGTCCGTCACCCGGACCAGGAAGGTGTTGCGCACGGCGCCGTCGGCGTCGACGGTGAACAGGCTGCCCGGGGCCCGGTTCACGGTGACCTCCAGGTCCCGGCGGGCCTGGAGCTGCCAGAGGAAGGCCACGCCGAGCACCGCGAGCAGCCCGATGTAGACCAGAGTGCGGCCCCGCAGGACGCGCCGCCCCCGACCCTGCTCCTCGGCGAGGGTGGTGTAGCGGACCAGCGGATCGTGGCCGAGCTTGCCCATCACGCCTTCGCAGGCGTCGACGCAGCGGGCGCAGTTCACGCACTCCAGCTGGTAGCCCTTGCGGATGTCGATGCCCTGGGGGCACACGGCGACGCACTTCCTGCAGTCGATGCAGCTGCCGCCGAGGTAGGGCTCCCCCTTCTCCTTGCGGGGCTCGCCCGTGCGCAGGTCGTAGTGCACGACCAGGCTCTGATCGTCGGTCAGGGCCCCCTGGAAGCGGGCGTAGGGGCAGACGTAGTTGCAGAGCTGCTCCCGGAACCAGACGAAGTCCGCGAACCAGAGCGCGGTGAGGGAGGCCACCCACAGCCAGGCCGCGGACCCCACCCGGCCGGTCCACAGGTCCGGTGCGCCGGTGAACAGGCTCACCAGGGTCATCGAGAGGCCGCCAGCCGCCAGCAGGAACAGGGACCACTTCAGGCCCTTGCGCCAGGCCTTGTCCCAGGTCCAGGGTCCCTGGTCCCGGGCACGGCGCTTGCCGCGGTCCCCTTCGATGCGGAGCTCGAGCCGCCGAACCCACTCCTCCAGGAACACGGTCTGGGGACAGGCATAGCCGCACCACAGCCGCCCGTAGAGCGCGGTGAACAGGAACAGGCCGAGGGCCAGCACCAGGCCCAGCAGCACCAGCAGGATGGTGTCCGTCGGCCGAAAGATGCCGCCGAAGGCGTAGAGCGTGCGGGTGCCGAGGTCGAGCTCCAGGGCCGGCAGGCCCCGGATCCGCATCCAGGGCAGCGCGAACAGGAACACGATCAACAGCCGCCCCGTCGCCCGGTGGAGGCGCTGGAAGCGGCCGGCGACCTGGGCCGAGTAGACCCAGTCGCGATCGGCGGTGAGCTGGCCCATC
>CAZUHI010000174.1:0-3133 GCA_964620495.1 uncultured Rickettsiales bacterium | reverse complement strand
GGATGCCGGTGCCGGCCAGGGCCCAGGCCAGCACGATGCCCCGCAGTCGCCAGCGGCCCCACCCACCGATCAGCACCGTGTTGTCCTGGAGGTAGCGGGCGACCACGGCGATGGCCGCCAGCAGCAGCCAGGCCGCGCCGAAGACCGTGTGCAAGGGCCTCAAGGACCGAAGGTCCACCCCCAGACCCTGGAGGGCAGCGCCTCCCGGTGGCCAGTGGTAGACCGCGCTGAGCAGCCCTCCGAGCAGGCAGACGGCCAATGCGATCAAGGCACCCTGGGTGAACACCCGCGCGGCCCGCCCATAGGTTGCTCTCACGGGTACTCCCACCAGGGGATCCCGCTCCCTGTGGCGTGGGCCTGGCCGACCCCGGTGCTGTCCATGGCCTCGAGGAACGCCGCCAGCCCTTCGAACTCCTCGGGCTGGACCTCGATCACGGGCATGCCACCGGGTCCGGTGGCCAGCGCCACGGCGAGCCGCACAGCCAGGGGGCGCTCGCCGGCACGGGACGCCAGGTTGGTCAGGTCGGGCCCCAGGAAGCCGCCGTAGCCATAGAGCTGATGACAGGCCTGGCAGCCGTGGGTGTGCCAGGCCCTGGCCCCGGTCAGAGCGGGTCCCACGAGGGGGCCCGAGTGGCTTGGATCGGCGTACACCAGCCAGCTCTCCGCCAGGAAGGCCACGACCAGCACGCCCATCGCTCGGCGTCGCACCGCTGGGGTCATCCGCTCTGATAGGCGGTGGGTCTCCGAGCGGCCTCCGTCGATCGACGGAGGCGCCCGTGGGGTCAGGGCTCCAGCCATGGGTGATCCACCACACCGCCCTGTGTCAATGCGCACGCCCCGGGGAGCGTGGGGCCAGCGGACCCTGCGGACGGCCTTGGCACGGTCCTGGCAAAGGTCGAGACCATGGAGCGCTGCTGTGCGAGCGCGAGGAGTAGCCATGTCCGGTCCACGCCCGGCCGACCTGGTCGAGGAGATCCTCTCCACCCATCACGCGCTCCTCCATGCCGAGCTGCCGCGCCTGGACGCGGCGGCCGAGACGATGCCCGACCCGCTCGCCGACACCTGGATGGCCCTCTCCACGCTGCTGCAGGACCACCTCGTGAAGGAGGAACAGGTCCTGTTCCCCGCGATCCTTCGGCTCGCCGAAGGCGGTCCGCCGGGACACTGCGGGCTGGAGGGGCCGCTGACCCAGATGGCGGCGGAGCACGAACAGATCGAGTCCCTGGTCGAGGTGCTCCTGGAGCTGGCGCCCGCTGCGGGAGACGACGCGGAGCTCCTGGTGCGGGTCCTGGAGGACCTCGCGGTCCATGCCCGCAAGGAGGAGGAGCAGCTCTTTCCCGGGGCCCGGGCCCTGCTGAGTGCCCCGGGCCTGCTCGCGATGCTGGCACGGCTCGACTCGGAGCACGTCACCCTCCGAGACGGGTTCGCCCGGTGGAAGGAGGCCCTGGAGCAGGACGGGACCTCGCCGGCGGTCCTCGACCGCTTCCACGAATTCCACGCCCGACTCGTCGCCCACCTCGACGAAGAGGAGTCCCAGCTCCTGCCGGCGCTTCACGCCCTGGCCGCTGGCGAGCCCCCACCGGAGAGCGGCTTCGAGCGCTTCCTGGCCGACCTGGGCACCGAGTACGCCGAGGTCGAGGCCTTCTCCGAAGGGCTGCGCCGCATCGTCGATCGCACCGGCGGGGAGGATGGCGAGCTGATCGAGCTCCTGGATCGTCTGGAGGCGCACTCCCGCTGGGAAGAGGACGTGCTCTTCCCCGCAGCGATGCACCTCGTGGAGCTGTGGGGGCCACGGGGCCGCGGCTGCGGTGGGACCTCAGTCGGCTCGCCCCAGGCGAGCCCCTGGGTGCTGCGCCGGACCACGTCGACCTGTCCGGAGTGCCTGATGGGCCTTCCGGCCGACGTGGTCGTGCACGCCGATCGGGTGACCCTGGAGCGCACCTGTCCCACGGACGGCCTCTCCGTCCAGCTCCTGTCCCGGTCCCCGGCCTATTGGGTCGACCTCGACCGCTACTACTTCCGCGTGAACCCGGGGGCCTGGCCCCAGCGCGACTACATCGTGCGCATGACGGAGAAGTGCAACCTGAACTGCCCGATCTGCCTGGCCCGGGCCAACGACTCCGACGCCGCCGATCTGGACCTCGGCGCCCTGAAGCGCCTGCTCGCCGACGAGGATCGAGGCCGGCTCAAGATCGACCTCATGGCCGCGGAGCCGACGTTGCGCGAGGACCTCGCGCAGATCGTGCGGGACGTCAAAGCCGCCGGCCACATCGCCGCCCTGCACACCAATGGCCTCAAGCTCGCCAAGCTCGACTATGCGCGGAGGATGGCTGCGGCGGGGGTCGACGAGGTCTTCCTGCAGTTCGACGGCTTCGACGAGGACGCCAACCGGGCCCTGCGGGGGCGGCCCCTGGTCAAGGCCCGGCTGAAGACCCTGCGCAACCTGCGCCAGGTCGGGCTGCGGACGAGCCTGGTCACGGTCATCGCCAAGGGCGTCAACGAGGACCAGGCCGGCGAGGTCTACCGCTTCGCGCTGCGGCCCGAGAACGACCACATCCGCGAGGTCCTGCTGCTCGGCCTGCGGGAGCTGGGATCGGCCCGCGACGCCGACCTGTCCGACAACGCGCTGATGCCCGACGAGCTCATCGACCTGCTGTCATCCCAGGACGAGGGCATCCACCGGGAGGACGTGCGGCGCTTCAACAAGCTCTACTTCGCCGCGCTCTCGGCCTTCCGGGTCCGCAAGTGCCTCTACGTGCAGCACTACCTGGTGGCGCGGGACGGCAAGGGCGGCGCGATCCCGGCGGCGGAGTTTCTGGACATGGCGCGCCTGGAGACCGCTGCGGAGCGCTACGCGGACGACCTGGACGGCAACCAGGTGGTGGCCCGGGCCCGCCTGCTGGCATCGATCGGCCGGTCGTCGCTGGTCCCCCAGACCCTGCGCAGCATCCCGGATCTAGTGCGCATGCAGCAGCTCCTCCGCAAGGGCTTCAACCTGCGGCTCGTGCCGCGGCGGTTCTTGCTGCTGGGCTTCATCACCGCCTGCGACCCGCTCAACTTCGACAGCCAGGTGGCGCTGAATTGCGGCAAGGGAGAGCTGAGCGAGGACGGGGGCCTGACCGACAGCGGGGCC
>CAZUHI010000173.1:0-3215 GCA_964620495.1 uncultured Rickettsiales bacterium | reverse complement strand
TCGGGACGGATCGGGGGGAGCTCGGGACGGATCGGGGGGAGCTCGGGACGGATCGACGGGAGTTCCGACCCGATCGACCGGAGCTGGCCACGGATCGACGGGAGCTCGGCCGAGACACCGGGCCCGAGGGGGAGCCTCGATGAAGACCCACAACGAAGCCGCCTTCGAGAGCACCATCGCCGACCACCTGGTCGAGCACGGCGGCTACACCCTCGGCCACTCCGACGACTACGACCCCGACCGCGCCCTCATGACCGCCGACCTGTTCGGCTTCATCGAAGAGGTGCAGCCCAAGGTCTGGAGCAAGCTCCGCGACCTCCACAAAGGCAGGCTCGAGACCCTGTTCCTTGCCGCCTACGGCAAGGCGGTCGCCCAGCGCGGCGCCCTCGACGTCCTGCGCCACGGGCTGAAGTTCTACGGCAAGCGCATCCGGCTGGCGGTCTTCGCGCCGGCCCACGGGCTCAACCCCGAGGTCCAGCGCCAGTACGACGCCAACCGACTCGTCGTCGTCCGCCAGCTCCACTACGACCCGAAGGCGCCCGACCTCTCGCTGGACCTGGCGCTCTTCGTCAACGGCGTCCCCGTCGTCACCGCCGAGCTCAAGAACGCGATGACGGGCCAGACCGTCGCCAACGCGAAGCACCAGTACCGGCACGACCGCTCGCCCGACGCCCCCATCTTCCGGTTCAAGAAGGGCGCGCTCGTCCACTTCGCCGTCGACACCGACGTCGCCGAGATGACCACCCGGCTCCGCGGCAAGAAGACCTTCTTCCTGCCCTTCAACCGAGGCCACGGCACCGCCGCGGGCAATGCGCCCGAGCCCGGCAAGCACCGCACCTTCTACCTCTGGGAGCAGGTCTGGCAGCGGGACAGCCTGCTCGACGTCCTCGGCCGCTTCGTCCACCTGCAGGTCGAGGAGACCACCGGCAAGGGCGGCAAGAAGCGCAAGACGGAGACGATGATCTTCCCTCGCTATCACCAGCTCGACGCGGTGCGGAAGCTGGTCGCGGGAGCGCGCGTCGGGGGCGCGGGCACCAACTACCTGGTGCAGCACTCGGCGGGCTCGGGCAAGTCGAACTCGATCGCGTGGCTGGCGCACCGGCTGTCGTCGCTGCACGACGCCGAGGACCAGCGGCTCTACCACTCGGTGATCGTGCTGACCGACCGGCGCGTCCTCGACCGCCAACTGCAGGACACCATCTACCAGTTCGACCACCGGGCCGGCGTCGTCGAGAAGATCGACAAGCACAGCGACCAGCTCGCCCAGGCGCTGGCCTCGGGCACGCCGATCATCATCAGCACGATCCACAAGTTCGGGTTCATCCAGGACAAGATCGAGGCGCTGCCCGACCGCCGCTACGCGATCATCGTGGACGAGGCGCACAGCTCGCAGTCGGGCGAGATGGCCGTCAAGGTCAAGGAGATCCTCTCGGACAGCGCCCTGGCCGCCCAGCTCGAGGAGGACGGCGAGGACCTCTCCGCGCCCGACCAGCTGGCGCTGCGCGCGGCCCTGTTCCGCGGCCCCCAGCCGAACATGAGCTTCTTCGCGTTCACCGCAACGCCGAAGTACAAGACGCTGGAGCTGTTCGGGCACAAGGGGGCGGATGGCAAGCCCGCGCCGTTCCACCTGTACTCGATGCGGCAGGCGATCGAGGAGGGGTTCATCCTCGACGTCCTGCAGGGCTACACGACGTACAAGGCGTACTTCAAGCTCATCAAGGCGGTCGATGACGACCCGGAGCTGGACAAGAAGAGGGCCAGCCGGGCGCTCGCCCGCTTCATGAGCCTGCACCCGCACAACGTCGCCCAGAAGACCGAGGTGATCGTCGAGCACTTCCGCCGCTCGACGCGCCACAAGATCGGCGGCAAGGCCAAGGCGATGGTGGTCACCCGCTCCCGCCTACACGCGGTCCGCTACAAGCTGGCGTTCGACAAGTACATCGCCGAGCAGGGCTACGGCGACGTGCGCGCGCTGGTGGCGTTCTCGGGCGAGGTGGTGGACCGGGACGTGCCCGGCGATCCGACCTACACCGAGGTCGGTATGAACAACGTCACCGCCGAGCGCGACGGGCTCCCGCGCTTCAAGAGCGAGTCCGAGGTGCCCGAGCGGTTCGCCAGCGACGCCTTCCAGGTGCTGCTGGTCGCCAACAAGTACCAGACCGGCTTCGACGAGCCACGGCTGCACACGATGTACGTCGACAAGCGGCTCTCGGGCATCCAGGCGGTGCAGACGCTGTCGCGGCTCAACCGGACCTGCCGGGGCAAGGAGGACACCTTCGTCCTCGATTTCGTCAACGAGCGTGAGGAGATCCTGGCGAGCTTCCAGGACTACTACGAGGGCGCCACGGTCGGCGAGCAAGTCGACCCCCAGCGGCTCTACGAGCTGCAGACGGCGCTGGACGCAGCGCAGCTGTATCTGCAGCCCGAGGTCGACAACTTCGCCGCCGTATTCTTCAAGGCCGACGCGAGCAAGAGGGCAGCGGACCACGCGCGGCTCAACGCGCTGCTGGACCCGGCGGTGGACCGGTTCAAGGACGCCGACGAGGAGCCGCGCGAGGAGTTCCGCGGGCAGCTGTCGGCGTTCACGAAGCTGTACGCGTTCCTGGCCCAGATCGTCCCGTTCGCGGACTCGGACCTGGAGAAGCTGTACGCCTTCGGCCGGATGCTGCTGACGAAGCTGCCGAGGGCAGGGGAGGTGACGCCCCAGGTCGTGCTCGGCGACGACGTGGCGCTGTACTACTACCGGCTGCAGAAGGTCGGTGAGGGCGCGCTGCTGATGGCGGCGGACGGCGGGCAGGCGCTGTACGGCCCCGCCGAGACGGGCACCGGCAAGCCGAAGGAGGAGCGGGAGCTGCTCAGCAGGCTGATCGAGGTCGTAAACGACCGCTTCGGCACGGAGTTCAACGAGGCCGATCAGCTCTTCTTCGACGCGGTCGAGGAGCACCTGGTCGGCGAGGGCGAGCTCGACCAGGCCGCCCGCGCGAACACCCGCGAGGACTTCGGCATCAAGGCCAAGCGCGTGCTGGAGGAGGCGTTCGTCGACCGCCACTCCAGCAACGGCAGCATCGTCGAGCGGTTCTTTTCGGACGACGCGTTCAAACAGACGGTCGAGGAGTGGTTCGTGGGGCGGTTGTATGAGCGGTTGAGGGGGAAGTCCCGTGCGGGTGTGATGCAAAGGCGTTGGTCGGGATAGGCGGCCGAGGATCGAAAGACGG
>CAZUHI010000172.1:0-3222 GCA_964620495.1 uncultured Rickettsiales bacterium | reverse complement strand
GGTCCCGACGGAGGAGGGGCGGCCGCGGCAGCGGCCGAGGGAGTCGATTGCTTGGCCCGGAGCGACCCGGGAGCCCGAGCCGATTTCCGGGCTGAATCCGGGCGGAGTGCCGAGGCGGAGCCGAGCATTTATCGGCGGTTAGGCGACGGTGCGGGCCCAGATTGGCTCGGCTGGAGCCCGGTTCTGGCCGCGGATGAAGTGTCTATTGACCCAGTTGCAGACGCCTCCAGAATACGCTGACTGCGCCGCGGCTGGACGACCGGAAGTCCGGCGGCGGCTTGAACCGGAGTCTCGACTTGGGGGACGGGACGGCCAGTTCACAATCCCAGTAGGCGCGCGCAGGCAGGATCCCCCAGAGGGCGTCAACAGGCCGCCCGTCTGTGACCTCGTTGGTGAGGAACACGTCGACTTGGTCCAATGCGAGGTGCAGCTGCACGGCAGTTGCTTCCAAGACGGGAATCAGAGTGGGCCGAATTCTCTCGGAGTCAAGAGGATCTGCCAGGTCCTGGGACCAAAGGCACATGGAGAGACTGAGCAACTCTGGATGGAGGGCCGGACTGGCGGGCCAACCCATCACAACTGGCTTTCCGTGAACATGAAGTGGTCCAATGCGGAAGGCGCTCTCTTCACGCGTCCACTGCTCCGATGCCAGACACCAGCCAGCCAGCACGTCATCGCCGCCTACCCGCCGGAGTTCAACACTGCTCGCCCAACGAGCCAGCTCAGTACGATGACCCAGCACCGAGCCCACAGCATCAGCGAATGAGGAGAGGCGCTGACGGTACGAGGAGTCCAATTCAACCGCGCACTCGATGTGATGGTATTCAGGCAGGGTCGGCTTCTCCGAGAGTCCCGCTGTCTCGGGACGGAGAGTGAGCATACTTCACAGCAGGGGGCTGGCACTGGGCCGGGCGCCCTACCCGACCCTGGCCGCGTCACGGTAGTTGGCGGACCGGAGCACTGTCGCCTAACGCCCCAACGGTAAATGACGTGCCGGCGCAGCCGGCATGTGTCGGAGGCATGAAGAACCAACGCCCGGGCTGCCCCATCCCAGGCCCCAGCCATCGAGTCACGTCCGGCGCCAGCCGGCGGCCACGCAGTGGCCGAGTGACTCGATTGCTTGGGCCGTAGAAGCACGAGTCCAGCTCCGAGTGCCTCCACCTGCCGGAGACCGGCCCGCAGGGCCGCATTTACCGGCAGTTATGTGCCGTTGGCACAAGCAGAACAAACGGACGTGGTGCGACTCGCCCTGGGACGGCCGGCGCAGCCGGCCCGAGGCCCGCGCCGTCGAGGAGCCAGGCGGACCGGCGCAGACCGCGAGGTGAACCGAGAGGACACAGTGCGCGTCACGCTCAGAGCCGCGCTCTACCTCGGAGCAACAGCTGGGAGCAGCTTGATCCGCCAAACACAGCACTGACCCCCCGGAAGTCGAACCGGCAATCGGCACTCGAGCGCTCCAGCCCCAGGAGCTGCAGAGGGCTGGTGCCGGCACTCGAGATCGGTTGTCGGCCATCGGTCCGGGGGACCCGAGGGCCCCCCGGGCAGGGGCTACTCGTAGCGCCGCGCGAGCTTGGAGAGCATGACCGACACCCGGCGGAGGTTCTCGATGTGGGTGGAACCCTGCTGTCCAAAGGCGATGTCGATGGCGGCCGCGGTCTCCGCCGCGGAGCCCCTGGCGATGCTGAGGTGGTTGACCCCGGACTTGCCCTTGCGGGCGCACCCCTCAGCGATGTTGAGGCAGACGGATGTGGAGGACCTGACGGCCTGGACCTTGAGCTCGCTCATGCCCCTGGGCCAAACGGTCTTGCAGACCCAGCGAGCAGTGTCCGCAGCGAGTCGGTAGCAGTCGAGGTTCTCGTGGTCGAAGTAGTGCGGCATGTGGTTCTCCGTAGGGCCGGTGGTTTGATGGACCCGGCCCTCACGAAGGGGCCGGAGGTCCCGGGCCGGGTCCAGCAAGCCGCCGACCCGGAGGAGCCAGAGCCCGGCATTCGGACGTCGGTAGTCGGACGTCCGCAATCGAGGAGGACATGGCGAGCCCGCCGGGCCGAGTGTCGCCTAATCGGCCCCGGGTTCAATCCATGACAACCGCTGGACCCGCGTCACCGGCCCATTCAGCCGTGCCAATGGCACATAACGCCAAAACGGTAAGCGACGTGCCGGCGCAGCCGGCATGTGTCGTAGGCATGAAGTATCAACCCTCGGACCGCCGAATCCAGGCCCCAGCCATCGAGTCACGGCCGGCGCCAGCCGGCGGCCACGGAGTGGCCGAGTGACTCGATTGCTTGGGCCGTAGGAGCACGAGTCCAGCTCCGAGCGCATCAACCTGCCGGAGACCGGCCCGCAGGGCCGCGCTTAACGGCTGTTAGGCGATGTGCCGGCGTCGCCACCGCCCGTTGGGAGTGCCCTGTTCGTCCCCCGCCGCTACGCTGTCTCGTAGGCTGCGCTACGGGCGCGGACTGGCCGGCAGATGGATTGCTGGGAGTGGCACCGTTTGAGATTCGGCACGCGGCGCCGACCAGGGCCACCAGCGCGTCCACCGGCTGAAGGTCCCCCGGTGACCCCAGCCCCGTGCCGCCAGGTGGTGCGGGCTCTCGGAGGCTCGAGGCTGCACGCGCTGGGAGTGGCGGTGAGGTCGCGGTCGGCGAGCGCTTGGAGTGGCGAGTGGTTCCGCCCGGCGCTACCGCTGACGGGCGAGTTCGGAGGCTGGAGCCCGCCACCAGTTCTGCGCCCTGGAATTGCGGTCTCCGGTCGCCACTGGGTGCGCCCAACCCGTTGACTCAGTACAGATCAAGAGCGGCTGAGGAGGATTCACTCGGGGAGAATGAGATCAGTTGTTCCCCAGACGCATGAAAGATCCGACTACGGCTGCTGGCGGCTGAGCAGGACCGAGCCGGTCGCCCGCTGAACAGAGCTCGGAGCATGAGACCGCGACCGCACCGGGACTGGGTAGCAGTGAACTGCGGTGATGGCTGAGCAAGGGCCCGCCACCGAGGCCGATACCGTCACCCGGGCCGTCCACGCCGGGCTCTGGCCCGTCGCCGAAGTCGGCGCCCCGGTCGAAGGAAGGCGGTTTCGCCAGGAGCGGCTCGGCGGCCTCCCTCTCCCGCCTGCCCCCGCTGTTGCCGGCATGTCGCCTAACGCCCACTCGGTAAATGACGTGCCGGCGGAGCCGGCATGTGTCGGAGGCACACAGGAACGATCCCAGGAGTGCATCGAGCGGAG
>CAZUHI010000171.1:0-3230 GCA_964620495.1 uncultured Rickettsiales bacterium | reverse complement strand
TCCCTCAGGGTGTCTATGGCCTGCTGTTGCCCAGGTGAGCTCGGGCACCGCACGGCCCCGCACAGTTGAGCGCCGTGCCTGGTCATCGTGGGCCCAGCCCACGGAGACTCCATGCTCGTCGCCCTGCTGCTCAGCACCGCCCACGCCGCCACCCTGACCGTCGATCCGGACGACGCCAGCGCCTACGAGACTGTCCAGGACGCCGTGGACGCCGCGGTCGACGGCGACCGCATCGCGCTGACGGCCGGAGAGTGCCGGGAGTGCTCGGCGAGTCGGACGGCTCCATCGTGCGCAACAACCTCTTTGTCGACAACGTGGCCGACTACGGCGCAGCGATCTTCCTGTCGGGGGTGACCGGCGAGGTCCTGGTGCACAACAACCGCGTGATCGGCAGCGTGGCGCTGGGCACCATCTATGGCTCGGTGTTCATCTACCAGACCGACCACACGGACCTGCGCAACATCCTCGTGGACAGCCCGGATGGCGGCGGATGTCGTGGATGCGCAGCGCTTCGCTACGCGGCACGTATGGCCTCAGCCAGGACCTGCTCCTCGAGCTCGGGGCGAAGGGCTTTTCGCGGGACCAGATCCACCTGGCGGCCTAGGATCTCACTCAGGCGGTTCTGGACACGGACCAGTTTGAAGTAGCCGGCTGGTCTGGTGAGGGTGACAAGGAGGTCGATATCGCTCTCCGGGGTCTCTTCGCCGCGGGCCACAGAACCGAAGAGCGCGAGGGTCTCTACCCCGAGACCACGCAGCTCCTTGGTGTGCGCTGTGATCTGCGCCAGGACCTGTTCTCGCAGCACGGGACCTCCCGTACCCATGGTAGCGCTCGAAGTGGAAGAGGGCACGGGCTGCGCTACCTCCGGCTGTTCCCGCATGGCCGGCCCGGTCGGTGCCTGGTAGCTCTCGACGGGCTTTGGGGGGCGATTGGGCGGTATGACGCGGTGGCCTACCAGTCCCCATCCGGACCAACGCCTCGGCCTAGGGGCCTCCGGCGTCACACGCCCTGCGGGCGTTGCTGGCGGTCCGGGACGGCGCCTGGCAGGACTCCGCCCTACCAGTCCCCGCCCGGCCCAACGCCTCGGCCTAGCGGCCTCCGGCGTCACACGCCCTGCGGGCGTTGCCGGCGTCCCGGATGGCGCCTGGCAGGGCTCCGCCCTACCAGTCCCCGTCCGGACCGCCGTACGGGACCCGTCGGGTATACGGGCACCGCGTGGCGGTTGCGGGGGCCTCCATGCCGCGCAAGCGCCGAGACAGCGGCGACAAGCGCCGCAAGGGCCGTGGAGGGAGGCTGGGGTTGCTCATGGCCGAAGGCTAGCGCAGACGGCGGGCTGCGGGATCCTGGTGTTGATCAAGTCTGCTCGACGGGCTGATATCGGGCGAACTCGCCCACCAGCTCGATGGACCAAACGCCGTGGGCGTGGATGGCAGCGCGTCGGGGATCGGTGGGAACCGAGATACCGACGATCTCGTCGAGGTCCGGGCGGTAGCGGTCGCGGAGGTGCAGGTGGTCGGCGCGACGCCGATCATCGTACTCCTGGTACTCAGCCTCTTCACGAGGGACGACCCACCACGCCACGCTGGCCTGGTCCTCGCCGTACTTGACGAGGACGTGCTCACCATCGAGGAGCACGCCTTCGGTGGACGCGACGAGGTCCCAGCGCGACCTGCCCGGGTTGTAGACGCGGCGGCAGAAGACCTGGGTGGCGATGGCGCTCATCCGCTGCTCAACGCGACGAACAGGTCGGTCTCCGAACCGACGTACGAGGCCCGGATCTCCACGGTAGCGGTCGATGGTCCCGGGTCGGCGGGATGGATGATGGCGAGCACGCGGAACGCACGCGCCTGCCCCTCGCGGTCATTGATCGTGAAGTACTCCCCCTGACGCGGGATGGCGGCGAGCTTGATGTGGCGGGCGCTGAAGAAGCGCTGGAAGTCGACATCGTCGGGCACGGTCACGACGTGGGCCGTAGGCATGGGGACTCCTGCGGGGCGGGACGACGCAATAGTCACAGCGGCCACGGCGACAAGGGTTGGCCGCGTGGTCAGCCGTCCTGGTCGCTGTCGTCCTCGTCGTCCTCGTCGTCCTCGTCGTCCTCGTCGTCCTCGTCGTCCTCGTCGTCCTCCTCGTCCTCGTCGCCCTCGAGGTCTGACATGAGGGCGGCCACGGCGAAGCCGACCAGGCCAGCCAGGGCGCCGAAGCTCACGATGCCAAGGACCGCACCCCAGAACGAGGGCTGTTCGGCAGGCTCGTCCGTCACGCTGGATGCGGCCCGCTGAGCGCGGCCCGCGGCATTGTCTACGTGGGCGGTGAGCTGCGCTGGGGTCAGCCCAAGCCGGGCGGCGATCCGGTTGAAGGTGAGGACATCCGGGATCTTCTGGCCGCGCTCGATCCGAGAGAGGGTCGGCTGCGAGATCCCCACGTCCTTGGCAAAGTCCTCTTGTGAGACCTGCACGCGCTTCCTGAGCGCAGCGACGACCTTGCCGAGCACCAGCTTGTAGACTCTTGGGTCGACGCCTTGCATCAAATTGCACCCTATCCCCTTGTCAGGTACGCCGGATCCAGAATAATATTCTGACAGATCATCATCCGTCAGAGATTGACGAGGAGATCAGCATGAGCAACAAGAACAAGCGTCCCGTCCGTGCCGAGAACTCGATGCCCGCGTATGAGGGCATCCGACAGGCAGCAGCCGAGCGCGGGCACGAGAACCGTACCGCTGGTGCCGCGGCCGGCGGGCTGATCGGAGCCGCCATCGGCAGCTTCGCCGGTCCCTTCGGGGCGATGGCGGGAGGAGCCCTTGGGGGCTTCATCGGGGCAAGCGTCGGCCAGGAGAGCGACTGATGTACTCCGTGACCAAGCACCCGGCAGAGCGCCGGGCAGACCGCTGCGCGAACCAGGTGGAGATCGAGGTCGGCCATCGTGAGACCAGGGAGCTGCTCGCCCTCGACGGCTACGACAAGGCGTCCGGGCTCCTCGTCGGCAAGCACTTCCGCAAGGAGCGGGGAGACGGCTGCTACCACCTGCGGGTGACCAACTCCGGCGCCACCTTGCACTGGGACCGCTGGGATCCGCGCCGCTTCCCGTTGCGCCACTTTTTCGAGACCCCGGCGCTCTGGGGGACCACGGCCGCGCTGACGGTCGTGACGTTGGCCTTCCTGGGCAGCAGGGACGACTAGCCCAAGATGTGCCCGAGCAGTTTCGCCGGTCCGTGTCGCGTGAATGGC
>CAZUHI010000170.1:0-3372 GCA_964620495.1 uncultured Rickettsiales bacterium | reverse complement strand
CGGCCGGCCTGCACCGCACCCAGCGGATGATCCAGCGGTACGAGCCCCGCAAGGCGTCGCTGAGCCCCGAGAAGAAGCGCCTGCTCCTCGACGAGCAGACCCGCCTCGAGGAGGCGCGCGACGAGCTGAGGGCCCGGGTGTCTCAGGCGTGGCTCCAGGGCCGGGTCTACTTCCAGGGCGGGGAGCACGACCCGGCCCAGCACGGCTCGTCGATGGCCACCACCCTGAAGGGTCTCGGGGACGCGCTTCTGCCGGACCTCTACCCGTCCTACGACGCCACGGTCATCACCGACGGCGAGCTGGCCCAGCTGCTGGAGCGGGAGCTGTCGGGACCCTCTCCTAAGTTCATGCCGCCGGCCCTGGGGCTGCTGGACCAGGAGCTCGGCCGCTACACGGCGCCCTGCAACGGCCCCATCCCCCGGCAGGTCCGGGACCGGGTGCACAAGCTGGGCGGCGTGAACGGCCAGAACCTCCTGAGCTGGTTCGGGGCACCGCCCTTCGGCTACCACCCGAGCCTGGTCAAGGCCTGCCTGGCAGGCCTGCTCCGGGGTGGGCACCTGCAGGTGGAGTCCAGCGACGGCACGACCCTCACCACCATCCGCGACGCTGGCGTGCGCCAGGTCTTCGAGCGGGACCGGGACTTCCGCCAGAGCACGTGGCTGGTGGCCCAGAGTGAGCTGGACCGCAAGACCCTGTCCCAGGTCTGCCGCATGCTCAAGGAGCGGCTGGCCGTCTCCAACGTGGACCGGGAGCCCGACGCGATCGCCGACTGCGTGGCTGAGCACTTCCCCGAGCTGGTCGACCAGCTCTTCGGGGTGTTGCGCCAGCTCGAGCGGCTGCCGGGGGATCGGGTCGGCACCGAGCTCGCGGCCCTGCAGCAGGCCCTGGAGACCGCTCTGCGAAAGCAGCGCCACACCGTGGCCTGCGTGAAGCAGGTCGCGCGGGACCTGACCACCTACCACGACGGCGTCCCGCGGCTACAAGAGCTGGCCGGCAGCCTGACCGCCGGGGCGGTGGACGCCGTGCGGTTTGCACATGGGGTGTCCACCCACGAGCTGGCCCAACTCGACGCCCACGACACCCTCGACGACCAGGTCGCGTCCGCGGCGGGCCGGCTGCGTGATCAGCTCGCCAGCCCCCGGCCCTGGGTCGGCATCGACGGGCTGACCCCAGACCTGGCCCGCGTCCGAGAGGCCTATCGCGGGGTCCGAGCCCAGCTCCTCGACCGGCAGGGTGTGTTGATCGACCAGGCCTGGAGCCGGGTCAAGGCCAGCAGCGGCTTCACTCGCCTCGCCGACGACGAGGCCGCCCGCGTGCGGGCACCTCTGATCGGCTCGGCGGTCGACACCCAGGTCGAGGCCGTGGCTCCGACCCTGGAGGCGCTGGGCGAGCCCGTTGTGGCGGCCGTGGCCCGAGGGGAGCAGCTGGCCTTCGAGGTCCTGGACCGCATCCTGGCCGAGAAGGACCAGGTGCCGGTGGTCCGGGTCAACGTCACCCGCACGCTCGCGAATCGGGAGCTCCAGACCCTGGGCGAGCTCGACGCCGTGCTCGGGGAGCTGCGGGAGCGCATTGCGCCGGAGCTGGAGGGTGGAGACAAGAAGGTGCGATTGGTGTGAGCCCCTGGCAGACTGGACGGGCCCGGGGCCCGCCGCGTCAGGAACCCTCAGGCGGGGAATGCCTGACGCTTTTGACGGTTTTAGTTGACGGTATTGGCGGTATTCCTTATCCTCAAGGCACGACCGTCCGATGAACTCGGAGGAGGTTCCGATGCTCGCACTCTCCCAGTCGCTCTACAACGAGGTGACCGCTACCCTCGCTCTTGCGGGTCGTGATGACCTTGCGAAGCGCTTGGACTGGGAGCTCCGCAAGAAGGAGACCTTGACGAGCAAGCAAGCCGCGAACCTGCTCGGGGTGTCGTCTGCCAACACCGTGAAGAACTGGCTGAAGGGCGGTCAGTTCCCGGGCGCTTTCAAGACCAGCGGGGGCCACTGGCGCTTCCTTCGCGGCGAGGTGCTGGCGGTTCGCGAGCGCATGGCCGAGCTCCGTGAGCGGAACCAGCGTCAGGAACTCGCGCCGCCCGACGCCGAAGGACACGAGGTCGAGCCTCCGCTGTTGTAGCGTCACCAGGTCTTGCGCATCGTCAGGTGCGGTGACCCCCCGTCCCGCTGGACTGGCCCGGCCGGGTCGTCGACGAACCCGAATTTCCGGTAGAAGGCGATGGCCCGGTCGTTGTCCGCGCGGACCCACAGATACAGCCCCGCGCAGCCGGTGTTGTCTCGCGCGAACTGTTCGATCACCCGGAACATCGAGGTCGCCAGGGTCTCTTCGGGCGCGAGCGGATTCGCGGCTCCGTGGAAGCGCGAGTGGAGCCCGGCGGCGTAGACCACCAGGTAGCGAACGCGGTCCGGGCCGACGTCGGCGGGGTGCCCGCACTTGCGGAAGGACACTGCGGCGTATCCGATGATCTCGCCGCCCTCGTGCGTCCGGAACTGGTAGGTCGGCGGGGCCGCCTTGCCCTTGTCGACGTTGAACCAGTTGCGAGACCGGAAATACGCGTCCACCTCGTCGACGCCGCTCCGAAAGTTGTCCAGGTCGGGGTCGTCAGGAAGGGCGAACTGGGTGAACAACAGGTCTTGCAAGTCTGGGTCTCCGGCCCGTGGTCGTAGGGGCGGCGGTGCTCGGCGTCAAGCGCCACCCGGCCCCGCTCCGGCTCGCCGCAGCGCCTCCGGTACCATGCCGCCCTCGGCAGCGGAGCCCACGCCATGACCATGACCCCCGAAGGCCGCGAGGCCCTGCGCAAGCTGGTCCGCGGCGGCCACAACCGGGACGCGGGACTGCGCCGGCTGCTGCTGGACCGCCTCGACGAGGCCCTGGAGAGCCGGTACCGCCTGGGCATCCGCCGCACCGCCGACGCTGGCCTGTCCCAGGCCGACAGCGTGCGGCGGGACCGGCTGGTGGCGTGGCTCCGCCAGCAGGAGCGGGCGGGGGTGGGGGCCGCGCGGGCCCGGGCCAGCATCGTGGAGCAGGCGGCGAGCACCTGGCTCAACCGGCTGGTGGTGCTGCGCATCCTGGAGGCCCAGGGCCTGCGGCGACCGCTGGTGACCGGGGGCTGGAAGAGCGCGGGGTGGCGGGCGTTTACCGACGTCGCCCCGGGGGTGACCGAGGACGAGTCCCGAGGCATGGCGGTGCTGCTGGGCCTGGTGTTCGAGGACCTGGCGGTCGAGCTGCCGGGCCTGTTCGGCTCGGTGGGGCTCACGGACCTGGTGTCCGTGCCGCCGGCGGTGCTGCGAGCGCTGCTCGAGGCCCTGGACGACCCGGCCCTGGAGAGCTGCTGGACCGACGACACCACCCTGGGCTGGATCTACCAGTACT
>CAZUHI010000169.1:0-3407 GCA_964620495.1 uncultured Rickettsiales bacterium | reverse complement strand
TGTCGGTGTTGACCAAAACCCGCGCTTTTCTGGGGTTTAGCGCGTCACACCACCGAAAACCGCGCCTGACCAACGCGTTTCCACGCCTTTCCTTGGCGTCGTGACGCGACCGACGTAGTCAATCACTTGCCCAAAACGAGCGGAGGCCCGGAGTAACAGTCCGGACCTCCATGGGGGCATCTGCGAGCGGTCACAAGCAGGCACCCCGCCGCGACCTTCGCCGCTGCCGCCACGCTCGTCCAGCCCTGCGGCGGAGTGAGCGGTCGACGAGTCCCACCGGTTGTTCAATTGCGCCCTGTGCCGGCAGTTGGTGCGAATCTGCCGGCATTGCGATCGCGGCAACATCTATTGCAGTGCTGACCATGCTCGCCAACGACGGCGTGAGTCGTGGCGACGGTCAAGCGCCACGTACCAGCGCACTGAGCGTGGTCGAGCCAATCACGCAGCGCGGCAGGCGTCCTACCTGGACCGGCGCGAACTGAAGATGACTCAGCACGGTTCCCAGCCGGCTGCATCGCTCCCATCGTCACCGTCGCCGCCAGCCAGGATGAAAACGGCGGCATCGGAGGACAGCGATGAGTGCTTGGAACAGGGCGATACAGCTACACAGTCGACGACTGTGGCCGCGGCTGGCTGGGATGGCGTCGCGCGCCTGCAGACCGTCAGCATCTCGGAGGGGCGCTGTGGCTTCTGCGCCGCGCCATTGGGACGTTTCAGCCGTCTTGGGCCACTGCCGCGCCGACGTGTGGCACGGGACTTTCGTCGTGGCAGCAAGCCACCCTGACCGTAGCAACAGCCAGGCGCTCCACGCCGTGGCTGGTGAGCGGGGGACACCATGATCCCCGTAGAGCTTGAAGCGAAGATCCTGCGCCTGCACCACGCGGAGAAGTGGCCGCCGGGCACCATCGCGAAGCAGGTCGGTGTCCACCACACGACGGTGCGGCGCGTGCTTCGGCGGGCCGGGCTGGCTGTCGCCGAGCCGCAGCGGCGGCGCTCGATGGCCGACCCTTTCGTGCCGTTCATCAAGGCGACACTCAAGGAGTACCCACAACTGACCGCCAGCCGGCTTTACCAGATGGTCAAAGAGCGTGGCTACCCGGGCCGGCCGGACCATTTCCGGGTGATCGTCGCCCGATACCGGCCCCGGCGGCCGGCGGAGGCGTACCTGCGCCTGCGAACGCTCCCAGGCGAGCAAGCGCAGGTCGACTGGGGCCATTTCGGCAGGCTCAGGGTCGGCAACGCGAACCGGCAACTGATGGCGTTCGTGGTCGTGCTGAGCTGGTCACGGCAAATCTTCCTGCGCTTCTTCCTGGGCGCGCATGCCGCGAATTTCACGCGCGGCCACGTCGACGCCTTCAACGCGTTTGGCGGCGTGCCGAGGGTGCTCTTGTACGACAATTTGAAAAGCGCGGTGCTGGAGCGCTACGGCGACGCGATCCGCTTCAATCCCAGGCTGCTCGAGCTCGCAGCGCACTACCGTTTCGAGCCCCGGCCGGTGGCGGTCGCGCGGGGAAATGAGAAGGGCCGCGTGGAGCGCGCCATCCGCTACATCCGCAACGCGTTCTTTGCTGCCCGCAGCTTCACTGACATCGATGACCTCAACGCTCAGGCAGACGCCTGGTGCGGCGGCCTGAGCGCAGACCGCCAGTGCCCCGAGGATCGCTCCATGACGGTGCGCGAGGCGCTGGTCGCGGAGCGACCTCGCCTGCTCGAGCTGCCAGAAGCGCCGTTCCCGGCTGATGAGCGCGCAGAAGTTTCGGTGGGCAAGACGCCGTACGTGCGCTTCGACCTCAACGACTACTCGGTGCCTTCTGACTGCGTGCGTCGCTTACTGCACGTGCGGGCGTCGCTGACCACGGTGCGAGTCCTGCTCGGTAACGAGGTCGTGGCCGAGCACGAGCGCACCTTCAGCAAGGGCGAGGTCGTCGAGGACCCGGGCCACGTCGAGGCGCTGATCTCCGCCAAGCGCAAGGCGCGCAAGCACCGAGCGCAGGACAGGTTGCAGGCGGCAGCGGCGAGCAGCGCCGAGCTGCTGGTCGCGATGGCCGAGCGCGGGGCGAACCTGGGCAGCGCCACCTCGCGGCTTTGCCGCCTGCTCGACCAGCACGGCGGGCCGGCGCTGGAGGAGGCGGTGGCCGAGGCGGTGCAGCGCAACGCCATGCACGTCGCCGCAGTGCAGCAGGTCCTCGAGCGCAACCGCCACCGGCTCGGGCAGCCACCAGCGCTCGCCGTCGAGCTGCCGCAAGACCCGAGGGTCCGCGACCTCGTCGTCAAGCCGCACCGGCTCGACAGCTACGACACGTTCCAGGAGGGAGCCGATGACGACCATGACCACTGATCCTGATGGGCGCGCCGCAAACGAGAAGCGCGCCCGGGCGCTGCGGCTGTACGGCCTTGTGGCCAACTGGGAGGAGTTTGCCGACGCGCCGTGGATGCCGCGCCTGCTGGACGCGGAAGAGACCGAGCGCGCCCGACGCAGCCTCGAACACCGCATCCGCAAGGCGAAGACCGGCACCTTCCGGGCGATGGCGGACTTTGACTGGGACCATCCACAGAGCATCGACCGCGACCTCGTCGACGAGCTCTTCACGTTTCGTTTTCTCAACGAGGCCGCGAACGTGGTGCTGGTCGGGCCAAACGGCGTCGGCAAGTCAATGATCGCCCAGAACCTCGCTCACCAGGCACTGCTGCGCGGGACGACGGTGCTCTTCACGACAGCGAGCGGGATGCTCAACGACCTGGCTGCGCAGGACAGCGCGGCGAGCCTCCAGCGGCGGCTGAACCGGTACTGCCAACCGCGATTGCTGGTGATCGACGAGGTAGGCTACCTGTCCTATGACAACCGCCATGCTGACCTGCTTTTCGAGGTGGTCACGCGGCGTTACGGCGACAAGCCGATCATCGTCACTACGAACAAGCCATTCGGAGAGTGGGCCGACGTGTTCCCCAGCGCCGCTTGCGTGGTCACGCTGGTCGATCGGCTGGTCCATCGCTCGGAGATCCTCAACATCAAGGGCGAGTCCTATCGGCTCAAAGAAGCGAAAGAGCGCGCAGCACGCAAAGTGAAAGCGAAGAGCAAGCGGCCGAGAAAGTAGCGCTGCGGCTACGTGCTCAAGAGACGCTGCTGCGCGGGGCGCTGGGGTCCCCGCACACGGACCTCACGCCGACGGCACGGCCCGAATGCGCTGGGGCCGTCCATGAGAGCCGGAAGCAGAGCCTTGCGCCTTCTTGCGGGCGTGACTACAGACGTGCTGCGACGCCGACGGTGATCGTGGACGGCCCCGAGCCCGGCAGCTGGGTAGCTCCTGCTGTCGGGCTCTTTCGTTTGGGACTGAGGTGGCGAACGGACCGACGTCAAAACCGCGTCGGAATCCCCGGAATGAAGCGCTTCTTGTCCGACGCCAACA
>CAZUHI010000168.1:0-3449 GCA_964620495.1 uncultured Rickettsiales bacterium | reverse complement strand
CCCGCGAAGGGTCGCCCAAAGCTCACGGTGATCGGCCTGCGACATCTCGGGGGCGGAGCCACCGCGACGGAGCCAATTGTGTAGGTCGCCGGACGCGGCGAGCATCTCTTCTGTGTCGTCTTCGACGAAGGCGGCGAAGAAGCGACGGAGGCAAGCGGTCGGATCCATGGTGTTGCCCTCCAGCCCGCTCACGAAGCCAGCATCTCAGAGAGAAGATTGCGGCGCACGCTGATAGCACCGAGGCCGCGTATCTCCACCCGTTCGCCTCGTTCAAGAGCCCCCACCATCTCGTCGAAAACGCACTTCACGACCTGATCGGCGCGCTCCCTGGTGATCACCCTCTTCTGGGCCAGCGCCGCGGCGAGCTCGGATTTCGTCACACCACACCCTCCCCGAACAAACCCCTGGGGTCGACCCGGGTATCCGCTGCACGAGCCCCGTGCTGACGTGAGCGCGACTCGGCGACAGACTGGCCGGCGTGAGTGCGCCCGCCCTGAGACCTCGCCGAATCCGCCGTCGGCTACTGAGCCGAGCTGGCGTCCGGGACGCGGAGCGGCCCAAGCTCGGCGTCGAGCTGCTGCGGGTCGAGACGCGCTCGCGTCTGGCGCCAGCGCAGGGGTGCGAGCTCGAGAAATCGGTCTCGAGGCCAGTGAGGCAGGACGCGGATGAGGTCTCTGAGATAGCGCTCGGGGTCGAGTTCGTGGAGACGGGCGGAGGCGATGAGGCTGAGGATGTGGCCCGCGCTCTCGGCGTGCTTGTCGCTGCCGGCGAAGAGCGACGCGTCACGGATGCGGACGACTTTTCTGAGCTGACCCTCGGAGAGATTGTTGTCGAGCCGCAGGCGACCGTCCTCGAGGAAGGCGCTCAGGGCATCGGCCTGGCGGACGGAGTATCCCAGGGCGCTGCGGAGGGAGCCTCGACGGCCCTGGACCTTGTCGAACTCGGTCTGGGCGAAGGCGAGAAACTCCTCGACGAGAGGGCGCAGGTGCTCGTTGCGGAGCCGGGCGAGCTTGGACGGCGGAGGACGCTTGCGGGTGCCGCGAAGCTCGGCGTCGAGGTTGAAGATCTTGCCGATGCGCAGCAGCGCCTCGCGCGCCACCGGCTCCTTGGCGAAGGCGGCCTCCCAGTATTTGCGCCGGGCGTGGCTCCAGCACGCGACCTCGCGGCGCTGCTTGCCATCGTCTTCCTCGTCGCCGCTCGGACGGAAGAGCGCGTCGTAGACGCTCGCGGCGTCCGCCTGGACGTATCCCTCGAAGCCCTTGAAGAGGGCCCGGACGACCTTGCTCGTGTGCTTGGCGGTGAACTCGAAGAAGATGTGATCGCGGTCTGCGATCTGCACGAAGTAATGCCCCTTGCGACAGGGCCTCCGCGGACCATCCCGAGCCCCGGGCTGAATAGCGAATCCGGTCGCGTCGGTCGCGATGCAGAACGCACGTGCGAGCGCATCGGTGCGCATCGCGGCGACGACGGTCGCGCCAAAGGTGGCGCCGAGGTCCTCGAGCCAGCGGCTCATCGTGCCGCGGTCGAGCCGGACGCCATCGCGCAGACAGATGTCCTCCAGCCGATAGAGCGGTAGGCCGTCGCAGAGCTTCTTTGTGCTGATGTGAGCAAGCGTGGACGGTGCCGCCAGGCACCGGCGCAGCAGTTCCGGCGGAAGGGGCGCCGTCTCCAGCGTCGATTCACCTCGCCCGTCGAGCGCCCGGTACTTGATGCGCGACATCGCGATCCGTCGGTAGCCCCCGCGCTCGTAGCCGAGCTTGTAGCTCGTCTCGGCCCCGATGCGCTCCGCCTTGCCCTCGGACACCAGCTGCTCGAAGAGCTCGTCGGTGATCTCGACTCGGACCTCGGGAAGGTCCGCATCGGCCAGATTGCGCCGCCCCTTGGGCCGGCGCTTACGCTCGGCCGACGACTCCTCGGCGCCGCCGCCTTCATCCGCCTCGGGCACGTCGCCGGCCAGAGTTTCGAGCTTCTTCGACAGCTCCGCGAACTCCAGCTCCAGCTGCGTCGTGTCGACACGCTCCGCCTTGGCGATGAACAGCCGACGCTTCACCAGCAGCAGCTCCTCCAGCACCTGCTCGTACGCCCGCCGAAGTCGGTCACGCTCCGCTTCGATCTGCGCCAGCCTCGCGTTGCGCGCCGCAAGGTCCGCGTCCCGCGCGGCCAGGTCCGCGTCCCGCGCGGCCAGGTCCGCGTCCCGCGCCGCCAGCTCCGCGTCGCGCGCCGCCAGGTCCGCGTCCCGCGCCGCCAGGTCTGCGTCCCGCGCCGCCAGGTCTGCGTCCCGCGCCGCCAGCTGCTCGAGCAGGTGGGCCACGAGCCTGTCCTTTCGCGTCACCTCGCCCTCGTCGGTGCCCGTCCCCTCCACTGCGATAGACGCATTAACACATCTCGGCCGCTCTGGGGCGACCAACGAACCAGACCCTCAGTGCAGCGTACGCTTCGTCTTGTCTCGGGGCGCCGACCCGGGCGCGAGACCGTCCAGGAGCTCCTCCAGCTCCTCCTCGCTCATCTCCACCACGGAACCGTCCCCCACCGGCTCCGGCAACCGGTACCGACCTCGGTCGAGGCGCTTATAGAAGACACACAAACCTGTCCCGTCGAAGAAGAGCGCTTTCAGTAATGTGCGACGACGATTAATGAAGACGTACAGCGCCGGGTCACGCGCCGAGCGTCCCATCCACTCGCTCACCAGCGCCGCGAGCCGGTCGAACCCCAGGTGCATGTTCACCGGCTCCAGCGCCAGGAACACCTCGACGTCATGCGGGATCATGACCCACCTCCCAGCACCTCGAGCAGCCGCCGGAGCGTCTCTGCGTCGAAGCCCACCGGGACCTCCACAGCGACCTCGCCCACCAGCAGGCGAATCGAGCCGCTCTTGGGCTCATCGACCGCCTTCTCCTTCCTCCGGCGAATCTTGGCGAAGGCCGTAGGAGCATCCGCGAACGCCTCCTCGGCCACGCCGACCTCCCCTCCATCGTCACGGCCGATGCGCCCCGACCAGTACCGCAGCGAGCTCACCTTCAGCTTCCGCTCTTCGCAGTACGCCCTCGCCGAGCTTCCGCTCAATCGCCACGCCGACACGTGACCCGCCCATTGCGCCTTCGTCAATCGCATCCGACGAGCTTCCCCCTGTCAGACGACCGGGGGAACACGGGGCTCATGCAGCGGGTACGCTGAGCGCGCGGGCCTCGTCGCCCCGGTCGAGGTTGAGCAAGCAGCCCATCGAAAGCCAGAGCGCGTCCTCGGCGAACGCGGGCGGCTTTGGGAGGCGCAGCACGAAGTCGAGATCTGCGAGCGCGCCCTCGGGGTCGCCCTTTCGCTCCCGCGTGACCGCGCGGGCTGTGCGCAGGCGTACATGCGGGACGCTGGGGCGCCGGACTTCCTCGGCGGCGCGCAGCCCGGCCTCGCCGATTGCAACTTCGCGCCAAAGCTTCACGTGATGCGCGTCGCCG
>CAZUHI010000167.1:0-3480 GCA_964620495.1 uncultured Rickettsiales bacterium | reverse complement strand
TGCGCGCGGACGCGCCAGTAGTAGGTGCCGTTCTCGTTGGCGAGGAGCACGTCCACGAGCCACGTGAGCGTGTCGAGGTCGACGGCGCTCGTGACGAGCGTGGTCATCGTCGAGTCCTCGTAGACCTCCACCTCGTAGGTGAGCAGGTCACCGTTCGGGTCGACCGCGTCGAGCCACTCGAGCGTCGGACGCGGGTCGTCGACCTCTTCGCCCTGGATCGGCCACACGAGGACCGGCGGGTCGGGGAGGTCGGACACGTTCGGGTCCTGCCCGTTGAGGAACTCGTCCAGGTTGGTCAGGCCGTCGCCGTCCGGGTCGAGCGCCGCGTCGGAAGGATCCGTCGGGTCGAGGCCGTTGTCCGTCTCCCAGGTGTCGGCCATGCCGTCGTTGTCGAGATCCTCGAAGCCGACGACGACCGTCCAGACCTGCACGTCGGTGCCGCCGTCGCCGTCGTCGACGGTGATCGTGAACACGTTGGGGCCGACCTCCGTGAAGTCCGGCGTCCAAGTCACCAGGCCGCTCGCGTCGACGGTCGCGGTGGCGGGCGAGCTGGGCGAGAGGCTCCAGTTCGCCACGTCCGCGCCCGGATCGGTGGAGTTCGCCTGGTACGAGTACTGGACGTTCTCGCTCGCGACGAGGGCCGGGTTCGTGGTGATGGTCGGGGCGACGTTGTTGATCGTGACCGTGTAGGTGTCCGAGTCGCTGAGGCCGCCGCTGTCGGTGACCGTCGCCGTGACGGTGTAGGTGCCCTCGTCGTCCCACGCGTGGGACGGGGCCGCGCCGATGCCCGCGGGCGTGCTGTCGCCCCAGTCCCAGGACCAGGTGAGGTTGGCCTGATCGACGGGGCTGGCGTCGGTCGCCGTGCCCGCGAAGGAGAGCGTGCTGCCCTCGTCGCCGGTGACCGGCCCGGACAGGGCCGTGACCGACGGGGGCGTGTTGGAGATCACGACCGTGATGCTGTTGCTGTCGGTGCCGCCGTCGTCGTCCGTGACGGTGACCGTGATCGTGTAGGTCCCGTCGTTGGTGTAGGCGTGCGAGACGCTGGAGCCGGTCCCGGCGACCGTGTTGTCCCCGAAGTCCCAGCTGTAGGTGTGGGTGTCGAGCGAGCCGGCGTCGGTGACGCTCGTGCTCCAGGACAGGACCTGCGCCTCGTTGCCGGTCGTGGGGCCGACGATCGCGCCCGCCACGGGGTTCACGTTGGCGATCGTGGACGTGTTCGAGGCGGTGCCCGAGAGGCCGTCGTCGTCCGTGGCCGTGAGGCTGACGGTGAAGCTGCCGTTGTCGCCGTAGCTGTGGGTGGGGTTCTGGGCAGTGGACGTGCTGCCGTCGCCGAAGCTCCAGGACCAGCTCACGAACGTGTCGCCGTTGTTGGTCGTGGTCGGGCCGGTGAACGACACGGGGGAGCCTTCGTTGCCGCTCGTGGCGGCGATCGTGAAGGTCGGGGCCACGTTGGAGATCGCGATCGAGCCGCTGGCGACGCTGGTGGTCTCGCCGTCGCCGACCGTCACCGTGACGTTGTACGTCCCGCCGTCCGCGTAGGTGTGGGAGACGCTGGTGCCGGTCACCGTGGGCGAGCCGTCGCCGAAGTTCCACGTGTAGGTGAGGGTGTCGGGGCCGGGGTCGGTGGCCGTGACGGAGAAGGCGACCGCGACGTCTTCGGTGCCGGTGCTCGGGATGGTCGCCGTGACCGTGGGGGCGACGTTCGAGACGTTGACCGTGGCGGTGTCGGTGTTCGTGGCCGAGCCGCAGGTGGTCTGGACGCCGATCGTGTGGGAGCTCGTCCCGTCCCAGCCGAGGGTGGCCGTGTTCAGGGACGGGGAGGCGCCCGTCGCGTCGTTGTAGGGGCCCGAGCCGTTGCTGTCGAAGTCCCACGCGTAGGTCACGGTGCTCGCCCCGACGCCCGACCCGCTCAGGGTCACGCTCGAGCCCTCCGCCACGGAGTAGGGGCCGCCCGCTTCGGCGGTGACGGAGGTGCAGGTGTTGACCTCCAGGTTGTCCCAACCCGGCTGGCCGCTGCTGATGACGATGTCGACGCGGCTCAGGTTGGTCCAGCTGGCGGGGAAGTTGTAGACCCCGCTCGATCCCGTGACCGTCACGGACCCGATCGAGCTGCCGCCCGCGTTGTACGCGGTCCAGGTGGCGGTGCCGGAGCGTCGCCGCGTGATGCTGTCGAGCGTGAAGTTGCTGCCGGGGAAGTCGATCCGCATGCGGTTCGAGCAGCAGCTTGCGTGCACCCAGATGTAGTCGCCCGAGTTCGAGTGGTGGTGCCCGGTCGAGCTGAAGTTGTTGTAGTAGGTCCGGTGCCGCACGCCGTTCTGCGTGTACTGGAACCCCGTCCCGCTGATGGTGGAGTAGGTCACGGTCACCGCCTCCGCCCGAGGGGCGTAGAAGAGCGTCGCGGCCACCGTCAGGCAGCAGAGCAGAACAAGATTACGAGTCATTCGAACAGTCTCCATTCGCGGACGCCTCCAGCGCCCGGGTGAATGCCCCGGGGAATCCTAGCCTCCCGATCCCCGGGCGTCGCCCCGAACCCTCGCCGGCCGGGGCGCGATCTCTCTCGGTCTCAGCGCCGGCGACGGATCGCGGGCACCAGCAACATCAAGGCGATGGCGAGCAGGCCGGCCGGGTTGTCGGCGTCGGCCAGGGAGGCCTCGCCGTCCGCGCAGGAGGCGCAGCCGCCCGTGAGGATGTCGTCCAGGGACGGACCCTCGGGCTCACCGGTGTCGAGCGTGAGCATCCACGGCTCCGCCCACGCCGAGGCCGCGCCTCGCTCGTCGACCGCGCGCGCCGTCCAGTAGACGGGGCCCGTGAGGTTCACGTCCACCTGCCACGACGTCTGGTCCGCCGTGCCCTCGGGACCGGCGCCGCCCAGCAGGCCGTTGCCCGCCGTCACGATGTCGGTGCCCTCGAGGTCCGTCGTCACGAGGATCTCGTAGATGACGAGATCCTCTTCGGGGTCGTCGACGTGGGCCACCGCGAGCACCGGGGTGCGCGTCGTGAGCGTGGAGCCGTCCTCGGGGCTCACGAGCACCGGGGTCGGGGGCGCGTCGTTGTCGCCGCGAACGAAGAACTCGACCACGTCCCAAGCCGACGTGCCCTGGTCCGTGTCGATCGCGCGGACGCGGCCGCGCCACCAGGTGTTCTCGGTCAGCTCGACGCCGTCGGCCTCGAGGTCCAGGACGCCGTTGTCGCCCTCTTCCTGCAGGAACGAGATGAGGTCGCCGGAGTCGAACGTCGCCGCGGTGTCGAGATCGATCTCGTAGTCCACGGCGCGGCCTTCGGGGTCCTCGGACAGCGTGTAGAGCATGACCGGGGACGCCGACTCGACGTAGTCGCCGTCCAGGGGATCCACCCAGAAGACGTCCAGCGGGGGGGCGTTCTCGCCCGTGGAGAAGAAGGGCTCCGGCTCGATCCAGTCCGAAGTGAGGCCGTGCTCGTCCTCCGCCTGGGCGTCCCAGAGGTACCAGGTGTCCTCTTCGA
>CAZUHI010000166.1:0-3511 GCA_964620495.1 uncultured Rickettsiales bacterium | reverse complement strand
TCCCAGGCCTCGCCGCCGCCGCTGAGGAGGGCCCCGTCGAAGGATCGGGCCTGCTGCGTCCACCCCACCGCGCCGACCAGGCGCTGTTCGTGCAGCGAGACCTCCTGCCGACCCGCCTTCAGGGTGAGCACGTCGGCCGGGGACCAGCGCACCCACGCCTGGTGCACGTCGAGGCCGTCTGCCGTGTAGTCCTTGAGCGTGTGGGCCTCTTCGCCCCAGGTCCGGACGTCCTGGACCTGGAGGTGTAGGGCGAGCTCCGGGCGCTCCAGGGTGACGCCGAGCCGTGCGCGGTGGGAGAAGGCGAGCACGTTGCCGGCGCCGGAGACGCCGTCCTTGCCGGTGTGGGCCTCGAGTCGGGGCCGGTAGGACAGGGAGAGCTCTGGCGCAACGGCGTCCTGGGCCAGCGCTGGGGTCAGGAAGAGGACGAGGGACATGTGGCCTCCTTGCCCCGGCTGTGAGAGCAACGGCCATGCCACCCCCTGAAGCCCAACCCGTGCGGGTCGAGCCCCCGGGAGCGGGGCAGTCGGCACGATTGGCTGTGCGAGATGCCACCGGCCTGGGCTCGTGTCTTCCCACACAGCCAGGAGGGTCATCTCGCCCGGATCCGAGCCCTTCCAGGTCGACCTTGCCCGGCATGGACCGTGCATGTCCAGGGGGGTCCACACCAGGAGTTGCTGTGTTGCGCGCGTATGCACTGGTCGAGGCCGGCGCCCCGATGGTGTCCGTGGTTCGTTCGGTCCCGGACCCGGCCCCAGGCGAGGTCCAGGTCGAGGTGGCCGGCTGCGGCCTGTGTCACACCGACGTGGGATTTGCTTGCGAGGGCGTGCGCACACGGCACGGCCTGCCGCTGATCCTCGGACACGAGATCAGCGGCGTGGTCCGCCGGGCGGGTCCAGCCTTCCGCCACCTGGAGGGCCGCGGGGTGGTGGTCCCGGCGGTCATCAACTGCGGGGCCTGCGAGGACTGCCTGGCGGGCCACCCGATGATCTGCAAGCGCCAGGTCATGCCTGGGAACGACCGGGACGGTGGCTTTGCGAGCGAGGTGGTGGTCCCCGCCCGTGGCGTCAGCGTCTTGCCTCCCGCCGCCGCCGATCCCGATGCCTCCCTCCCAGGACGCGGAGGCCCCACCCTGCGCCACTTCGCCGTGGTGGCCGACGCCGTGTCGACCGCCTACCAGGCGGTGAAGCGCGCTGGCGTCGGGCCCGACAGCGTGGTGGTGGTGGTCGGGCTGGGCGGCGTCGGGGGCTACGCCGCCCAGATCGCCACAGCCATGGGCGCCCTCGTGGTCGGCATGGACCCCTCCGGTCCGCGCCGGGAGATGGGGGAGACCCTGGGCCTGCGGCACTGCTGGGAGCCCGGTGACGCCACGCCGCGAGAGCTCCGCGACCGGGTGCACCAGCTGGCGCTGTCGATGGGGCGCCCGGTGAGCCGGTGGTCGATCCTGGAGTGTTCCGGGACCGCGTCCGGTCAGCGCACGGCCTACGCCATGCTGGTGTCCGGCGCCACGCTGATGGTCGTCGGCTACACCCGCGAGCGCATCGCGCTGCGCCTGTCCAACCTGATGGCCTTCGAAGCCCGCGCCCTGGGGACCTGGGGCTGCGATCCCGCCCTCTTCGGCGAGGTCCTGTCCCTGGTCCTCGAGGGCCGCATCGACATCGTCACCCCCACGGAGCTGCGGCCGCTCGAGACCATCGCGTCCGCCTTCGACGACCTCCAGCACCATGCCGCACACCGCCGCATCGTGCTGGTCCCCTGAGGAGTCCCATGCACCGCTACCACGACCACGATCTCGTCACCACGACCCCCTACGAGCACCTGAGGTACTCGCTGCGCACCGTCTTCGATCCGGAGGGCCAGCCGGTGGAGGGCCTGCACGGGGTCACGATCCAGCTGAACAATCCGGCCCAGCTCAACGCCTACACCACCGAGACCGTCAAGGAGGTCATCCTGGCGTTCCGGCGGGCGTCCAACGACCGGCGTGCGGTCGCCGTGGTGTTCACCGGGACCGGGGACCGGGCCTTCTGCACCGGGGGCAACACCGCCGAGTACGCCGAGGTCTACGCCGGCCGTCCCGAGGAGTACCGCCAGTACATGCGGCTCTTCAACGACATGGTCTCGGCCATCCTGCACTGCGACAAGCCGGTCATCTGCCGGGTCAACGGCATGCGCATCGGCGGTGGGCAGGAGATCGGCATGGCCTGCGACTTCTCCATCGCCCAGGACCTGGCACGATTCGGCCAGGCGGGTCCCAAGCACGGCAGCGCGCCCGACGGGGGCAGCACCGACTTCCTGCCGCTGTACGTGGGCATCGAACAGGCGATGATCTCCTGCGCCCTGTGTGAGCCCTGGAGCGCCCACAAGGCCCTAAGGCTCGGGCTGCTCACCGAGATCGTGCCGGCTCTGTCGGTCGACGGCGAGCCGGTGCCGAACCCGATGATCTGGCTCGATGGCCTCGACGAGCGGGGCCTGCCCCGCCACGGGGAGTACAAGACCGGCGCCGAGCGCGACGCCGCCAAGGCGCTCCTGGCCCGGGGCACGGTGGACCTGGGTGGGCTGGACCGGGCCGTGGACCGGCAGATCACGTCGCTGTTGATGACCATGCCCGGCTGCCTCATCAAGACCATCGAGTCCTTGCGCAAGCACAAGCTGGCGTGGTGGGACCGCAACCGGGAGACCAACCGGGCCTGGCTGGCGCTGAACATGATGACCGAGGCCAACGCGGGCTTCCGGACGTTCCACACCGGCGCCAGGCACGAGCGCGAGCCGGACTACCCCGAGCTTCGCCGGAGGCTGGCCCGGGGCCAGCGCTGGGGGGAGGAGCTGATCCGAGCCGTGGGCTCCAGCGCCATGCGGGACGGCGAGGGATGAGCACCTCGCCGGTCCGGGTCGAGCCGCTCTACTGCGGCGCCGTCCAACGGGTGGTCCTGGCCCGCCCGCCGGCCAACCTGCTCGACAGCGAGATGATCGAGGCGGTTGGGCTCACGCTGTCGGGCCTGGGCGAGCTCCCGGGGCTGCGGCTCCTGGTGTTCGAGGGCGAGGGTCGCCACTTCGGCTTCGGCGCCTCGATCTCCGAGCACCTCCCTGGCCAGGTCGAGGCCATGCTGCCTCGCTTCCACGCGCTGTTCACCCTGCTCGAAGAGCTGGCGATCCCCACGGCGGCGATCGTGCGGGGGCAGTGCCTCGGCGGGGCCTGCGAGCTGGCGACCTGGTGCGGCACCGTGTTCTGCGAGCCGACGGCCACCCTGGGCTTTCCAGAGGTGACCGTGGGCGCGTTCCCCCCCATCGCCGCACTGGGCCTGCGCTGGCGCATGACGGGGGCCATGGCCACCGAGTTGGTGCTCACCGGCCGAAGGGTGAGCGGGGTCCAGGCCGTGGGGCTGGGCCTGGCCGACCACTGCGACCAGGCCCCGGAGGACGCGTGGAGGCGCTGGTACGAGGCCTCGCTGGCGCCCCGATCGCCGGCGGTCCTGCGCCTGGCCTGGAAGGCGGTGCGCCGTCCCCAGAGGCTCGC
>CAZUHI010000165.1:0-3524 GCA_964620495.1 uncultured Rickettsiales bacterium | reverse complement strand
CGGAGCTGCCGCCGTCTTCGATCCCCGCCGTGATCAGTGTCAGAGCCACACCCCTTCGGGCGGCCCCATGGGAGAAGCAGCAATGGCACGTTTCCTCCCCGCGGATGGGCACCGAAGAAGCGGTCGAGCGAAGATGGGCACATGCCTGCTGACCAGACGCGACTCGACTTCACCCTGCCGTTCCGCGTGCTCCAGTCGAAGGACCAGGAACTCACTCGCGACGTCAATCTCCCTGCGAGCTACGAGACCGCAGATTCGACGTTCGAAGTCGAGTCGCGGCCCGGGTCGATCAAATTCGGTTCGATCCCGCTCAAGAACCCTCCGATCCTCCATGACCGCGGCTTCAGGTTGGGTCCCAAGACTCAGCTCCGGTACGGCATGGATAGACGGGGGCACTTCGAGGTCACGCGGGTGACCATCTCCTTTGCAGGTCTAGTCGAGCTCACCCTCGATACCGACCTAGTGCTCCGTCTGCTGGGCCCCCTGAACGCGCTGCTCAATCAACTCCGAGTCGAGTATCAGGCCCCCTGGATCCCTAACGCATACCCAGGAGACATCATCGATCTTCGGGCGACCTACCCCAAACGGGCTGGGCGTCCCAAGGGCCAGTTCGTGCTGCTCGCCAACAACGAGGCGTCTTCGCTCGACGCGCTGGCCGTCCTGAACTCGGGGAGTCCTCCGGTCTACGATGTCCTCCGCCGACGCGTCGATGAGGATTGGGCCAAGACCTACGGGGAGGCCCTGGCGACCTTCTTCACAACCGACGGCTTTCGTGCGGCGCGTACAGCTGCGCTGTCCTTCGAGTACTTCATCAACGAGCTTCTGGTCGCACGTGGGGCTCAGCCCAGGGACCTGCGGAAAGGGCTTCAGAAGAAGATGCGCTCTCTGGGGCCAGTCCTCGCGGGAGGACTCGACAAGAAGGCGCATCGGCGATGGCTGAACGTCTGGCTATTTGTACTTGGCGCAAGGAACAGCCTGGCGCACTCGTCGCGCGCCGTCGTCGAGTGCAAGTGTGTCCCCGGCGGAGGCACCCTCAGCTGGCCGGTCGGCTCTGCCCGCGACGCTGCGGGCGTGCTGGTCGCCGTGCTGCAGTTGATCTCGTACATCGACGGTCTGCTCGGCGGAGCCGACCCTGGCGTCGCAGAGCTTCCCTGGAATCCTCGTCTCAGCCGCGCGGACCGGTCCTTTTTGCTGTTCGGGTGACGAGTCGGTGTTACGCGGTTCCTGCTCCTAGGCGCGAGCGGTGACGCCATTGGCTCCTTGTGCAGATGATCAGCTGGCCCCGCAGTACTCTTACCCGTCGCTGGAGGTCACTTGGCAGCACCACAACACATCTTGCCGGGGCTTCAACCGCTCTTCGCACTCGCCAACGATCGACTCGGAGACGCGTTCGTCGGGGCCCAACACGAGTTAGAGCAATTGCCGTACTTCCTCCGCTCTGCTTTCACCGCCGTGGAGTTGGTGGTGGAGGTGCAGCGAGAGGTAGTATCAAGACGGCTTCCGAGCCTTAAACGAGGCTCAGTCGGCCTGTTTGCACCAGACGAACACGTGCTGCTGAGCTACCACATGGACGGCTTTCTCTTCGCCGCCCGGCGAAGCCAGGACGCGATCCTCCCCTTCATCAAGCGCCTCGGGATCACCCAGAACCTGCCACGGAGCATGAGCGACTTGGTCAAGGGGCTCCGGGGGAGTAAGCGAGAGAGTTGGAGCCTCGACCCTGAAATCGAGAAGATCTGTCTCAACTACTGGGACTCTCACGGCCTTCGCCTCAAGCAGTACCGAGACCTTGCCTCGCACTACTGCGTGGTCAGCTCGGAGGCCAACTACTTCTACGGACCGGATGGCGAGCCGGGCGTCTACCTCGGTCTGCCAAACAACCCCGGCTGCAGGAGTCCTGCGGACCTCTCCTACGAGCCACCCACGCTCGCTGTCCCCTACTGCTTGAAGGAGTACTTCGAGCTGGTTGGCTTCCTGGACCGGCTCGTGGAGCGGCTCATAGACCTTGCGGCGGGTGATATGGACCCTGTGAAGGCCCGTCGAAGAGGGATCATTCTCACTCCGTACAAGCGTCGACGCCTAGTTTTCGACGGGCGCGGGTTCGTTCAGCCGGGCCATGTCCTTCCCCCGGAGGGTGTTGTTCTCGCCTTGCATAGCCAGTTCCTTCGCGCGAAACGCAGCGCTGCCTCGGGCTCCTAGGGTCGCGCGATTCGTCCCCATTCAGGTGCTTACGGGCGACCCCGTCACGGGATAGAAGCGCGAGTTGGTGCTGCTCGCCGTTCATGGCGGCTGCTGCTCCTCGGCGCGCGTCCGGCGCGCCCTCGCGTCCAGCTGATGGCGGAGCATCGCCCAACCTGGGGCTTTCGCAAGCTCGGAGTGAGGCGAGAAGCGATGGGCGTCGCCGCAATGAGATTCGCCTCCGGCTCCCTCATGGCGCATCCGGGCGCCCCACTCCGAGACACCCGCGGCAAGCGCGGGCGTCGCAAGCCCCTTCGCGTTGGGCGACACTCCGCCGCGACCATCGAGGGCGTCCGGCACCGCCCGTCCGGGGCGGCGCCTCACGGCTTGCTGGAATTGGCCGGCCCCTCGATTGGGCCGCCTTGGCGCCACTCGTACTCTCTCGTCGTCGTGGTGGTCAGCCATATCGGCTTGCGCTCCCCCCGCTGGAGCGCAAATGAACTCTCCCGCGTCATGGAGAGCGGGAGGCCGGTCTCTCGGTCGAGGACGACCGTGGTCACGCTCGTCTCCAAGCATGTCACGGAGGCGATCATCGCGTCTGTTCGCTCAGGCGAAAATCGCTCGAGCAGGCTCGCTCGCTGTTCGGCCAAGCTCGCCTTGCTGCATCCGCGGGGCTCTCCTCTGCGTTGTCCTGAGACGCTCGCTCTGCGCGTGAGGGTCTCTGCGCTTTCCGAGATTGCCTCTAGGCGGACGGCTCGGCCATCCTGGGTCTCGCGAACCGTCGGCAGCTTGATGTCGGATGGGAGGTTGGCCCAGAACCCATAGACGGTGTTCCAGTCCAGAAGCAGGTCGGCGTCTCTCCTCGCCCGCTCGCCTAGAATCCCGAGCTCCATGTGGGCAGCGTCCAGTTCCTCCCCCGCAAGGTTCAACTCCGCCTTCAAGCCGGTGAACTTCGCCGCATCGACCGGCCGTATCCGCACTGCGAGCCCCGACCAGTCGAGTTCCACCGGACGTTGCAGTGGCGCTACAAACTCCAGTGCGGCCTCTAGCTGCTTCGCAGTCCGTAGGCCTTCGGCCGAGACAATCTTCTCGTTCCTCCTCGAGGCGTGATAGCCGCCCTCGCGCACCTCGAGTGCGAGCTCGTACTGGCGGGTGGAGGTCCCGTAAGGTTCGCTCTCGGTCTCTGTGACATGGAGGGTGCCCGCTGCCGGAAAGGGCGCCGAACCGGCTCGCGGTTCCGCTGCGAGGAGCGACATCAACGTCAGTAAGAGCAACGCGGCCTCGCGCGGCATGACCACTAGATGACCTCGGCGGAGATTCCGCCCGGGTCTTGTTCTCGTGATCGGACA
>CAZUHI010000164.1:0-3556 GCA_964620495.1 uncultured Rickettsiales bacterium | reverse complement strand
CGACGTGACGGCCAAGTGCGGCACCATCAAGCCGCTGACCATGTTCTGGCACTAGTCCCTGACACCAGCACCGCGGCGGCTACACTCCGCCGCGGTGCTCATCCGCCTCCACCTCGGTGTCCTGGACCTCGCTGAGGGCGAGCTTCGCGCCGAGTCGGGGCCTGTCGCCCTGAGCCCGACCGAGCTCGGTGTCCTGGCCTACCTGGCCGAGCACGACCGAGCCGTCTCCCAGGAGGAGCTCCTGGCCCAGGTCTGGGGCTACTCCGCCAAGGTGCGCTCCCGCACCGTGCGAGTCACCATCAACCGCATCCGCACCAAGATCGAGCGGGACCCCAAGGAGCCCGAGCACCTGCTCACCGAAGTCGGGCTGGGCTATCGCTTCGAGGCCCTGAGCGAGGCGACGCCGCTCGTGGGCCGAGGCGCTGATCAGCGTCGGCTGCGGGAGGCCGGCCGCCTGGTCACGGTCACCGGGCCAGGTGGTGTCGGCAAGACCAGCCTGGTCCGGGGCCACATCTCCCTCCAGCCGGCGCTGTGGGTGGACTGCCGGCGGGCGGAGACCGCGGATCAGCTGGTCGACTGCGTGGTCGAGGCGATGGGGCTCGGCCTCTCCGCCGACCCGGTGCGGGCCATCGCCCGGGCCCAGCCGGCCTTGATGGTCCTGGACAACCTGGAGCAGGTGGACGACCCCTCACCGATCGCCAGCTGGAACCGCGGACGGGTGCTGATCACCTCCCGGCGCTCCTTGGGGCTGCCGGGAGAGCAGGTGCTCCCCCTGAAGCAGCTCACCGGCGAGGACGCGTGCGAGCTCCTGTCCCTGCGGTGGGCCCAGGCGGGAGGCGAGCCGCTGACCCAAGCGCTGGCCGCTGCGCTGATCGAGCGGCTCGGGGGCCTCCCGCTGGCCCTCGAGCTGGTGTCTTCGTGGGCGAGCCTGCTGACGCCCGCCGAGATCCTGTCCCGCCTGGAGCACGGTGTGGCCTGGGTCACCGACGATCGGCGTGATGAGTGGCACGCCAGCCTGATCGCGGTGGTCGAGGGCAGCTGGGCGCTGCTGGGCGCGGAGCACCGGTCCGTCCTGGCCCAGCTCACCGCCTTCGTCGGCACGCCGCGCCTGCCCGACGCCGAGGCCGTGCTGCTGCCCGGCACCGGGGTGCTGTCGGCCCTGCGCCAGCTCCGGGAGCTCGGGCTGCTGCGCGAGGACCTGTCCCTGCCGGTCCCCGTGCGGGAGTTCGCTGCGCCGCACTGCCCCCCCGAGGCCCTGGCCCGTCACCGGGCCCACTTCCTGGCCCGTGCCGAGGACCTGCCCGGGCGAGGTCCGCACTTCCGCCGAACCCTCTCGGTGCTCACCCGGGACCGCCACGAGCTGCTCGCCGCCCACGGGCGCTGCGAGGAGCCCGGTGTGCGCCGTCGCCTCGTCGCCGCCCTGGACCCGGTCCTGCAGTACTACGGGCCCAACGCCCTGGCGCTGGGCCTCTGGGAGGAACACGGAGGGACCGCCCACGCCCGCTGCCTGCGCGTGGCAGGCCGCCTGGAGGAGGCGTTGACCGTCGCCCAGGGCTGTGGCGCGACCCAGCAGGCGAGCCGACTCCTGGTCATGCTGGGCCGCCCGGACCAGGCCCTCGCAGAGGCGGACCAGGCCGTCGAGCAGGCTTCGGGACTGGCGGAGCGGGCCGAGTGCGTGACCGACCGGGCCCGGCTGTACCGCTTCCGGGGCGAAGGGGCTCGGGCCACCGCGGAGCTGCGGGAGGCCCTGGCCCTCGCCTTGCGCAGCCAGGACACGCTGGTGGAGGCCCAGGTCCTCTGCCACCTGGGCGAGCACCTCGCCATGCAGGTGGATCGGGAGGCGGCGGATCTGCTCACCCGGGGGCTCGCGCTGGACCCCACGCCCTCGATAGGGGTGATGCTGAGGGCCCGCCTCGCCTACGCCCAGGGTCGCTTCGACGCCGACGCCGACGCCGACGTGGACGGGCTGCTGAGCGAGGCGGTGGATCTGTCCCGCCAGCTCGGCCTGCTGCCCGCCGAGCTGGACGCGCTGCTCGCTCTCGGAACCTACCGCGTCGCTCAGGGTCGGATCGACGACGCCCTCGGGGTCCTGGAGGAGCTCCGCAGGCTGGCAGACCAGGGCCACCACATGCAGTCCCTGCTCACCTCACAGATGGCCTGTGCGCTCGCCGAAGCGGGCCGTGGCTCCGAGTCCTCGGCCATGGAGGCCGCCACCCTGGCCGGCGCGAGCCTGCCGTTCTTCGGGGCCTGGAACCGGGTCGTCCTGGGGCTGGCTGCCGGCTTCCGTGGCGAAGACCCGCTGGTCCAACTGCGCCAGGCGGAGCTCGCCGCTCTGGCCGGAGTCCCGGTCTGTCGCGGCCTCGCCGAGGCCCTGATCGCGGCCTTCGACCCCGCGGCTCCGGTCCCCGAGCCCATCGGCGACCCCGAGGTGGACTGCGTCATCGCCCTGGCACGGGCCACACGCGGGGCGCCGCAGCCTCGGAAGCTGTGGCAGAGCGCGGCGGTCAGGCTCGTGGTCCGGAGCATGTCGCAGGCATAGAGTGGGGCCGTGCAGGTGCGGCTCTCCCTCGGCGTGCTCGATCTCTCGAGCGGACAGCTCGAGCGCGGCGATGGCACCACGAGCCTGAGCCAGTCCGAGCGTCAGGTGCTCGCCTACCTCCACGAGCAGGGGCGGTCGGTCGACCAGGACGAGCTGCTGGAGAAGGTCTGGGGCTACTCCTCCAAGGTGCGCGCCCGCACCGTGCGCGTCACCATCAACCGCATCCGCACCAAGATCGAGCGGGATTCCAAGGAGCCGGAGCACCTGCTCACCGAGGTCGGGCTGGGCTATCGCTTCGCGCCACTACCGCCGTCCACCACGCTCATTGGTCGAGACGCAGAGCGTCAGGCCCTGGCGTGCGCCGGCCGGCTCGTCTGTCTGGTCGGCCCGGGCGGCGTGGGCAAGACCAGCCTGGCCCGGGAGCTCGCCGAGCGTGTCGGTGCGGTCTGGGTGGACTGCGGCGACGCCCGCAGCGCCGAGGCCCTGGTCGACTGCGTCTCGCGGGCCCTGGGCATGGCGCTGGCGCGGGATCCGGTCGAAGCCATCCGCAGGGCGCAGCCGGACTGCCTGGTGATGGACAACCTGGAGCAGGTGGACGACCCGAGTCCGATCGCTCAGTGGACCGAAGGACGGGTTGTGATGACCTCGCGGCGGCCTCTGGGGCTGCCAGAGGAGCAGGTCCTGGCGGTGAGGCCCCTCGTCGGCGAGCCGGCCCGGGAGCTGCTTGCCTTGCGCTGGACCCAGGCGGGCGGAGAGCCGCTCACCGACGGGGACTGCGCCGCCATCGCCGAGGCCCTGGACGGGCTGCCTCTGGCCCTGGAGCTGGTGTCCTCCTGGGCGGTGCTCCTGACCGCAGCGGACGTGCGCAGCCGGCTTGCGGACAGCCTGGGCTGGGTCGCGGACGAGCGCCGCGCCGGGCGCCACAGCAGCCTGCTCGCCGTGGTGTCCGGGAGCTGGGCCTTGAGCATAAGCGAATCAAAGCACCTCTCGAGACCAGTGACCCGGCGAGCATGCCAC
>CAZUHI010000163.1:0-3615 GCA_964620495.1 uncultured Rickettsiales bacterium | reverse complement strand
GGTGAGCGAGGAGACCATCGAGCAGCTGCGGTCGTTGGGGTATGTGGAGTAGGGCCGCGCACAGCTTCCACCGGAAGCGAGCACGGGCCTGTCGCCGGGAGGGGGAGGCTGCTGCTCATGGGCCGGGACCGGGTGGACCTGGACAAGCGAGGTGCGCTGCTGGTCGTGGTCCTGTCCTGGGTGGCGACCTGCCTGCTGGGGGCGGTGCCCTTCCTGGTCGGAGCGGGCATGACCCCGTCCGAGGCGATCTTCGAGTCCACTTCGGGCTTCACCACCACCGGCGCCACGGTCCTGCCAGAGATCCGCGAGCGGCTGGACCCGGCGCTGCACTTCTGGCGCATGCTGACCCACTGGCTGGGCGGCATGGGCATCGTGGTGCTGTTCGTGGCGGTCTTTCCAGCCCTCGGGGTGGGCGGGCGGCACCTCTACCGGGGCGAGGCCCCCGGCCCGCGGACCCGGGACTCCGCCCCCCGGATCCGCCAGGCGGCCGGGGTGCTCTGGCGGGTCTATGTGGCCCTCACCGCGGCGGAGATCGCGCTGTTGTGGCTCTGCGGTCTGCCCCCCTTCGAGGCGGTGGTGCACGCGCTCTCCACCCTGGGCACCGGCGGCTTCAGCACCTTCAATGGCTCGGTGGGAGAGCTGGACAGCGTGGCTGCGGAGCTGGTGATCCTGCTGTTCATGGTGCTCGCCGGCGTGAACTTCGCCCTGTGGCCCGAGGCTCTGAAGCGGGGGCCGAAGGTCTTCCTCCAGCACACCGAGACCCGGGTCTACCTGGGGGTGATCGTTACGGTCTCCCTGCTCATCGCCCTGGTCCTGCTGCCGGACAAGGCCTCGGTGGGCGAGGCCCTGCGACACAGCAGCTTCCAGGTCGCCGCCATCGTCTCGACCACCGGCTTCGGCACCGACGACTTCGAGCACTGGCCCACCTTCGCCAAGCTGTTGCTGCTGGTCCTGTACTTCACGGGCGGCTGCGCCGGGTCCACGGCGGGCGGCATGAAGCTCATCCGCATCATCGTGGTGGTGAAGGCCGCCTGGGCCTCGGTCCGCCGCTCCTTCCGGCCCCACCTGATCCTGCCGGTCCGGGTCGATCGCCAGGTCTTCAACGACCAGGCCCTGGGCGAGATCGCGGCCTTCGTGACCCTGTGGGCGCTCACGGCCGGGGTCGGGGCCATCGGCGTGGCGCTGATGGACTCGGTGGACGGCACCACCGCGATCATGGCGAGCCTGTCGTGTGTGGCGAACGTGGGCCCGGGGCTGGGACTGGTGGGGCAGACCGACCACTTCGGGTTCTTGAGCCCGGGGTCAAAGTACCTGCTGAGCACGTGCATGCTGCTCAGGCGGCTGGAGTTCCTGACGCTGTTCGCGCTGTTGACGCCGAGCTTCTGGCGGCACTGAGGGCCGGGCTCAGGCGTCGTCCACCAGTGCACGAGCGCACAGGCGGGCGCCCCAGCCGAAGGCGGTGCAGATCAGGAGCAGCATCGCCGTGCGCTCGGTGACCGCCGACCAGACGGCCGACGGCTCGCCGGACAGGAAGAACAGTCCCGCTACACCGGCCAGGACCAGCACCAGGGCGATCGCGGCCAGGGTCCAGGACGCGGTGGCCAGCCAGTGTAGCAGGGTGGCCAGGGCGCGGGCGGCGGCGTGGACGATGGGCATCGGGCTCTCCTTGTGGGTCTCAGGATGCTCACGCGGGCGTTCAGGAAGAGGTCACAGCAGGTCACAGGTGGGCTGTGACCCGCTGTGACCCGACCGGTCCGGGGGGGTGGGCATTGATGGGGTGAACCCGCACTGGAGTCCCCTGTGACCCTGTTCCTCGCCCTCTCGATCCTCGCCTGTTCCCCCGAAGACACCCCAGCCCCAGGAAGCGCTGACTCCCTTGGCCCGTCCACGGAGCTCGCTCCATCAGACCCGCTGCCAGCGCACGTCGAGCTGCTCGATGTCCTCTGCATGCATCGCCTCCCTGTTCCCTTGGAGCCGGATGGGTCTCTCACGATCCCGGACTTCGTCCAGGACTCGGGACTCACGCAGGAACCCGCGGCCGGCGCGGTGTTCGAGGGCCCTCAGGAGGTCATCCTCACGCTGGCGAGTTCCGAGGGCACGCTGTGCGAAGTCGCCCTCGACCTCGAGGACGAGTCGCCACCCGAGGTGACTTTCTGGGGGGTCGAGTCCACGACCTACGGGTGGGACACACCGGTCCAGCCCACGGTGGAAGTCTGGGACGCCGTTGACGACACGCCGGAAGTGGCGCTGACCCTGGACGGCCAGCCCTACGAGGGCGGCGCCATCACCCGCCCCGGCCCGCACAGGCTTGCCGCCGAGGTCCAGGACGCGGCGGGCAACGCCATCACCCACGCCGTGCGCTTCGAGATCCGGGAGTTTCCCTGGAGTGCACTGGCCGTGGTGCCGGCCTGGCTGGACTGCCGAGAATCCAGTGATGGCGTCACGGCCTGGCTCGAGCTGCTTCTGGGATCCGCGGACGGAGAGGCCCCGATGGCCGAAGTCAACGTGGACAGCCTGATGTTCTGGCTGAGGGATGCCCAGGGCGAGCCCCTCACCCACACCGCCCTGCCGGCCTGGGGAACGGTGGATCCCGAGACTGGCGAATTCGTGGGCGAGGCCGCGGAGGTCTTCGTCATCGATGGAGCGCTGTCGGTGCTCGTCGAGGCCGAGGGGCTCGAGTCCTGTCCGGCCGAGGTCGAGGTCTACGCTCGCTCCGGAGCCGAGGTGGAGGGAGGGGATCGAGACCTGGACGGCGAGGCCGATCTCCTCGCGCTGCCGGCTGATCCGTGGGCAGCGATGGCCGAGGTGGCTCACCTGACACCCGGGACCTTCTCCCTGGCGAACACTCGCCCCTCTGCCTGCAGGTGGACCCACCGCAAGTCGCGGAAGCCCACGGCGGGCTCGTTCACCGAGAAGTCAACCTCGTCCTATGCCGTCTGGCTCGGACTCCAGCGCGCGACCTTCTACAGTCCTGTTCCCTACCTGCTCCCGCAGCTGGTCTCCTGGGAGGACATCGAGATCCTGGCCCACCCGAGCGTGGAGGAGGTGTTCGTCCAGGCCACGCTGGCGAAGTACGGTGTCGGATCCGAGATCGTCGATGAGACGGTCAAGGGCAACGAGGAGATCGAGGTCCAGCTGTCGCCTCTGACGTGTACTTCCTGCAGTCCCACCATCCAGGCGGATTTGCGGCCGACCTTCAACCTGACAGCCAAGACCTTTGGTGGCGTGGCTCGCGTGGGCGGCAGCATCCATGAGACAGCGCTCTGCATCGACGACAAGGTCAAGGGCAAGGCCCGGGCCGACAAGATCATCCAGGCTGGCAAGCCCAGCTCGGCGAGTGTCAGCCTCAACGGCGTCACGGTGCCGATCACCAGCACCTCCAAGGACAGGACCTCGGGCATCGCCAGCGACACGGACAAGCTGAGCTGCTCCTCTCGGACCCTTCAGATCGACGTCACGAGCATGGCCTATGCGCGCCTGGACATGGATCCCCCGCACGTCGGACTGGATCCCTTCCTGGCCAAGTCCGACGTCTTGGCCTCAGGAGCCTCTCGCGGCATCGACGTGACGGCCAAGTGCGGCACCATCAAGCCGCTGACCATGTTCTGGCACTAG
>CAZUHI010000162.1:0-3876 GCA_964620495.1 uncultured Rickettsiales bacterium | reverse complement strand
CGCGGTGTCGAGGCTGTCCTGCATCGTGATCGTGTCGCCAGCATCGGCCGGAAACCGTTCGCTCCGAGTCCGAGCGCCCAGGCGCCCCGAGTCACGCTCGCGGCCCTCGGGGGCTCCAGGATCACATCTCTCGGCCCGCCGGCCCTGCAGCGACAGTGGAACGACTCGGTCTGGATGACCTGTCAGGACAACGTCTGCGTCGCTCCCGGGGCGACGTCATCGCCGCCCTGCCTCCCCGTGACCGGGGGCAATCGGGTCCGGTCCACCAACTGCAACGACGGCTACGACGCGCGATGGGAGGTCTACGTGGGGCCGACTGGCGGGGTCTGGCGGACGATCGACGACCAATACCCCTACCAGCCGGTAGCGTCGGAGGTCCCCTACGGCCAACAAGACCGGCGCACCGCCCTGCTTCGAGCGCGCCAGAACCGCGAGGGCGCCGACAACGTGGTCCGCACCCACGACCTGCTGTTGGATAAGCTGCCCACCATGATGCGCGCGTGGAACGGTCCGAGGATGCTCCTCCCGTCCAATTGGGGATACCAGTACTGGTCGGACGTGGTTCAGGCGTACCCCGAGAACATGGCTCGCCATGACCTCGTGAGCGGGATGCTCGAACTGGATGGCATCTGGGTCCATGGGTGGGGGAACAGAGAAGATCCGACGAGCGGCGACCCGATGCCCCACTGGCTCGCTTGGAGTCCCTTCCTCGAGCGGGTCAAGAACTCGGGGGAGTTGCGCCAGGTCCTCGCGAACGGCGAGGTCACCCGCCGCGCCTTCGGACTGGGCACGAACGAGGATTGGCTCCAGATCAGTGTAGTGTCCGAGCCTACGGCGTTGCCCCTCTTCTATGCGGTTCAGCCGCCCGAAGACTTTTGGGCCGCAGCAAACGCGGCCGACTACTTCTCCGTCCTTCTCGAGATCGACGCCTTCAACTGGACAGCATGGCGGCTGGGCCGCGTTGTCTGGCTTGCGGTGACCTTCTCCCGCGTCCGAGACGCCACCCAACTTGTGGGGACGCTTGCCGTCCTAGGGCCTGTCGGAGCGAATCTCGCTCTTGAAGAAGGACCAGAGGGGCTGGCCATTTCGCAGGGCCCGGCCACGGCCCTGCGACGCGGCGGGCCCTCCGTCACCTTGCCGGGGAACGGCGTCCACCTCGACTTCCCATCCTTCGAGGGCGCCCTCCTTCGGCTCACGCTGCCATGAGAACCCCGCTGCGGGTCGCGCTCGTGGTCGTCGGCCTCATCGCATGTGCAGGCCCCCCGGACGCGTCCGAGCGCCCCTCGCCCCCGGGCGGTGATGACGACGACGACCTCGTCGACGTGGACGATGACGACACGAGCGGCGACAACGACGACGACGTGGAGCCCGACGACGACGACAGCTCCGACGACGACGACAGCGCGCCGCCGGTGGACGCCGACGGAGACGGTTGGGACGCGTCCCTCGACTGCGACGACGCGAACCCCGACGTCCATCCGGACGCCGAGGAGGTCTGCGACGGCCTGGACACGGACTGCGACGGTGAGCTCCTCGCCGGAGACGCGGACGCCGATGAGGACGGCCACCTCGCCTGCTTGGACTGCGACGACCAAGACCCCCTGTCGAGCTGGGGTGAGGCGCGCGACGAGGACGCGGACGGATGGGGCCACTGCGACGACTGCGACGACCTCGATCCCGACACCTACCCGGGCGCGCCGGGCGAGCTTTGCGCGGGCGGCGACATGAACTGCGACGGCGTCGAGCAGGCGAGCATCGTCACGGGCGCCGTGAGCGCCGGCACCACGCAATTGACCAGCGCCGATGCCTGGACCACCTTCATCGACGACCGACCGAACCCTCCCAACGGGACGTTCGGGAGCAACGCCCGCTTCGCCGGGGACCTGAACGACGACGGCCACGAAGACATCGTCATCGCCGGCAGCTTCACTACATCCGCCTACCTCTTCGCCGGGCCCTTCTGCAACGGTGTGGTCCGGCTCTCGGACAACCTCGCAGAGCTGAATATCCAAGGCGAGGCCGCCTTCGCCGACCACCGGCTGGACGCCATGGGGGACCTGAATGGAGACGGCGTCGATGACTTTCGAGGAGGCGGATGCATCTTCTTCGGCCCGATCCTCGCCGACCGCAGCTGCGCCAACGCGGACCTGGTGGTCGATCACTGGGTCTTGTCCAGCACCGTCGGAGACTTCAACGGCGACGCGACTCCGGATATCGCCATCGGCAACTGGGCCGGGGGGGTTCTGAACGGCACCCCCGGGCTCGTGCACATCCACTACGGCCCGTTCGCGGCCGGTGGCGTGCTGTCCGCGACCAACGCGGACTCGGTCCTCGAAGGAGCTCCAACCGTCGGCTTTGCTGGTGCAGCCGTTGCGGCCGTCGATACGGGGGACACCGCGGACAGCCTCGCCGTGCTGACGATCAACGAGGAGGTCGCAGGAGTGAACGACGGGATGGTGCAGCTCTGGAAGGCGCCCTATCCGACGTACGGTTCACTCGACGGCGCTTGGGCGCGGGTAGACGAGCTCAGCCTTCCCGACGTTGCGGCACCGCTCAGCATCGCCGACCTTGCCGTCGTCGACGACATCGACGGCGACGGCTCGGAGGACGTCCTGGTCGTAGTGGGCGCAGGCGCGAACCTTCCGGACGCATGGTATCTCCCCTCGGTCCCGGCAGGACAGACGACAGCTGCGTCGAGCGGCTACCCCGTGAACCAGTTCATCGGGGGCTCGAACGCGTCGTACATGTGGGCGGAAGGCGCTGGGAGCACCGACTCGAGCGGCCAGGCCCAGTGGGCGGTCGCCGGGGGTTCGGTCGGTAGCCTGCTGGGCGTGTTCTCGGGCTCACCCACGGGTCCGGTCGAGCCGGTGGACTTCGCCTGGACGATCGATAGTCAAGCACTGACCCTGGACGCCGGCACCGACGTGGACGGGGACGGGCTCGATGATGTCCTCGTCGGACTCGGGGCAGCGAATCCTGCGCGGTTGTATCTGGGCGGCACCGCGGGACCGTGACGGCAGTCCGGGGCGCCGATGCGACCCACAGACCACCCGCATGCTCCACCCGCCTCGCTGTTGCGACCGTCACATCACCCGGTGTCTGGCTGTACAACTGGAAATACCGCCTGAAACAGTCCGACTTCCCGACCCTCACGGATCGGTCCGCGTGGGTCGCCTATCGGGAGGGACTCGAGCTTCTGCGGAGGGAGTGGCACGACGGCCCGTCCCTCCGCGAGGCCATTGCGAACGGCGAGAAGGTCTCGAGCGCGTCCTATGGGCCGAGCGAGAACTCGGAGTGGTTCGTCGGCCCCTCAGCGGGCTCCGTGCCGCTTCCACCCCTTTCCTATGGCCGCGCATTCGGGCGCACCCCAGGGGCGACAGCGTACAACTGGACGGCATGGCGCCTTGGGGGACGAATCTGGTTAGTACTCACGAAGTCCGGTCCTGAGACGACGGATTTCCAGGTCATACTTCCAACGGCAGCAGGGCCACCCGGCCTGGAGGTCGACTCCGCCGGTACTCAGGGCGTGGGCGGCCTCGTCCAGGCGAACTGGGACCCCGCGACGCAGACTCTGACCGTTCAGTTTGACGAATCGGAGATCGATGGCGCGGTACTCCGGATCGCGGAGTAGCCACGCTTACCGTCCTACTCAGCCGTCGCCCCACCCAGCCAGAGGAAGGCGTCGCTGGAAAAGAATGCTCCCGCCAACAGATCCGGTCGGCCGTCAGCGTTGACGTCCCCAGCGGCAGCCACTCGATTGCCGACTCCTAGCCCAAAAATCCTGTCGGTTCGCATATCCAAGTCCAGCACGCCATCCGAGTAGGGTGCGGCTCCCTCAGTACGACACCTGATCACGCCGCCCTCCGGAGGCTCAGC
>CAZUHI010000161.1:0-3951 GCA_964620495.1 uncultured Rickettsiales bacterium | reverse complement strand
GGGACGCCAGCAACGCCCGCAGGGCGTGTGACGCCGGAGGCCGCTAGGCCGAGGCGTTGGGCCGGGCGGGGACTGGTAGGACGGAGTCCTGCCAGGCGCCGTCCAGCTTCCGCTCCGGCTTCGACCGACGCTGCTACCGCCTGTGTCAACCTGAGCGCCACAGTGTCCTGGCCCGTCTATCTGGCTTGCCTGCGCCACAACGTTCGTTCGCGGACGCAGGCATCCACCCATCGACGCATCCCGACGAGGGCCATGAGCCCCACGAACATCCCAGTGCCGCCTGTGGTTGCGGAACGGGCGGCGCATCCGCCGCAGCCGTCCTTGTCGCCGTCCCCGTCGCCGGTGTCGCCAGGCGAGGCCGCATCTTCGCCGTCGCAGTCCTGGTCGATGCCGTCGCCTTCGACCTCGGGGGCGCCGGGCCAGGCGTTGGGGTCGTTGTCATCGCAGTCGCTGTTGTTATCCGAGGCCCCTTCAGGCCGTTCACACGCGGTGCTGCTGGCGGCCGCGTCGCCAAAACCGTCCCCATCGGCGTCGGCGTACCAGATGGCCGCGTCGACGGCGTCGTCGCCGTCGACCGTGCCGTTGCAGTCATTGTCGACTCCGTCACACAGCTCCGCCGCACCCCCATAGCTCAGAGGCTCGGTGTCATCGCAGTCATCGCCGTCTGCGACGTAGCCGCTCGGTGCTGCGCATGCCGTGAGGCGGTCGTCGGGGTCTCCGTGCCCGTCGCCATCGCTGTCGGCGTACCAGACCGTGGCGCGGCCAACGGAGCTGTCTTCGTCGTCACAGTCCGTGGAGGCACAGAAGCCATCGACGTCCGCGTCCAGGCACTCACCATAATAGAGGTAGGCAGATCCGCTCAGGTCGCCCAGGTCGTCGTCAGCGAACGCGCCGACGATCAGGTCATCGGCCCCGTCTCCGTTGAAGTCGCCGCCACCAGAGACGGCAAAACCGAAATTGTCCCCTGACTCCCCGTCCGGGGCCAGGAGCTTGATCTCCGTGCTCTCGTCAACTCCTGATGCAGACCCGTAGAAGACGTACCCTGCCCCACTCCCGTCGCCCAGGTCATCGTCGAGCGCAGCGCCAATCAGCAGGTCGTCGAAACCATCCTCGTCCAGATCACCCACCAGGGAGACGTCTCGGCCAAACATATCCTCGGGTTCGCCGTCCGAGGAAGTCAGTTTCTGCTCGCGTCCGGGGTCGACACCGGACGGACTGCCGAAATAGACGTAAACCGAACCCTGGTAGCGGCCGACGTCGCTGTCCTGGAAGGCTCCTACGACGATGTCATCGAACCCGTCCGCGTCTACGTCGCCTCCACCCGACACAGCGCTCCCGAAGTGTTCATGGTCGGAGGCGTCAGAGGCCGTGAGCTTTTGTTCCGTTGATTCGTCGAGGCCGGCCAGCGACCCCGTGTAGACGTAGACAGAACCACTGTACGAGCCATGATCATCGTCAGCATAGGCACCCACCAATGCGTCGCCATATCCATCGCCGTTCAGGTCCTCTGCTCGGGTCAGGAACTGACCAAAGTGATCGTGCGCGTCCGCATCGGAGGCGCTGACCTTCTGCTCGCTTTCGGGAGACAGGCCGGACGAAGTCCCATAATATACATACATGGCGCCGCTGTTTTCGCCGTTATCGTCGTCCCTTTCGGCCCCCACGAGAATGTCACCCACTCCGTCGCCGTCCAGGTCGCCGGCTCCGGATACGGCGACACCGAAGTGATCATCGGTGTCCCCATCGGAAGCCGTGAGCTTCAGATCGTCGCCGACAGGGTCGCCGGACGACGATCCGTAGAAGACGTACGCTGCCCCTTCGTCACCATCCAGGTAGGCGCCAACGACCAGGTCGCTGAGTCCGTCTGAGTCCAAGTCGCCAGCCCCTGAGACAGACCAGCCAAAAAGGCTATCTGGTGCTGCATCGCGCGCATCCAATCGGTACTCACTCGCCGGATCGACGCCGGCGGCGGACCCCAGAAACACATAAGCAGAGCCACTGTCTGAGCCTTGGTGGTCCGCGTAGTAGGCCCCCACGAACACGTCACTATGACCATCCCCATTCACGTCACCGGCGCCTGCCACATCGCGGCCAAAGTAGTCGCCAACCTCCCCGTCGGATGCCGTGATCTTGTCTGCCGGTGTCACGACCGGATCGATGACCAAGGGCCACGCTGCCCCCGCGGAGTCCACCACGACTCGAAATCCTCGACGACTGGGCTCCAGCCAGGCTTCCAGATCCTTGCCCCTCGCGTCCCAAGCCAGCAGAGAGTCGTACCGCCAGCGGACCCCTTCACTACCCAGGAGCACGGCACCTCGGCCATCCGAGTCGATCGAATCGAGCCGGCCTCTGTCAAGCGCCACCTCAACAGTGACCTGTGCGCCCCCCTCCCGGACCGTCCACCCTTGCTCCAGTCCCCCGGGTCCGCTCGACCACCAAGCAGAGGCTGAGCCAAACCCTGCGCCGACTTGTGGGCGACACGCTGAGTCCGTCCTGTGCAAGACGGTGGCGCATGCGCTGAACTGCACCTCGTCGGAATTTCGGGGCTCCCCATCGACGGAGAGCGTTCGCAGGATGAGTTCATCTTCGCCACTGCGTGCGCGAAGCCCATCGGCACTGAACTCGGCCGTAAAGGACGGCGACGGCCTGACCTCGAAACGCCCCAAACCGACTAGCGTGAAGCCTCTGCCATCGTATGTGCTCTGCCCCCGCTGTTCATTGACCTGCGCGAGTCGGCGAGCGCCATCGACCTCCCAAGTCTGTCCGATGCCGTCTGGGTCGAGCGGTTCGCCGCCTGCCGGGCCGGCCCCCAGGAGCCCAATCAGGGCCACAGCAGGCAGACGGATGGCCAGGTGGGAGGAGGCCGGCAGATAGCTGGGGGCTCGCATCGCGTCGCCCACCATAGAACACGGTCCTTGCTCAGGGCCGCTATGGAGGAGGAGAAGATCACTGAGCATCGTATGGTTGGACTTCAGGGAGAGGTGCGGAGGTTGAACCATGAGCAATAACAAGAAGCTGAACTGAAGTTGCCCCGCCTTCGCTCGCGAGAGTTGACCCCCTCCCGCTCGGCAGAAGTGACCCCCCGCCCATGACCTGACCCGGCCGCCGCGGCGCCACCCTCCTCGAGGAGCGTCTCGAGGAGTCGACCGTGGTCAGGAAGCGCCCTTGTGGGATCTGCAGGAAGTGGCTCCAGCCTCATCCGAGGGCCGGGGACCGGCAGCGGGTGTGCAGCTCGCCGGAGTGCCAGCGAGAGCGCCATCGTCGGGCTGACCGCGCCTGGCATCAGCGCCACCCCGACTACGACCGGGACCGCCGGCTGCGGGTGCGCCTCCAGGCCGAGGAGGTTCGGCCGGGGTGTCTGCTGCCGGGACTTGACTGGGTCACCGTGCAAGACGCAGTGGGGCTGGAAGTCCGCGTAGTCATTGAGGAATCCAGTCGACTTCTCCTCCGGGTCGCGCAAGACGCAGTGGGTCTGGAACCACTTGAAATCCCAGGAGAATCTCGCAGAGTTCCCCCTACCGGCCTGCAAGACGAGACGGCTCGGAGGGGCCCCGCACCGTAGAGATCGCATCCCCCCCGGCCATTCAGGCTCCCAGCCCCGGTTCCAGCCAGTCGGAGGGTTGATGCGCGGACGAGCACGGCGAACCACGGCCTCGGTATGGGGCAGGACCTATGACATCAGGGTGGTCCAAACCGGCAAAGTCACCTGGATGGCCTACGGCGACGTTACCTTCAAGGACATGGAAGGCAAGGAAGTCACCGAGCATGTCTCGGAAAAGGGTCGGTCTGAGGGAGCTGCCATCCGACACTGGGAACGAATGGCGGCGATGGTGATGGACTATTGACGGGCGTACCCGTCACTCGATCGGTCGGCCGTAGACTGAGCGGGCCTATCGCGCCTAGCCCAAGATGTGCCTGACGGGGGCGCAGTGCAAGACGTAACGGTCTCGT
>CAZUHI010000160.1:0-4027 GCA_964620495.1 uncultured Rickettsiales bacterium | reverse complement strand
AGGTCGCAGGCGAAGAGATCGAGCTCGGCGGCGAAGAGATCGAGCTCGGCGGCGAGGAAGAGATCGAGCTCGGCGAAGCCGACGAGACCGAGACGGGCGACGCGGACGTGTCGGCGGGCCTCGAGGGGGTCGAAGACTCCATCATCGTGGAGGCCGCGGCCGAAGACGGAGACGGGGACTCGATCGAGATCGAGGTCGCCGAAGAAGGCCCGGCCATCGAGCTCGGCGAGGCGGACCCCGGGGTCGAGACGATCGATCGCAGCGAGGCGGCGGACGGCGATGAGCCGGTCACGCTCGACCTGGACGTGTCGGGCGCGGAAGAGGCGGTCGAGATCGAGCTCGGCGATGAGGACGAAGTCGAGATCGAGATCGGCGACGACGACGAGTACGAAGCGACCGCCATCTCCGCGCCGCTCGAGGAAGACGAGGTGGTCGAAGAGATCTCCGTCATCCGCGAGGTCGGCGAAGAGGGCGACGTGGACGTGGAAGTCGGCCTGGAGGTGGACGAAGGCGACCTCGTGGAGCTCGACCTGGGCGAGCTGGACGACGAGGACGACAACCCCGCGCTCATGACGCTCGGCACCGGGCCGGAGGACATCGAGTCCATCTCGGTGGCGGAGATCTCCGAGGCCTACGAGGTCGAGGCGATCGAAGACGATCCCGAGGGCGACTCCGAAGAGAGCACGGCGCGAACCATCGAGCGATACCTCCAGCGGGCCGCGGAGATGCGCGCGCGCAACCAGTCGGCCGCGGCCATGGAGCTGTACAGCAAGGTCCTGGACATCGACGGCGACAACTACGAGGCGCGCGTCGGCCGAGGCGTCGTGCACCTCGAAGCCAAGGACTACAAGCGCTCGGTGGACGAGTTCACCCGCGCCGAGGCCATCGACCCGTCCCGACCCGCCGGGGCCCTCGGCCTCGCGGAAGTCCACTTCCACCGCAAGCAGTTCAACAAGGCCATCCGCCACTACACGCGTTGCCTGAAGCTGGACGACAAGCTCGCGCAGGCCTACTGCAACCGCGGCCTGAGCTACTACTACCAAAAGAACTACAAGAAGGCCTTCCTCGACCTGATGAAGGCCTACGACCTCGACTCCGAGCTTCCGAACATCAAGAAGTACCTGAAGCTCGTCCGAAACAAGGTCAAGACCGACAAGTAACGACCTCCGGCGCCCTCGAAGGCCGGGCGTGGGACCCCGGCGCTGATCATGGCGGGGGAGGTCTCGGCCTGCACCGAAGCCTGGCGGCTCTCCGGCACCGTACGGGTTCGCCTCCACGAACCGCGACGTCGTCGACATACCGGACGGACGGTTCTCGATCCTCTTCGGGGGCAACGGCTCCATTCAATAGGCTCTGGGAAAATCTGCCGAGGGTTGGCGCGGTGGGTTAATCTGCCGTCGTGGCTCGAAAATCTCCGACTTCATCCAAGGCGACCCTCGCGCGTAAGGGTCGAAAAGCTCCTCCTCCGCAGAAGGCCAAGAAGGCTTCTGCGAAGAAGAAGAAGAAGAAGAAGAAGAAGTCTCCCGCAAAGAAGCGGGGCCCCATCGGCCGGGATCCGTCTCCACGACGCAAGGGACTGCGGCGACGCCTGCTGGTTCTGCTCGCGGTGGTGGGCTCCCTCGCCCTGGCGATCGACGTCGCCGTGCTCTGGGAGCGGGTGACCGAGCGCATGGACGGCCGCACCCACGACCAGCCCGCGCGCATCACCGGCGTCGTCCCGCGGCTGGCGCCCGGCGAGCCCGCCACCGAAGAGGCCTGGCGCGACGTGTTCGCGGCCGTCGGATACGAGGAGGTCGCGAGGCCCGAGGCGATCCGGCCCGGCACCTTCTCCATTCAGGGGGTCGCCTGGACCGTCCAGCCCAAGACCGGCCCGGCCGTGGACATTGTCGTGCGGAAGCGGCGGGTCGAGAAACTGACCGAACGCAGTCGCGGCATCTCGATCCCGGCCCTCGAGTTGCCGCTGCCCGCCATCTCGCTGCTCACCGGCACCTCACGCGAGCGACGGTCGGTCACGCCCTTGTCCGACCTCCCGCAGAGCCTCGTGCGCGCCGTCGTCTCCATCGAGGACGAGCGCTTCCACCGCCACCTCGGCATCGACCCCCGGGGCATCGCGCGGGCGGCGTGGGGCAACCTCCGATCGGGGGGCGTCTCCCAAGGTGGGTCGACGATTACGCAGCAGCTCGCCAAGAACATGTTCCTCACGGCCGAGAGGACCGCGACGCGCAAGTTCCAGGAGGCGCTGATCGCACTCATCCTCGAGAGCCGCTACGACAAGGACCGGATCCTCGAGGCCTACCTCAACGAGATCTACCTCGGCCAGCGCGACGGCTGGGCCATCCTCGGGGTCGCCGAGGCGGCGCGGTCGTGGTTCGGCAAGAGCGTGGACGCCCTCGATCTGGGCGAGGCCGCGCTGCTCGCCGGGGCCATCCACTCGCCCAACCGCACCGTGCCCTGGCGCCACCCCGAAGAGGCGAAGCGCCGCCGCGACGTCGTCCTGCGCAAGATGGCGGAGCTCGAGGCGGTCCCCGCCGCCGACATCGAGGACGCCTTGGTCTCGCCCCTCCCGTCGTCCGACGCCGTCGGCCTCGCGCGCACCGCGCCGTGGTTCATCGACACGGTCGTCTCGGACCTGCGGACCCGATACACCCCCGAGGCCCTCCACCGCGACGGGCTCGAGTTGGTGACCACGCTCGATCCCCGCATGCAGCAGGCCGCAGAGAAGGCCGCCGCCGACACCCTCTCGGCGCTGCGCAAGAGCCACCCGAAGCTCTTCGAAGGCGGCTCCCCGGAGCTCGCGCTGCTCGCCCTGGATCCCCGAGACGGCGCCGTCCGCGCCCTCGTGGGGGGAGCCGACTACGGCCGCAGCCAGTTCGACCGCGCCCGAGAGGCGAGGCGCCAGCCGGGCTCGGCCTTCAAGCCGATCGTGCTCGCCGCCGCGGTGGCCGACGGCTGGCCCCGCCTTCGCCCGAACAGCCTCGTGAGCGACGCCCCCCTCAGCGTGGCGGGCGCGGGCCCCCGCGGCGCCGCCTGGAAGCCGAAGAACTGGGACGACAAGTTCCTCGGGCCGATCCCCCTCCGCGTCGCGGTCGAGAAGTCTCGGAACCTCCCCTTCGTGCGGATGGGCATGGACACGGGCCTCGGCGAGGTGGTCTCCACGGCCGCCGCGATGGGCGTGACGACCCCGCTCCGCGCGTTGCCGTCGCTGTCCATCGGCGCCCAAGAGGTGACGCTGCTCGATCTGGCCGTCGCCTACGGGACCCTCGCCAACGACGGCGTGCGCCCGGTGCCGCGCATGCTCGAAGGGGTGCGCGCTCGCGAGGGCGCTTGGCTCGAGCGGACCTTGGCCGAGCGGGGGACCGGCATCGATCCGCGGGTCGCCCGCATGGTCACGGCGATGCTCCAGGGCGCCGTCGAGCGGGGCACCGCGAGGGGCATCCGGCGCGCCGGCTTCGACCTGCCCGTGGCCGCGAAGACCGGCACGTCCAACGACTCGCGCGACGCCTGGACCGCGGGGTACACGCCCGACCTGGTGGTGGTGGTGTGGGTCGGCTTCGACCAGGACCGGGCCCTCGGGCTCTCCTCGACGCGGGCCGCCGTCCCCTTCTGGTCGCGCTTCATGGTCGCGGTGGAGCCGCTGCTCAGCGGACGACGGTTCCCGGTGGGGCCCACCCCCGCGCCCGAGGACGGGTTGGTGGACGACTCCCCGCGCCGGACCGAGCGCCGCGCCGCGTTGCCGCGCCCACGTCCCCCGAAGCCGCTCCCTGCGCCCCTGTTGGGGGCCCCCCGAGCCGCCGCTCCGGCCACGGCGAAGGCCAAGGCTCGCCGCGCCGACCTCGAGCGCGAAGACCGGCGACGCCGTCGCGAAGAGGCCGCCGCAGCCCGCCGGATGAGCCGGTGACCCGAGGCACATCGCGGCGACATGCCGCATGTCGGCGAGATTTGGGCCTCCACGGGGGCATATCCCGGCGACATCCCGCATGTCGGCGAGATTTGGTCGCCCCGACGACGCCCTACCGCGTAGCACTTT
>CAZUHI010000159.1:0-4110 GCA_964620495.1 uncultured Rickettsiales bacterium | reverse complement strand
CGTCGACCCACTCGAAGAAGTCTCCGAACCGCTGGTTCATCGACGTGTTCCCCGTCCCCAGGTCCGTCGTCGACTTCCCCACCCGTCCGCCGTCCGGGCCGTACCAGAAGCGCGACTCCGTCTGCATCGACCCGGCGAGCGACGCCGCCACCCCCTTCAGCCGACCGTCGCCCGACCACAGGAAGTCGCGCGCCGTGTCGCGGTTAGGGGGTCGCCTCCGCCGAGAGGACTGTGTGGTGAGGGGCGGCTGCGGCCCCGCTACGCGTGGCCTCCACCGGCTCCGGGAGCCTCCTCGCTCCGCTGCGGGGTCTCCCTCCGCGCTCCGGTGCCCCTACGGGTCATCTACGCGGCATGGCGAGCAACTGCTGTCGAGCACAACTCCGGATGGCGCGGGCGATCCACGTCTCACCCAGAACGAGCTCGGCGGCCATCGGCCCCACGGATGGCGAGCTCACTCGGTAGAATCGGAGGCGCGGCAACAAGGGTCGATCAATTCTCCCCTCTATGGGCGACAGCCGGAACGAGGCACCGGTTCGCAAGCTGGGCCAGCCGCCCCATCTAGCCTTCCAGACTCTCGAGAGCCCGGGCCGCGAGGGCCCGAAGCCGCTGCCACTCCGGGGCCGATGCCTGGGCCGCTCGGGTCCAGAGCCGGTCTCGACCAGGCAAGGGGATCCCGAGTCCAGCCGCGGCGTCCGCGAGGGTCCTTGCTGCCTCGAGTTGGGCGGGAGAGAGTGGGTGGTTGCCCGCAAGGGGGACGCGGGCGAGTTCCTGCAGGTCTTGGAGGACTGCGTTCACCTCGTCCTCACGGCCGGCCTCGATGTGGGTGAATGGCGGCGTCGCGGCAATTCGTCGAACCGTCGGCATGTAGGTCGGGCGGCTACGCGGGTCCAGCCGTGCGCGCTGCACGGGATCCAGAAAGCTGAGCTCCGACCAGGAGGGTTCAACGCCGCGCGACATCATGTAGGTCTCGAAGTTCACCGCCTTCACGCCATCTTCCGGCGGGTCTTCGAGGGTGCTGTCGCACTCCTCGCACACTCGTAGCAGCGTGCCCGTCTTCATCACGCGCACGTAGAGCAGTTCGCCCCCACCACACCCGAGACAGGTTCTTCGATCCATGTGCCCCTCCGCGGTCAGTGGACAGGGTACGCCGTCACTACTTCGTGCGTGTTGGGCTTGACCGAAATCAGCACCGAGCGCTCCCCGGCGGTGCCGACGACTCGCCCCATCGGGACCTTGTAGTTCCAGTTGCCCGACTGAGGGTGTGAGGTGTGCGCACCCCGGATGAGCCAAGCCTCGTCCACCGTCCGCAGGGCGCCACCGGAGCCACCGAGAAACACCGAGTGTCTAGGCTTGCTGTGGTTGGCCGAGCCGTGGGCGCGGACGTGGAGGATCCGGTTTCCGAAGGTCGGGTCAGGCCCGTAGACCAAGCCGGCGCTGGAGCGATAAGTGTTCGGCGCAATCAACGTCACCTGACCCATGGCTCCGCCGAACGGGCCGACCGTCAGGGCGCCCCGTTGGTCGGCGTGAAGCAAGCGAAGCCTCGCGCTGAGCTCGAAGTGGTACTTACCGAGGAACCCGAGGCCGCCGGTGAACGCAGCCCCGACCGTGAAGCTGTTCGTGACCGTCGACAGATCGACCTCATCGCCCATGGCGAGTCGGACACCGACCTCCGAGCCCGCGACGCCCAGGCCCATGTGGAAGGAAGCACCGAGTAGCGAAGAGCCTCCATAAAGGGGTCCCCAAAGCGCCAGCGCGCTGCCCTGTAGGCCGCGGAGTCCGATCCGTTGCAGGTTGATGTCTTCCCCGCTGATGAGCTGTCGGCCCAGCTCGAACAAGGCCCCGATGCCGAAGCCGACCGCCGCCTGAGCCGCATTCCCCGTCGGGTCCCGATAGCTGAGCGGGTTGCTCGCGACGTACTGGAACGCGTTGAACTCGCCGACGTTGTCCGGCGTGATCGAGTCGGCCGACATCCAGGTGCCGAGCTCGGGCAGGTAGAACCTCGCCCCGTAGTCGTAGCCCTCGAGCTCGTACGGCGTGCCGGCGAGCCCCATCGCGTCGAGCTCGCGCTGCTTGCCGTTGAACCTGCGTTCGACACTCCCGAGGTCGTTCTCGCCCTCAGCCGCCCCGGGACCCCAGGCCGCTCGCTCCCGACCGTACGGCTCGTACTTCCGCCCCACCCACAGATCGCCCAGCTCATCCGTGATGATCGACGCGCTCCCGAGGTGGTCGCCCGCGACCCAGCGGACCTCTTCGGTGTACTGCCCCGAGCTCAGCTCCACGTCGTGCTGCGCCAGGATCCGGTCGCCGAGCGAGATCGGCAGCGTCCAGGACTCCGTGCCCGCTCCGTCGTCGACCCACTCGAAGAAGTCTCCGAACCGCTGGTTCATCGACGTGTTCCCCGTCCCCAGGTCCGTCGTCGACTTCCCCACCCGTCCGCCGTCCGGGCCGTACCAGAAGCGCGACTCCGTCTGCATCGACCCGGCGAGCGACGCCGCCACCCCCTTCAGCCGACCGTCGCCCGACCACACGAAGTCCCGCGCCGCGTCGATGGGTGTGCCCGACGCCGACGCCACCCCCTTCTCGTCCGCCGCGAACGTCGCCGTCGCCGGGTGCACCGACCACTCCTGGCGCACCATCGAGCCTCGCGGATCGAACCCGTGATCGACCGCTACCTCCGGCGTCCCCGCCACCGTCCGCAGCCTCGAGATCGGCGCGTTCACCGGCGCGCGGTACCCGCTCGCGGCCGCCAGCAGTGACCGATCGCCTGCGTACAGCTGCTCCGCGTCGCGTCCCCCCGCGCCGTCCATCACCGACTCGTGGATCAGGTTCCCGAGCACGTCGTACTCGTAGGCGTACGCGTCCGAGACCCCGCCGCTGCCCGGGGGAGCGATCGTGCAGCCGAGCAGCGCGCCGATCCCGTCGTACGTGCAGGTGCCCGTCTCTTCGGCACCGCTCAGGGTGTCCTGCCACGACAGCAGCTCGCCCGCGACGCTCCAGGTGTAGTCCCGCTCCAGGAGCGTCCCCGACGTCCCCGACACCTCCGTGTACTCGCGCCTGAAGACGGCGCCGTCCCTGGGAGAGGAGGCCGAGAAGGGGCGGCTACGGCCCCGCTACGCGTGGCCTCCACCGGCTCCGGGAGCCTCCTCGCTCCGCTGCGGGGTCTCCCTACGCGCTCCGGTGCCCCTACCGGGTCACCTGCGCATCGGAGACGTCGCCGATCCAGGTGCTCCGAGAGCCGAGAGTGCTCGGGTAAGGCTCACCCTCCGCAGCTCGGACGATTCGAAGCGACCCGTGCCGCTCCTTGCTCGGCGTCTCTGGGAGCGAGCGTCGACCACGCCGCCGCCAGTCGTGGTCGACGGGGAGGACCGACCTGGGTCGCGAATCGATCGAGTGTGAACGTTTCGTGTGGACCCAGGCTCGCTACCACAGCTTGGCTGATGGCCCGATCCACCCCTCGACGACATCCAGCAACTCGAAGACCGCGTCGTAGAGTGGCCCGTCGTCGGCGGGAAGGAGTGCTGTGAGGCGCTCGCGAGCTTCGGCCTGCCCGACGCCGCTCTCGAAGCAACGTCGAAGCAGCCGGTACGCCTCGTCCGCGTCAGCCCCTTCCAATAGTCGTGCTTCGAGCTCCTCGAGGGACGTCATCCTATTCCCGCCTCCAGCAGTCAGCAGTGTTGCAGATTGCTCCTTGGTAGTCCCCTTCAGTCATCGGTCTGCCAGGCTCAACGAAGCCGTGGTCCAGGGGACGATCAGGGTCAGCCCGGAAGTCGATGTCGGGCCCGAGCTCCCGCTCGTCGATGCTCCATAGGGGGTCCTTCGATGTGCCCCCAAGTTCCGCGGGCTTTCGGAAACTCGGGAGTCCATTCGGATCGTCGGGGGTGACCGACATTCCGCCGGTTCCCGGGTGAACGAGCCCGTCGCGGTCGACCTCGATGTCCACTCGCTTCCCGTCCGTGCGCGCCCCGAGCGTTCGAGCGCTTCGACCTACTTCGGGGCGGCCGTCGGCCCCTTCCTTCATCGTCCGATACAGCCGTCGGCCACCTCCACCGCCGCTCGCCATCGCCTTCCCGCCCGTCGACGCGAGCCCCTCGGCCGCCTTGGCGGATCGGA
>CAZUHI010000158.1:0-4264 GCA_964620495.1 uncultured Rickettsiales bacterium | reverse complement strand
AAGACATGCTGCTCCTCCAACACCCGCCGCAAAGCCCGGCCCGTTTCGCCCAACGTTTGAGACTGACGACGTCTGCCGAACGGCAGATGTCCCGGAGGGCCGCGCCTATGCCCGGCTGCGGTGCGCGCCGGCGCGCCGCGAGGGCGAACTTCGGGCCACGTCTCCATCGTCCCGCGGACCGCAGGGCGAGCGTCAGTCTGTTGTTGGGCGACGTTCCGCCTCAGCGACGTCTCGAAGACCGGGAGCCAGGAGACGGCACCGCCCGCGCGAAAGCGCGGCCGGCCGGCTCCGTCCTCACCACCACGCCACCTGACCTCGGGTACAGCGCCGAGTCATCCTCCGCATTGCCCCCTGCACCACAGCTCGATGCGCGGCTCGCCGGGGTAGCTGATTGCGGTTTCAGCGATGGCGATGAACCCGAGCCGCCCCAGCGCAGATCGCTCCACCGCGGTCAACTCTCGCAACGCCATCACACGGTCGACCTCGGCCATGCTCTGTCCGGGACGGAGCGAGCTGAAGCCGTCGATCGGTCCCAGCCCACGGACCGGAGAGGCGTTGCGAGAGTAGAGTTCCCAGGCGACCGTGAGTCGGAGCGACTCTTGGCTCGGTCCGCTGATGAAGGCGATGTCTGTCGGGCCTTCGCTGATGAGAATGGGGTGCTTGAGCACGACGTCCGAGGGCTGCGGTTCGGTATCCGGTCTGAGGAACACCGACTGGTCAGTCCAGAGGTATAGGGGTCCCCCTACCCGCTCGGCAATCGCAGGGCCGAAGAACGACCAGAACACGACGAGACCCACGGCCGCCCAGACGTACTTCCGCTCCCTCGGGGCATCCATACGGGTGGACAGTGCTCTGCCGAGCAGTACCGCGAGCAGCGGGAACATCGGGAGGAGGTAGCGCCCTTCCTTGTGCGGGATGAGTGTGTGCAGGAGCACGATCCAGCCGCAGGTGACGGACAGGAGGACAACGGCGCGGTCCGTAGGGAGCGCGAACTGCCTGCCGACCAGCACCAAGACCGGCCATGAAGCGACCCCCAGGGACACGAGCGCAAGGTCCCGGACGTAGAAATAGGGAATCGGCACAGGTTCGCTGGCGACAGCAAGAGCCACATCCGCGGGGTTCAAGATCGGCACAGCCCACAACCCGAACAGCAGCCCGGCGAGGGCACCGCCGGCGACCAGCCTTCGGAGTCGCGGGGGGTGCCCGAGAGACCACCAGCAAAGCAGAAGGAACGCCGGCAACAGGTAGGCCCCGATGGTCCACTTCGCGAGGACTGCGCTCCCGAGGAGCAAGCCGAAGAGAGCCGCCTCCCGGTGTCGCCACGCACGATCGAGGCCCCGAATCAGGAGCCACATCGCCCAAGGCATCACCGCCATGTGCACCGGTTCGACTCCGACCTTCGTAACCCGGCCTGCGACGCCGGGGACAAAGAGGAACAGCAATGTCGCGACGAGGACGCCGTGGCCCGGACTCACCCGTCCGGCGAGGGCGACGACCCCGAGGGCCGCGAGGATCAGGCACAGCGCGTTGAGGGTCAGGAACGGCAGCGGCGACAGGGTCGGCAGCCCGGCTAGCAGCGCCGGGACCCCCGCGTACCAAAGCGGTGGCTTGAAGGAGTCCGCCAGGAGTAACTGGAAGAAGTCGCCATGGCCGTGGAGGGCTTGGTGGTAGAGCATCGCGCGGTGGAGGTCGGAGGCCTCCGAGCCTAGAGCGTGGATGGACGTGTCGAGAGAGCCGTAGGCGAGAACGCGCACCGCGGCTACAGAGACCACGGTAATGAGGACGATACGCGCTCTCACTGGTTCGAACCCGACCACGGTGCCCGTCGTCTGCGGCGAGTCCATAGGGTGGCGATCGGGAGGAGGCCCACGGCGGCGAGGTCGTCACATGAGTAGTGGACGCCGCAGCCTGAGCAGCCGCAGGACTGTTCCAACGCGCTGTTACCCGTCGAGTCGTCCGGGACCACGTCGGAGTCGTCCTCGTCCTCCGCGTCGTCGTCGTCCACGGCATCGTCGTCACCCTCGGGCGGATCCACCAGCGTGGAACCGGGTGGGCACTGCCAACAAGTATCGAGGCGCTCGTAGCACTCGTTCGTGGTGAACCCGTCGAGATCAGGTAGGCGCGGCACAACACCAGGATCGTCGTTGTCGCAGTCAATCGCATGCGAGAAACCGTCGCCGTCTCCCCAGCGACCATCGCGAGACGTGTCCAAAGGGCCGTTCGGGAGGAAGACCGGGCCACCGCTAGGTCCCGGCCGCGCTCCGGGTTCCTGATCCACGAAGAACGAGGTGCCCCATGGCCAGTGGAGCCACCAATCGTCGATCGTCGTCGCGACAGGGAGGAACTCAGCCGCACGGTCGGGAGCACACAACCATCGGCCCGCCATGCCTTGTTCCGCTTCTTCCGCCGTCGTCGCTCCCGGTGCTACACGTTCAAACTGAAGTCGGGGGGCGAGTTGACGGATGACCGAAGCATCCTCCCAGACAGGGACCGAAGCCGACTGCTCCTGATTCGGCCCCAATATACTGAGCGGCGCAGCGGTCTGGCCCTCCACCCACGCCGTATCCGTGGTCCCGACGTTCATCGTGAGTTCAAGAGTGCCGAGACCGTCTCCGCCGATCGCGGTGAATACCCCCGAGTCGAGCGCAAGGTTCCGAACCGCAGTGAAGGTGCCGTCCCCCCGGCTGTCGCTCAGCGCGATAGCCCCGCCTGAGTCGTTGTCGACGAAGAGCGAGTGAAGGACGGAGCCGTGCAGGTCCACACCGCCGAAATCGAACTCGACGAGCGGAGCGTCACCTGTGGTGTTCCCGATGAACCAAGTTCGATAGATGTTCGCTTCAGCGATGCCCGGCTGCCAGTCAGAGGTGTTGACCGAGATCATCGGAGCGTCCCCGCTTGGGTATCCGGCGAAGGGTGCACCCCGGCCATGACTGGGCTGCTCCGGGGTGTCGCCGAGGCAACGCTCCCCTACAGCTTCGAGGCGATCGACCCAACCAGCCGAGGGCGAGTTCGATGGTGCGGACTCCGCGGCCAGCGCTCGGTTCCGGGAGAAGACGAGATTGCTGAACCGGGGCTTCTGTTCGTCGAGGTCTCCCCCCTGGGACTCCACGACGCCTCGGAAACCCGTACGCAAGAGTGGTGTCTCTACGAGTCCGTTGCCGACGAAGCTCAGCGAAGACAAGCCGTGACCCCGTCCCGAAATGAGCCCGACCGCCGATCCGGCGCTTCCTCCAAGGACCAAGTTGCCGAAAAAGAGCACGTCAAAAGCGGAAAGACTTCCATCCTCGACCGCAGCTAGGAGGCCTTCGCCGCCCAGGCCCCCGACCGTGTTGCCTGAAATCTCGGTGTTGTGGACGATCACTCGACCATTGCCGCGGACAGCTGGCCCGCTGCCATTGAAAATCCGCAGTTGGACCGTCACAGAGGGCTTGTCCACGTCTACTGCGTCGACGCCGTAACCCTCGTACCCGACAATCCACCCGTCGCCACCAAGCACCACAGAGCCACTTCCCTCAATTTTCACCCCCGCGCCGACGGGGCCATCGCAAACGAAGTCGGAGGCGAGACCGGCCGCACCCTCGCCGAACGCAAGCCGCGGGATCAGGAGATCGCCTGTCGTCCCTGGTGCAAAGGTAATCGCGGGAGTTCCGGATGGCGTCCCGGGGGGGAGGCAAATCGGCCCTTCAGTTGTGAGATTAAGCGAGGTCGCGATGCTCTCGTCGCGGTTGTCGACTTCGACCTGCTCGACGTGGCCGAACGCAACGCACAGCCGGGCAGTGTCCGGACCCGTCGAGTTCTGGAGCAAGGCCAGTGCATCAGCCGCTGCGGAGACCGATGTGAACACGCCATCCGGACAGTCCTCGCCGCACGGCGCGGGCCCGGCCGACTGGGTCACGCAGACCCGACGAGCTTGGGCCTGAGATCGGGATGGCCCCGAGACGAGAACACCGACGACCGTGATGGCGACCAGTGCAGGCAGGAGGATGCGGACCACAAGGGCGAGCCTACAACCCCGTGCTTAGCGGTGCGAAGGGGCTGGCCTAGGGCTGGCGCGACGCCACAACGCCGGAGCATCGCGAGGCGTTTCGTCCAATCCGAGTCCTGCGGCACCCGAACAGGGCGGACCCAGGTGGCTCGGAACGTCGAGAGCCCAGAAGTTCACACCTCATGGGACCGGCGCGAAGAAGACTAGATCGCCGCGGCGGAGTGTCGCCCAACTGCAGACGGCTCCCGACGCGCGCCGCACGGCGCGTGTCTCGAATTG
>CAZUHI010000157.1:0-4319 GCA_964620495.1 uncultured Rickettsiales bacterium | reverse complement strand
CCTGCGGCCGTTGTCGCTACTGGTTGACAAATGGTGGGGAGTCCCCCAGCAAGATTAGTGCCAAACCTGCCATGTGAACTCCTGACCCGCCATCTGCTCCGACGGGAGGCCAGAGTACCGCGAAGTGATCAACCGTGGGTCAGTGGTGTCGAGAATCGAGTGGCAGATCAGCCCTCACCGCACCTACACCGCGCTCGTCCTCTTCCAGGGCGCGGCCCTGTTCGACTCGCTGACCGTCGAACAGAACATCAAGTACCCGCTGATCGAACACGGCGGGGACAGCGACCAGAGCATGGACGACCGGGTGGCCGAGTGCCTGAGCCTGGTGGGCATGCTCGACGTGCAGAAGATGAAGCCGGCGGAGCTGCGCGGCGGCATGAAGAAGCGGGTCGGTCTGGCCCGGGCCATCGCGGTCAAGCCCGAGGTCATCCTGTGGGACGAGCCCACGACCGGTCTCGACCCGATCAACGTGCGGCGCATCAACGGGCTCGGTGCGTTCTGATCCCCGCTTGAATGCTCGCCTATCGATAGTGGTTCAAGATGTGGAATTCGCCCGTGAGGCCATCGACGGTCGACTCCAGGCGGGACAGCGCGGCGTCGACTTGCCGATACGTCATGCACTTCTCGGGACGCGGTGCGAAGGAAGCCGATGTCGGCCTCCTGCTCTGGGCTCACGTCGAAATTCAAGCGCTTGGTGGTGGCCATGCTCGCTCCATGAGTACAAATTGTGTATTGTCCACTCAGTCCAGCCCGTCAAGACAGGAGACCACTTCGCCTGACGCCCACTCGGTAGAAGCCAGCGATCGCCGCCGAGCCAGGGCCTTCAATGGCCTCGGGGCCTTCCCATCAGAGCCACTCGCCTGAGAACAGAAACACCGCGCCCGCCTCGTCGGCGTGGCGCCGCCCCCCCAGGAAGAAGTCACCCACCCCGTCACCGTCGATGTCCGGAGAGACCGCGAGGCCATAGCCCAGGTCGTCGAGGGGGTCCTGGTCGGGGAAGCTCGCCTCGGCGACATCCGGGGTGTGCACCCCATCCTGCAGACGGCCGAACAGGTAGATCGTGGGCAGCTCGTCCGCCACCAACAGGTTCGTGTGGCCGTCGCCGGTGACGTCGTGGCCCCCGTCCATGTGCCAGCCCAGGCGTTGACCGGACAGCGTCCCCTCGATCCGGACCCTGGCCTCATCGCGCGGATCCGCATCGTGGGTGATGGGCCCGTGGATCAGCAGCACTTCGCCCGCCAGGTCGCCCCCGCTCGAACAGCCCAGGGCGAAGTCGGCGAACCCGTCCGAGTCCACGTCCCCCAGCCCCTCCACCATCACGGTGCAGCCCCGCTGGAAGCCGGTCCACCGCAGCAGCGTGTCTGCAGCCGCCAGCCCGGTCCCGCCAGCCGGCCCCTGGAAGACCCAGACCCCCGGCGGCTTGGAGGGCCCCGTGATGATCAGATCGTCCAGCCCGTCGCCGTCCAGATCTCCCACGCCCTCCAGGTTCGACGCCAGCATGTCCTCGGGGTCTTCGCCTTCGATGCGCAGCCAGGCCGCGCCCAGCTCGGGCTCGCCGCGCTCCGAGCCCAGGACGACATAGGCCGACGGCGCGTTGCCGCCACTCCAGCTGGTCGCTATCGCCATGTCGGCGAGGCCGTCTCCATCGAGATCTCCGGCCGCGCCCACCTCGGTGACCAGCTCGTCCCGGGGCTGGCCTCGGAAGACGGCGTTGCAGTCGCCGCCGGCGGCCACGTCGTGGCCTGGGCCCAGGACCAGGCAAGCGCCGGGGTCGAGCCCGGAGGCGAGCAACAGGTCCGCGAGCCCGTCGCCGTCCACATCTCCCACGCCGACCAGCTCACTCCCCAGGGCCACCTTGCCGTCGGCCCCCGAGGAGAAGCTGAAGCGGTAGTCCGCATCGCCCGCGTTCGTAGGCCAGACCCCCTCCAGCCTCAAGTCCCCGGAGGAGATCACCAGGTAGGCCTCGCCCCACGCCCCGTGCCGCCAGGCGCCAAAGGCCACGTCGCCGTGTCCGTCGCCGTCCATGTCCCCCACCGCCGCCAGCCCCTGGCCAAGGAGGTCCCCTGGCTCACGGCCCAGGATGCGGACCTGGGCCTCGAGGACGTGGTGTTCCCCGCGCCATGAGCAGCCATGGCCGGTTCCGTCACAGTCGTTGTCTCGGCCGTCGCCACACACCTCGGTGGCGCCGGGGTGCACGGAGGGATCGGTGTCGTCGCAGTCCAGCTCGCCGCCCCAGCCGTCGCCGTCGACATCGTCCTCGGCCGCCCCGGTGTCGCCGGTGTCGCCGCCGCTGGTCTCAGGAGGTGTGGAGGTGTCCGTCCAGCTGCCGGTGGTGGACTGGGAGGTTTCGTCTTCCGCCGCCGTGTCCAGGGGCGCCACCCGCTGCCAGTCGCAGGCGCTCAGTCCGAGGGCCAGTAGGAGCGCCACGGTCCAGCTGAACCCCGGGGCCGGGCGCCGGCCAGAGGTGGGTCGGGGGCTCGGGTCCATGGGCGCTCCCTAGGCGTCTGCAGCGTGCCCCTGGTGGTGTGCCCACGGGTCGTGAGGCTTCGCGACTGCACTGCCACTTGACCGGGGACTGTTGGATCCGGTGTTGAGTGAGCGGATCGGGGCGTCTTAGCAGGCCTGGAGGGCTACCAGTAGAACGGGTCGTCCCACGGGATGTCCCAGCCGGGGATGACGCGGATGGCGACCTGGGGGTCGGTGTCGAGGTCGTATCCGTGGTACAGGGCCAGCTCGGGGAAGCCGTTGCCGTCCATGTCGCCGGAGCTGGTCATGTAGGCGTAGCTGTCGGCGGAGACGAACTCGTCGGTCAGGCTGAGGGCGTAGCCGTTCTCGTTCGGGACGGTGTAGGGGCCCGGCACGCCGTCGGTGCTGAGGTAGAAGTAGTAGCGGCAGCCGGTGCCGTCCGGGCCAGTGCCACAGCCGGTGGACCAGAGGTCGTCTTGGCCGTCGCCGTCGATGTCGGAGAGGGGGAGGGCCCGCTCGTTGACGTCGCGTTCGTCGAGCAGCATGAGCCAGGGGCCGTAGGCGAGGTCCATGAGGAAGGCTCCTTCCTCGCTCGAGGCGAGTGCGGCCCCGTCGACCAGGTAGAGAGAAGGGTCTTCGCCATTGGCGGTGCCCATGTCCTCATCGCAGTGGAATCCGATGTCCGCGATGCCGTCTCCCGTGAAGTCGCCGGCGTCGAGCAAGGCGTCATCGTGGTCATCCATCAATAGGCAGTCGGCCGCGCCGTCCTTGGCCACGTGGCGCCCGAAGTCTCGCCACACGGAGGCCTCCCCAATGGGGATGTCCTGGCCCAGGATGACTTCAAATCCGTTGTTCATGCCCAAGATGTCGTGGATGCCATCGCCGTCCAGATCTGGCCCCAGGGCATAGTCCCGTCCATCGCGAACCGTGTTCAAGGTCTCGTCGAGCAGGGTGTCGCCGCCGGCTGGCGTGTCCGCCCGACCCATGATCAGCACGTTCTGGTAGTCGTCGTTGTTACCTTCGATCAACAGCTCAGAGTAGCCGTCGCCGTTGATGTCGCCTTGACCATCGACGAAGCCCCCCAGAGACTCGGTCTTGTCCGGGTCGGGGTCTTCCCAGACCACGCTGGCGGCGTCGTAGGTGAAGGCCACCGCCGGCCAGTCGCTGCTGGGCCCGAGGAAGAGGTTGATGACATTGGCGACGCCAAGGGCGCTCTCCAGCACGATGAAGTCGCCGGCCCCGTCGCCATTGAAGTCGCCTGCACCCTGCCACTCGCCCATCGCCCCCCAAGAACGGGCGAAGATGTGGTCGGCGTGGTCGGTGATGCGGGTGCCGGGCGTGCTCGGGGCCTCTGAGACCACGGCCAAGGCGCCGTACCAGGAGACACCGTCGTCGAAGCTGTACCAAGTGCTCGCGAGCAGCTCTTCGCCGGGCTCACCGTCGAGGTCTCCGGCGAACACGCCCCAGTAGGCCAGGTCCTCCCAGGGATCGCCGTCGATCCATGGCCCTTCGATGGCCTCGATCTTCTGGGTCTTGGCACAGACACCCTCTTCGAGCGATTGGCCGTCGCAGTCGTGGTCCTGAGGGTCGCACCACTCCTCGGCGCCTGGGTAGGTGTGAGGATCCTGGTCGTCGCAGTCGTCGGGAATGAACCAGCCATCTCCGTCGGCGTCTGTGGGGTCTTGGGTGTCGCCGGAGTCTTTCGGGTCGCCGGAGTCCGTGGTTGATCCCGAGTCCGTGGTGCCGGAGTCCGGACTGGGGGTGTCGGTGACCGAGGTCCCGGTGTCCGTGTCTGTGTCCTGGCCGTTGCAGCCGAGGAGGACCACGGACAGCAGCGCTACCACGTGGCCACG
>CAZUHI010000156.1:0-4579 GCA_964620495.1 uncultured Rickettsiales bacterium | reverse complement strand
CGGAGCTGCCGCCGTCTTCGATCCCCGCCGTGATCAGTGTCAGAGCCACACCCCTCGGAACTTCTCGATCAGAGCATCCCGGGCTTGATCGAGGTCTGGAACAGCATCGGGGAGCCGCGCGGACACGGTCTTGAGCGAGCGCTCCATCTCCAGAAAGAAGTCCTCCGTCAGCTGCTGCAGCCGCTTCGGAAGAAGCAACTCCTGCCGGAGCATGTCTTTGTATTTCTCGGGCAGGGCGAGCACGAGACGACATCGACGAATCTGCCCCCGAGTCAGGCCCGTCGCGTTGCTCAGCTCGACCTCGTTCGGCGAGTACCCCCGCTCACTCTCGAAGAGTTCGATAACCGCCGGGAGCTTGTTGGCAATCGTGAAGTAGTCCCACTGCTCCCGGAGAGCATGGATGTTGAACATCAAGAGGAGGTTCTGCAGCGGGGTCGGCTTCGGCTGGACCAGGGCGGGGACTGTGCGCAAGTTTAGCTTCAGCGCACAGCGCCAGCGCCGCTCGCCATCGATTAGTACGAACTGCTTGCCCTCTTGATAGACCGTCAACGGGACCTGAATCCCGTAGGTTCGAATCGAGCCGAGGAGGGTCTCGAGCTCCTCCGGCCGAAAGAAGATCCGCGGGTTGTCCGGGTTCCGCGTCACCCGATCCGGTTGGATGTTCTTCAGATGTGGTTTGTCGTCCACGGGCCCCCCTTCCTCGAGTCCCTTCCAGAAGAGCGTGATTGGCCCAGGGATGCAAGCTCACAGCCCGGTCGGACCGGCAAAGCGACCACCCTCGGCGCGCGTCCGGCGCGCCCTCGCCCGGTTGCATGCGTTTCATCCCCTAACCGCCGGCTCCCGCTTCGCCCTCCATGCGGCGAAGGCGTAAGTGCCTGTGATGCAAAAGGATTCGCTGCGCTCCCCTTTGGCACTGATGGGCGCCGCACTCCGGGACATGCCGCTCCGCGGCACGTCGGGAGCCGTCTTGCGTTAGATGGCATCACGCCGCAACGATCCAGGCGCTCCCTCGCCGCCACCCTCCGCTCGCGCGAGGGTGGTCGTGCTCGTCGCGAAGGCTGCTCTTCAACATGGTCGGGCCAAGGCGGGTCGACGATGAAGCGAGCCCCCTGGGTGCGCTATGGGGATGCCCCCGGCCGACTCGGCTTGGCGCGGACACCGATCACGTTCGGGATTTGCCATGCGTAGTCGTTCTTGTCGTTCTCCTTGATGCCCGTCTCATAGGACCCGACGAACAGGTGCTCCGAGCCCCCGGCTCTCACGTACAGCTGTGCGGGCGGCCCGCCGTCGCCGTACATCAGGCGGTCGAGGCCGATCCTGAGGGCAACAAGGTGCTGAATGAAGTCGTGGGTGGAGTACGGCGACCGAGCGTGGATCAGGAGAAGGCGGCCCCGGTCGTCGACGCCGGTCACGGCATGGCTCCATTGCTTCGGCTGCTGCGTCCAGACGTTTCGCCCCTTGCACGAAAGCATGCGGATGCTCTGAACAGCGTCCTTGTAGCGCTCCATCTCGGCCTGAAGGTCGTCGCACTCGCGATCGATCAGCTTGAACCCCGGAGTGTTTGCAGCCTCGGCCTTTGGCCGGGCGGCGAGCACCGAATTGTCCGCGGTGACCGCCGCGCTGTTGATGTGGTCGCCCTCGCGGAGGTAGGAGACCGAGGTGCTCCAGTCGGGGTCGAACATCGAACTGTTGATCGCCGCTGCGAGCCCGAACTCGGTGCTCCACTCTTTCGTCGTTCTCGGGTTGCCGCCGTGAGCGGTTGCGGCGAGCACGACTGCCTCGAAGCGAGCCGGATCCGCCCTGACGATTCGCACCTTGGAGTCTCCGAGTTCAGAGGGTTGAGCGAGGGTGAAGATGCCGAGGTCGAGACCTGGCTGGAGACTCGTCCAGCCATCCTCGGAGTCAGTCGCGACGCTGGGCGCAGGAGTGAGCAGGAAGGCAGCAATCACGGCGGTCGAGCGGAGACTGGGCATGGGTTGTTCCAGCGTAGTCGAACAGGTCGTGGACAGCGGCCCTTGGTGGACGTACGCTTTTCCGTACAGGAGTTGCAATGAAACAGCCTTCTTTGGCACAAGACCTGGTCCCCATCAACGAGTTCCGCTCGAATCTGAAGTCCTGGCTCGAGCGCGTCGAGGAGGGGCGGTCGGTGGTCGTGACTCAGCGCGGGAAGGCTGCGGCCGTCGTTGTGTCGCCCGAGTCGCTCGACGAGGCCGAGGAGGAGCGGAGCTTCATGCGCGCCGTCGTGCGCGGCCTCCGAGACGTCGAAGCCGGTGAAGTGCTCGCCGACGACGAGGTGTGGGGAGAGCTCGAGCAGCTCATGAGCAGTACGGAGGCCTCGCTTGAAGGTCGAATGGAGTAGAGCCGCTCGAACCGACCTGCTCGAGATCTACACCTACATCGCAGAGCACGATTTCAAGGCGGCGCGCTCGATTGTTGCGAAACTCCGCGGCGCTACGCGACGGGCAGGTGAGATGCCCTGGGCGGGCAGGGTCGTCCCGGAGTTCGAGGTCGCGGATCTGCGCGAGAGAATCGTGGCGCCATATCGGGTCGTGTATCTGGTCCGCTCCGAGAAGGTCTTCATCGTCCGCGTGTGGCACTCCCGGCGAGACCTGAACGCTCTCGAAGACGAGCTCGATCCGGGCGGCTGATTCGGGGGGTCTCGGACGGGTCAGGTCGAGCTCGGCGCCCCCGGATCCCCACCCTGTGTCGGGCGTGACGCCATCTAACCTGCGGCTCCCGCTTCGCCCTACTTGCGGGTGCGAAGTAATTGCTGGTCCCCGCAAAAGGATTCGCTTCGCTCCCCTTTGGCGCTCCGGCTCGGGCGGTCGCTGTCGCGCCGCCCATCCGCCTCTTGCCCCCGCAATCCGGGACATGGCCCCGTTCGGGGCCACGTCGGGAGCCGCTTTCCGTTGGGTGAAATTCCGTCAGCGAAGATCTGTTGCAGCTCAAGCGCCGCCCGTCCGGGGCGGCGAGCCTGGTCGGCCTGCGGGCTCCGCGAGTCGACAGCCGACGCGCTGGAGGCGGCTACTCGCGGTCGGTACCGATCTGTACGCGCGCGCGTCGGGCCTCCAGTTCGCGGACTCTCTCTTCGTTGCCGGCTCTTCGCCAGAACTTGATGCTCTCGTCGATCTCCTCCAACTCGGTCAGCTCACGTCCGCCCCAGACTTCCATCAGTGCAGCCTCACCCTCTTCCAGCCGGGAATGCCACCGTTTCGAGGCGTTGTCGTCGAAGTCGCTGTCCGCCGGGCGGGGGACTGCGACGCTGTACTCGACAAGGCCCTCGTCGGTCATGAAACGGGAGTTCGCTTGGCCGCCGTGGTCGCGGAAGGTCTGCCTCCATACATGGCAAGCACGCAGGGCCCCCACGGCATGGTTCATGGAGCCCCGGGGCTGAGAGAAGAAGGCCATGCAGGGGAACTCGGAGCAGTCGATGTGCGCCAACTCCAGGGAGCTGTCGCAGCTCTCGACGGCGTTGCGCACCGCGGGCTCGAAACCCGCGTAGGTGTACGGCTCGGGAAGGTCGTCGGGAAAGGACACGGGGGTGCCCACCCGCTCCGTGACCTGGGCGTCCATGATGCTGGTGACCAACGCCAGCTGCTTCTCGCAGGCGGCGAGAGCGTCGGCGCTCGAAGCGACCACGGGAGCGGACTCCTGCTCGACGACCGTGCCGGGAGCAGCTGAGCGCGGCGGTGTCGCCGCGGGCGTGTCAGTGAGTGGTGGCGGGGCCTCGGTCCAGCGGCCCGCGGCAAAGCCCAGGGCGAGCGTCAGACACGCAAGAACCATGGCCGTCGGGCGGTTCATCCAACCGACTCCCGGTGAAGGAGGTTCTGTAGAAGTGAGCTCATGTCAGGGGCCGCTAGCGGAGAGAGCAGCCACGGGATGAGGATCTGCTGGGCGGTGAACGACGGATCCAGCGGTAGCGCACGTCGGACCAATTGGAGCTGACCCCCTCGAGTTCCAGTTCCTCGGTCCCGGCCACGCCGCAATCCACGAGGTCGAACTCGACGTGGAAGTTCGATGCATCCGGCTCGAGGTCGAAGTCCCAGTACGTGGCGAACTGCCCGGTCGGTTCTCCCTCCGAACTCGTCAGCTCACGCACCTCCTCGGAAACCAACGAGCCCCCGAAGCCAACGGGGTTCGACACGTCGGCGCGGAGGGTCAACTGGAGAACCACTTCGATGGTCCCTTCGTCCGCATCGTGGATGACCAGAGCAGGCATCAAGATCTCTTCAGGCTCCCAGTCGCATGGTTCCTCGGGCGGCTGGCTCCCTACCGTCAGCAGCGCAAGGAGCGCGATCAGGAACACCTGCGGGTATGGCGGTGGGCGGACCATCGAGGCTTCATGATAGGAGCCGTAGCTCCGATCGGGGTCCTCGATCGCTCATACGCATGGGGGAGGCTCGACCGAACAGCCGACTCCTTCGGGCGGCGCGTCCAGCGCGCCCCTCGCTTCTGCGAGACGGAACTCCACCTAACCTGAGATTGCCGCTTCACCCTCCATGCGGCGGGACGTGGTGGGCTTCGATGCAATGTGAGTCGCCTGCGGCTCCCACATGGCACATCTGGGCGCCGCCTTCCG
>CAZUHI010000155.1:0-4624 GCA_964620495.1 uncultured Rickettsiales bacterium | reverse complement strand
AGCGTGGCGAAGCAACGGAAGGACCGACGCCCCGCCCGTCGCGGACCGCCCGACCCTCCCTACGAGATGTCGATCGCATGTCCGCGCTGCGGCGGCCGCGAGCACCACCCCGGGACGTCGCCCGCCTGCAGCCGGTGCGGAGTGCCCATGGAGCGGGCCTGGTTCGTGCGCGGCGAGCGGGTCGACGAGGACGTGTTCCGGGCCGCGCTCTTGGGGTTGAGCGCCCCCTGATCGACGTCTTGCCCGGGCGAGTGAAACGTGTTTCACTTCGGCGCCCGTCTCGCCCGTCGCGCCCTGAGGAGAGCAACTCCCGTCATGCGGTTCACCTTCAGCGAAGACCAGGAACTCTTCCGCGAAGCGGTGGGCGACATGCTGTCGTCCCAGTGCCCGCCCGACACAATCCGCGACGCCTGGAACGGAGACTTGACGCGCGCGCGCGCGGTGTGGGCCGAGCTGATGCAGCAGGGCCTGCCCCTCGTGGCCATGCCCGAGGCACACGGGGGCATCGGGCTCGGTGTCTACGCGCTGATCTCGCTGCTCCGCGAGACCGGCCGCGCCGCCCTCGTGGGGCCCGCGTTCGAGACGGCGCTGGTGGGCCCGCTCGCGCTCACCGGCGTGCACTCGGCCGCCGCCGTGCTCGAGGGGATCGCCGGCGGAGAGGCCCTGATCGCGGGCACTCCCGACGCGCCGGTGCCCTTCGCGGACTGGGGCGACCACGTCCTGCTCGTGGGCCCGGACCAGGCGTGGCTGGCGCCCGCGGGGGCGGCGCGGAGGGACCCCGTGAGAGGCACCGACCGGGCGCGCGGCCTGGCCCGCCTCGAGCTCGACGTACACGACTCACGCGTCCTCACGCTGCCCTCGGAGGTGGCGGATCGGGCCCGGGACGCCGCCGCCCTCGGCGCCGCCGCCCAGCTCTTGGGGCTCGCCGAGCGGATGCTCGATCTGGCCGTCGCGTACGCGAAGGTGCGGGAGCAGTTCCGTCGGCCCATCGGCACCTTCCAGGCGGTCCAACACCACCTCGCGGACGCGCGCGTCGGACTCCACACGGCGGAGCCGCTGGTGTTCCGCGCCGCCCACTCGCTGGACCACGGCGAGCCGGGCGCGAGCCTCCACGTGTCGATGGCCAAGGCGCAGGCCTCCGACGCCGCCACGCAGGTCGCCCGCAAGGCGCTCCAGGTCCACGGCGCCATCGGCTACTCCACGGAGCACGACCTCCACTTCTTCATGAAACGAACCTGGGCGCTCGCGCGCGCCTGGGGAGACGCAGCACACCACCGTGAGCGGGTGGCAGCGGTCCTGTTGGACGGCCCCGACGAGGGTCCCGACGCCGCCTCCACCGCGCTCCGCGAAGGGATTGATCCATGACCGAGGCCTACATCGTCGACGCCGTCCGCACCCCCACGGGGAGGCGCCGCGGCTCTCTGTCCCAGGAACACCCCGCCGACCTCGGCGCGCACGTGATCAAGGCGCTGATCGAGCGAAACGACCTCGACCCCATGGCCGTGGACGACGTGATGTTGGGCTGCGTGGACGCGATCGGACCCCAAGCGGGCGACATCGCGCGCACGTGCTGGCTCGCCGCGGGCATGCCCGAGGCCATCCCCGGCGTGACGATCGACCGCCAGTGCGGGAGCTCCCAGCAGGCGGTCCACTTCGCGGCCCAGGCGATCATGGCGGGCGTGAACGACGTCGTCCTCGTGGGCGGGGTCCAGAACATGTCGATGATTCCGATCGGCAGCTCGATGCTCGCGGCCCGGGAGCTGGGCCAGCGGGACCCCTTCTCAGGCAGCAAGGGCTGGACCGCCCGGTACGGCGACGTCCCCGTGAGCCAGTTCCACGGCGCCGAAGGCATCGCGAAGAGGTGGGACATCTCTCGTCACGACATGGAGGAGTTCGCGCTCGCGTCGCACCAGCGCGCCGCGCGAGCGATCGACGAGGGCCGGTTCGACCGCGAGGTGGTGCCCTACGGCGACTTCGTCATGGATGAGACCGTGCGCGCCGACACCACCCTCGAGAAGATGGCCTCGCTGCGCACCCTGATGGACGGCGGGCGGCTCACGGCGGCCGTGAGCTCCCAGATCTCCGACGGGGCCTCCGGCATGCTCGTCGCCTCCGAGGCCGCCGTGAGGGCTCACGGGCTCACGCCGCGCGCCCGGATCCACCACATGTCGGTGCGGGGCGACGACCCCCTCCTGATGCTCACGGCGCCCATCCCCGCCACCGCCTACGCGATGCAGAAGAGCGGCATGTCGCTCGACGACATCGACCTGGTCGAGATCAACGAGGCGTTCGCGTCGGTGGTCCTCGCCTGGCTGAAGGACACGGGCGCGGACCCCAAGAAGGTGAACGTCAACGGCGGCGCCATCGCGCTGGGGCACCCGCTCGGCGCGACGGGGACGAAGCTCATGACGACCCTGCTCCACGAGCTCGAGCGCACGGGCGGTCGCTACGGCCTCCAGACCATGTGCGAGGGCGGCGGGCAGGCCAACGTCACCATCCTCGAGAGGCTCTGAGCCGTGGGCATCTGCGACGGACGAGTCGTCATCGTCACCGGGGCCGGGCGCGGGATCGGGCGTGAGCACGCGCTGGAGCTCGCCCGCCAAGGAGCGAAGGTCGTCGTCAACGACCTCGGCGCCACCGGCGACGGGCGCGGGACCGACGTGGGGCCCGCCGGGGACGTCGTGGCCGCCATCGAGGCGCTGGGGGGCGAGGCCGCTTCGAACGGGGCGGACGTCGCCGACTGGGATCAGGCGGGCGCCTTGGTCGCCTCCACCCTCGAGCGGTTCGGGCGGCTCGACGCCGTCGTGAACAACGCCGGGTTCCTTCGAGACCGGATGTTCGTCTCCACCTCGGTGGAGGAGTGGGACGCCGTGATCCGCGTGCATCTCCGGGGTCACTTCTGCGTGACGCGACACGCCGTGGCCCACTGGCGAGCCGAGGCCAAGGCGGGGCGCATGCCGTCGGCGCGCATCGTCAATACGAGCTCCGGCGCGGGCCTCCAGGGGTCGGTGGGCCAGTCGACCTACTCGACCGCCAAGGCCGGGATCACGGGGCTCACGCTCGTCCAGGCGGCCGAGCTGGGTCGCTACGGAGTGACGGCGAACGCGATCGCGCCGGCGGCCCGCACCCGCATGACGGAGACCCTCTTCGCCGACATGATGAAGGTCCCCGAGGGCGGCTTCGACGCGATGCACCCCGAGAACATCGCTCCGCTCGTCGCGTGGCTGGCCTCGGCGGACTCCGGCGACGTCTCGGGCCGCGTCTTCGAGGTCTCCGGGGGCCGCCTGGTCCTCAGCGACGGCTGGCGCCCCGCCGCCGAGGTGGACCGGGGCGCACGCTGGGACCCCGCCGACGTCGGGGCCGCCGTCCGCTCGCTGGTGGGCTCGGCCGCCGACCCGATGCCCGTGTACGGAGCCCGCTGAGTGTCGTACCTCGTGGCCGCGGTCCGGTCGCCGATCGGCCGCGCATTCAAGGGCTCCCTGACCGAGCTTCGCGGGGACGACCTCTGCGCCCGCATGGTCCGGGCCGCCCTCGATCGACTCCCGGACCCGGAGGCGGTCGCGGCCCGCGTCGAGGACGTGATCGTCGGCTGCGCGCAGCCCGCCGGAGAGCAGGGCTACAACCTCGGGCGCGCGGTCTCGCTGCTCGCGGGCCTCTCGGACGTCCCCGGCGTCACCGTCAACCGCTACTGCAGCAGCTCGCTCCAGGCGATCCGCATGGGCCACCACGCCATCGCGGCGGGAGAGGGAGACGTGTTCGTCGCGGCGGGGGTCGAGTGCGTGTCCCGCTTCAAGCTCGGCAAGGCCGACGGCATGGAGGACACCAAGAACCCGCGCTTCCTGGCCGGGGGCGACCTCCCTCGGTACTACCTGGGGATGGGGCTCACGGCGGAGAACGTCGCGGAGCGGTGCGGCGTCACGCGCGAGGCCCAGGACGCGTTCGCCGCGCGCTCCCAGCAGCGGGCCGTGAGCGCGCGTGAGTCGGGGGTCTTCGCGGCCGAGATCGAGCCCGTCGAGACGCCCTCCGGGAGGGTCGAGCACGACGACTGCCCCCGACCGGGCACGACGGCCGAGAAGCTCGCGGGCCTGCGGACCGTGTTCCGAGAGGACGGCACGGTGACGGCGGGCAACTGCTGCCCCCTCAACGACGGCGCAGCCGCCGTGATCGTGATGTCCGAGGCCGCCGTGCGGGACCTGGGCGTGACCCCGATCGGCCGAGTCGTCTCCACCGCCGTGAGCGCCCTGAACCCGGAGATCATGGGCCTCGGACCCGTCGAGTCGTCACGCCGCGCCCTCGCTCGAGCGGGGCTCACGATGGCGGACATGGACGCCGTGGAGATCAACGAGGCCTTCGCGGCGCAGGTGCTCCCCTGCGCCGAGGCCCTGGAGATCCCCGAAGACCGACTGAACGTACACGGCGGCGCCATCGCCCTGGGGCACCCGTTCGGCATGACGGGCGCGCGCATCGCCGTGACCCTGCTGAACGCGCTGGCGGTGCGGGACGGGCGCTACGGCCTCGAGACGATGTGCGTGGGGGGCGGCCAGGGCATGGCCATGGTGGTCGAGCGACTCTAGGGATCTGCATCCCTGAGGACATGACCTCCGGAATCAAGTTCTGAGAGCAG
>CAZUHI010000154.1:0-4679 GCA_964620495.1 uncultured Rickettsiales bacterium | reverse complement strand
ACCCGGTGAGCGCGATCCGGCGGATCGCGGATGTGGCTGGGCTGGGGTGAGGGTCAGAACCGGGAAGGACCCGGCTGCGCGGTGCCGACGATCAGGTCGGGCAGCGGCGTGATCGACGCGTAGTTGCCGGCCCGCATAGCTCCTCGACACCCTGGCGCCGCAGCCACACGACGGCCCGTGCGGCGATCTCCTCGACGATGCGCTCGACTCTGTGTCCCGTGTCCTCACCCAGACGCGGAGACGCGGGCCCTGTCGAAGCGCTGGATCACACGGAAGGCGATGCGAAGGACCCCCCGAGCGAGGTCATGCCTCCATGCCAGGAGCAGGCGGAGATCCCAGGGGAGTGTGAGGACCCACGCAGTCACTCACACCCTTCCCGGTCACAGCTGAAACTGGCGCCAGTGCCCCAGTCATAGGACGTGCTCGTGTCCTGGTGGAACAGGTCCTGGGTCTCGTTGTTGACGAAGTCACAGTTGGTGGCCTGTGCGCTCGCCGAGGAGACGTAGATCCCGCCGCCTTCGCCATCGGCCGTATTCGCGGCGACCGTGGTCTCGACCAGCGTCGCGCTGCTGTCGTCGGAGACATACAGCGCACCGCCGCTGTGGGTGGCGGTGTTCCCCGAGAGCTCGCTGGCGGTCAGCGTAACCTCGCCCGCCTCCTCCAGCCAGATTCCCCCACCGGATCCTGCGAGGTTAAAGGAGTCGGCGACGTTCTGGCTGAAGAGCGTCCCATCCAGGGCAGCGCTGGCGTCCTCGATGAACAGGCCTCCGCCAAACTGGGCGCTGTTCGAGGCGAGGTCCGAGTCCGTCAGCGTCACGATGCTCTCGTCTGTCAGCAAGAGCCCGCCGCCATCCCTTTCCGCTGAGTTGTCCGTGAGCGAGAGTTCGGTCAAGGTCACAAGACCGTCCCTTATGCTCAGCCCGCCACCCCTGTCGGCGGTGTTTCCCGTGAAGGAGGTCGCGCTCACGGACACCGTGCTCCGGTCGATGTCCATGCCGCCGCCGGAAACGCCGGCGTCGTTCTGGGAGAATGTGGTGTCGACCACCGTGGCTTCGGTGGTGAGCAGGCCCAATCCCCCGCCCCACTCGTCGGCCTTGTTGCTGGAGAAGGTCACGTCGCTGAGATGCGCCACGCCCGATGAGAAGAACAGGCCTCCGCCATCCCGCTGGCTAAAGTTGAGGGAGAATGTGGTGGCCGTCATCGTCGTGGTGTTGTGGCCGATGTACGCCCCACCGGCACTATAGCCGGCGACGTTTTCCTCGAATTGGACCCCCTCGATAATCGCGGTCTTGAGGCCGTACAGGCCACCGCCGTAGTAGGCATTGCTGTTGGAGATCGTGACCTCGCTCAGCAAGACTGTGCTCGCCTCGACGTACACCCCGCCGCCCTCCACGCCTGTGCTGCCACCGCTCGCGTCCCCGTCCGTGACTGTGAGGGTCTGGAGGGTGAGCCCGTTGACGAGAGTGGCCCCGACCACCGGTCCAGACTCGGCTCCGTGGAGCACCGCGCTGTCCTGGCCATCACCGACGATGCTCACGTCGTCGGCCTCCACGCTCAGGTTCGTGAACCAGTGGCCATCGCAGAGATAGAGCGTGCCGGGCTGGTCGAGGACATAGGCGCCTGCAAGGGCCTCGCTTACATCAGTGGCAACGCCGTCTACATTGACGAAGCTGGCGCTGCCTGGGGCCGGGGTGGTCTCGGGATCGCAGTCGTTGTCGACCCCGCCGTCACAGAGCTCTTGGGCATCTGGAGACCGGCCCGGATCTCCGTCGTCGCAGTCGGTCTCCAAAGGAAAGCCGTCGCCGTCCAGGTCGTCGTCGGGGGTCTCAGGATCGCAGTCGTTGTCCACTCCGTCGTAGCTGGACTCGGCCGCCTCCGGGTTGACGAGCGGGTCTGTGTCGTCACAGTCGCTGGCCAGAAGGTGGCCGTCACCGTCCAGGTCGTCGTCCGGGGTGGACTCGTCGCAGTCGTTGTCCACCCCGTCGTAGGCGGTTTCGGTCGCACCGGGGTTCACATCTGCGTCGAGGTCGTCGCAGTCTACGCCCTCAGGGAACCCGTCCTGGTCAGCGTCTAGCCCGCGTGTGGCGGAGTCTTCCGGTGTCGTCCCGCCATCTGAGCAGGCCAGGAGGAGCACGAACAGGTTCGTCAATTTGGGAGCCGTGTGGGGGTTCGCTCAGCGGGTTGCAGACCAGGACAGGAGGGCCTCGTACCGGGCACCGACGAGGAGCTCGTGGAGGCCGTCGCCGTCCGCATCATCGACGGCGGCGAAGCTCTGACCGAACCTGTTCTCCGGGGTGCGCCCGACCAGGATCTGATCCGAAATAGCCAAGGACTCGGTGCCGGACAAGGTGCCAGGCAACAGGTAGACGCGCCCCTCGCCACGGTCTTCAACGCCATCGATGCCGACGCCGATGTCGTCGAGACCGTCTCCGTCGATGTCCCCGACCTTGCCGACCACCGCGGAGAATATGTCGTGGTCCAGGTCGGCGACCAGCCAGACCTGGGCGTCGGCCGTGCGTACAGTCCCGCTGGAGCCGCCCAGGAAGACCCACGCGCCCTCGCCCAGGCCGTAGTAGGAGTCGCCGGAGCCCACGGCCACGTCGTCGTGACCATCGCCGTCGACGTCGCCCAAGAAAGCGACCGACGACCCCAGGTATTGCCTTTCAGACCCCCAGTACTGCACGTCGCTGTCGGACACCGGGACCGTGCCGGTCTGGCCTCCGTACACCACGTAGGCCTCGCCCCCAAGGAGCTCGTGGCTCTCCACGGTCATGGAGCCGATCAACAGGTCGGTTAGTCCGTCGCCGTTCATGTCGCCGCCGCCGTCGACGTCGTAGCCCACAAGCCCTTGCTGCGACCAGTAAGAAAAGGAGTACTCCCCCTGGACGCGCAGGGCCGCATCGTCGGCCACAGAGACATCGCCTGACCTGGGGCCGGCGAGCAGCGAGACCTCGCCGTAACGAGACCCCGCAGCGTTGGAGTAGGGGGTGGCCACGACCACGTCGACCAGGCCGTCGCCAGTGGCATCGGCCACCAGGGAGACGGCGTATCCGGATTTCCCACCTTCCTCGGCCCCGAACAGCCGCACGTGGGCGCTGGGAGCCTTGATGGTGCCGCTGAACGGCCCCGTGTAGATGAACGCTGCGCCGGTGACGGAGCCGGTGCCAGAGCTCGAGGGCGCACCGACGAGCAGGTCCGCGTAGCCGTCGCCGTCGTAGTCCTCGCCGCCAGAGATCGCGAACCCGAAGTCGTCGTCGCGAGTGCCCGCTTCGATCACGGCTACCGCGTCGTCGGTGGTGAGGTCGGTGATCATCGGGCCGGTCAGGACATAGACCCGTCCTTCGCCGCCACTGGAAGAGACCGTGGAGTACCGATCGCCGACGATGATCTCGTCGTAGCCGTCACCGTCCAGATCGGTGCTGTCCAACGCAAAGTAGTAGCCCGAGGCGTCGCTGCCGGGCGTCAGCCAGACCGGTTCGGAAGACACAGCCGCGACCTCCTCACCGGTGTCCTGGGTGTCCTGGGTGTCCTGGGTGTCCTGGGTGACCTGGGTGTCCTGGGTGTCCTGGGTGTCCTGGGTGTCCTGGGTGTCCTGGGTGTCGGTCGTCGACCCCGTGTCCGCCGTCTCGGGGATCGACCCCGTGTCGCCCGCCGCGGAGTCCGCAGATGTCCCGCCATTGCAGGCCAGCACCAGGATGAGCGTCCACATGGGATTCCTCAGCTCAGTGAAAGTGACGGTACCACGCCCGGTCCTGTCTTTTTCACCGAGTGCACCCAGTCCCGTCCCAGCCAATCTTCCCGCTATCCGTCGCGGAGTGATGCTCTTGACCCTGCCCCAGCCCAACACCGGGGGATAGGCAGATCGAAGTCACTCTCCGGGGCTACCACCGGCCTCGAGCCATGGTAGCGCTGGCTCTTCAGTGTGCTCGGGGACGGCATCGCTGCCCGGAGGCCGCTTCCGGTCATGACGGCCGCTCACGTTCCTGGCCCGGCCCACGGACCACACGAAGTCCCCGAGCCCGGTCGGCTCCACACTGAGGTCAGGTCACGATGCCACAGCGTGGGGTCGCTGACGTCCTGGTTCTGGCCGGATCTGGGACCGCTCCGAGGGCATGCGGGCTCCGGAGGCGCCGTCGAGCACGAGCATGTGGAAGTGAGGGATGAGTCGCAGATCACAGCCGAAGCTCTGGAGCACGGTGACGGAAGATGGGGGCCATGGAATCCAATGCATTTGGCCAGCCGCCCTCGGTCCTTGCTCTCGTCATCTGCGGCCGCCTCGCGGATCAGTGCCACTCGGTGCGCTACATGTGCACCGACCACTGGTTCAGCATCGCGGCTGCAGGGCGGGACCTGCGCTATGCGCCCGCCATCTCTTGGACGAAGGCATCGCCCGCACCCAGGCTGCCCTGCCGGAACACCGACTTCACGGACCAGCTCTTCCAGCAAGAGCGCCCATCAGGTAAGCGGACCGAGCATGGCGCCGCGACCTGGTTCCAGGTCTTTACGCGACGAAGGAGCGTGCGGGAGCACGTGACCAAGGAGCGGAAAGTGCATGGAATCATGTGCGCAAGCCAGGCGACGGGAGCTCACCTGATTGGCGCTCTATGCACCGGCGTGAGGGGCGCTACTGCCCCCAGCCGTCGAACACCCCGATCGCCCCCAGGTAGTCGGAGTCAGGG
>CAZUHI010000153.1:0-4754 GCA_964620495.1 uncultured Rickettsiales bacterium | reverse complement strand
CTAGGCGTGGCCACAGGCCTTGGGAACGGCAGAATCGTGGCACCTCCACCGCCAGGGTCTGTGTCCCGACCGCAGCAACAATCCTCTTGTTCCTTCATCGTCTCCTCCTCCTCCAGGCTGCGCCGAACACTCCCGTGAGCACCACCCCGAGCGTCCCCGGGCCCGCGAGCGATGCAGTGCATGCGCAGCGGTCGTCCGCCGGCTCGCTCGAGTCGTCGTCATCGGACCACAACGAGTCGTCGTCGTCCGCAGGCGCCGAGTCGTCGTCGTCCGCAGGCGCCGAGTCGTCGTCGTCTGCAGGCGCCGAGTCGTCGTCGTCCGCAGGTGCCGAGTCGTCGTCGTCGCCGCAAGGCTCTCCTCCGTCGAAGGTGTCGCAGTCCGTGTCGATGCCGTCGCAGGCCACCTCTCCCGGGGCATCCGGGTAGGTCGTCGGGTCGTCGCCGTCGCAGTCCCCGGCGATCGGCATGAACCCGTCCCCGTCGAGGTCGGCCATGTACTCGCAGTCTGGGGCCCCGGGCCCGCCGAACGCTCCCATGTCGTTTCGGGTGCCGTCGGGGTCGTTCAGGGCGGGGTCGGGATCGCCCGCATCGATCGCCGGCGAGCCGTTCTGCAGGCAGAAGTTGTCGTTGGACCAGTCCGCGTCGTCCGTATAGGCCGCCCAGCCGGGATCGGCCGAGATGTTGCCGTCGATACCGGTGGGCCAGTCCGGGCTCACGACGGACCACGAAACCGTGCCGCCAGGATCGGGCCAAGCGTCGTTGTAGGTGGGCGCGAACAACGGGGCTGCGACGGTGGCTGCGTAGATAGCCTCCTCCGCTCCTGCGAGGATCGAGTTGGTGAGCTCCGGGGCCGAGGCGGAGTCGCCTAGGTGAAAGGTGCAGTCCCAGCAAAGGGTGTCGTAGGTCTGGTTTCCCTGGGCAACTGTGATGTTCGTGAACGAGTGTGGAAGCTGAAGTGGGCGGTTGCCGCCGTAGGAGATGGCCGTCCCCGCTGTCGGGGCGTTGAAGACCGAGTTGGCGACTGTCACGAAGCCCGCTGACCCGCCGTACAAAAAGCTGGTTGGGCATTCTCCCGCGAGAAGCGTGGACTCGATGATCACGTCCGTTCCGTTGAACAGAATTGAACCGGGCTCGCATAAGCCCTGCTCCAAGATGGCGACGTCCCTGACCTCGAACCTCGTGGTGTGACCGAGGAACTGAGGCCATCCACCCGTAGATGCAAAGACGACCCCCACGATCCTAGCGGTCGACTCGAGCAAGTGGACGGTTGGCGCCACGGGTACGGTGTCCTCTTCGGTGCAGACCGAAACCACTGTGAGGTCTCGAAGGCCTCCGGGATCAAGTACCCCCGTCAGATCGAGCCGGAAGTTCCCGCAGCCGACGTGGAGACGCGTCACCCCGCGGCCGCCCGCTCCCCGCAGAATGACCGATTTCCCGAAGAAGTCGATTGGGCCCTGGTAGTCGCCCTTGGCGACCACGATTTCGTCACCGTCTGCTGCGGCGACAAGCGCGGCCTGGGGAGTCTCGAAGTCCTCGGCCCCGCTGGATCCGACGGTCCACGTTGTGGCGGAGGTGACTGCCGGAAAGAGCCAAGCAGCGGCCACCAAGGTGGCGAGCGATCTACCCGGGGACATACGCAGGCGCCCAGTCGTACAGTTGATTGGAACCGATGGGCGGCAGTAGCGCAGGGATGTAGGCCCCGAAGACATGGAGGAAGCCGCCCAGCCCGAACTGGGGCCCGCTCGGCCCGATACCTTGGAGGGTGCTGGCGTTGGCGCAGCCGGGAAAGAACGGCTCGGCTAGGAGCAGCGCCGCGACCGCGCCCTGAATACTCGTGCCTGTAGGCAACTCCGCCCAGGGTGCCAGTACCGTCTGTCGGCTCGGCGCCTTGGAGTCGCTGGCGAGCCACATGCCCCACCCGCTGACGGCATCCGTGCGATAGAGCGTGGCCACGGCGCCGAGGCAGGCCTCGACCATGTCCAGGGCCACGGTAACGGCCGCTCCTGTGGTGAAGAACGGTGGAGCCACGCTCGGAGGGCTGGGGAGCACCCCGCATCGCACGACTGCGAGTAGGGCCGAGAGGATGTCGGTGATGGAAGGCACTGGCGAAGGTGGGAACCCTGTGAACCCCACGGTTCCCTCGCAACTGCTGGCGATCACGGGCGGGAAGACATAACGCTCAGCTGGCGGATACCCAGCCTGGGTAGTGCTCAGCGCGCCCGAGCAGCTCGCCGTCCCAGGCAGCGGGAAGTTCTCACACAGGGGCGTCACCCAGTCTTGCAGGCGCGAGAGGATCAACGCCTGGTCGTTGGCTGTGAAGCCGCCTCCCAGGTGATGCCGCACCAATACCGCACGGGCAAGCTGGTGCAACGAGCAGTCCCAGTCCTGACCCGCCGTGGGATCTATGACTCCCGGTCCTGTAGTGAGAGGCCACGATGCGTTTGTAGGCCCAGCCCAGTCGCAAGCGCCTGGGTTCGGGGGCCCGGACTGTCCCAGCTGGGCCACGAATCCCGGGGCGGGGACGGTGTAGCCAGGTGGCGTGAGCACCGGGGGATACCTCCGCTCCCGCCAACCGAGCCATGCTCCGTCCAGGGCCGCCCCCATCGGTGTGGTCTCCAACGGGGGACAGACGAAGTTCGCGTTGATCCGGGAAACTTGATCGTGCATGCCCTGGTAGAGCGGCACCACGCCGATGAGCTCTCCCCAGAAGTTCGGACCTGGGAGTCCAGGGGTCAGGTTCGGTCGAAGGGCCCCGGCATCCGCCATCTCCTGGACCCATGCTTGGAGGTTCACCAACCCGCCGCCCTGGGAAGGGTTGCCGGGAAGCGTCACGTCCAGCGCAAGCGTCGACGGCAAGAGCTTGTGCTCCAGCCCAACGGGCAGGCTGCCGCCAGACTGAGCGAGGAGCTGCAGGCCCGTTCGGTTCCTTCGGAGGCAGAGATAGAAGTGCGAAGTCTCTACGAGAAAGTGGGCACCGCGGGGAGTCGGGGGAGGCCCGGGTGTACCGGGAGCGGCCCACCACCCACGGTCACCCGCAGTCGAGAACGAGTTCCCCAGGGGGGTCTCCTGCGCGTTGATGATCGTCTGGAGCATCGACAGGACGTCTGCCTGCGTGAATGGGAACCCAGGGAGCCCGTATGGATACGTCGCCGCAAGGTCAGGGCCGTGGAGCATCTCCAACGTCGAGACGATGGCCTCGAGTTGCTGTGCGTCCGCGTAGGTCCCGCCCGGCAAGTACTGCTGGTACAGTCGAAAGAGCGCGCCTTGAACACCGATCCAATCGATGTAGCCACCGCTCTGCCACAAGTTCGACTGCGCCGCTTCGGCGCAGGTCGTCACGGCCCGGACCTCAGTTCTTGAGGGTCAGGACGATCCCGAACTTGGCCGAGGTGGCCGTCATGGAGGGAACGGACCAGCGGAGCCAACGGAGGAAGCTGTCGCTCGAGTTGAACTGGACGTTGGGGAAAGAGTCCGTGTCTGCCACCGACGTGAACGAGATGAGGTCCAGATACTCCGAGTCCTCGTTCAGCGCGGCATGCTGCAGCTTCACGCTGATTGAGCCGGTTCCCTCGATCCCCTCGACCCAGAGCCTGACCCCGACGTAGCGCCAAGCGCCCGCATCAATGGCGAAGGCCAAGTCTTGATCCTGAGCCGCAGTGATCTTGATGACTCGTTGCAGTTCGGCGCTCGCACCCATATCCACCTCCACGACGCTCCGGTTGTTCCGTGCGTCCCATGCTGAGGGGGAGTAGACCTCCGTCAGCGCAGAGCGTCTCGGGTTGCTTTCTGCCCGGCGGGTGGGCGGCCGGTCGAGTCTTCGTGGACGTCCCAGGTAATCAATCGGTGCTTCCAGCGCCAGAGCCTGATCTCCGGGCGGCGCGTCCAGCGCGCCCTCCGCATCGAGAGCCGGGACTTCGACTAACCGCCGGCTCCCGCAAGCTCGAAGTGGGGCGTCGCACCAACTGGTTGGAATGCAAAAGGCTTCGCTGCGCTCCCCTTTGGCACGTCCAGGCGCCCCACTTCGAGACACGCGCCGTGCGGCGCGCGTCGGGAGCCGTCTGCAGTTAGCCGGCATTCCATCAGCGCAGATTTGTGGGTGCCCGGGCGCCGCCCATCCGGGGCGGCGAGGTTGATCGGCCGTTCGGGGAGCTGGCCGGAACCCCGACAGCGTGTATGGGCTTCGAGCGATACTCCTCTCGGTGGCTGTGAAGGTTGGGGCGCGCGCGATGGCATTCACCTCCCAAACACCGCGGAGCAGCCAATGCGTCTTGACTGCGCCCGCAGCGGGTCCCGACTCCACTTTGGAGTTGCCCGTTGGGGCCCCACAGGGGAGGATCCATGAGTGCGGTTCGTTCTCATCGCCCTCGTCCTCGCGCTCGCTGCTTGCAGCCCCTCCGAGCCGGAGGTGCACTTCGAGATTCGCGACAGGCAGGTCGTCTTGGTGAACGCCGGGGACCGGGAGTTCGAGTGGACCGGCCCTGATCCGGCGTTCCGGCACGCCATCGTCGAGACGCTTACCGAACGCGGCTGGGTCGCGGTCACCCCTTATCGACCCCCGAAACGGTACTGCGGCAACTGGGACTATGACCCGAACTCGCTGCAACCCGGGCAGGAGAGGTATCTCCACCTCGTGCTGGATGCGGATGGCGTGCCGGCCACCCTGCGGATTCGGCTGCTGTTTGGGGAACTGGTAGGTGAGCCCGTCGAGGACATCGTGCGTTCCGAGCGGAGGCTTCACGAGCTTCCCCCGTCGGT
>CAZUHI010000152.1:0-4857 GCA_964620495.1 uncultured Rickettsiales bacterium | reverse complement strand
GTTAGCCGGCATTCCATCTGCGCAGACTCGTGGGTGCCCGGGCGCCGCCCGTCCGGGGCGGCGAGGTTGGTCGGCCTCCGGGCTTCGATGAGACGCTCCACCTCGGTGGGGGCCACACCGGTGTCCGGGACCGTCGGGCGGTGTTCTGCAGCTGGACACATGTGGACACTGCTGGACGGTCGAGGAGAGCCCCACGGGATCGCCAGCCGTCGGTTCTCGATCCGGAACGGCTCGTGCTCCTACGCGCCCAACGGCCGTCCCCGCGCATCCGCCTCCTAGCTGGTACTCATCGTCTGCGTGGGCTGCAGGCAGGTCGCGAGGGCGTCGTCGCCGGCCTCCTCGCAGGGGTCCATTGGGGGGCAACCGACAAGGAGGAGCCGAACACGGGGGCGGATCGCGTCGGCATGGCGACTACACAAGGGCGACGCCGACGCTACTGGCAGCTCTGCGCCGTCACGCCGTCGCAGACGAACGAAGCGCCCGCTCCATAGCCGTCGTACGCGACGCGGTCGCTCTCCCCGAAGCCCCAGCGCAAGACGACGTCGTCGGGGGCGTTGTCGTCTCCGCCGCTCGCCCAGTCGGAGGTCGCGCTGGTCAGCCCACCTTCCACGAGCGCCCCGCCGCCGCGCACTCCGGCCGTATTGTTCTGGATCACACAGTCCGTCAGCACCCCCGTCGCTTCGTCGTCGATGAAGAGGCCCCCGCCGCGACCGCTGAGGCCGCCCTCGTCCGGGGCGGTGTTCCCCGACACCTCGGTACCCGTGAGGGTCAGCGACGTCTCGCCGCCCGCCTGGATCGCGCCGCCCTGCTGCGCGGTGTTCCCGGTCAGCGCGCCGCCACTCACGACGACGGTGCTGCTGCCGAAGGAGAAGATCCCGCCGCCCTTGTTGGTGCCGCTCCCCCCGGACGCGGTGTTGCCCGAGATCGTCGCGCCGTTGGACACCGTCAGGGCGGGTACCGCTCCATCGTCCGAGTCCGTGACGGTGACCCCGCCCCCGTTGGTCCCCGTGTTGCCGGAGACGGTCGTCCCGTCGAGCAGCCCGCCCGTACCCTGCAGGTAGAGGCCGCCGCCCCATCCGTCGTTCGCGATATTGTCGGAGACGGTGACGCCCGACCCGAGCTCCAGGGTGTCCCCCGCGAAATAGATGCCGCCCCCGGTCTCCGCCTCGTTGCCCGAGAAGAGCTCGGCGTCGGCCTCCAGGTCGGTATCGGGGAGGGCGTAGACCGCCCCGCCGGAGGCTCCCGACCCATTGCCGCTCACGGACACGTCGCCGGACAGAACGACGCTCGTACGCGCGAGCAACAACCCGCCTCCCGAGCCCGACGCGGCCGTGTTGTCGTCGATCCGTCCCCCGTCGATGGCGACTCCACCGCCGTCGGTCGCGTAGACGCCGCCCCCGCCGAGCGGGTGACCCTCGGCGTCGTTGTCCACGATCTCTACGTTCGTCAGCGCGAGGGTGGACGCCGCGGCGAGGATCCCGCCGCCGGACTCGGATGCCGTGTTGTCCGCCACGGTGCTGTCGGCGACCGTCAGCGAGCTCCGGAACACGGCGATGCCGCCCCCCTGTTCGGCGGTCCCCCCCGCGAGGACACAGTCTTCGATCGTGAGGTCTGCGTCGAACGCAGCGACGGCCCCGCCCACTCGGACCACCCGACCGTCGTTGTCCGCGTTCGTGCCCGTCCCGTTCTCGAGGGTGAGGCCACGCAGCGTCACGTCGGCGTCCACCACCTCGAGACCGCCGCCCGCCCCGTCTAGGAGCGTGGACTCGGCCCCGTTGGCCGACCGGATCGTCAGATCGACCTCCACGCGGGCGAGCGCAAGGAAGGTCCCGTCGCAGAGCAGGACGTCGCTGCCGGGCGCCGCGAGCGCGAGCGCGTCCGTGAGGGAGTCGAACGCACGCTCGCCGTTGAGAAGGACGCGGTCGTTGCCGGCGTCGGTGCTGCACAGGTCCGCGGCGTCGCCGTCCACGCCGTCGCAGTTCTCGTCGGCGCCGTTGCCCGGCTCGTCGGTCGCGTCGGGGTGGACGAGCGGATCGGTGTCGTCGCAGTCGTCGCCCCCGCTGGACTCGGACGCGGAGCCGTCCCCGTCACCGTCCACGCCATCGACGTCGTCGCAGTTCTGGTCGACGTCGTCCCCCACAGTGTCGTCCGCGCCCGGGTATCGGTCCGCATCCTCGTCGTCGCAGTCGCCGTCCTCTGTGGTGACGCCGTCCCCGTCGGCGTCGGACACCGCGGCCGCGTCGTCGTCGTCGGCAGGCTCTTCTTCGGTGGGGCAGGCCACGAGGAGGAGCGCGAGGCCGAGGAGGGGGATCGGGAAGGGTCGCATCGGTCGGATTGCCATCGACGGAAACTACCGCACTTCGGGCCCCTGGTTCCGATCAGCCCCAGGGTCCGTGTTCGTCGGGATTAGCCTGTCGGTGTGCGCGCGATGGTCCTCGATGCGGAGGGAGATCCGCTCGACCTGCGCGACCTTCCGGTCCCCGAGCTCGGCGCGTCCACCCTGGAAGACCGGCGGGCATGAGGAACTCGAGCTCGAGTGGAGAGAGGCCGTCCAAGTTCTGGAATTGCTGCAGGGGTACCCCTTCAGCACCTCCTTGCGGCTCTCGTCGCTCCGACGTTGGTCAGGCATGGAGCACTCCCGGCGTCCGAGCCGGTTCTCCGGGCGGCGCGTCCAGCGCGCCCCTCGCATCGGGAGATGGAACGCCGGCTAACCTGGGGCTTGCGCGAGCTCGGAGTGGGGCGAGAACCGATGGGCGTCGCCGCAATGAGATTCGCCTGCGGCTCCCTCATGGCGCATCAAGGCGCCCCGCTCCGAGACACCCGCGGCGAGCGCGGGCGTCGCAAGCCCCTTTGCGTTAGCCGGCATTCCATCGCGCAGATTTGTGGGTGCCCCGGCGCCGCCCATCCGGGGCGGCGAAGTCGATCGGCCTGCGGGATACTGCTCCGAGGCTCGGGCTAGTTGTGTTCACGGGATGTCACCTCTCGTCTCTTCCGAGCCTGGGCCCTTCGTCGCTGGAATCCGGGGAGTGCTCCTCATCCTTCTTGTGTCCGCTCGACGCGGAGGACCGAGGCCGTGAGAACGCCCGGTCCCCGGTCGGCGTCCTGCGGGTCGGGGACTTCCGATGTCACTTCGGCGGCGACCTCACCGGCGACTAGTCGGGCGACGAGCTGGACGTGGAGTCGGTGGTGGAGGACGTCGCGCGGGCCTCCGACGGCGACTCGGGGGTGGACCTCGAGCGTGCGGACACGACGCCCGTGACTCCAACTCCAACGCCATCAGCGTCGACCCGCTGGCTACCGCGTGCACGCCGCCGGGACTCGCTGCTCTCCGAACCTTGGCCCGTCTCGGGGGTGGACCTCGAGCGTGCGCACCACGACGCCCGTAACTCCAACTCCAACGCCATCAGCGTCGACCCGCTGGCCACCGCGTGCACGCCGCCGGGACTCGCTGCTCTCCGAAGCTTGGCCCGTCGATGAAGTGACTCAGAAGGCGATCAACTGCCGCCGGGCATCGCTGTAGGCGATGACGCCGAGGTCCTGGATGACGGCGAGCCGTACATCCCCGACCAGCGTGGTCTCCACCTCCTGGCGCTCGACGCCGATCCAGCAGTCCAGAACCGGTGACTCGGGCCCCCACCTCACGCAAAGCGTCGAACCGACCGCGTCGAACGACACGACATCGCGCAGGGGACTCGACACGGTCGCCCGCGTCTCGGGCTCCCCCCAGCACACGAGCTCACCCAGCTCGTGGTGGGCGCAGAAGGTGCCCGCGGCGCCCCGCGCTTCAACGAAGCCCTGCCCCGCCGGGGCGTTGCCCTCGAAGTCCGCGGTCGGGGACACTTCCAAGCAGCTGATCTCGCCGTCCTCGTCGAAGCCGCACGCGACACCGTCGACGACGTCGAACCCCACGAACGGCACCGGCTCGTCCTCCAGGAGGACCAGGTGGTCCGCCGCCGACGGCTGCTGAGCGCACGAGAGGTCGGCTCCGGCGAGGCCGCACGCGACTTGGCCGGAGGCGCCGACCTCGGAGAACCCGCCGTCCAGCCCGACCCACTCGGAGCTCCACGCCCAGGTCAACCCCGTGGCCGTCAAGACCTTCGGTCCGTCGCCCATCGCGAAGTCGAGAACCTCGCGGCGCTGAAGCCGATTCCGACACGACAGGGAGCCGTCCAGGGCCAGCGCGCAGACGGCCCCGCGCGGCGACGCCTGGATCTTGGGCCACCGGCCGCCCAACGAGTTGAGCCACTCCTCCGTGTCGGCGAGGGGGTGGTCGGAATCGAGATCCAACTCCTCCGGCTCGCGTTCACGGACTTCGCTGCAGGGCCGGAAGGTCAGCGTCCAGCTGCCGTCGTGGCAGAGGCGTTCAGTGCACCCGGCTGTGGGCATGAGGAGGGCTAGGAGAAGGAGACCCCGAAGAGTTCGCATGTCGGTCCGGCTCGCAAACTGCGGTCCGGAGCAGCGGGCCCCGACGGACCCGTCCCGGGATGGAAGAGTGAACTGGCCCAGGGAGAGCGTGAGTTTATAGATGTCTCTTCTCGGCCTTTACGAGCCTGGACCCTATCCGAACCTCTTCGCGGACGTCGGCGAGGGCGAGACTCCGCCCCCTCGTCGGGGGATCCGGGAATGCTACTCATCTTCTCATCCGCCCCGCGTTGAGTGAGCGCGTTGGGGTGCATCGGCCGTCGAGCCCATTCTCCGGGCGGCGCGTCCAGCGCGCCCCTCGCATCGAGAGATGGAACGCCGGCTAACCTGAGATTGCCGCTTCGCCCTCCATGCGGCGGGACGTCGTGGACTTCGATGCAATGTGACTCGCCTTCGGCTCCCACATGGCACATCCGGGCGCCTCATTCCGGGACA
>CAZUHI010000151.1:0-4941 GCA_964620495.1 uncultured Rickettsiales bacterium | reverse complement strand
ACCGACGACGACGACGCCACCGACGACGACGACGCCACCGACGACGACGACGCCGCCTTCTTCTTTCCCTTGGCGGGCCCGTACGAATTCGGATTCGGCTCGTTTGGAACCAACGAGTGCAGCCTGGGGCAAGCCGACGTGGTCGGCGCCCCGGTGCAGATGCTCGAGGTCAGCCCTTCGGGGGGCACGTTCCTGCTGGACTACCCGGAGAGCGCCATCGTCGATCAGAACTGCACGTTCGAGCAGGACATGTCGTACGAGTGCGCACAGACCAGCTCCAGCGTGGACCTCGGCTTCGCCGGCTTCAACGCCGTGATCACGATGCTGACGATCAACTCGGGGACCTTCTCCAGCGACACGGAGGCGCAGTTCGTGATCGAGATCGCGGGCAGCTGCAACGGCCTCGATTGTCAGGCGGCCGGCCAGCAGCAGGGCGTCGCGCAGTGGCCGTGCACCACGGTGTACACGGTGCCCGCCGTGAACAACAACCCCCTGTAGTTCCGCCCTCGTACTCCAGGTCGACCTTCGGTGCACTCGGAGGCGCCGTCCCCGTCCTCGTCCCCGGGGTTCCCTTCACCGAGGCATCGGTTCTCGCCCCGGGGGAGTACCGTGGTTGGAGAATTGGAGCTTCGATATGGAACAATCCACTCAGCCACTCTCTCCCCGACGTTCGACCCGCTTCGCTTGGGTGGGGCTGGTGACGCTTGCAGTGCTCTGGGCCCCGAGCACCTCGAGCGCTGGAGGTCCGATCGACGCGCTGATCAAGAAGATCGAAGGGGACAAGGCGAAGAAGGCCGAAGAGGACAAGGTCGATGCGGGGTGGCAGATGCTCCCGGAGAATGAGCCGTGGAGCGACACGCAGAAGGCCAACCCCGGGAGGATGGTGTTCGCCCCCGAGGTCATCGACAACCGCAAGCCGGACCCTTCGAAGTGGACCGACACCTTCGACCTCAACGGAGACGTCATCCACTTTCGGGTCTACATGGCGCACAGCGCGGCCAACGCCATCGGCGCCGAGTCGATCGAGTGCATCTCCTCGATCGCGACGATGGCTCTCTACGTGGACTTGAACGGGACGAGAGTCGAAGGCAAGGCCACCGCCCGAGGGAACTCGAGGTTGAAGTTCCCCGGCAGCCTCTACCAGTGGGAGCAGAGCGGTCAGTCCGCCGCCTGGACCATGCTCCGCTCCGATGACAACGGCCTCACCGGCCAGGGTGAGGTCAACGACTACACGCCGACCCGGGAGTTCATCCACTTGGTGGTTCCACTCCTCCAGGTCGGCGAGAACAAGCTGCACTTCGACGTGCACGCGGGGTGTCTCGGCAAGGACTTGACCGGCAAGAGGGCCGACTTGAGCGGCGCGGTGGGCGCGACCGGCACGTTCCAGACGGAGGCACCCGTTTCGACGGGCGACATCGTCCTCCGTGTCGAGGAAGGCGGCATCAACAAGTACTTGAGCGAACACCCGGCAGCCTTCGTCGGGCCGAGCCGGATGGACGACCCGGAGGCGGCCAAGCAAGTCGCCAAGGCCTGGACGGACCGTTACCAGGAGGAGGTCTACGCGGTCTCCTTCCAGGATGCCGACTGGTGGATGGTCCGCCACCCGGCCAGCGGGGTTCTCACCCACCGCGCCATAGACGTCGGCTTGGTCACGAGCGCGAGCGAGGACCGATGCATCTCCCGCAACGTGTCGTTCCAGCAGGAACACATCACGGACGGCAAGTTCCAGGAGAGCGTTCAGATCATGGGGATCGGGATCACCGCGACCTATGTCTCCTGCGAGCTCGCCAAGATCGCGACCGGCGACTGACATCAAGGGGCTCGCGCGCGCTTGCCGCGCGTGTCCCGCAGGTCGGCGCCCGGATGTGCCATGTGGGAGCCGCAGGCGACGCACATTGCGTCGAGAGCAGCGACGTATTCGCCGTACTGCGGGCTTGCGGGAGACCCTCGTTGGGCGATGCTCCGCCAACAGTTCAATGCGAGGGCGGGCCGGACGCGCGCCGAGAGGACCCCAAGGGCTTCCCGCGAACCACGAGGGCCTCGCCATGACGCGGATCACGAACTACTCTGGCGAGGTGACTACCAAGGAACTCCTCAACGCCGCCCTCGCTCTCTCCGAGGATGACCGCGTCGAACTCGCGGCAGCGCTGCTTGAAAGCGTCCCCGGTGGGCTTGAGATGACAGACCCCGTGCGCGCCACTTGGGTCAACGAGGTGAACGCCCGCCTTCGAGCAATCGACGAAGGCCGAGCGACCTTGATCCCGGCCGATGAAGCTCTGACCAGAGTTCAGGAGCGACTGCGCCGCTTCGCCACTCGTGCGCCCTGAGTTTCTTCAGGAAGCGCTCGAAGAACTCGAAGACGCTGTCGATTACTACCTCCTTGAGGCCCGGCTGGGGTCGCTGACCGGTTCCTGACTCGCATTCGAGGCGCCGTCTCTCTCATCGAAGCCCATCCGCACGTGGGTGCGGTGTGGAGTGCCGGGGAGACCTCCAGGGAGGTTCGGCGCGTCGTCGTTCGGGGCTTCCCTTACGCGCTCCTCTACCAACTCGAGCCAACGGCGGTAATCATCGGTGTCGCCCACGAGCGAAGAGACCCCCAGAGGTGGATCGAGCGGGTGAGGTAGACCCGGCTGGTCGCGATCTGGACTTCGCGTTGGCCGCGACAGGGGCGGCCGGAAGTATGTGATTGCCGACTGCCCGACGGAGAGCACCATGACCGATCGCCTCGCAGCATTCTCCAGATCCTGGATGTCCGTATTCTGCATCCTGGGTCTTGTTGGATGCCCTTCCGAGGAGCCTGAATTCGAAGGTGACGCCCCCGGAGAGTGCACGGACGCAGCCGACAACGACCAAGACGGGATGTTCGACTGCGACGACCCTGGATGCAGCGGAAGTCCGGACTGTGACGGGGACGACGACGACGCGACGGACGACGACGATGCGACGGACGACGACGACGCGACAGATGACGACGATGCGACGGACGACGACGATGCGACGGACGATGACGACGCCACAGATGACGACGATGGCACTGATGATGACGACGCCATCGACGACGATGATGCGGGAGACGATGACGATTCTGCAGCAGCGCCCCCCGGCATGATCGAAGTTCCATCCGGGACCTACTGGATGGGATGGGGTGTGATGCAAAGCCGTTGGTTTCGGTGACGTTCGCGCAGGGTGCGTGGCTATCGGCAGCGGCCCGGGAGGCGGCTCGCGCAGGGGTTGTCGGACGGCTTCGCCGCGGTGGTGATGCGGGTCCCGGTCGGTCCTTCAGGCAGCTCGATGTCGGCGCTCTTCGGCGAAGGTCTCGGCACGTGTCCTCCAGGCTCGTCGTCGGTCGTTCCAGTACTCGTCCCACCAGTCGTTCGCCTTGAGCATCCGCAGGGCAAGGATGTCGTCGACGCCGTCCGGGTGCCACCACGCTCCGGGCAGCTTCATCCGCACCTGGACGGTGTGGCGATGGGCGCTCTCGATCTCGCTGCTTGCGGTGCTCCAGCCGTGTTCCCGGTAGTCGGCGTAGGCGACGGCGTCGGCGTTGCGTTCGAAGTAGCCGGCTTCCAGGCGAAGCACTTCGTCTCCGGTCGTGAGATGGGCGGCCCGGAGCTCGTCGACGACCCCCTCGGCGCCACCGGCCTCCATGTCGGCGAGCGCTCGGTCCGCCCAGGCGCGGGCATCGACATCGTCGGCGGCCGCCATCGCCTCGCCGGCGGCCGACAGGTGCTCCTTGCAGTGCGGCCTGTCGAGGATGAACCGGAAGTCCCCGACGTCGAACGTCTCCTCGAGGCGCGGACGGATGTGGACGGCGCCGTCGGCGATCCCGCGGGTCCGGGTCGTCTCGGTCCACCCCTTCATGCAGGCGAGGGCGAGCAGGTCGTCGAAGGCGGCGTCCAGGCCCGACGTCGGGCGAAGCGAGTACAGCCGGGTCGTCTCCCCCGGCTTCTGCACCAGACCCGCCTTCACCTCTTCCCAGCGGCACACCCGACGCCGCTTCGGAAGCCCGCGGACCGGCGTGCGTTCGGGCTCCTCGCCCTGCGCGACGGGCAGCGGCTCCATCGTCGCGACGGGGATCATCCCGCAGTCGTGCTCGACCTCCAGCTCGTCCGCCGTGTCGCTTCGACGGCCCCAGGGGAGTCCGGCGAGCTCTCGGGCTTCGCGCAGCTTCCGGTCGATGAAGCCGCGGGCGTGCTTGCCGTGGTCGTGGAGCATTCGAAGGGCCGCCGTCCGGTCCATCACGACGCCGGGATGGTGACGGGCGAGCTTCGCGACCGCCTTGCCGCAGGACTCGTCGCTCGCGAGGTCGACGGCCGCCTCCTGGACCGCGAGGGACCACGTCTCCCGGTCGGTGCCCAGCCATGCGTGGAGCGGCCGGTCCGAGTCGCCGCAGACCCGGCAGTACGCGTATGGGTCATGCACCGTCAACGGACCGAGCAGCGTCTTCCGCGTCCACCTCGTGCGCCGATGCAGCTGCAGACGACGACCGCAGCTGCACGACGGCCGGGACCGCTTCGCCTTCTCTTCTCGAACGTCGACGAAGTCCTGAAGGAGCCCGAGCCCGAGCTCACGTACGAACGCGCCGACATCCTGCTCCACCGTGAGCAGGTCGGGAAACTCCTCGGCAGACTCGTCGCTGCCTACATGAACGCGAAATCGCCTCCGGGCCTCGGCGGCGATAGACTCGAACTCGGGCGGGAGCATGGCGTCTCCTTCAGCTTCGACAACTGAAGTCTGCCGTGTGAACGCCCTCCTTTCGATCATCAGCGGCCTATCCCGACCAACGGGTCTGCATCACACCCTCAAGAGGAAAGTGGGACAATCTCTCAAGGTCGCGCGGCTGGGCCGCGGTCGGCACGGCGACCAGGCTCGCCGCCCCGGACGGGCGGCGCCTGGGCACCCACAAATCTGCGCGCCGGGATTTCGACTAACGCAAGACGG
>CAZUHI010000150.1:0-4970 GCA_964620495.1 uncultured Rickettsiales bacterium | reverse complement strand
ATGCCTCCAGGCCAGGAGCAGGCGGAGGTCCCAGGGCAGGGTGAGGACCCACTGGGCGGAGCTGGAGCGCTTGGACCACAACTACATGGCCGGGGTGAGCGCTCGACCGTCCACCCAGCGGAGCCCGCTGGGCGGGTTCACGTTGCGGGTCGAGGTGATGGACCGCCGACAGACCGCCTTGGCCAGCCAGCAGCTCTCCTTCTCCTTGCCGGCCGCGGGCCACACCGAGCTGCTCGAGGTCCCCTTCCCCCTCGACACCCCGCCTGGCGACCACGCCCGCTTCGAGCTGATCTTCGACCCCGCCGGAGACTGGCCCCGCCTGATCCTGGGGCGCCGCAGCTTGGACGGGGATGCGGTGACAGACGGCGCCTGACGTCCAGGGAACCGGCCCTCAGACCGGCCGCTGGAATGCACTGGTTCTGGGACGAAGTCCCCACGGTGGCAAGCAACGTGGGCCACGGGGTCGGGACCGCGCCGCCGCGCTCAAGCCCTCGGCTGTTTCTCGAGACACCCGCTCATTCCCTTGCGCCCCGTCGCCTCAGACCCACGAGGCCCAGGAGCATCCCCACGACAGGAAACATCAGACGACTCGGGGCCGTCGTGTTCGATGCCGAGGAGCACCCACAGCCCCAATCCGCCGGGACAGGTGCTTCGCTGCCGGCAACGCCCGTGTCCAGCAGGCCGCCGGTGTCACCCGCCTCCACAGCGCCCACGTCGAAGCTCTGCTCATCGGCCCAATCGCTGGCCAGACCCGGGGCGTCCACCGCGCGGGCCGACCAGGTGTAGCCACCGATGTCGAGTGGGTCGGGGGTCCAGAGCGTGCTGCCGGCCGGGTCTTGCTCGATGCCATCGGCCTGTTGGGCGATGCTGCCATCGGCGGCGAGAATCCGGAAGTCGTAGGTGATCTCATCGCCGTCCGGATCTGTGCTGTTCACGATCTCGAGGCTCTCGTAGTCTCCGAATGCAGCACCGTCGATCGGGTTCATCAGGGTCGGAATCGATGGCGCCTCGTTCTCCGTGTCCACGAAGAAGCTGCTCTCTGCCCAGTCGCTGTAGGCCCCGCCATCGCTGGCCAGGGCGCGCACGAAGTACCAGGCGTTGTCGACCAGGTCCTCTGGGGTCCAAACGGTGGTGCCGTCCTCGCCTGCCGCCAACGAGGCGGTCTGGTTGTCGTCGGAGCCATAACTCGGGTCCGTGTCCAGCTCGAAGACGTGTACGACAGATCGGCCTTCGGGGTCGACGCCGTTGGTCAGCACCACCTCGGGAGTCCGGGTGGCCACGGACAGCCCTTCCTCTGGAGACACGATGCTCGGAGCGCTCGGTGCCTGGTTGGCGGTGTCGACCAAGAAGCAGGCGATCTCACTCGGCTCGCCCTCGAGCCCCTCATCGTCCATGGCGATGGCATGCCAGCACCAGCTCTCCCCATCGGTGAGGATCACGTCGGGGGTCCAGCTCGCCGTCGTCCCGTCCCCACCGATGTCTGCGGCGGCATCCACCACGACCGCGTCGGCATCGGTCAGCACGAATGAATAGGTCAACGGGTCCCCGTCCGGGTCCCAAGCCTCGTCCAGCACCAGGGTCGGCGACAGGACGGAGACCGTCGAGCCCTCGAAGGGGGCGTTGATGCCCGGCGCTCCCGGGGCCTCGTTCTCGATGTTGTAGAAGAAGGCCCAGGGCGCGCTCCACCCGCTGGAGGTGTATGCATCGCCGGCCGAGGCCCACCACCAATACCAGGTGTTCTCCACCAGAGCGCCGTCGACGCGCCATGTGGTCTGGCCCGAAGGATCTTCGGACACCCCGGCCACCGAGGCCACCATGACGCTCATCGCCTCGTCCCCGTAGATCGCGAAGTCATAGAGCAAGGCCTCACCGACCGGGCTGGTGGCGTTGAACGCCGCGAGATCCACGTCGGCGCCTGCGAACTCGCCGCCATCTGCCGGGCTCGCCAGCTCCGGGACGGATGGACCGTCGTAGGCCGTGGGATCCGTCCCACCGGCGAATTCCTCGGCGTTGGTCCGCCCGTCTCCGTCCGGGTCTGACGCGGCGTCGGCGCTGTCGTTGGAGTCCAGCCCGTACTCGTCTTCCCAAGCGTCGCTCAGGCCGTCGCCGTCCTCATCCAGGATCAGCACCTCCAGGTCCCATGAGAGGGCGTCGGTTCCGCCGTCGTCATCGGCTACGATCAGCTCCAGGCTGTGGATCCCGATGTCCGCCCAGCCCGGCGTCCAAGCCAGCGCGCCGCTGGCCCCATCCAAGGATGCGTCCGCGGGAAGGGTGCCCGACCAGCTGTGGGTGTCGTCGCTGCCTGGGTCCACGACCGACGGCGCGAAGTTGTAGGCCGCGCCTTCCTGGACGTCGGTCCCCGGCGCACCTTCAAGACTGGGGGCCACATTGCTCACCTCGGCGGTGAGTGATGCGCTCGAAACGCCGCCGTCGTCGTCGCTCACCTCGCAAGTGACGGTGAAGCTGCCGTCGTCCGCAAAGGTGTGAGACGTGCTCAGACCCGTCGCTGTGGCCCCGTCCCCGAAGCTCCAGGCATAGCTCAGAGTGTCGGTGACACCGGCGTCGGTGGCACTGCAGCTGAAGCCGAGCGCCGATCCCTCGGCGCCGCTGGTGTCCCCGCTCAGGGAAGTGATGCTCGGGGCCGCGTTGGAGACGCTCACCGTCAGATCCTCGCTGGTGCAGTCCCCGTCGTCGTCGCAGACCGTGACCGTCACCGTGTAGGTGCCGTCCTCGTCGTAGCTGTGACTCGCGCCGCTGCCTGACGCGGTGCTGCCGTCGCCGAAGTCCCAGGTGACAGTCAGGGTGTCTGCACTGCCCGCGTCCGTGGTGGTCACGGACCAGGACAGGGTCTCGCCCTCGTTCCCTGCGGCGTCCCCCGTGAAGGTGGAGACAGCCGGCGCGACATTGTCGATGGTCAGCGTCCAGGACGCCTGGGCGGAGCCCCCGTCCTCGTCGCTGACCGTGAGCTCCACCGCGTAGGTGCCGTTGTCGGCGTAGGCGTGGGTGACCGACCGCCCGGAGCCCGCGTCGCCGTCGCCGAAGTCCCAGGCGTAGCTCAACGTGTCGTCGCCCGGATCGCTGGCGGTGACGCTGAAGCTCAGGGTCTCGCCCTCGTCGCCGCCACCGGGCAGCGTGACGCTGTCGATGCTCGGGTCCACATTGGCGATTCGGATGGAGCCGCTGTCCATGTCCGAGCCGCCGTCGTCATCCGTGACGGTGGCGGTGACGGTGTAGGTGCCATCGTCGGCCCAGGTGTGGGAGGTGCTGCTCCCAGAGCCGGTGGCGCCATCGCCGAAGTCCCAAGCCACGGTGTGGGTGTCGGCAGCCTCCGCGTCGGTGAAGGAGACCGACACTGTGACCGCACTGCCCTCGTCGTCCGTCGCAGGCACAACCAGCGATGTGATGAGGGGGGCCACATTGTCGATCGTCACCACGCTCGTGTCGGTGTCGGTCTTGGTCTCGCCGTCGCATTCTCCCCGCATCTGTAGGGTCACTGCCTCGCTGTCCGGACCGTCGTACCCGGCCGCGTCGAACGTCGTCGAAGAGCCCGAAGCGAAGCTGGTGTCATAGGCCCCATCGCCGGTGGTGTCCCAGCGATACTGCAGGCTGGCGCAGTCCCCGTCGGCCGAGCTCCCGCTGCCGTCCAACGTGACGGTGCTCTCCGCGTCGACAGTGTAGGGACCGCCAGCGTCCGCGCTGACCGTGTCGTCGGCGAAGGCGATGGAAGAGACAAGCAGGATCGTTGAAGCGATGAGATGGCGGTGCACAGGTCTCCCTGGTTTTCTGGGGTGCTCCCATAGGGGCGTCAATTGCAAGGAATGCGCCAGGCATCAGACTCGCTCGACGGCGGCCCGGTCGACACGGGGCCGCGGCCTGGTACGCCGCCGCTTGTTGCGAACCACGACGGTCTGGAAGGCGCCGGAACTGCAAGGGGTGCGGCGAGACAAGGGGCGGCGAAGGGCCAGACGACCAGTCGTCGCTCCGCAACAACACATGGCATCCCGCAAGGATCGCTTGCACCCACGGCACGCCAGAATGGCCCGGTGTGTCCCCGAGAACTGGCATGGGCTTTGCTTCCCAAGGGCTGGATTCCATTCGGAGCGTTCACATGTCCCGCGTCCTCGCACTTTGCGCCTTCGGCCTCTACGGCTGCGTCACATCTCCAGAAGCAGACTCCACGGGACAGTCCGGTCCCGTCGCCGAATTCGAGCGCACGCTGACCGGAACGGCGCCGGCCGGCATCAGCCAGGTGTTCGCAATCGACACCCAGGGCCGCTACGTCGCCCAGGCCACCGACGCGGGCCACTTCGAGCTGACCCTGGCGCAGGGGGCACCGGTACACCTGTTCCTCGATGATGGCGCTGGCCGCATCTATGTCCTGGTGTTCCCCTCCAATGCCCGGGGGGACACACAGTCGGCCATCCCCGACTACGACGGGGCGTTGGGCTTGGGTGCGCTGACCCTGAACACGCGACGCGAGCGGGACGCCGAGGACGAGGCGAGCTCGGAGGAGAACCCGCTCGAAGGGGTGGACTCGGATGACGACGGGGTCTCTGACTACGACGACGACGACGACGACGACGACGGCGTGCCCGATGACGAAGACGACGACGCCGATGGCAGCGGCGAGGACGACGACGAAGAGGACCTGGACAGCGATGACGATGGTGTTCCCGACGTCATCGACGACGACGACGATGGCGACGGTGTGCCTGACGACGAAGACGATGATGGTGACGACGACGCCGACGACGACGGCGTGCCCGATGACGAAGACGAGGACGATGACAACGACGGCGTGCCCGACGACGAAGACGAAGACGACGACAACGACGGTGTGCCAGACGATGAAGAAGATGATGACGACACGGACAGCGAGACCGAAACGGACAGCGAGACCGAGACGGACAGCGAGACGGACACGGACACGGACACCGACACCGACACGGACACGGACACGGACACGGACA
>CAZUHI010000149.1:0-4984 GCA_964620495.1 uncultured Rickettsiales bacterium | reverse complement strand
CCGGACGCGATCTGCGGGTCGATCCCCTCTCCGGGGTAAATCCACGGGCTGCTAGCAAGGTCGGCCGCCCGGGCCTACCAACCGCCCGAAGGCCCCCCGTACGCGCCCATGTCGTTCCGGGTGCCGTCGGTGTCGTTGTACGCGGCGGCCGGGTCGCCCGCGTCGATGCACTGCGAGGTCGCCTGCAGGTCGAAGTCGTCGTTGGTGTAGTCCCCGTCGTCCGAGACCGCGACGAACAGCGGATCCACGGCGAGCGAGCCGGACTGCGCGGGCACCACGAAGATCCCCGATCCGTAGGCGCCGCCCGAGTTGCCGAAGTAGTCGTTGTAGTTCACGCCCGAGGGGAACGCGCCCTCCGCGTAGATGCCCCACCCCACGTTGAAGGCGACGATGTTGTTCCGCGCCGACGGCGCCGCGGTGAGGCCGAGCCGCGACTCGAAGTGGATGCCTGCGCCTTCGCCGTTGGCGCTGGTGTTGTAGACCATCACGTTGTTGACGACGTAGGTCGAGCCCCCGGCGCCCGCCGCGACGGTGACCGCGCCCCCGCCCTGCGCGCCTTCGTTGGAGAAGAAGAGGTTGTTCGCGAGCACCACCCGGTTCTCGGTGATCGTGACGGCCCCGCCTTCGATCTCTCCGAAGCCGCCCGACGTGTCCGAGGTGTCGTTCTCGCGGAACTCGTTCTGGGTGATGACGTGGAACGTGCTCCCGCCCGCGTCCTCCGTCCAGATCGCCGCGCCGTCGCCCGCCGTGTTGCCCTCGAAGACGTTCCCGTTGATGAACGACGACCCGCCCCCGGAGACGTGGACCGCTCCGCCGTTGTTGCCGCTGTTCAGGCCGCCGTACCCGCAGTCGTTGGACGTGAAGGTCGAGTCGGTGATCGTGAGGACACACTCGTCGCAGAAGACCGCCCCGCCTTCGCCCCCCGCGGTGCAGACGTTGGTGTCGAACACCACGTCGTCGAAGCTGACCGTGGTGTCCTCGCCCAGGAACCCGCCGCCCTCGCTCGCGGATCCGCCCGTGATCGTGAGCGTCTCCACCTCGAACACGTTTCCGGTGTCCACCTCGAGGGTGCGGCCGCCGTTGCCGTCGAGGACCACCGCCGACGCGGGACCGGCCGAGCCCAGGGCCCCCGTGAAGTCCACGAACAGGTTCTCGACGTACGTGCCGGGCTGGAGCCACACGTCCTTGCAGGTCGCGTCCAGCAGGGCCGCGTCGAGGGCGTTCTGGGCGCCGATGACCGGGCACTCGAACTCCCCGAGGCCGGTGCACACCCCGGTCGTGCTCACGGCGCCCCAGATCGGGCACGTGCAGCCCTGGTTCACCACCGTGTCGCAGTCGTTGTCCACCGCGTCGTAGCACTCCTCGGTGGCCCCCACGAAGGCGGTGTCGTCGGTGTCGTCGCAGTCCAGGCCGTCGCACTCGAAGAAGCCGTCGCCGTCGTCGTCGATCTCGTTGCCGGGGATGACGCCGTCGCAGTCCGTGTCGAGCTCGTCGCACAGCTCGCCGGCCGCGGGGTTCACGGTCGCGTCGCCGTCGTCGCAGTCCTCACACAGCAGCGACCCGTCGTTGTCGTCGTCCACGAGCTCGTCCGGGGGGACGACCGTGTCGCAGTCGGTGTCGACGCCGTCGCACAGCTCGGTGGCGCCCGGGTTGACCGTCGCCTCGCCGTCGTCGCAGTCGTCGCAGAGCAGCCAGGTGTCGTTGTCGTCGTCGGTCAGCTCGGCCGGGGGGACGACCGTGTCGCAGTCGTTGTCGAGCCCGTCGCAGAACTCCGGCGCGCCGGGGTAGGAGTCCGCGTCGGCGTCGTCGCAGTCGTCGCAGGCGAGGAACGTGTCCAGGTCCACGTCGACCTCGTCGCCCGGGACCACCCCGTCGCAGTCGTTGTCGATGCCGTCGCACAGCTCCGGCGCGGACGGATGGACCGTGGCGTCGGCGTCGTCGCACTCGGCGCACTCGAGGAAGAAGTCGTTGTCGTCGTCGTACTCGTCCAGCGGGATCGACAGGTCGCAGTCGGTGTCCAGCCCGTCGCACAGCTCGGCCGCGCCCGGATTGACGGTCGGGTTGCCGTCGAGGCAGTCGCCGTCGCAGATCCGGAACGTGTCCGAGTCGTCGTCGTCTTCGTTGACCGGGACGGCCGTGTCGCAGTCGTCGTCGAGCCCGTTGCAGCGCTCCGGTGCGCCCGTGTACCGCAGGGGGTCCGCGTCGTCGCAGTCGCCGTCGCAGCCGCGCTCCCCGTCGCCGTCCGCGTCGACCTCCTGCAGGTCGCCGTCGCAGTCGTTGTCGATGCCGTCGCACAGCTCGGGCGCGATGGGATAGACGTCCGGGTGGGTGTCGTTGCAGTCGCCGTTGCAGGGCGTGAAGCCGTCGAGATCGGTGTCCTGCTCCTCGGGGGGCAGCGTGCCGTCGCAGTCGTTGTCGACGTCGTCGCAGATCTCGGTCGCGCCGGGGAAGGCGGACGCGTCGTTGTCGTCGCAGTCGTCCTCGATGGGGACACCGTCGCGATCCCCGTCGCGGCCCGTGTCCACGCCCACCCCGCGCAGGGACACGTCGATGCGCGTCACGGAGTCGACCGCGTCCACCTCGAGCACCAGCACCGAGAGGAACGACCCGAGATCCGTGGGCTGGAAGGCCAACGGGAGGGTGATCGCGGCGTCGGTACCGAGCGACTCCGGGGGCAGCCCGACCACCAGGAACGGGCCTTCGACGGGCTCCAGGCCGGCGTGGAGGAACGCCGGGCCTGCGGAGCGGAGGGTGAGGTTCAGGTCCTGGTGCGCCGCCCCCCCGACGGGGACCTCGCCGAAGTCGACCGTGAGGGCCGAGACGTCGACCGCGACGGGCTCTGCGCAGCCCCCGGAGAAGGCGCCGAGCGCGAGGACGGCCACGGCGAGCGGGGCGTTTCGCACGTCGGCACGATAGCAGCCGCCCCCCTCGGAGACCGGGCGACCCTTGTAGCCTGCGTCCATGACCACGTCCCCGACGGCCTGGATCGTCAGCCAGGGTGAGGAGCTCCTCACCGGCCAGACCACCGACACGAACGCGAACTTCCTCGCCGGCCGCCTGACGGACGCCGGGCTGCGCGTGCTCGGGGCCGAGACGGCCGGCGATCGGCAGGAGGCGATCGTCGCAGCCCTCACGCGCGCGGCATCCTCGGCCGACGTCGTGGTGTGCACGGGCGGGCTGGGGCCCACGGCCGACGACCTCACCGCCGCCGCCGCCTCCGAGGCCTTCGGACGCCGGCTCGTGATGTCGGAGGAGGCGCTCGCCCAGGTGAAGGCGCGCTTCGCCCGCGCGGGTCGCCCGATGGTCGACGCCAACCGCAAGCAGGGCGAGATCCCCGAGGGCGCCGACGTCCTCGCGAACCCCGTCGGAACCGCGCCCGGCTTCGCCCTCAGCCCCACGGAGCTCGGCGCGACGCGGGTCTATTGCCTTCCGGGCGTGCCGCGCGAGATGAAGCGCATGTGGGCCGAGCAGGTCCGCCCGGACCTCGACCGCGCGCTCGACATCCGCCCCCCGCGACGCGCCCTCTTTCGGGTCCTCGGCCTGGGCGAGTCGCAGCTCCAGGAGCTCCTGGGCGACGTGCCGGAGCGACACCCGGGGGTGGAGTTGGGCTTCCGCACCAAGGCGCCGGAGAACTGGGTGAAGCTGGTCGGAGAGCCGGAGACGGCGGCCTTCGACGCGGCCTGCGACGACGTGCGCGGGCGGCTCGGCAGCAAGCTCTTCTCGGAGGACGAGGACCGGGGGCTGGCGGCGGTCGTCGGCGAGCTTCTGCGGGCGGCGGGCGAGACCCTGGCCACGGCCGAGTCCTGCACGGGCGGCCTCGTCGCCGACCTGTGCGTCGCCGAGGCGGGCAGCAGCGTCTGGTTCGAGCGCGGCTTCGTGACCTACTCGAACGCCGCGAAGGAGTCCGATCTGGGCGTGGACCCGACCGTGCTCGGGGATCACGGTGCGGTCTCCGAGGCGACGGCCGAGGCGATGGCCGTGGGCGCGGCGGCGAAGGCGGGGGCGGCCTGGGCGGTCGCCACCACGGGCGTCGCGGGGCCCGGCGGGGGCTCGGCCGACAAGCCGGTCGGCACCGTCTGGGTCGCCGTCCACGGGCCCTCCGGCACGAGGGCCCGCAAGCTGTTCCTCCCCACCGGCGACCGGAACACGACCCGACGGTGGAGCGCGGTCCTGGCCCTCGAGATGCTTCGACGGGCGCTGATCCGGCGGGCGGGCTAGGCGGCCGTTGGGCATAGATCCAGCCGACTCGGCGCTCCCCTGGCGGGGGGCACTTGGGAACGCGGAAGTACGGATGTCGCGGAGGCATCGAGCCGCGATCGACTCCGGAGCGGGTTCTGATCCAATGGGCGCATGGCCCACCGCTTCCGACCTTGGACCACGGCCCAGCTCTACCTGCTGCGCCCGGCGCTGAACGACTGGGTCGACGACGACCACCTGATTCACTTCGTCGCCGACGTCGTGCGAACCTTCGACATCTCCGAGATCGAGGCGACGTACAGGCGATGGTCACCGATGAGCAGTTCATCGTCGCCACCGAGGTCTCGAACCAGGCGCCCGACGCCCAACAGATGGTCCCGATGCTCGGGCCGAGAACACTACGCCCGAAGAGAGGTCATGCCCGAGCCCGTCTTCGGGCAGATCAAGCACCCGATGGGCTTCGACCGCTTCTCGCTGCGCGGCCTACGCAAGGTCCGCGGCGAGTGGAACCTCGTCGCGACGTGCCACAACCTGCTCAAGCTGTACCGAGCAGGCCGATTCCGGCACGTGAGTGCCACATAGCCTCGCTGGGGGTGCCCCAGACGTCCCCAGTGACACAAACGTGCCGGCTACGCCCGCTGGACTCCGCGCCTCCGCGCCTCCGGGTCCTCCGCGGTCGCGTGGAGACGGTCGCCGCCCACGTGATCGCCGGACCCAACCGCCAACCGACTCCTCATAGGTGATCACTTAAGGCCGACCGGTTCGAGCCCCATCGATAGCCGACCGC
>CAZUHI010000148.1:0-5175 GCA_964620495.1 uncultured Rickettsiales bacterium | reverse complement strand
GCTGGTGGTAGTTCGGAAGTAGTGTGAATTCAGATATTTGGCGGCGAAGCAGACACAAATTCGGAGGAAGTGGACACAGAATCAAGCTGCCCGGCACCAGTCCTCGACCGCGAGGCCGTCGACCTCCCGGAAGTGCCTCGTGTTGTGGGTCACGAGGGTCAACTCGCGGCTCAGGGCGTGCCCGGCGATGAGGGTGTCCATCTGCCCGATGGGGCGGCCCTTCTTGCGAAGACCGGCGGCGACCTGGGCAGCGGCGTCGGTGTCGTCCGCGGTCAACGGGAGGATCTCGAGCCCACCCAGGAACCCGCGAATCGCGGTCCAGAGCCGCGGCGAGGCCCGCAGGTGGGCGCCAAACTCCAGCTCGAACTTCACCAGAACGCTGGTGCAGATGTGCTCGCGGCCGGCCTCCACAAGCCGCGCCATCAGCACCTCGTCGCGGTTCCGCAGGGCGTAGCTCACGATGTTGGTGTCGAGCAGGTACTTCACTCGAACGGGTCCCGGAGCTGCTCGGTCGCGTCCAACCGCGGGATGTCCTCATCCCACGCGCCGAAGCTCGACCAGAAGGCCTCACTCCACCCGTCGGTGATCGGCTCGAGGACGATCCGGCGACCCTCCCGGTGAATTCGGACTTCCTCGCCGGGAAGCCGAAACTCCTTGGGCAGTCGCACCGCCTGGCTCCGCCCGTTCATGAACAGCTTTGCTGTCTTCATCAGCTCACCTCCGTCGGAACAAGTATATATCGTGATATATACCAAGCAAGCCCGGTTGTCGGGCCCGGGAAACGGATGGGGCGGCCGCGGAACTTCCCTTGTGTCCCGTTCGCTCGATAGCCGGCCCCGGCGGCTACCGCTCCGAGAGCGGCGAAACGGGGCAAGAGACCCCCGTCCCGCCCAACCCGCAGTACCCCCAGGATTCTTCGCCAGGCGCTGCCGGTGGCAGTTCGAAAGTGGTTGAAGTTCAAGTAGTTATGTCGCTACTGAACACAACCAAAGGAGAAGTGGGCACAAGCAGACCCTCATCGCGGCCAACGGGCCGCCGGGATGCCTTCGAGGGCGGCGGCTACCCGGCGCTGTCGGGTCGCTGGGCGCTTCGCGGAGCCAACGTGGACGGCCCAGGCTCGACGCATGGATGGCGCGAGCCGGTCGAACGCCGCGGCCAGCTCCGGATCGGCCTCGATGACCGAGCGGAGCTCGTCGGGGAGGTGGAGCGGTCCGGGCTCCGGGTCCAGCTCGATCACGACCTCCACCTCGTCACCGACCTCGACGTCGGCCTCAGCCCGCAGCTCCCTGGGAACCGCCATCCGGTAGACGCCCTCCCCCTTCGCCACCCCGCGCCGGAAGGGCACAAGGGCGAGCGTCCCGCGGACACTCCACGGCCCCGCCTTCCCCCACGCGGCGTGTACGCGCTCGGGGATCACGATGAACACCCAGTTCGTGTAGGGCGCCTTCTCGCCGGCCACGAGCCTGGCGCGGAAGCTGGTGGGCAGCCGGGCACCGGGTCCGGGCGGGACGCGACCGGAGGGCGGCGCAGACGTCTCCTGAGTCACGACTCCTCCGATGGCATCGGCGGCCCGTGGTAGCCGCGGCGGCGCAGGAGCCCGGGTTCGGGTCGGTGGGTCGCACGACGATCGGACGGCCCTCCCTTCCCTTCGAGTCGCCTCCGCGCCGCCTGACGGCCGCCGCGTCGAGCCGAGCAGGGGCTTCGCGACGACGGCGGGGGGCCCTGACCCGCCGATCCTGGGCCGGGCTTCCAGGTCACGGCGAGGCTCCCGGAACTGCCCGCCCCTGGAGGAAGGCGCGGACGTAGCGCTCGACCTCGACCTCGACCTCGAGCGCTCGGTCGACGAGTCGCGCGCGGCGGGCGAGGCCGACGACGAACAGGGGCCCGATGAGAGCCGACAACGTGAGCAGGGGGAGCTCCTGCGGCAACGCCCCCCGCGCCTGGTGGTGGACGATGATCTGCGCGATGGCCTGAAGGTTCGCCCACACCTTGTCCAACGCGGGGCGCAGCTCGCGATGCTGCGGCACCTCGACCAGCAACATCGGGATCACCGCCCCGACCTGATCCTGGGTCTGCAGGTAGGCCCGCACGATCCCGACGAGATCCGCCTCGACGTCATCGGTGGTCTCGACCGTGGCCAGCGGGACCCCCTCGAGCTGGGCGCTCAGCGCGGCGCAGATCAGCTCCGCCTTGCCCCCATAACGTCGAAACAGCGTCGCCTCGTTCACACCAGCGAGCGAGGCGATCGTCTTGGTGGTCGTGCCGTCGTAGCCCCAGCTCACGAACAGCCGCGTCGCCGACTCGAACACCGCTGTCTCGTCGATCCGGCGGGGCATCGATGAGTGAACCACGCATCGACCCCCTCGCAGGACTGGGACCCAACGAGCGCGCGCTGCTCGAACGACTCCCGACCGCGACGCTGCGCCGGCTGGCAGCCACGGTGGTACGAACGAAGATGAGGCTCCAGTTCAAGGGGTGGCTGCAGTACGTCCTGCCGCTGGGTCCAGCCGCGGCGCTGGGCCTGCTCTGCGGACTCGGCCTGCTGGTGGGACTGCCGCGGGTCGCGACCGGCTTCGGCTGCGCCGCCGTCGGGGTGCTCGCGATCGCGCTGTTCGACGTCGTCACGGTGAAGTTCCGCTTGCACCCCCCCGAGGGTCGACCGGCGCGCCGAGAAGGCCTGGGGGCCTTCGATCTGATGCGGGTCGAGGCGCTCCCGGGGTGTGTTCAGCAGCGCCGAGACCGCAGCGCCGGGCAGGTCGTGGCCGCTGACCTCACCATCATCCTCAAGACTGAGGATCTGCACCCCGCCCTCGTCGTTGGCGAAGGCGGCGACGTACTCGGCGACCTGGTCGCGCACGGCCCGGCGTTTCCGCGCTGTCTTCTTGCCCAGCGGCCCCTCATACATCGACTTGCGGTCGAAGTGCTGTCCCTCCTCGCGGTCGAGGAACGGTGTGACTTCGAATCTCGAACCTGGGATGCCCGCGGCCATGGGCGGTCAAGGTACGACTCAGAGCCTGCGGAGTCCACGGGCCCAGGCCCTCACAGCCAGGAGGGAAGGCCCGGGAACGGACGGGACGGCGTAGGGCGGACTCTTGTGTCCACTTCGGCCGCCAATCGCTCGCGCCAGCTACCCCTCCGAGAGCGGCGAAACGGCGCACGCGACGCCCGTCCCCCCGAGTCCGCAGTACCCGCCCGGGTTCCTGTGCAAGTACTGCTGGTGGTAGTTCGGAAGTGGTGGGATTTCAGGTGATTAGCGGCGAACTGGACACAAATTCGGAGGAAGTGGACACAAATAGAGGTTCTACTCGCCCAGGATGAGCCGCCGGTAGGCGCCGCCACCTTCCCCGGACTGGACCCATGACGACAGCACCTCCGGGACGACCACCTCGACTTCGGAGCCGTGGCCGCGCACCCAGCGAACCAGGTCGTAGGTGATGTGCAGCTTCATCTCGACCTCGATCCGGCCGTCATCCAATTCGTTCGGCTCGTCCTGCGTCGGATGGACGCGATGGAACTGGAAGTACGACCGCCAGCCGGGAGCGAACCTCAAGATGACCTGCTGGGCCAGCACCCCAGGCGGGGCGACGAAGATCCCAAAGCAGTTCTCGAAGACCTGCCGCGGGTCGTAATCAGCCAGGAGGGGATAGGTGAAACCCTCGTTGGAGACTCGGATCCTGGACAGCCGCGCGGCGTTGTAGATCCGCTCGGTGTCGATGTGGTCGACGCGCTCGGAGTCGTCGAGACAGCGAGCGTAGAGGTACACGCCTTCATCGGCGAGAAGCAGGGTCCACGGTTCGAGCTTGATGCGCAGCACTGCGCCCGAGAACTGCACGTACTCGGCCTCGACGACCTTGCTGCTCGTGATAGCCGTAGCGAGACGATCCACGGTGTCGGCGTCGAGCGCGAGCGGGTTCACGAGCCGGGTGCTTACGTAGAACGCTCGGTCACGGGGGTCGCGCCAGCCGGTGGGCACTGCGAGCCGGCCGGCGTGGTCGTCGACCAGATTGGAGAGGATGCGACCGATCTCACCGTCGCGGAACGCGTGCAGCATCTGGCGGGCCGCCTGCAGCGCCCAGACCTGCTCCGGGCTCGTGCTCTGGTCGGTGGGCCAGGTCCACGCGAACGACTCGGCCCGGCCCCTTCCTGGTCGCACGTTCGCCACGTGCGGTAGCTCCTCGGCAAGAGCGCGAAGCCGCTGCCGGACTGCGTTGGTCTGCCCAGGCCCGTCACCGACGATGTCGCGGACACGAATTGTGTCTCCCTGCATGATCCGACGGAGGGCCCGAAGCGTCTGACGCAACGACTTCAAGTTGGTCCGCGAGGCACTCATACGTTCCTCCAAAGATGATCGTCAGAGGATCATGCTCGACTAGGTTGATCTCTACACGATCATGTTCGCAGACGGGCTCTTGCCACGTGTCGAGCGCGTGATGAAGGGATGCCTGCGCCGCACCTCCGCGGCAGCAGGAGATACGAAGATGGCGAAGAACACAGGGCGCGGGCACCGCGTCGGAGCAGTCCGGGACCGGTCGCAGGTCCACAACCCCAAGACCGAAACCTGGACGAAGCGCGACACCGGGACCGGACGCTTCCTGGACCAGAAGGCCGACAGCGAGCCCTTCAAGGGTGTTCGCCGCGAGCGGAACGGCAAGGAGTAGGCGGTCATGGGTGCGACGATCCACTGCCCGAGCTGCGGGACAGCGCAGATCACGACTGCTCCGGTCGGCGGGTTTACTACCTGCTTCCGCTGCGGCACCGGGATGACCGTGCGCCGGCCGCGGTCGACCAGCGGCCCCGGCCTCGGCCAGCTCCTCATCGGTGCGGTCGGCGCGGCCGCGGTGGGCTACGGAGTCACCCAGGCCTGGCGCCACTTGACCAGCCCCCGCGTCTTCATCAGCCATGCGTGGACGTACAACGAGGACTACTACCGACTCGTCGGTCTCCTCGACGCGGACCCCGAGTTCGAATGGATCAACAACTCCGTGCCCGAGCACGACCCACTTGAAGGCGGCACCGCCCGCGAACTCCACGGCCAGCTCGCCGCCCAGGTCACGCGGTCCAACGTGATGCTGGTGATCTCGGGGATGTACGTGAACCACCGCGAGTGGATCCAGGCGGAGCTAGGGATCTGCATCCCTGAGGACATGACCTCCGGAATCAAGTTCTGAGAGCAGC
>CAZUHI010000147.1:0-5322 GCA_964620495.1 uncultured Rickettsiales bacterium | reverse complement strand
CCCCCCTCTCCTTCCAAGCCCGTCGCGATTCCCGATACCGCGCCCTCCTCCCCTTAGCCAGCGCCAGCTTGAAGTCAGCGACCACCAGCCCCAGCCGCTTGGACACTCCCTCCAGCAGCGCCCGCTCCGCCTTCGAAACCGAACCATCCGCCCAGACCACGCGCATCAACTCCGGTAGCCACACCCGAGCCATTCAACCATCAGGCACTTCTTGACCAGGTGCGATCGACCGCTTGATGTTCTATAGGGGGCGGGGCAGCCTTGATGTTTGAACTCGCCCACTCCTCCAGGGTGGGGAGAGCGTGGAACTGCGCTGAGAATGGGGCACATGATGAACGAGAACCGATCGAAGGACCTTGCCAAGCTCTGCGAGCAGGCCAAGAAGGTCAAGATGACGCCGGCGGAGAAGGAGGAGCAGCGTCGTAGCTTCGCGTACGGCAATGCCAATATTGAGAACGAACGTGTGACCCGCAAGATCATCGACCGTGCTGCCGACTCCGTGAACAAGGACAAGTAGACCTCTATGGCCCCTGCAGGCCCCACGACTCGCCAGTTGCCTAGGTCTGCGTCGTCTTCTGGTGCTGCCCGATGAACCCGACAACGATCTTGCCGCTGGGCTCATCCCAGGCGAACGCTACGCGGATCACGTTGTGGGCTCCGCGTTTCGCACTGCCGCGGCCGATGTGTTCCTCAAGGACGAGGGTCCTGCCTTCGAACGTGCACCGATACCAGTCCGGGTATCGTCCGATCGTCGTTGAAGACTGACCGGGGCGGTAGAACCAACCGCAGCACTCGAGCAGTTGGTGATGGAGCGTCCGAAAGTCACCGGTTCCCTTCCCATGGGCGCGCATCTCCCAGACGACCGTAGCCAACCACTCCAAAGCCCGTTCCACTTCCTGAGGACGGGCATAGGGGTAATCCCTGCTCGAACGGTTGTTCAACGCCAGGGCTAGGCGGCCGGGGAATCGATGCAGAATCCGGTCTACTGCCTCAGCCACGTTGGCCGGTCCCTCCGCAGAGGCCTCCTCCCGACCCGCGCCATCTTCCTCACCCGTCGGTTTCTCCGAGCGCTGATCGCACCAACGCTCCACCGCCTCAAGGACCGGGGCGACGTGCCCTTCGACGTAGGCCTCCGGCATCAGGTCGGCCACCCGGGCCATCGCCTCAAGCAGGTGCCCGTCGGTCACCTGATCACCGTCGGTAACCCATGCCAAGACTTTTTCGGCAACCCTTTGCCAGTCGTGATTGAGGCAGTCGTCATCGGGCTCGACGCCACCGCCGAGGCGGTCCTCGATGGCCTTGATGTGGTACTTGATGCTATTGAGCCGGGTCTGGCGGCGCTTCGCTCTGCAACGGCGGTCCTTGAAACCGTTGACGAGCGCCTCAAGCCGGTCGGCGTAGTCGACCAGCCCAGCCGGATTCGCCGGGGTTGCCTGATTCATGTGGCGGTCCAGATAGACCTGCTCTCGGTCGGTGGCCTGGCGTACCCACATCCACAGATCGCGCTGATCGGCATCCTGCCGCACACCGTTGAGGCGCAACCCCTCCATCAGAGCGGACTGGGCTTCAGCAATGAGAGCTAGCAAGGCCGGCCGTGCCCGCTCGTCACCCGGGCCATCTAATCGATTGCCCCAATCCCGCGCTGCGTCAGAAGCGATGGCAACGGCCCTGTAGCCAGCAGCAACCTCTGCCATACCCGCGTCAGACATCTGGTCCCCTGCGCCGTGGGGCAACATCATCCACAGGTGGCAGCCCTGGAGTTCCCTCGCGGCTCCCATCAACTCCTCGTCTTGCGGTTTGACCTCAGTCTTGAAGTCACATCCAGCCGCAAGCAGTGCCCGTCGCTGTACGGCCCAGTCGAGCGCCTGCGCCTTGAGTCGCGCCCGCTGTACAACCAGGCCCAAATCCACCTGTGCTGTTTTCCACGCGGGCTCGGCATCAACGACCGGTTCCGTCGCGGGCGCGGGCAATTCATAAGTTCCAAGCTCCGGTGGCGAAACCGGGTCAGATTCCCTCACCGCCCCCACGCCATGGACTTCGGGGCCCGGACCGTTCGTTTCAGGTTGGGTAGGAGCAGCCTCTTCCGCTTTGTCCGGCGCCTCCGCCTCCTGTTGGATAGCGCGCGCGAGCACAAGCACAGCATGGGCCAACTCGGGCCGCCTGCCGATGGTCAAAGAAACGGCGTCGAACACGATCTTCAGCGCCTCTCCGATCTCATGCCCATCGACCTGGTCCGGGGTCCCGGTCCGGTCGTTTACCTCTCTCTCCACGGGTCAATTGTAGCGAGGGGAGCCAGATCTGCCACGGCACTCTTGGAGCCCGCAAGGGACGGTCCCGCCCCGCAGGGCGACGCTGCATCAGACAATCAGGGTCACCCGTACCAGACGCCGTCTCCGCATTCTCTGAGCTTCTTCGGGAGGCGGTCTTCCGTTTTCTTTGACCCTGCTTCGGTCAGGAAAGGGTTCAGCGCGTCGTAGAGATCCGGGCGCAGCGCAACCGTTAAACCTCGGGAAAAGCGAGCCAGTCCCACAGAGTATTGGCTCACCTCCTGACCCCGCTTCTTGCGGCATCGGCAGAGGCAGGTGTCACCATGCGGTGTGATGCGCTGGTTGTGCCCCTCACAAAAACACTTGCCACGTTGCAAATGTACCGTAGGAATCATGCAGACCGTCTCCAGCCCCGGCACCAACCGGAGGAGACGAGTATGTTTGGACGATTCAAGCGACGATGTTCCGCCCACAAGCAGAACCCTGCCGCGCCTACCCCACGCCGCCCTTTCAACCGCTACTCCTGGCCTGAATTGATGGCCAGAAGGCTCGCAGTGGGTGTTTTGAAGTGTGGCAAGTGTGGATCGCGGCTCAAGTGGATTGCAGCGATCACCGAAGCCGACGTGACGCGAGGATCCTCGCGCACTCGAAGATGGAGTGCGCCGTGCCAGCTCCCATGCCGGCGAGGCCCCCGCCCCAGCTTGAGTCGCCGTATTGAGGGGATGCGTGAAGATCGACACCGGGTGGCGGGCGGGAGGAGGACGTCCGCATCGTGGGCCGGGGCAAATTCCCGTAGATGAATCGGCCGGGGAGCCCCAGGCCGGCCTGGGGAAGGCCCGATCCGAACCTCTCTGAGGCTTGAATCGCTAGAATCAGGCTCCGCCCATGCCTACCCCGCCGTTCGGAGACCCTTTGAACCCCTTATCCCCACCGCAGGCATCGTTCGACAGCACGCCAACACGCCGGGGTGCTCATGATGGGGGTGCACGTCCGGCGCGAGGCCGCAGCCAACTTCTTGGCCGATGGGATGTTCCGGCGTTGACGGCGGCCGCCAGGGGGGGGGCGAAGCGGGCTGGATCGATGAAGCGCCCGCCGGTACAGACCTCGTGGCGGATACCGACGGTGCGGAACCGTGAGGTGTGCCACCAGCGGTCCTGCGACTGATCTTGGTCCCCCATGAGCGCTCCTGTGATCATCACTTCCAACGACCGGCCCGACCTCGACGGGACTGCTTGCGCCGTGGCGTACGCGGAGTTGCTCGCCCGTACCGGGACCGCCGCCTTGCCGGTTCTCCCGGGCCAACTGGATGCAGAGGCCCGCTACGTGCTCGGACACCTCGGCCTCAGGGCCCATAGTATCGTCCCACCGTCCTTCAATGCCGTCGTGCTCGTGGACGTGAGCGCGTTGCCAGGCCTGCCGAGCTTCGTTGACCCCGATGCGGTCAGGGAGGTCATCGACCACCGGTTCCACGGGGCCCCCGGCAGCGTGTTCCCCAATGCCACCGTGCAGGTCGAGGCCGTGGGGGCAGCCGCCACGCTCATCTTGGAACGGTTCGTCCAGGCTGGCGTGGTCCCGACCGAAAACAGTGCCGTGCTGCTCCAGGCCGGAATCCAGTCGAACACACAGTGCCTCAAGGGGTCGGTGACGACGCAGCGAGACTTGGACGCCGTCGCCTGCCTCCGAGGGCTCCATCCCCTCCCGGAGGGTCTGCTTGCAGGTCAGTTCCGGGCCCGCCGCGAGGAAATCCTCGCCGACCTCGACGCCGCCCTTCTGCGGGAGACCAAGACCTTCGACCACCCGGCGGGGTCGTTCATCGTTTCCCAGCTTGAGTGCCCAGGGGCCCGTAGCCTTGTGTGGGAGTGCGCCTCCCCTGTGGCGCGGCTAGGACGGCGGACTATGGTCAACCTAGTGGACCCGACGGTGCCGGCGTCTGTGCTTCTGGTGCCCGACCCCGAGTTTCGGGCCTGGGTGGCCGACCGGACCGGACTCACCTTCGGGGGAGCCTTCGCCCATCCGGAGGTCGCCCTGCTCCGGAAGCAGATCGTCCGTCGCCTCCTGGCGGGAGGCCAAGGATGAGGCGAGCCGACTGGATGACCGCCGGCCAAGGTGGGCTGCCAATCCCCATCAACGTGTCCTGGCACCTGTGGCCCGACTGCAACCTCAAGTGCACGTACTGTTACGCGACCTTCCGGGACATCCCTGGCACGCTGTCCGAAGCCCGAGCCCTCGACGTGCTGGACCGCCTCCGCGAGGCAGGCACCGAGAAGGTCACGTTCGTCGGCGGAGAACCAACATTGTGTCCGCACCTACCCGAGCTAGTCGAGCACGCCAAGGACATCGGGCTCGTCACGATGCTGGTGACCAACGGCACCCGGCTGGACGCCAAGTACCGGGCTCGTATCGTGCCCAACCTGGATTGGGTCTCATTGAGCATCGACGCCGCTGACCCCCATGTCATGGCGCTGATGGGGAGGGGGAATGCCAAGTTCCATGCTCTATGCGTCCGCAGGTGGGAGGAGCTTTCGGCGGTCCCACACCTGCGGCTCAAGGTAAATACCGTTGTGACCCGTCAGAACCTCCACGACGACATGCGGGACCTGATCCGACGGCTACGGCCCGCCCGCTGGAAGGTCTTTCAAGTGCTCCCGGTCCGCGGTCAGAACGACAGCGTGGTTGAGCCGCTGTTGGTCACCCAAGATGAGTTCGAGGGCTGGGTCGAGCGGCACCGCGAGTTGGACCCCGAGGGCATTAGCCTCGTCGCTGAGGACAACCGAGACCTCACGGGGACCTACTTGATGCTGGACGCCCTAGGCCGCTTCTTCTCCAACAGGACCGGCGGCCACGCCTACACCGACTCACTCCTCGACGTGGGTGTCTGGGAGGCCATCCGTCAGGTGGGCTGGGACACCGAGGGCTTCATGGCTCGCAAGGGCATCTACGAGTGGGCCCCGCGGTCAGAGTCGGGTGACGGCGGCGATTGAGCCTGGGCGGGTGTCGAGGACGAGGAGGTCGCCCTCGGTGAAGCTGCTGGTGGCGTCCGCGAGGATGAGCCCCG
>CAZUHI010000146.1:0-5492 GCA_964620495.1 uncultured Rickettsiales bacterium | reverse complement strand
GCGAGGGCAATGACGGTGTCCGGGGTTTCCTGACGGTAGGGGGTTGACATGCGCAGGTAGGGGGTCGCCGAGAGCAGCAGCAGCGCCGGCCGTCTCGCGGGCGGCAGGTCGTCTCCGCGCAGGGCACGAAGCACGCGGCGCGTAGCTGCGGCGCTGGCAGTCTCCTCTTCTGAGGCGGCCGTGCTCCCAGGCCGGAGGAGATCGCGAAACCGCTGGAACTCGTCGAAGACCACGAGGTCGGGCTTGACCATCTGGAGCGCGTGAACCGCGAGCGCACTCCGTAGGCGTCCGATGAGTTCGTGCGGCTGCTCAGCGAGCTCCTCAAGGGCGCCTTCAATGACGGCGCCCTCGAACTCGACCGCCAGTGCGTCTCTGAACCAGGTGACCGCGTCTTCGTCCGGATCGGGCACGCGTCCCAGCGTCGACGGCCAGTACTTCACGCCGAAGCTGAAGAGGGCGTCCAGCTCTTGGGGGGCGCGGAAGTCCGGCAGCGCAGCCGCGACGAGCTTGCGCACCATGGCTCGCTCGTCCTGGCGGCCTTTCCGGGGCCGGCCCTTGCGGCGGGGAAACGACGTGGCCGGGGTGAGGGTGAACAGGCGCAGCTTCGGGTGCGTCGGCTCCCGGCCGACCATCAGCGTGAGTCGATCGACCGGGCAGAGCGCCCGTGCCCGCTCGGCTGCATCGGGCAGGAGATCCAGCAGCCGCCTTCGGTTCTGCCGGGCTATCGCCAAGCTATTGCAGACATAGAAGACCCGGAGTGGAGTGGGGCGTGCGCAGAGCGCAGCGATGACGCCCTGCGCGACGATGGTCTTGCCAAGGCCCACCTCATCCGCGACGAGGAAGCGCCGCGAGCCCATGGTGAGCCGTTCGACAGCCCTCACGATGGTGGCCTGTTGGAAGGGCAGCGGGCGAGTGGTCATGGGGAGATCCCGAGGCCCCGGACGATCGAGCGCCAGTGGCGCTGGAAGTCGACGAGGGCAGCGCGCTCGTCATCGGTTTCCAGCGCGTCGCCGAGCAAGCGAACAAAGCGCCGCACCTCGCGATCGGCACGACGAACCAGCTCAGGATCACGCTGCCAGCTCCGGAGAACCTCCTCCAGCGTTGGCGCATAGCGCTCGAGGGCGTCGGCAACGGAGCCAACGCCGTCGGAGGAGCTGTCGGAACCCGACGGCCCGGACTCGCCTGGTTCTTCCTCGCAGAGAATGGCGCGAATCCAGGAGAAGAGACCACTCAGGCCGAGCCATCGGGCCAGCAACCGCTCGTCGCGGTCCTCCTCGAGACCATCGGCCAGCCGTGCCCGAAGCACCAGGCTGCGCACCAGATCGCCCCGGCCGACCTGCAACTCGACGAGTTCGGTAGGCTCGGGTGCGAGCAGGTCGACACTGGGGGATGAGGGCGCCCAGGCCGAGACCACACTGGCGCCCAGGGAGCGCGCGCAGACCCTGTCTTCCTGCTCCAGCTTCGACCAGATGTCGCCAACCAGCCGGGTGCCCGACGGGATGGTCTGCTGCTCGAATTGGACCGTGGCCAGCTTGTTGATGGCCCTCTCGAGGCGACGAGCCTCGTCGTCGCCTTCCTCGGGCTGCAGCTGCTCCTCGTCGGGTCTGCAAGCGTGATGGTCGAAGAGCGTGTTGATATTCCGGAGCCACTCCAGCGGCATTTCCGCTCGCGCCTGGGCCTCTGCATTTCGTGACCACCCACGGGTGGTGAGGTTGGCACTGCCGAGTTCGAGGTGGACGCTGCCATCGACGACCGCGGCGACCGCCTTCGCGTGCAAGGCCCAGCTCTCGGGTCCCCCTTCGTCGTCGCCGTCCACCGCCTGCGCCTCCGGTCCCGGCGCGCTCAGCGTGAGGATCTCCCAGCCCGCCCGGTGGGGTCCGAGCTCACGAGCCGTCTCGAGCGTGGTCACCAACCGCTGCTTGGGGGCTGAAGGCAGGTGGCCGAGTTGGGCGCCATCGACGAACGGGGAGAGAACGAGCAGTTCGGTAGGTTTCGGGGGCAGGCCGAGGCGTCGTGGCTGCCGCTCCGCGTGGAGTTGGACGCTGCGCACGTCGATGCCTTCGGGCCCTACCCAGCGAAGCCCCGCCAACTCGGGCAAGGGCTGCTCACCACGGGAGGCAAGCCGCCGAAGAGAGTCAAGCAAACCCGCTGGCGCAGGCCCGCCTTCCCCGAGCTGGCCTCGAAGGGACAGCCCGAGGTCCCAGGAGCGGTCGGAGGTGAGGTTCCGACTGCCCAACCAGACCCGAAGCTCGGTGGGTCGCTCCAGCCAGACCATCGTGAGCTTCGGATGCCAGCTGAGTTCGGACTCATCGTTGGCGACGAACCGCACATATCGGTCCAGGAGACCGAGAGCCCGGCTGGGCTTGCGAGGCGCGTGGAGGCGGCCGTTTTGGAGCAGAACGGCAACGCGGCCGCGAAGGCCAAGCAGGGCCTCCACCTGGGCAGCGCGGGAGGGGTCCTGTTCGTCGAGTCCAGCCAGGGTGAGCAGACCCGCCACGAGCACCACGGGCTCGGCCGAGTACGCGGCGAGCACGGCAGCGCGTACCCGCTGACCTGGCTCGGGCGAGAGGACATCGAAGTAGGCATGCGCGTCCCACCTCATTGAGCCAGCCCGTCCCGGAGGTCACAGAGCAGGCGCCGCACCCAGGGCCAGCGGTAGTGGAGCGGCGTCGCCAGGGCGGTCTTGCCGGGGTCCCACTCGGACCGGCGCTGGCGGGCGACGGGTGTGCTACCCAGGCGGGCGCGGGCGCTGCCTTTGAGCTTGCGCTCACGGATCGTGAAAGCAGTCTCGATGTCGTCGAGTCGTCTGACGCCGCGGAGGTGCTGGGTGGCGAGAAGCAGTGGATGGAGGCCAGCGCCGGCGTTCAGTTCTGACAAGTCGACGCTGCGCGCGACTTGACCCCACGTGTCGAGGACCGCCTCCAAGTGGTCCCGGTGCTTGGTCGAGCCGACGATCCCGTCGCGCTGGAGTGCACGCTCCACGAGGGCCGCGTAGGCAGCGCGAGCCACGCCAGCGAGCCGCGCCGTGCGACGGGCAAGGCTCAAGACGCCCTCGAAGCCGTCGACCTCGAGGACTCCGAAACCCAGGTCGGCGGTGACGTCGCCGCGCTGCGCGAGGTGGGCAAGCAAGCTGGGGCGAGCGCCGCCGGTGCTGAGAAAGCGGTCCTGGAGGAAGACGGCCTCCGCGTGGGTGAGCGCGAAGTCGAGGTCAGCCGCAAGGAACTCCGAGGGCGGGTCGGGCAGCGCGATGAACGGGGCATCCGGGGCGACGACCCGTCGAGTATCGGCGTCAGTTTCGGTGAGACGAGTGCGTCGTCTCATCCGGCGGAGAAGCGCGCGGCGGCGAAAGGGGCGGTTCCACCGGTCGCGACGCAGCACGCCCCAGGTGCCGAGCGCGCTCCAGTAGCTGGCGCTGGCGAGCTGAACAGGAGTGCGTCCCTCACCGACGAGTGTGCCTCCAATGACATCGGCCCCGCCTGTACCCGCCACAAGCCGGGTGGCGAGCAGAAGCTCACGGTCCTCGACAGCGTGCAAGGGGCGCGGGGCGCCAGTCGTGAGCAAGTCGCCGTAGATCCAAGGGATGAAGAGCGCGTACCGCAGGCGTGTGTGCAGGACCGATGTACCGGGGAAGAAGGCGTCGGCGAACTGGCGGTGGAGGGCGAGCACGCCGATCTCGTCGACGGTACCGGTGCCGCGGTCGGCGACGAGCCGAGCGGCGCGGGCGAGGGCATCGCGGTCGATGGTGGTCCAAGACAGGGTGGGCTTCATGGCGCGGTCACCACATGGCCCCTTCGCCCGGGGACCACCCGGCCAGGACCCTGCCCACCTCGATGAGCAGATCCTGCTTGGACTCCCGGCTCCCCTCCGGCTTCCACACCTGCACCCGCCCGTCCTCGAACACGGTCCACTCCAGGCCCTCATGCCAGCCGTACCGAGCGCGATGGCCGGGGAGTCGTAGGGCGGGATGCTCGACCGATCGGAGGTCGACGCCAGGGCCCACTCGGTATCCGCGCACCATGAAGCCGTCGCCCCGAAGCGCCCCGGTCAGCCGCCATCCTCCGTGCCGCTCTACCTCGGCGAGTTCGTCGCGCACCCGCGGCTGGTCGAGCTGGAACTCCCTGCGCCTCATCTCGGATCCACCAGCCGCCTTGTCGGTCTCCTGGGCTCGGAGCAGCTTGCTCGCCAGCTTCGTCGCGCGGTCAAGAACTTCGCGACTGACATGCACCTGGTTCTTGTGAAGAGCGCGCTCAACGGCCGGGCTGCGATTCTTGTCCGTGCGGGCGTTGGACTTGTCGATCCCGTACATCTCGGGTGCGTGGCGACAGTCCGGATCCTGGACGGCGAGCAGCGCGGCGCTGGAGACGAGCTCATCTTGCAGCGCCGCCGTCTCCACCGATTTGTCGGTCGCCGGTCCGACGCCAGCCTCTGAAAGGGCCCGTGCTGCCCAGGCGTGGTCGCCGGCCCAGGTCGCCCGGCGCGCCTCGTCGATCTTGTCGGTGTCGTAGGCGGTCCCGGGGTCCGGCGACGCCGCTGCCAGCCTATCTTGCGCGCGAAGACGAATGATCTCCACGTTGAACTGCTCGGGGTCCACCTGAACGGACACCGCCAGAGCAGGTGTGAGTGAGAGGTCCCGGTGAAGGTGCCACCGGGGCAGGATCTCAAGGGCGGTCCGTACGGCATCGGCGAGGCTGCCTTCCGGGTCCTTGCCCTCGGTTGTCTTCACCTCTGCGAACGGGCGCTGGTCCCGGTTGACGAGATCCTGGAGCACGAAATCCGGCGCCCTCCCGATCGGCCGGGCGATGACTCCGAGCCCCAGCCCGCCCTTGTCCTGCAGCACGGCCAGCGCCACCCCCTCGCCGATGTCCCCGATGCTGCCGACGCCCAGGTACTGCGCCCCGCTGCCCAGATGAAGTGGCGGGTAGTAGCCGGGCAGACCACGAGACGCCTTCCAGTAGGTGTCGAGGACCTGGTCGGGAACGGGGCTGTACCGCTCGCCGCCGCGCGTGACCCAGTCACGGAGCTCGGCTGCGAGGAGGCCGTACAGAGCTCCCCCATCATCGGGTGTAGCGCTCCGGTCGTCGACAAGTTCGCGTGCGAGGACCTTGTTCCGGTCCTTCGACCACTCGCGAAGGTGGCGCCTTTCGTAGCGGACATCCCAGAGCCGCCATTCGATGGTGTAGGGCACGTCGCGTCTCCTCGCTCGAGCGTATAAGTCCGGCCATCGTCCCATGCCCGAACCGGAACGGCCCACGCTCGAACCTGAAGGTTCTATCATCTATGCGCATCCCGCTCGGCGGGATTGCTGCGACCAGCCGCAAGTACCTACTTTAGCTTCAGATTTGGCTGCCTCGTCACGCACTGGCACGCCCCATGCAAATGGAACCTCCCGTATCCTGGAGGCCCCATGCCGCTCACCCTCGAAGGCATCCCCCTGACCCACCACGCCCGAACCCGAATGGCCCAGCGCGGACTCCGCGCCGCCGCCGTGCTCG
>CAZUHI010000145.1:0-5516 GCA_964620495.1 uncultured Rickettsiales bacterium | reverse complement strand
TACCCGCCGTTTCGGGACCCCGCACATGCTGGAGATCAACCCCAACTGTGACGTGTGCTGCTCCCCGACCGATCCCGGCACCGCCGACACCTGCCTGACCTACGACCCGGCGGGTCACGAGGGCTTCACCCGCCAACTGGTCGCCGCCACCCTGGCCCCACATGCCCGTACCCCGCGTAGCTCGGCTGGATCGAGCACACGGCCAGGATGAGGGGCTCGGTGGTCCAGGCCGTGGCTTCGCCGGACGATGCACCTCGGTGCTGGTTCGTGCGGGGGGTCATTCGATGGCGTTGGCCAGATCTACGCCGTTCACGCCTTCGGAGCCTTGCCGCGCGTCTTCCTAGTCGGCAAGGGCCAGACACCGAAGAACTTGGAGAGATGGTTGTCGGAACACCGCTCTAGATCGAACACCCGCGGATACAGGTCGCCGGACCAGTCTCCGAACCCCAACTCGGGGGCCTTACTCACCAATCCGAGCTTCTTGGCCGTTTCAAATTTCAAGCGAGAGCAAGCCCGATCAAAGATTGCGTGCATGCGCCGATCTGCGGTCAGGAGTCGGACGTTTTCGCGCCCATGGACCCGAACCAGATGCATCGCCATTGAACCTATGAGAAGGTCGGAGGCGCCCATCGATCTCACATCCTTTGATCGATAGAACTTCTTGTACTTGTCAACCGGAGCGATGAGGTCAAGGCCGAGGATGTGATAGCGCCCGAGGTCGTGCTGATAGAAGAGCGATCCGTTGTGGATGTCGGCCTGGAATTTCTTGCGAGCCGATCTGTACTTGCTTGTGTGCAGCGTTTTTCCCTTGCTGCCGCCGAAACGCTTGTAGACTTGTGAGTCCCATCCGGAGTAGCAGTATCGATCAAAAGCGGCGAAAACCTCAGCCACGACGATATTTGGGATTAGGCTGTGTGCTTCTATCCGGTGGTGTCTGACAGCCTCAACGAGCACCTTGGCACGAGCGGCGGCCTGCCCGTTCTTCGACGCTTCAGGCAAGTAGTACGGGATCACCACGCTGGCGTCCCACAAGAGGATCTTGCGGTCGGTATTCGTCGGCATTGGGAGAGTTCGGTAGCGACCCCAGAGTGCGGCACGGGTCCCGGCACGATACCATGCCGGTCCATACGCGCCCGTAGCTCAGCTGGATAGAGCACGGCATTCCTAATGCCGGGGTCGTGGGTTCGAATCCCGCCGGGCGTACCATTTTTTCACGTTAGGGAAACCGCCCTGATTCTCCGGACCTCGCGGTCCGGGACCTGCCCGGTCATGCCGGATCTTCAGGTGCGGAGATGAACCGCACCAACCCTCGGCCAAACGCTGTCACCGCCGTCCCGCTTCCTGGGCCAGAAACCGATGGTTCAGGCACCAGCAGGTCTAGGCGCGCCAGGTCGTTCATTAGGAGTTCGACGAACTCCTCTCTGTCGCGGAGGTCATCCAGGATTGCTGTAACAAACTTCGCGCGGCGTGCGGGCCTCCTTGCTTCGCTGAGGTGGACCTCGCTAGCGTGGCCCCCCGGGTCTGCGAGGAAACCCAGAACCCGTAAGTGCGCGGGGCGAAGTTGATCCAAGCGTGACAAATATAGTTGACGCATCTCTTGTTCTTCCTCAGCAGCTGAGAAAGCGGAGTTCAGCACGGCATTGCGGAGTGCCTCCAGCTTTGCTCGCTCATGTGTTTCCAGCGCCTGTCTTGACGCGCGCAGGAAGACGGAGAGGAATCCCTCGTCTTGAACGAGGCGTTCGAGGCTCTCGACGCGGGTTTCGAGGGCACGGTGGCCCTCATGAAGGTCGTTCAGCCACTTGTCTCTCCGCTTATCAATGGGCGTTTGCACAAGCTCCTCAAAGACTGTGACGAGCGTGCCTCCAACTCCGGGGACCCGGGAGAGTGCCTCCCTGCTGGCTGCGTGCAGTCGATCACCGATGGTCTTCTTGGGCAGGGCGTCGTCAGAATCGTTCATGGCTGTCCCTGACGGATGTGGGTGCACCTGGCCCTGGCGAACTTGGTGTGGCAGCATTCACTGTCACTCGCCTCCGGGTTCACACCCCACAGGCTATCGCATTCGCGAGGGGAACGGCCCTGACGATTGCGCTTCCCTAACCGGCTAAGCCAGCAAGTGGACAAGGAGTGGCCATGGGTGCCATGAATGGTATGCTCGCCGAATGGCTCGCGAATCCAAGGGCCGAGACCTGTTCATCGTCGATAACAGCATCTCGGGGTGGACGGGCTTGCGGTATCTCGAGGAGTGGACTCGCATCGCAAGCTCGTTCGACATAGCAACGGGGTATTTCGAAATAGGCGCCCTGCTAGCGCTCGATGGCAAGTGGCAGGATCTCGAGGAGATCCGAATCCTGATGGGATCTGAGATGACCCAGAGGACGCGCCGCCGCCTTCTCGAAGGCCTGCGTGCGCGAGCGGTAGAGAAACTGGACAGCAGCCTGGAGTCTGAGAAGTTAGGGGACCCTTTCCTGGCCGGTGCACAAGCGATAGTCGATGCCATTCAAGAGGGTCGGATCAAGTGTCGCGTGTACGACCGTGGGAGGTTCCATGCCAAGGCCTACATCACCCACGCAAAGATGGAGGTCGTTGGGGCTCAGGCGCTTGTCGGTTCGAGCAACTTCACGCGACCCGGATTGACCGAGAACATAGAACTCAATATTCAGGTGCAGAGCGCACGAGAAGTAACACAGCTCCAGGAGTGGTTCGACGAACACTGGGAAGTCGCGAGTGAGGTATCAGACGCGATTGTCAGCACCATTTCACGGCATACTCACCTCTACACGCCCTTCGACGTGTACGCGAAGGCCCTGCAGGAGTTCTTCCGTGGCCACGAACTGACAGCGACCGAGTGGGATGAGGGTCGGTCGCGTATGTTCCCCCAGCTCGACCGATATCAGCAGGAGGCTTACTGGGCGCTGATGAAGATCGCTCGACGGCATGGCGGTGCCTTCTTGTGCGATGGCGTTGGTCTAGGGAAAACCTATGTGGGTCTGATGCTGATCGAGCGGCTGGTCCTGCACGAGGGCAAGCGGGTAGTCCTCTTCGCCCCGAAGGCGGCCAAGGAGGGGGTTTGGATACCCCATCTCAAGAAGCTCCTCCCGCATATCGGCGGCGTTGGTGGCGGCGGCGACTTCAGCAACCTCGCCGTCTTCAGCCACACCGATCTGGGGCGGAAGGGTGACTATCCGGAGCGCTTCCATCGCATGACGGAACTTGCTGACGTCGTCATCATCGATGAGGCCCACCACTTTCGCAACAGGGGCAGAGAGGGGGACCCAGAGGCCGGCGTCGAGCGCTCCAGGTACTACCGACTCCTAGACCTTATGGATCCGAGCGAACGACGAAAGACGCTCTACATGCTCACAGCTACTCCGATCAACAACAGGTTGAGCGACTTCCGTCACATGGCGGAGCTCTTCACACGCGGAGATGAGACCTATTTCGCCAAGACGCTGGGGGTGAACAACCTCACCGTCCACTTCAATCAGATGGAGACGGTCCTACGAAGGTCGATCGGGTCGGATTCGGGTGACCTTGGTGAGCATGTGAATGAGGTCATTGATGCTCTTTCCGCCGATGTCATGATCCGGGAGCTTGTCGTTCAACGCAGTCGGTCCTACGCCAAAGAGAGTCAGTTGCGTGAAGGAACGGGTGAGGCGGTGTTTCCGACCCGACAGAGCCCAAAGGTGGCCTCGTATTCAATCCGAAAGACCTATGGACGGCTCCTCGAGATGTTCGACGAGGCCTTCAGGAGGGAGAACCCCTTATTCACCCTCCCCATGTACTACCCGATCAACTGGTACACGGGAGATGACGAGGAGTTCGACGCCTTTGAAGAGGGGCGGCAGTCACAGATTGCCGGGCTCATTCGGACCAACTTCCTGAAGCGCTTCGAAAGTTCGGTGGTCGCCTTCGAGATGTCCTGCGACCGCTTGATGAAGAAGCTCCTCGCGTTCGTCGAAGTTCACAGCTTGGGCAAGGAGAAACAGCTCGCCTTCGGAGCATGGCAACAGCAGAACGCTGAAGTCATAAGGTACGTCGCAGCGCGCCAGCACGAGTTCTGGGGAGATGAGGCCGGGGAAGATGCGGATGAGGACGTCATTCCCCAGGAGTTCCTTGATGCTGTTGACCCGCTCGATCCCGGTGATTACGACCTTGATGCGATGCTCGCTGAGTCATACAGCGACTTGGACCGGATCGTGCAGTTCTTGGCGGAGGTGCGGAAATTCAAGCCAGAGAACGACGACAAGCTGAAGAAACTGATCAGGCTCTTGAAATCCAAGCCGCTTCAAGGCGAGAAGGTCCTGATCTTCACAGAATTTGCGGATACTGCTCGATATCTGAAAACTCAACTAGAGGTCGCGGGGATCGATAGGGTGGAGCAGGTTGATAGTGGCAAGAAGCGCAACCGGGCAGATGTGATCGAGTGCTTCGCCCCCTACTACAATGGCACGGCGCCCTCTCAGCTTGCTGAAGGGGGAAGGGAGGAGATTCGAATCCTGATCTCCACGGACGTGCTGTCGGAAGGTCTGAATCTCCAAGACGCATCGCGGATGATCAATTACGACATCCACTGGAATCCCGTTCGGCTGATGCAACGAATCGGGCGCGTAGACCGCCGGATGAATCCGGACATCGAGGCCCAACTTGTCGCCGACAATCCAGAGGCTGCAGTTACTCGGGGAAAGGTCAGCTTCTGGAACTTCCTCCCCCCGGACGAGCTCAACCAGATTCTCACGCTTTACAACCGGGTCACCCAGAAGACCCTGCTGATCTCGAGCACTCTCGGCATTGAGGGAAGGAAGTTGCTCACCCCTGATGACAACTATCGTGCCCTTCAAGAGTTCAACGCCGCCTACGAGGGAACAAGGACCGCCGTCGAAGACATGCACCTCGAATATCAGGCCCTTGTCCAGAAAGACCCCGACCTGGAGCAGCGACTCCGGGGCATGCCGGGAAGTGTCTTCAGCGGGCGCAAGCGTCTTCCCAGGTCCGCCCGCGGCGTCTTCTTCTGTTATGCGCTCCCAGCACTCGACAAGGAGACCGCTGAGTTCACGGAAGAGGCAGGGACTACGCGCTGGTACCTCTGTGACCTGGACGCGGACAAGATTCTCGACGACCCGGGCGAGATCGTCACCTGCATCCGTTCCAAGCCGAGCACACCGCGCAAGTGCATCACCGAGGAGAAGACCCTCCTCGACATCCGCAAGGAGCTGCAGAAGCACATCAAGAACACCTACCTGAAGCGTGTAGATGCGCCAGTAGGTGTGAGACCAGTACTCAAGTGCTGGATGGAGCTGAACGAGGGATAACGTCATGCCCACCGACCATCGCACCGCCCTTGCCAAGATCCGGGCCTTCCCTCAGCTCATCGCCTATCTGCGTGACGAAATGGGCTGGCCGATCAAGCAAGACTCTTTCGATGAAGACGACGAGCTTTTCTACGAGTACACGCCGGAAGAGCTGGGTATCGACGTGCAAAACGCCGCCAAAATCCAGGAGATCAAACGCCTGCGGCC
>CAZUHI010000144.1:0-5577 GCA_964620495.1 uncultured Rickettsiales bacterium | reverse complement strand
CCCCTGCTGATCGGGCTCCGAGACCCGATAGGAGAACACCTCCGGGTTGTTGCCCAGTGCCTCGGCGTTCCGAAGGTCTCGATCGACGAGGTGCCCGAGCAGGCGCTTGAACTCTCGGCTGTTGGAGTCTGGCGGGTCCAGGTACATGAAGTGTGTCTTGACCCGCCCATCGAACTTCGTCGCGAAGTGATGGAAGAAGAGGCCTCGAACGATGTGGTCGATGCACCGGTCGAGGCGGTCGAGGTGAGGGGTTCCTCGGATGACCCGGAGAAACAGATTCCCCTCCACCGGGACGAAGAACTCCTCGCGCCTTTGGAAGATCGTCGCCAAGAAGCGCTCCGACTTTCTGCGAAACGCCCTGTTGACCTTTGTGAACTTGTGCCTGAAGCCGATCGAGTTGTTCCCAATCAGTCCGGCCAGGCTCATCATCAGGAACTCGTCATCCAGCGACTTCCCGCTGTTGTGGGCATCACAGGACGGGACGGTGATCAGATTCTCGCGATATCGGCTGGTCCCCACATCCTTCTGGTGCGGAAAGATGCACCGCGGGGGCACATGTTCGCTGGAGGTCGCGGCGGAGGCGCACATGTAGCAGGACTCTGTGCCCGTGCGGTCGGACTGGCCCCGAGTCATGGTGAGCCAGACCGGGGTCCCAGCGTCCCCATGTACTCGGCGAGCGCTGCCGCGGTGTGGAGGAGGAATCGAGCCTCAGCTCGTCTCCAGCGCCAGTCTGCTCCTGAGGCGTGGTGCTCTTCGCTGGCGATGCGCTTGAAGGTCTGAAACAGGTCGAACATCCGCTCGGGCAGCCCCGCCACCAGGATCGCGTCCTTGAGGAGCTTCGACTTGTCCTGGTAATCCAGCTGGCGAAGGACGGCCTCGACCACAAGACGTGACTCCGCGACGACCTTGTCGAACTCTCCTGCAGCCAGATAGCGCCGAGCCTTTTCGAGAGAGGAGTGAGCGCGTGGCAGCCCGTCAAGGCTCTGAAAGCTGGAGGCGCGAATCTCGAAAACTCGAGTCTCGTCATGGCCCCAGCTCTTCCGTAGTGCTCGCCAGTGATCGTTGAGGAGCTGGGTGTCGAGATCCCGCTTGAACCCTGCGGGGAGGCGGCTTCCCTGAGGGTGGGGTCCGCCTCGCATCACCGTCCCGAAGAACTGGATCTTCATCTTCAAGCCGCGTTCGGGGTGCCGAAGCGCATCGATGCGCTCAACCATCGCCTCGGTGAGCCATACGCGGGGCTGCCAAATGGCCGCGGAACCACCGCCGAAGTACCCCCCTTGGTCGCTCCAGGCGCCCCGGCCGGCTGGAAGCTCCAAGCGGGTGTTGCCGGAGTAGGGGCTGAGCGACACGATCAGAGAGGGATTCACAAGCACGTACGGAGCTTGAATTCGATTTCCGATGACCCACACTTCGAAGGGAATCACGGGCGCAGCGTGCTTCTCCGAACCGGAGAGCTTCAACTCGATCTTGATGTCGGCGGTGCCCTCGTGGAGGGTGATAGATGAATCCAGCTTGGGCAGCATTCGTTGCTCTCCGTTTCGCGTGCAGCATATGGAAAGGGCTCCGAAACGGACTCGGGTTCGCAACGCAAACCTGTCAGCCGTGCGAGGCGCTCGCCGCCCCCCTGCAGGCAACAGCCCGCCCCACGCGCGAGCTGGATCTCCGGGCGGCGCGTCCAGCGCGCCCTTCGCATCGGGGGCCGGGACTTCGACTAACAGGCGGCTTGCGCAAGCTCGGAGCGGGGCGAGAAGCGGTGGGCGTCGCCGCAATGAGATTCGCCTGCGGCTCCCTCATGGCGCATCCAGGCGCCCCGCGCCGAGACACCCGCGGCAAGCGCGGGCGTCGCAAGCCGCTTGGAGTTAGTCGAAATCCCGGCGCGCAGATTCGTGGGTGCCCATGCGCCGCCCGTCCTGGGCGGCGAGCTTGAACGGCCTGCGGGGCATCTCGTTGCGGCTCTGGGATGCCGCAACATTTCGAAGTTCCGCTTGACTGGCGGTATGTTCGATGGCGATGCTGGCTCCCGGCCATAGTGGCGTAGCCAGTTCGACGTTGCGCCCGAGCGCCTGGAGGGGTCATGAAGCGCTTGATCGCGAAGGAACTGGTCATCTCGTCCGAGTCGGACGGTACGGTGAAGAAGTACATGCTGGCCGAGAACGTGAGCACGGCGGGTGCGAAGTCGGCGTCGGTCTACGTTCTCTTCCACTCGGCGGACGCCGACACCGATGTCGATATCATCTACGGCCACACGGCCCAGCCGCCCAACTTCATCAACGGCAGTGGGCCGCTCTACTCCGGGACGGGCGTAAGCACGGGCATGGACGTCTCCAGCAGTACGACCGACGTCACCCGCTTCGACGTCCTGCAGATCGGCGTGGAGATCCAGATGGGCACCCCCTCAAGCCCAGGGGTCAAAGCCGTCATCTCCGTGTGGCTGATTCTCGAGCCGTTCTAGAGGCTCGGACCGTGCATTCCTGCGGGTGCGAGGAGCTTTGCGACTGCTCTCCTGAGGCACGGAAACGAGTCATTCTGCCCGGCGTCGACCCGTACGCAGTGCTTCCATGGCTTCGCAACTTCGCCATGACCCCGACCCTGGCGAAGGACACTGTTGCGACTTGCGGCTGCCCTCCCGGGGGCGCCGAGAAACCGCGGGGCGACTCGGGATTAGGAGGCTCAACGTCGGGCGTGGACTCGGCTATGCCTTGGCTCAGCCCCGAGAAAAAGGGCGTTCGAGGCGCGAGGGAGCCGAGACTGACCGGGCGTATGAGGGCAGGTGTCGAGGCAGTGAAGAGCGCGAACGCGGCTGGCGCTGTCCAAGAGGCGCAGCGGCTATGTCGCGGTCTCGCAGAAGAAATTGCCGGGAGGGCTCTGACTCCGGGTCGGAGCATCTTGGATCGCGCGATAGTTCGGGGGATTCTCGGCTCTCGTACACCGCAGGCTGCGAGCTCTCCCGCCAGCGTCTCGCGCTTCCCACAGGCGAACTCGTCCGAAGCCGACCTAGAGCCGCGGGCGGCTGAAGACGGGTTCCGGGATCCGATTGAACTCTCCGACCACGATGGGGGCGTGCCATCCGCATCCCGACGACTCTCGTGTGGGTGGCTCCGAGCCATGGCATACAGCCCCGCCCACCCGCGGGACGCCCTCACTTGGGACCATCCAGTAGCCGACGCGAACCGTCGGGCGCTCCCGATTCTCTGCGACTACCTAAAGGGAATGTGGCGCGCGCTCACCACGTCCGGTGGGGACGACGACGAGGGCGCCTTCCCCTACGCCACGAACGGGAGCGGCTCGCGGCACCTGGTCACAGGATGGCCAACTACTCAGCCTTCGCCTGAACTCCTCGCCATCCTCATTGGACCTTTCTCCCCGTTTCCATTTCCGTACTTGCTCTTTATGGGCGCCTACGTGAACCAAGCCGTCTGGCAGCGTGGGCGGGGCGCAAGCATTTGGATTGGGGGTCCGGTCCAGTTCGATTTCGATGACCCCGATACCGGGAGGCAACTCGTCCTTGGGTTTAGAACTGCCGTCGAGATCGACACCATCGGACTCGCCATTCGGATGCTCAGGAGTTCACTCCGACGACTTCGCCGGTGGGAAAGCGACGCTGCAAGCCTCGGGACTTGGAGTGGAATGCACGGGTTTCGAGCAGACCCCAAACCAGGGACTGACGTCTCCAGCAGTGTCCTGCAAACAGCGGAGGACGCGATTCTCCGCGTGCTCGACTTCCCGATGGTCGTTATCGGCGCGCCGTCCTCCGTCTACGAACGCCCCACCACGATCGGGTCTGCATTCGTCGGCTCCTCGGTTATCTCCATGAACCGTGATTCGCTCGAGTTCCGCGAGGCGGTAAATGCCGTCACCGCGTTGAGAACTGCAGCAACGGCCGAGTGGGCGCTCGTGACAGCCAGACGGGGAGGGGCGTTCGGCTTCACCCCGATCGGAGGCGCTGGCAGCGGAAACTCAACCATTACAAGGGACCTGCTCCTCAACGCCGCCGAGGGACTCGCACGCATTGCGGGAGTCCTCTATCACGAGGCCCTGCACCTTATCGTCGGCCAGTTCTACGATCTCAGTCAGGCGGACTTGGAGGACTGGAGATCGCCTTGCTGCGGTCCGAATGTCGTGAGTACCTCCGGAGATGGGATCGCGCTTAACTCGTACCGTTTCACCGACGGCAACGATCCGATGGAGGCTCTTGATGACGCCTCGCGGCCGACCCTCTCGCGTCAGATTCATCATGCTATCTACCAGTCGGAGCACTGGCTCTTGGATCTGCTCACGCAAGAGACAACAAGCGTCTCCAGCGGTCTCTACGGCGGAGCCTGCTTCACGGCGTGGACCGATTCCGGCTACGACGACGTCGGTGAGTACTACTCGGTGGCATGCCAATGAAGGGTTCTTCCGTCTATGTGGCGAGCGTGAGCCTCGCTTCGATTGGAATCAGCCTAGGAGCGGGCTGTCCGCAAGAGGAGTGCGAGGTCGAGTTCGCCAACGGTACCGAAGACCAGTTCTACTTGCTTCAAGGCTTCGACACTACACGACCGAGCGAAGCCGGAAGTTGTATCTCGACATATCGGAACATCACGTTCGGCACTGCTGGCCCACCGCCTTGGTCATTGGGACCTGGCGGTGAGTGGTCCACGCCGCTCGCAGTTGGCGAGTACTACTTCGAGGCCTCCGCGAACGACGACGGGGGACTTCAATACGACCTCTTTTACCCGGACCTGGTCTCATGTGAGGTTGGCCGTCTCGTAAGTGTGGAGTTCTTGGCCGAGTACACCCCCCTCGCATTCGACAACTGCGATCCACCTTAGCGTCGCAGAGCCGGCTGTCGTGAGAGCCTCAGCGCCCCCCCCCAGATGTTCTTGCAACGCCCTTCAGGCAGCTCATTTTCTGAGCCGTCGTGTAGGTCGCCCCGAGCAACTGGCCAACGGCGCCGAGTGCGATGGTGCCACCGAGCTTGGAGCCGGCTCTCCGGGCGGCGCGTCCAGCGCGCCCCTCGCATCGACGGCCGGGACTTCGACTAACCGCCGGCTCCCGCTTCGCCCTCCATGCGGCGAAGGCGTAAGTGCTTGTGATGCAAAAGGATTCGCTGCGCTCCCCTTTGGCACTGATGGGCGCCGCACTCCGGGACATGCCGCACGTCGGGAGCCGTCTGCAGTTAGTCGAAATCCCGGCGCGCAGATTTGTCGGTGCCCAGGCGCCGCCCGTCCGGGGCGGCGAGGCTGGTCGGCCTACGGACTACGAAAAACAACTCGACGCTCTTAAAGGGCGAGCGCCCTCGCTGCCCCTGCTATCCCAGCGGTACGAGAGTGCCGTCCGACCCTCGGAAGAACGTGCACGCGCCCCCACCATCTGCGCGCGCCGCGACCGCGTCCGGGCGCTGCCAGACGGGATCCGGGGGGATGTTCGAACGGGGGTCGAGGGGCTTCGCACGAGGGTCGGTCGGAGCCGGGTCATGACGTGGCCGCAAGAGGACCACGCCCGGTCCTCGGCGATGAACGCTGGTCGGACCCTCGACGGGTCTAGGCGTGGCCACAGGCCTTGGGAACGGCAGAATCGTGGCACCTCCACCGCCAG
>CAZUHI010000143.1:0-5865 GCA_964620495.1 uncultured Rickettsiales bacterium | reverse complement strand
ACGGCGGCTATCCGAGCAAGGCGTACAACGATGCGGACGGGACGACGAATGACCAAGGGGCGTTCGGCGGGCCGGACGGGGCATGGTGAGTATACGAGGCCGGCTCGGCCTTCCAGGCGTAGGAGATCCGCGCCTCCCCAGGGTGTAGTTCAATCTTGTCGATCAGGCGGTCCAGCGCCTGGCGCCGGACGTGGATGTCCTTGGAGTGCCAAGACTCCAGGATGGCAGTGAGGAAGGCCTCGGGGTCGAGGTCCTCGATGCGAGGCACGGGCTGGGGCTCCGGCAGGGCGTCGAGCGCCTCGCGGGCCTGCCGCAGCTCCTCGTTGAGTGGCCTCAGGGCTGTGTGCGCGTCCTTGAGGTCCATCGAGCTGTCGATGGCCAGTTGCGTGATGCTCTGGACCTTGTCCACCAGCTCGCGGACACGGGCCTCGGCCGTGGCCCGAATGGCCTCCGCGTCCGCCGAGGCCGATCCTCTGGCGAGCTGCACGGTCTGCTCCATCAGGGCACGAACGACTTCCTCGGTGAACAGCCCACCCTCAACGGCTTCGTCGAGGGTGTCGTCCAGCTTCTCCTGGCGGACGGAGATCCCCTGGCAGGCGGCGCTGTTCCCTGCCCTGGTGGAGCACTGGTAGTAGTAGAGCCAGTTCGGCTCCTTGCCGCCCCGGTTGATCTTCATCGGTCCGCCGCACCAGCAGCACCTGAGAAGCTGCTTGTAGAGCCCAATGCGTCCGCTTGTGGGATGGCCGCTTGTCCCACGGCGTCGACGACGGGACTGCCGGACACGCTGCGCCTCCGTCCACATGTCCTTGGAGACGATGGCCTCCCAGGCGTGTTCGTTGACGATCTCCTCCTTGGCCACCGGCCGATGACTGGTCTCGCGGCCGTGGTCCCTCTCCCGGTAGATGGCGGCGCCGTAGTAGGTCGGGCACTTGAGGATGCGGTCGATACCCGAGGCGTGCCAGACACGGCTCCTGCCACTTGGGGTGCGGACTCCCTCCCGCGTGAGGCGGGCGGCGATGGCCTTGCTTCCCTCTCCCGCCAGGTAGAGCTCGTAGATGCGCCGCACCACATGAGCCCGCCCGTGGTCAATCGCCAGCACCTGATGGCGTCGGTCTCCCTCGCCGTGCCACTCCACGACTCGTCCGAAGGGCGCCTGCTTGGCCGGATAGGGGAAGCGGCCTTGGACCAGCGCCGACCTGGCCCCGCGTCGGACCAGCCTGCCCAACATGCGACGCTCGTACTCCGACATGGAGTCGTAGATGCCCTCGAGGAGCACGTTCGCTATCTCGTCCTCGGTCGTTGGCTGCACGATGCCGATGAGCCTCACCGCCGCTGAGCGGAAGCGCTTTCGGAGGAAGAAGGCCTCCTCGTGGTTCCTCGCCATCCGCTTGAAGCTGTAGCAGTACACGAGGTCGACCTGGCCTCTGTGGGCGCGCACAAACTCCAGGAGATCGGAGATTCCAGGCCGGTCGATGATGTACTTGCCCGAGATTCCCCGGTCCTCGAATCTGGCCACCAGCACCGCGCCGTCTGCTGCAGCCCGCTTCTCGATCTCTTCCCACTGGGCGGGAATCGAGAGGTCCTTCCTCGCCTGCTTCTCGGTGGAGACCCTCGTGTAGCCAACCGCACGTCTCATTGGACAGCCATCGCGAGCGCCCGGAGGAGATCGCCGTCACTCAGCGCGGACAGCCAGGCTCCCGGATCGGGCGAGCCCGTCTGCGCCACCCGGTCCACCTCGACCAGGGTGCTGCTGCGGCGGCAGCGGCGGATCCGAGCCAGCCTCTGCAGGATCCACCAGAGGAAGGCGCGATCTCGCCGCGCCAGGCCCTGGAACCCGGCGATGGCAACAAGCTTGGACCAGGTCCGCTCCGCGTCCCTGGTCACCCGAAGGCGGGTGCTCGCGAGACGCAGGGCGTCCACCCTCAGGTGGCCCTGTCCATCTCTCAGACCTGCGACGACCTCGACCGGAGAATGGCCTGGCCGTGCGGACTGAGGCAGGGCCACCTCCAAGACGGCAGACTTCGGACGGCCGCTGAACCTGAGGCTGGCCCGACAGGGAAGGCCGGGCCAGACCACCCGCGCTTGCCAGGAACCGCCGGCGTCGAGCACGGCCTCCGCACACTCGACCGGCCAGGTGGTGGACCGGACTCCCGGGACACTGGCTCGCTCGCCCGGCCAGAGCCGGGCGAGCGTGACCCGGTGGGAGCCGGTGACGTGACTGATCCCCCAGCGGTTGCCGTGCCGGTCGAGGACCTCGCAGCACGAGCCAAGGAGCGGCTCCACCCACGCCTCCGCGGTCAAACCCCGCAGCTCCGCGCTGGTGTCCACCCAGCAGAAGGCGGCCTCCACCGCAGCCGTGAACTCGGACTCACCGAGGTACCTCTCGAGGGCCGTATGGGTCTCGAACAGCCTTGCTGTCAGCTTGCTGGCGTCGTGGGCCTGCGCTACCATTCGCTCGTCCTCGTGACAGGGGCGGCATCCGGGTGCGATCCGGGGCCGCCCCATCTTCTTGGGGGCGACCGAGCCGTCTTCCCGAGAGTAGATCACGCTCGGCGCCGAGCGCAATCACTTGTGATCTCAATTAGTTGGAGCCTCGCTCCGAGAATGGAGCGTGGGGAAATCGACGGCGCCAAGTCCCTGGAATCGGGGCTCGGGACTTCGAGCCTCAGCGCTTCCCGCCGCGACCTCGCGAGGCCCTGCGAATGGCTGCTCCCAGGTTGTCGATCAGGGCGATGACCTCGGCGTAGTCACCAGACAGGGCTCCCGGCGCTCCATCGCCGCCAGCCTGCCGGATCAGCAGCGACACCACGGCGCTCTTGGACAGCCCCCAGGACTCGGAGAGCTGCTCCAGCCGCGTAGCCGAGACTTCGTCCAAGGACAGGGTCGTGCGCCGGCTCCCACTGCCCTTGCGGCGCTGGCGTCTCCCGGCCTTGGCGCCCGGACGAGCTGACGGGGCCTTGCTGACTCGCGGCCGGCCGGACGCCACCGGCCGCTTGGTCGCAGTAGCCTCGGACGTCTGGGGCGACTTGGACCGCTGACTGGGCGTGCCGGGTGTCTCGGTGTCGAGCGGCGGCGAGGGACGACTCAGCTCCTCGACGGCTCTCTCCACCGCCTCTGAGTCGGCCACCCGATGTGCTGCCGGCCTCCTGCGCTTCTTCGGAGGCTCGAAGGGGCTGCTCATGCCGCCTTGCGCCGGGCGATCTCCAGCATCGCATCGCAGAAGGCCTCCAGCTCGCGGGCGTCGCGGCCCTTCCACACGTCCACCCAGGCCGGCCGGCAGTTCAAGGCGCTCCGCTTGATGCAGCCGCCCCGAGGGATGCTGTGACCCCCCTTCCAGAGGGTCACGCCCGCTGGGAGGTGTTCCTTCATCTCTGCGAAGCGCCTGGCCTGGACCTTGCCCCCCTCCTGGATCCCGTTGAAGACCACGAGCACGCGGCGAATCCCCCTCTCCTCGGCCTCGGCGATGGTCTCCCAGGCGTTGCGAGCGGCGTCGACGCCATCGACCGGGAGCACCAACAGGTCGAGCGGCGGGCCCTGCGGGAGCTGAAGCCCCGGGGCCGTGTCCACCACGATGAGATCGAAGCCGGTCGGCGGCAGGTTGTAGGTGTCGGGGCTGTGGACGACCTGGCCACCGCGCCAGGCCACGGAGGGCATGTCGGCGAGGTCGCCCTTGTCGCCCACGAGCCGCCGGTAGCCGTCCCCCTGGCGGTCGCAGTCGACGAAGAGCACGCGCATCTGCCGTTCTGCGGCCCGCCAGGCCAGGTGGCAGCCGAGGGAGGTCTTGCCGCAGCCGCCCTTGAAGTTCGCGAGGATGAGGCTGAATGGCTTCACTAGTTCACCGATATTGGCCTTATTATACATCGATATTACATAATTACAGTCCATTGTCTAGCCCTATCTCTCTCAGCCCTACGCCGACACTGGGGCCAGCGATCTGACGGGGCGGGTCTGCTGCCAGGTCTACGCGGGCTCGAAGCCGCCCCACAGAGCATGAGGCGCTTCCGCCGGGGCGACAGCGGGAGGCCCTGGGCCGGGTGGGCCCCTCAGCCGCCCTGGCCGTTGTCGAGCGTGCAGACGAAGGGGCTGGAGGAGGCGACGCTCACCAGTAGAACGCCTCGTCCCAGGGAACGTCCCAGCCCATCACGAGGCGGGAGCTGGCGCAGATGTCGTCGTAGCAGGTGCCGCCGGTGTCCGAGCGTGCTTTGTCCCGCACGGAGAAGGCCAGGTCGGTCCGTCCGTCGCCGTCGAAGTCACCGCCGTCCCATGGAAAGAAGTAGGTGCCCTCGGGGTCGAGGTCGAAGACGAAGGAGTAGCTTGGATCCATCGCGCTGTAGGGTCCGGGCATGCCGTCGCCGGAGCGGAGGACCAAGGCCTGGAAGGCGGGGTGCTCCGAGCTGAGGAACTCGACCGGATTGAGGAACAGCTCGGCCAGGCCGTCGCCGTCCATGTCGGGCACGACCCGCTGTTGCCACGGGGCATCGAGGTCCTCTCGCGAGGTCACCCAGGAGCCCAGGCTCAAGGAGAAGAGGCTCGTGCCGCTCTCTGCGGCCGCGACGCCGGCGCCGTCGATGACGTGGAGGGTGTACTCGGGCTCCGGTGTGCCGAGGTCCTCGGCGCAACCCGCGGCGAGATCCTCGATGCCATCGCCACTCCAGTCGCCGAGGCGGAGGACACGGTCGCCCATGTGGGGGTCGTCGCAGAAGTCGTCGTTGTAGGTCTGAAGCCACTTCGCGAAGTCAAGGAGTTCCACATCGCCGCTCTCAGGGAGATCTGCCCCTGAGAACCAGTAGGTACTGGTCTTGATTACGAACAGGTCGTCCTGGCCGTCCCCGTCCTGGTCTCCTGAGAACCCCGCATAGTCGGGCGCCCAGGTCGGCAGGGCCCCCACATCGTCGGAGAAGTCCGTCAGACCGGGAGTCACCGACTCGCGCCCTGGCACCAGGTAAAGCGCATCGACGGATCCGGTGACGACGAAGTCGGCCAGGCCGTCGCCGTTGTAGTCCCCTCCGGCGCCGGCCCCGAGCCCGAAATCGTCGCTGCGGTCGCCATCGTCTTCGGGCTCCCAGATGGTCGTTGCCACCTCGGACAGGTAGCCAACCTCGGGCCAGTCATTGCTTGGGCCTAGGAAGAGATGGGCGCGGCCAGTGGAGGCCTTGTTGCCCTCACCGATCACCCACAGATCTTCCTGACCGTCTCCGTTGAAGTCCCCCGCTGGCAGGTACCAGGACAGCCTCGCGGAGTCGACGAGCAACAGGTGGTCAGCCGCTTCGAGCACCGAGGTCCCAGGGCTTGGCAGGGGGTCGGACACCAAGGCCAGGGTCTGCTGGTAGGTGGTCTCACCGACTGGGTACCAGGTCAGGATGCCCAATTCCTCACCCCGCTCTCCGTCCAAGTCGCCCAAGAAGGTGGGCTCCTCCGCGTAGCCCCAGCCAGGCTGATCCGGCGCGTACCATCCCGTCGCCACCGCCTCCAGAAGCTGGGGCTTGCCACAGACCCCCTCCTCCAGCTCATCGCCGTTGCAGTCATGGTCCACGTGGTCGCACCACTCTTCGGCGCCTGGAAAGGTGGAAGCGTTGTTGTCGTCGCAGTCCTCCGACACCGGGAACCCGTCACCGTCCGCATCGGGGTCCGGTCCCGTGTCGTCGGTGGGGGTCTCTGTGTCTGTGGCCGTGTCGTCTGGGGTCGTGGTGCTGTCTGTCGTCGAGGTCCCACCTTCACAGGCCCAGAGCAGGGCCAGCAGGCTGGCTACCACGCCACGTCCCCCCGGAAGGCACCTGAACCCGTCGTGCCGTAGATGAGCTGGTCCAGGAGAGGTATGACCAGAAGTTGTGGACGGGCAGCTTGAAACAGGCGGCATAGCCTTCG
>CAZUHI010000142.1:0-5894 GCA_964620495.1 uncultured Rickettsiales bacterium | reverse complement strand
GTCCATCGCGCGGACGAGCCGCTCCAGGCCGGCTTGGTGGCGTGGGTTCATGGTGATGTGCCTCGCTTCGAGTGTACCGAGGGGGCGGCGGCCAGCGATGACCGGGTGGTGACATCGCGTGGGTGGGTCGTCGCCGACCCTCCAGCGGTGCTCGCGTCTCCAGGGCGAGGAATTCGAGGAGTTCGCTTGGTCTACCAGTAGCTCGGGTCGAACCAGGGGATGTCCCAGCCGGGGAGGACGGCGAGGCCGTTGAAGTCGGGATTATCTGTGTAGGTGCGGCCGTGGAGGATGTCCTCGTAGCCGTCGCCGTCGTAGTCGCCGATGTCGAAGATGTGGACTCCAGCGTAGTCCACGTGGTCGCTGATGATTGCGGCAGGCCCAGACAGGAGGCTGTTACCGGGTATGAGGGTGTAGATCAGCTCGCCTTCGTCTGAGCCCCGGCTCGCCACCACGTCTCTTGCACCGTCGCCGTCGATGTCTCCGAGATAGCACTCACGGCCTAGTCCGTTGCCTTCATAGGTCCCCATCATGTAGTTCTCCACGGGGAACTCCCACTCCGTTCGGAAGGCCAGCTCCCCGCCTGCCCGATCGTGTAGGGGTTCAATGACTGTCCAGACTGCTCCTTGAGCCCAGTATTCGTCTTCGAACATCGAAGAACCGATGACCCAGTCGTCAAGGCCGTCGCCGTCAATATCTCCAACGCCTTCCATACAGTTCGTATAGGCAGGCCAAGCCTCCGAGGCGATGTCTTCAAGCGCGAACGCATCACCAGGCTCGGTCGGGAGGTCGGGCCCCCGCACCAGGTACATGGTGTAGTGGCTGGTGAAGTACACCTCGTCGAGCCCATCGCCGTCCAGATCGCCCATGAATCGGCCGCCCTGCATATACCGATCTAGCGACGGGGGGATGACCTGAGGTTCATCTGCTGGCGCCTGCTCCCCTTCGGCGCCGGTCCTCCCCGGAAGGAGATGGGCGTGGGGTTCGGAGGGACCGGTCTTGCCGTTCCACGGTCCCAGGTCGACGTAGAGCACGTCGTCCAACCCGTCCCCGTTGTAGTCACCACCCTGCCCCCGGTCCCAGCCCAGGAAGCTGTGGTCCCAGTCCTCGAACCAGGTGGAACTCTCCGTCAGGACGCCGCTGCCGACTGTGTAGGAACCGATCGGATCGTCGAGGATGGCCAGATAGGCGCCGCCGGACTGCATGTGGTCGCCCCCTCCCTTGAGGATCAGGTCGGCAATCCCGTCGCCATTCCAGTCGCCAGAGTGGCCGGGCAGCGTCGACCAGCTGTCGTAGCGACTCTTGGGAGACTCGAAGGTGGCGGACTGTTCCTGCTCCCGCATGAGGCCCCAGCCGAGCACCCCCGAGTCGAGCAACGTCAGCACGATGTCGCTCTCGCTGCCGTCCTGCTGCAGGCAGTGGTAGCAGCTGGCGATGAGCTCCTCGTCGCCGTCGCCGTCCATGTCCCCCAAGAACTGGGCTCCTGCGAACGCAAACCCGGCCTCCGGATCGTCGGACTCCATGGTCATGACCCACAGGTTCTCGGTGGTCTGGATCGTGGCGCAGACCCCCGCCGGGAGCGGGTCGCCGTCGCAGTCGTGGTCCGTAGGGTCACACCACTCCTCGGCGCCCGGGTAGACAAATGGATGCGCGTCGTCGCAGTCCTCCCAGACCGGAAAGCCGTCCAGGTCCCGGTCGTCTTCGTCGTCGAAGCCGGCGCAGTCCTGGTCGATGCCGTCGTACCAGACCTCGGCAGCCCCGGGGTGGATGGCCGGGTCGCTGTCGTCGCAGTCGTCGCCGCCTGGGACGCCCTCCCATGGGTACCCGTCGGTGTCCGCGTCGTTGTCGTTTCCGTCGCAGTCCTGGTCGATACCGTCGTACCAGACCTCGGTGGCTCCGGGGTAGACGGAGGCGTCCTCTGGCGCACAGTCCAGTGCATCTTGGACCCCGTCGCTGTCGGTGTCGAAGGGTCCGGTGTCCTGGGGTCCGCCGGTCTCTGACGTCGTGCCCGTCTCGTCGACCACCGTGGCGTCGTCACAGGCGGCGAGGGTCAGCGCGACAAGCAGGAACGTCACTCGCAGTCCTCCTGTGCCTCCTGGCAAAACAGTCCCTCCACAGGACCGTTGCCGTTGGTGGCGCCGAACAGATACTCCACGGACCCCGCCAGGAGCCCCAGCTCCAGGTCGAGGAAGGCCGGGTGGGTGAGATTGACCGTTGTAATCTGGCCAGTGACCCAGAAGTCGACGCCGTTGACGTGGTCTTTCATGAGGGAGACCTGGAAGATCCCCGGCGCGTCGCTGTCGTATTTCTGGACGTAGTCCCGGTAGCTGCCGAAGTAGAGGATGTTCTCCACGTGGGGGTGGGCGGTGATGCTCGCGATGTTCGCATTGTTCCGGTCGGCGTCGACGACCTGTTCGATGAAGCTGTCCGTCGTCAGGTCAAAGGAGCACATGCCCCCGGCGCTCACGACGGCGTGGCCCTTGCCCACGACGAACACCGTCTCTGGCGCCCAGACGGGAATGACTGCGTTGGTCAGCTTGCTGTCCTCGATGTCGCAGGAAGTGCTCGGCGTGTTGGCGCCTTCATCCAGGATCAGGCTCTCCCAGGTCGACGACCAGACGCCGGCGGACTGGGTGACGGTCACGTGGAAGAGGGAGCAGGTCGCGCCGGCATCGCCGCTGTCTCCGTCCGAGACCCGATCGAAGCCAATGACCAGCTCACAACCCCCGCTCGTCTCGCAGGTCGGCTCACTGGGTGCCTGACTGGCAGGGCTGATCCGGACGAAGAGGCCGGGCTCGTCGAAGAGCTGGTTCCAGGTGAGGTCGTCGCAGTCCGTCGAGGGGTTGCCCGTTGTGTTCGAGTCGACAATGATTCGCTTGTGACTTCCTGCCAGGTCCGAGAGGCCGGTCGTGCTGTCGCCCTCAAGGACGACCAGGGCGCCGAGCGACGTGTCGTCGCCTTGCCTGTCATAGGTGAGCGCGAATGCGAGGTCGTGGCGGGCAATGGCGATGCCCATGGTCGAGCCGAGAGGGGTTCCCAGTTCGCCATCGGGTGACCACATCGTGCCCGGTGTGGTCAGGAGGCTCGAGTCACAGGGCGGCCACGCCGGATCACCGGCTCCAGTACCCCCCTCCCGACAAAGGAGATCGTCGTCAAGCGTGTCGATCCACGCCGGAGACCGACTCGTAAACGTCGTCCGCCGATCCGAAGTGATCTCGTAACAGAACGTCTGCCCTTCATCCTCCGAACGCAGGACCCCGCCCCGATCAGAGCCGTTCGCCTGGGTCCACAACCCGGCCCACAGCACGCTGTCGGTCCCGTCGGACCAGTACTCGACCACCTTGCTAGGCGCTCGGAGCACGTCGAGCTGGCAGTCGACGGCAGCCCGGGGCCTGGCGCCCGAGGTGGCGTTGCCCCAGATGCGCCCGAGTCCGAGATCCCACATGCCGAACCAGCCCATGCCGTCAGTCGTCACGGCCCCCTCGGGGTGGGTGCTCGACGTGCAGTCCGAACACCAGGCGATGTCCGTCGCGACCTGTTGCTGGAAGTCGCTGTCGTCGGCGTTGCCGAAGCCCCAGGCCAGGTTGTCGAGATCCAGGTCGTCATCGCTCAGGGTGGCCGTGGACTTGACGTAGGCGCTGTCCCACCCGGGCACCTTGGGCGACGAAGCGCTGTCCTCGGCCGACAGGTAGTACACGCCCATCTGGCCCGAGACCACCAGGGTCTCGACGCCGCCCAGGTCCATGAACATCGAATCCACCGCGCCGGTCGGGTACCAGCCGTAGTCGATCTCCTGGTCCACCACGTGCCAGTTCAGCTCGGTCTGGGCCTCGACAGCCGTGGTTCGCTCGGCCTTGTTCGAGTCCCAGTCATCCTGGCTGGCATCGGCATGCTTGGCGCCGGAGTAGTCGCGCATTGGCACCCAGGCCAGCTCGCAGACCGGCGGGGTCGCTGTGTCGCAGGTGACCGTGTCTGGGATGTAGCTGCTGGCGGTCTCGGTGTCGCCCGCGATCCGGGCACGGTAGACAGGAGGATACTCGTATCGTTCGATGCTCCGCCCCTGGTCGAAGAACGCGAACAGGTAGCGGGTCTCGTCCGAGCCGACCTCTGGCGAGATGGACAGCGACGTCAGCTCCCCGCCTGGCGTCGGGCGCAGGTTGCCGCTGCCGTCCAAGAGCCCGTCGAAGTCCGGATAGCTCAGGCTCGAGTCGCTGGGTTCGTCCCAGGAGTCCGCCGGCCAGGCATCCGTGCTGTCGAGCTGCCAGACTTCCAGGGAGCTGCCCGCGTCGTAGGCGTAGACCTGGGCCTCGACTGTGTCGGTCTCGGTGTACTCGCTCGCGCCGTCGAGCGCCCATCGTCTGCCGGCGTCGGCGATGAAGAGCACGTCGTCGGTGACGACGATGTCGCGGATGTCCCAGCCGGTGTCGGGCAAAGCCGCGCAGCTGAGCGTCTCTCCACAGGTCGTGGTCGTGCTGGTGGCCGGGAGCGCACACGCGAACAGGGCGTCGCTGTTCTCGGGCCGCAGCTTGTACCCCACGTACAGGCTCGGATTGCCTTCGCTGTCGTCGGCGACAGCAAGCGCCGAGATGAGGCCATCGGTCTCTGTGTGCATCGAACCCGGGCCATCTGGGAGCCCGGTGAAGGGGGTGCCGGTGGTGCAGTCGGTTGCGGCCGAGATGTCCACCTGGAAGACGCCCATGCCGTTGTAGGTGGCGTTGTCTATCCAGTAGTGGCTGGCGACCAACAGGTCGTCTACGTCGGGCGACCACGTGATCATCATGTCGCCGCCGGAGTCCGCTCGCACCTGGGTCGCGCTGCTGTCCGACCAGTTCCAGGGGTCCCCCATGCCAAAAGTCGCCAGGTGTTCCCGAGTACGGGTCGACTCATAGTAGGGGCTGATCTCGCTCCAGCTCTCGGTGATGCCATCGCCGTTGCGCATCCGTCCGCGGATCTTGCCGTTCCTCAGCTCGCCGGATGTGGTGAAGATGTTCGTGGGGCCGTCGGCCCAGACGCTCCAGACCGCGTACTCCGAATTGTCTGTCAGCACGTCACCGTCGCCATTGATGTCCTTCCACCGAAAGTCGGAGCCGGACTCGTTGATGGTCATCGCTGTTCCGCCGTTGTCGCTCCCAGTGACCAGTCGTTTCGCCAGGCCGGACTCCGCGTCGATGTCGTAGCCGGCGATGACGGTCGTCTGTTGCCCTCCGAAGGGGGCGGACATCGTGTCGAAGTCCAGGCGGACGTCCACGACGGGCGGTACGGCGCCGGTCACGCCATACTCGCCGTTGGAGACGGTGATCCAGTCCAGCAGCTTGGTCCCGGAGCCGTTGACGCAGTAGACCGCCAGGTGTTGGATCTCCAGGGGACGGGGCCCCAGCCCTGTGGACGTGTCGTCGCCGAACTTCACGACGGTGACGCCGTTGTCGATGTTGGAGTTGTTCAGCGACTCGCTGCGGGAGTGGACGGAGCCGTCGCGGTCCTTGGCGTCGACCTCCAGCTGGCAATTCGCCGATGCAATGGCATCCAGCGAGACCGTGACCACCAGCGCCCCGTTGTCCCAATCGAGGTAGTCCGTGGCATCGATGTCTCGCCAGAGCACGCCGCCGGCGGCGGGGAAGTAGACAGTGTCTCCGTTGAAGCTCATCGCCGAGTCCTTGAACCAGCCCACGCCGGACTTCCACCACCCGCGGAAGAACGGCTGCCTCAGGACGTCTGTGAGGCCGTCGCAGTCGTTGTCCACGCCGTCGTCCAGCAGCTCTTCCTCACCCGGATTGATGCTGGAATCAAAGACATCACAGTCTCCCTGGGCCGCTGTGTAGTTGTCGCTGTCTGCGAGAGCAGGGCCCCCCTGTACCAATGAGGGGAGCAGTCTTCGTGATCGCCTGCCGTAGGGTCGA
>CAZUHI010000141.1:0-5895 GCA_964620495.1 uncultured Rickettsiales bacterium | reverse complement strand
CCCCTAGAGGATGTACTTCGCGAGGTCCCGATCGCCGAGGATCGGGGCCAGCCGACCCTCCACCAACGCCACGTCCACCTCGAACGGCACCCCGTCGCGCTCGGGCGCGGCGAAGCTGAGCTCCTCCAGGAGCGCCTCCATCATCGTGTGCAGCCGGCGCGCGCCGATGTTCTCGTCGCGCTCGTTCACCTCCGCGGCCATCCCCGCGATCCGGGCGACCGCGTCGTCGTGGAACTTCAGGTCGATGCCTTCGGTGGCCATCATGGCGACGTACTGCTTCACCAGGGACGCGCGCGGCTCCACGAGGATCCGCCGGAGCTCCTCCTCGCCCAGGGCCTGGAGCTCCACGCGGATCGGGAACCGCCCCTGGAGCTCCGGGATGAGGTCGCTGGGGGTGGAGACGTGGAACGCCCCCGCGGCGACGAACAGGATGTGGTCCGTCTTCACCTGGCCGTGACGCGTGTGGACGGTCGTGCCCTCGACGATCGGGAGGATGTCCCGCTGGACGCCCTGGCGACTCACGTCGGGACCGCTGCGTCCCCCGGGGCCCTCCGACGGGACGGCGATCTTGTCGATCTCGTCGATGAAGACGATCCCGTCGTCCTGGACGCGTCGCAGCGCGTCGGACACCACGCGCTCCTGGTCCACCAGCCCGCTCGCCTCCTCCTCGGTGAGGATGCGCCGCGCCTCCTCCACGGTGACCTTCCGCCTCGCCGTCTGCTTCGGGAGGATGCCCTTGAGCATGTCCTGCAAGCCGCTGCCCAGGGAGTCCATCCCCGAGCCGCCGCCGGCGTTCCCCAGGAAGTGGATGCCGGGGGCGGTCTTGGCTTCCTGCGTCACCTCGATCTCGACCTCGCGGTCGTCCAGGGCCCCGCGGTCGAGCATGATCAGCAGCTTGTCTCGTGTGCCCTGCCGGGCCTCGGTGCTCTCGGGCAGCAGGGCGTCGAGGATCCGCTCCGCGGCCTTCTCCCGGGCCGCCCCCGCGACGGCCTCCTCCAGCTCGTCGCGCACCATGCGCACGGCTTGCTCGACGAGGTCGCGGATCATCGACTCGACGTCCTTGCCGACGTAGCCGACCTCCGTGAACTTGGTGGCCTCGACCTTGAGGAAGGGCGCGCCCGTGAGCTTCGCGAGCCGGCGCGCGATCTCCGTCTTGCCCACCCCCGTGGGGCCGATGAGGATGATGTTCTTCGGCGCGATCTCGTCACGCAGTTCGCCTCCGACCCGCTTCCGGCGCCAGCGATTCCGCAGCGCGACGGCGACCGCACGCTTGGCGTCGCCCTGGCCCACGATGAAGCGGTCCAGCTCCTCGACGACGCGACGGGGGGTGAGCGCGGCGTTGTCTTCGGCGGGCTCCTTGCGAATGGCGTCGAACTCCACGTCAGTCCTCCAGCGACAGCAGGGTGGTGTCGGTGTTCGTGTAGATGCAGATGTCCCCCGCGATCGTGAGGCTCCGCTCCACGATCTCCGAGGGCCCGAGCTCGGTGGCGGCGAGCAGCGCCCGGGCCGCCGCCAACGCGTACGGGCCTCCCGATCCGATGGCGGCCGCCCCGCCGTCGGGCTCGAGCACGTCCCCGGTGCCGGTGATGACGAGCGTCCGCTCACGGTCCGCGACGAGCAGGAGCGCCTCCAGCTTGCGGAGGTACTTGTCCGTTCGCCACTCCTTCGCGAGCTCGATGCAGGCGCGGGTCAGGTTCTTCGGGTAGTGCTTCAACTTTCGCTCGAATTTCTCAAACAATGCAAAGGCATCGGCGGTCGACCCTGCGAACCCGGCGAGCACCCCGCCGTCCGCGAGCGTGCGCACCTTGCGGGCGGTCCCCTTGAGGACCGTGTTGCCGAGGGTCACCTGGCCGTCGGCGCCGAGGGTGACGGAGGAGCCGCGTCGGACGGCGAGAACGGTGGTCATCGGGGGTCGTCTCCGGAGGGGTCTTCCGCGGCGCGCGGGTGGGCGCGCCGGTGCACGTCCAGCAGCCCGGCCGCGCTGAGGTGGGTGTAGCGCTGCGTGGTGGACAGGGACGCGTGGCCCAGCATCTCCTGGATGGCGCGCAGATCCCCTCCCCCGTCGAGCAGGTGGGTGGCGAACGAGTGACGGAGGGCGTGGGGGTGTACGTGCTTGTCGATCCCCAGCTGCAGGGCGCGATCGCGGACCATCGCGCGCACCGAACGGGACGACAGGCGGCGGCCGCGCTGGTTCAGGAACAGCGCTCGGTCGCCCCGCGGCTTCAGCAGCGCCCGCACCGCCAGCCAGGCGTCCAGGGCGTCGAGCGAAGGCCCGCCCACGGGCACGATGCGCTCCTTGTTGCCCTTTCCGAGGACGCGGACTTCGCCCCGGACGCGGTCGATCCCGTCCACGTCGAGGGCCGCGCACTCCCCCACTCGAAGTCCGCTGCCGTAGAGGAGCTCCACGATGGCGCGGTCCCTCGCTTGGAGGACTTCGCTGCGCGGCCGGGTCGACGGGACGCCCTCGGCGAGGCGCGCGGCCTCCTCCTCGCTCAGCACGTTCGGGAGCCGGCGCCGCTGCTTGGGGGCCTGGACCTCACGCGCCGGGTTCCGGTCGTCTCCGCGCCCCTCCGCCACCCAGTCGAGGAAGGTCCGGATCGAGCTCAGCTTGCGGGCGCGGGTGGCCGGGGACGAGGCGGCGTGCCTGGCGGCCAGGAACGAGCGGACGTCGCGCGCGTCCAGGGAGTCGACGCTCGGAGTGCCTTCCCCCGCTCGATCCGCGAGGTGGTCGCGGAGCTGAGCCAGGTCTCGCCCGTAGGCCCGGAGCGTGTGCGGGGACAGCCCCCGCTCGGCGCGCAGGTGGTCCAGGAAGCGGGGGATCCGGTGGGTCAAGGCGACGCCTCGGCGAGGACGGCGGGCACCAGCGGGTCCTCGAGGCCTTCGGCCGGCAGGGCGGGGGCGGCGTGGCGGACCCGATGCACGTCCGCCCACCGGCCCATCGCTTCGACGCACGCGATCCCCCGGGCGGTGCGGCGGTTCTTCTTGTCCTTCTTCTTCACCCGCACGGTGTCCGCGGGCAGCAAGCCGAAGTTGACGTTCATGGGCTCGAACCTGCCCTCCCGCGGCGAGGTCAGGTAGCCGAGGAGGGAGCCCAGCATCGAGCCCTCCGGGGGGAGCGGGAGGACCCGCCCCTCTCGCTCCGCGACGACGTGGAGCGCCGCCCACAGGCCCATCGCGGACGACTCCGTGTAGCCCTCGCAGCCGACGACCTGGCCCGCGAAGGAGAGGTCCGGGCGGTTCTTCACGCGGAGCCCCTGGTCCAGGGCCTTCGGTGAGTTGATGAAGGTGTTTCGATGCACCGACCCGAGGCGCAGGAACTCCGCGTTCTCGAGCCCCGGAAGGGAGCGCAGGATGCGGGTCTGCTCGCCGTACCGCAGCTTCGTCTGGAACCCGACGAGGTTCATGGCGGTGCCCCGTCGGGTCTCCCGCCGGAGCTGGAGCACGGCCCACGCGCGCTCGCCGGTGCGGGGATCGGTGAGGCCCACGGGCTTCATGGGCCCGAAGCGCAGCGACTCGCGTCCCTTGCCCGCGATCGCCTCGATGGGCTGACAGCCGCCGAAGAACCGCTCCTCCTCGAAGTCCTTGCTGGGGACCTGCTCGCCCGCCAGGAGCGCGTCCATGAAGGCTTCGTACTGCGGCTTGTCGAGGGGCAGGTTGTAGTAGTCGCCCCCCACCGTGCCCGGCTCGTCCCAGCGGTTCTGCCACCAGCCGGCGTCCGGGTCGACGGAGTCCAGGTCCACGATCGGGGCGATGGCGTCGTAGAAGTACAGGTCGTCCGTGCCCGTGACGCGCTGCACCTCGCCCGCGAGGGCCTCGGACGTGAGCGGGCCCGTGGCGAGGATCCACCGCTGCGCGCCGGGCTCGGGGAGCTGCGTGACCTCCTCACGCCGGATCGTGACGGTGGGCAGCGACTCCAAGGTGTCGGTGATGGCGGCGGCGAACACGTCGCGGTCGACCCCGAGCGCGCCCCCCGCCGGGACGTAGGCCGCGCGCCCGGCGGCGAGCACCAGGCTGCCCAGCACCTCGAGCTCGCGCTTGAAGATCCCGGGCGCGGTGTGCGGCATGCGGCTGCCGAGGGTGTTGCTGCAGACGAGCTCGGCGAGGCGGTCCGTCTCGTGGGCGGCCGTGGTGCGCACGGGGCGCATCTCGTACAAGACCACGGGGATCCCCCGCGACCCGAGCTGCCACGCGGCCTCGGAGCCCGCGAGCCCGCCCCCGACCACGACGACCGGCCGGTCCATCAGACGCCCCTCAATGGAACGCCAGCCGCCACTCCTCTTGGAGGAAGTGGAGCGTCTCGGGCTCGAGGTCGTACTGGCGGTCGAAGAGGACCGCGGCGACGTGCGGGCGGAGTTCTTCGAGGTCGATGTCGCCTGCGTGCTCCGCCATGGCGGAGTCGAGCACCTGATCTTCGAGTGCGTTGTCGATGTACCCGAGGTCCTGCAGGGCGTTGAGGAAGCGGGTGGCGCGGTCGGTGAGTCGGCGCACGGGCACCGAGTGACGCCCCCGCCGAGCCGCGGCCCGAGTCGCCCCGTCTCCGGGCGCGCCGAGGGCGCGCTCCACGATCTCCGCCGCGAACCCCGCCGCCGCGAGGACCTCGAGCAGCTCCGCTCGATCCCCGGGCGCGCGCCCCTGAACGGCGAGACGGCCCACGAACGCCAAGACGTCGCGAGGCTCCTGCTGCATTGTCTCGTCCTCGCTCATCCGTCACCTCCACGGGGTCACAAGACCCGCACGATCCTGCCTCCCGAGACCCGCCTCACCGCGCCCGCCGCGAGGAGCCGCAGCAGCGCGGACCGGGCCCGCGTCCGGGGCAGCCCCGACGCCTTCAGCCAGGCCTCGGCGGTCCCCGAGGCCCCGGGCACGGCGCCCAGGACTGCCCGGGCGTCGTCGTCCACGGCCGCCACCGGCAGCGGTCGCTCCCGGGCTGCGCCGAGCAGGTCGACCACGTCCGCGACCGACGCCACCACCGCCGCGCCCGCCGCGAGCAGCCGGTTGCTGCCCGCCGAGACCGGACTCAGCGGCGAGCCCGGCACCGCCCCCACCGGACGACCCAGCCGGAGGGCCCAGTCCACCGTGGACAGGGTCCCCGAGCGCAGGGCCGCCTCCACGACGACCACCGCCCCCGCCGACGCCGCCACCAACCGATTGCGCCGGGGGAACGACTCGGGCCTCACCGCGGCCCCGGGGGGACGCTCGGAGAGGAGCCAACCGCCCCCCGCAGCGATCTCCTCGGCCACCCCGTGGTTGCGGCGAGGAGCGGGATGATCCACGTCCGACGGGAGGACCGCAAGCGTTCGTCCGCGCCCGGCGAGCGCGCCCTCGTGAGCCGACACGTCGATGCCCAGCGCGAGCCCGGAGACCACGACGATCCCCTGCGCGGCGAGCCCGCGGGCCAGGTCGTGCGCGATCCACCGACCCTCTCGCGTGCAGCGCCGGGCCCCCACGAGCGCCACGCACCGCTCGACCGGGGGCAGGGGCTCGGGCAGGCCCCGCACGAAGACGGCGGGCGGTGGCTCCGGCAGCGCACGGAGCCCCTCGGGGTAGCCCCGCTCCTCCCACCCCAAGGCGCGGACGGACCCCGACGGGGCGCGCCGGGAGGGAGGAAGCTCCGGGACGGCGACGGTCCGGGCCCAGGCGGCGGCGCTGCCGCGGGCCACCAAGCGTTCCCGTGAGCGATCCCGCGCGCTCGCGTACTCCGCGGCGCGCGCGACCGAAACGGCGGCATGCAGGTCCATGTGTGTTCTCGATCCGAGCTCGGGAGCGTGGTGAGCGAGCGCCCGCTCCGAAGAGCCCTCAAGCTAAGTCGTCGGCGCCGAAGGTCAAAAAGAAAACGCGACGGGTGCGGATCCCTCGGTGCGACGGGCTGTTCGGGTCACGTAGCGGCAGCGGCGT
>CAZUHI010000140.1:1480-5926 GCA_964620495.1 uncultured Rickettsiales bacterium | reverse complement strand
ACCTCTCTAGATCGAACGTAGATACGCGAGGAGGGCTGCGCGCTCCGCTTCGTCGAGCGCCAGCCCGAACTCGTGGCCCGGCTCGGTCCGCTCGGGATCGAACATCTCCTCGAGGCCGGCGAACGCGCCGTGGTGCAGGTACGGCGCCGTGCGTCCGACGCCCCGCAGGCTCGGGATGCGGTAGTTCCCCGTCCAGCGAACCTCGCTTCGACCCGCCCACGGATCCGTGCCGACCTCGTCGATCGTGACGGAGCGGTCCGACGTGAACAGCGGCGGGGTGTGGCAGTCCCCGCAGCCCGTCTCGTCGAAGACGATCCGGCCCGCGTCGGCCTCGGGGCCCCCGGCGGTGACGGGCGGCGGCGGGGGGAGGGACCGCAGGTAGGTCGCCAGCGCCCAGGTGAGCACCCGGGGCGGGCGACGTCGCTCGGCGTTGGACGTGATGAAGAGCGTCTCGCACCGCACCGCGAGGGTGGCGGTGCCCCGGTGGAACCAGTTCGCGTTCTGGTGCAGGTACGGCATGTCGACGATGCCGCCGAAGTCCGGGAAGGCGTAGGGGTTGAAGACCCCGTCGGCCAGGAGGTCGGAGCGGCCCGGGCCGAGGCGGTCCAGGTCCCCGACGCTGCTCGCCTCGATCTCGGGGGGAAGCTCCCCCGGCTCCAGCCCCAGCGTGAGGAGGCGGGCCCGGCCGACGTTCATGGCGCGGTTCGCGAGCACGCCCGTCACGTCGCCGTCGTCGTCCCGGGAGGCGTGACACTGCGCGCAGGTGTTGCCGATCCGTACGTCGCCGCCGTCGTCCACGAACTTCCGCAGGCCCACCCAGGCGCCGTCGTCGAGCAGGAACCCCGAAGACGGGATGCCGTCCTCGATCTCCGCCAGGGCCTCGTACGTGAGCTCGACGCGCAGGGGGTACTCGAAGAAGACGCGTCGGCCCAGATCGATCCAGCCCGCCTCGTCCCCGGGGAGCTCGTCCGGCGTGAGGGAGGACCCGTCGGCCATCGCCGGAGGGACGCCCGCGAGGATGCCGTCGGTGTCGTCGGTGGTCAGGGGCGCCGACGGCGGGTCGCGCTCCAGGAGCGTGTCCCAGGGCCCGTCGGGGGTCGCGTAGCGAGCGAGCCGCCGCTCGGCGTAGTGGTTCTCGAGGACGGTCAGGTCTCGCTCGAGGATCCCGCGCCGGTATTCCATCGATTCGATGTACGCGACGGGATCGTCGGCCAGATCGAGGCCGCCGACGGGCTCGTCGTCGCACCCCCCCAGGAGGGCGACCGCGACGACGCAGAGGGTTCCATTTCGACGCACGGATCGAGTCTAGTGCAACGATCAGACCGCCTACGCAGGCCGTGAGCGATCCCGGCTGATATCCTGACCCCGCGCGACCCCGGGGGACGGGTGCGTGGAGGAGATTGATCATGCTGCTGCTGTCTCGCTGTCGTTCGATTCTCATCGCCGTGGCCCTGGGCGTGATGCTCGTGCCCGCCACGGCTTCGGCCCAGGACGACCCCACCCTCTCGCTGGACATTCAGCGTCTGACGTTCGCGGCCAACAACCGCAGCTTCGTCCTGGTCGACAGCACGCGCCTCGGCCCGAAGCTGATGCCGTCGCTGGACGTCATCTTCGGGTATGCGCACCACCCGCTCGAGATCTCCTCGTCGAACCTGAGCCGCTCGGCGGGCCTCATCGACGGCCTCGTCTCCGGTCACTTCCGGTTCAGCATCGCCCCCGCGAAGTTCGCGCAGATCGATGTCTTCTTCCCCTTCCTGAACGTCGCCATCCACGGGGATCGCCTCCCCACGGACGCGCCCCCCGCGTCCTTCGGCGACCTCTGGATCCAGGGCTCGTTCCGCCTCCTCGACGATCAGAAGATCATCGGGCTGGCCGTGAAGCCCTTCCTGACCCTGCCCACCGGCAACCGCGAGATCTACACGACGAGCGGCCTGCCCACCCTGGGCATCAAGTTGGCGCTCGAGAAGAAGCTCACGTACTTCCACGTGGCAGGCCACATCGGCTACCGCTTCAAGCCGCTGCAGGCCCGCCCGGTGGCGACCCTCGCGGTCGACGACGAGATCATGTACGGCATCGGCGTCGGCGTGATCCCGCTGCCCGGCAAGCTGATGATCAACGCCGAGCTCGTGGGCGCCGGCATCGTCGGTCCCCAGCGCGGCGCCGTTCGTCAGATCGACGCCTCGGCCGCGCTGCACAGCCCGCTCGAGCTGGTCGTGGACGCCCGCATCATGACGCCCGTCGGGCTCGACATCATCGTCGGCGGCGGCCCCGGCCTCACCCCGGCCGCGGGCGTGCCCCAGTTCCGCTTCTTCGCGGGCGTGCAGTTCGCCATGGGCGACACGGACGGCGACGGCATCCTCGGCGACGCCGACAAGTGCCCCCAGGCCCCCGAGGACTTCGACGGCTTCGAGGACGGCGACGGCTGCCCCGAGGGCGACAACGACAAGGACGGCGTCCCGGACGACAAGGACAAGTGCGTCGACACCCCCGAGGACATCGACGAGTTCCAGGACGACGACGGCTGCCCCGACACCGACAACGACGGCGACGGCATCCCGGACTCCGGCGACCGCTGCCCCGACAAGCCCGAAGACAAGGACGGCTTCGAGGACCACGACGGCTGCCCCGAGAGCGACAACGACATCGACGGCGTGCTCGACGCCGACGACAAGTGCCCCGACAAGAAGGAAGACAAGGACGGCTTCGAGGACGAGGACGGCTGCCCCGACCCCGACAACGACGGCGACGGCATCCTCGACAGCGCGGACATCTGCCCCGACATCCCGGAGGTCATCAACGACTTCAAGGACGAGGACGGCTGCCCGGACGACATGAAGGCTGTGGTGGTCGGCGACGCGATCGTCATCCTCGACAAGGTCTTCTTCCGCACCGGCAAGGCGACCATCCTGAAGAAGTCGTACTCCCTGTTGAACGCGGTCGCCCAGACCCTGCAGGACAACCCCCAGATCACGCTGGTGGAGGTCCAGGGTCACACGGACACCGACGGCAAGGACGACTACAACATGGACCTGTCGAACCGCCGGGCGGCGTCGGTCATGAACTACCTGACCGCGTACGGCGTGGACAAGGGGCGTCTGCAGTCGAAGGGTTACGGCGAGACCACGCCCCTCGAGACGAACGACACGGACGCAGGCAAGGCCAAGAACCGCCGCGTCGAGTTCAAGATCCTCCAGCAGGAGCAGAGGACCGAGATGAAGGGCGTGGACGTCCCCACGGACGACAAGTAGCCCCACGGTGACCCCGGAGGTCCCGCCGACGAGGCCGGCGCTGCTGCGCCTCATCGGCGGGACTCCCCTCATCGAGCTTCCCCGCCTCAGCCCCAAGCCGGGCGTGCGCATCTTCGCGAAGCTCGAGGGCCAGAACCCCAGCGGGAGCGTCAAGGATCGGATCGCCCTCGCGCTCGTGGAGCAGGCGGAGGCGGACGGGAGCCTGGCGAAGGGCCAGACCCTGGTCGAGGCGAGCTCGGGCAACACCGGCATCGCCCTCGCCATGGTGGCCAAGCAGAAGGGCTATCCGCTCAAGGTCGTCATCCCCATGGAGGTGGTGCCGAGCATCGCCGACGTGTTCCAGCTGTACGGGATCGAGGTCGTCTGGTGCCGCTCGTGCGTGGGGATGAAGTCGGCCATCGACCGCTCCCAAGCGCTCGCGGAGGAGCACGGGTGGCACAACGTCGCCCAGTTCACCAACCCCGTGAACGTGCGGGTGCACCACGACACGACGGGCGCCGAGATCGTCGAGGAGCTGCCCGAGGTGGACGTGTTCGTGGCGGGCATCGGCACCGGCGGCACGCTCATGGGCGTCGGCACGCGGCTGCGGGAGCACAACCCCAGGGTGCAGCTGGTGGGGGTGGAGCCGAAGCTGGGAGACCACCTCCAAGGCCTGCGGAGCCTGGAGGAGGGTTACCGCCCGCCGCTCCTCGACCTCGACCTGCTGAACGGTCGCATGCTCGTGGACAGCGCGACCGCCATCGCGGCGGCCGAGCGCGTCGTGCGGGAGGAGGGGATCAACGCCGGGGTCAGCGCGGGCGCGACCCTGGCCGCCGCGCTGCGCCGGGCCGAGCGGATGGACCGGGGGAACATCGTCGTCATGTTCAGCGACGGAGGGTGGAAGTACATCCCCGCCCGGCCCTGGGACGACGCCCGTCGGGGGAACGAGGACCTCGACAACATCCACTGGTGGTAGTAGCAGCGGTCCCTGACCCGCCTCGCTTCCTCCGGCGCCTCCGGCCCGACTTCGGCGTATTTCAATACGCCTTCACCCGGTCCTCCGCCCCCGTCGTCGCGATCCGGCCCAGGTCCTCGCTGCTACCGGTTCCCCTTTCGACTCCGCTGCACTGCGTTCCGCTGCGCGCGCTGGGGCGCTTGCCTGCTCCCGCCTCGCTTCCTCCGGCGCCTCCGGCCCGACTTCGGCGTATTTCAATACGCC
>CAZUHI010000140.1:0-1380 GCA_964620495.1 uncultured Rickettsiales bacterium | reverse complement strand
TTCACCCGGTCCTCCGCTCCCGTCGTCGCGATCCGGCCCAGGTCGCTTCCGGCACTGATGGGAAGAACCTCTCGGATCGGGGGGAAGCGAGCGCTGCTTCGGGCCGGACTGAGAGGTTCTTCTCAGGCCGGGGGGAAGCGGCCCGTCGGCGCTTCGGGCCGGCAGCTCAGCGGATGGCGGTGCCGAACGCCAGGATCTCGATCCCGGCGGTTCCTTTGCCGTCCGAGCGGCCCGACGCCAACCGGCTCGTCTCCAGGCGGACATTGATCACGCCCCGGAACCCGCGTCGGATCGCCTCCTCCTTCATGCGCAGGATCGCCTCGCGACGGGCCCGCACCAGGAGCGGCTCGTAGGACCGGACGTTGCCGCCGATCAGCGCGCGCAGGGCCGCCGCGAACCGCTTGAAGTAGTCGAGGCTGATCACCACGCTGCCCGTGACCAGCTCCGCCTGCTCGGGGGAGTGCCCGGGGAGGGGCGTCTTGAGCGTGTACGCCCGCGTCGGCTCGGTGGCGCGCTCGCGCTCGGTCAGCGACTCGAGGTGACTGCGCTCGAGGTACTTGCCCACGAAGAACGCCACCACGAGCAGCGTCAGCGGCACCGCCAGGTTGAGGATGACGGAGAAGAGGGCCTGGAAGAGCTCGCCGTCGGACACGACTACTCCACGCGCACGGCGGTGCCGTAGGCGAACAGCTCCGCGGCTCCCTGGGCGATGCTGGAGGTCGAGAACCGCACGTTGACGACCGCGTTGGCGCCGAGCCGCTCCGCCTCCCGCTTCATGCGGTCCACCGCCTCGGAGCGGGCGTCGCCGATGAGCTCCGTGTAGCCCTTGAGCTCGCCCCCGACCAGGTTCTTGAGCCCCGCCATGATGTCGCGACCGATGTGCTTCGCGCGGACGGTGCTGCCGCTCACGACGCCGTAGTACTCGACGATGTTCCTGCCGGGGATGGTCTCGGTGTTCACCAGAATCATGGGTTCTCCCGGGCCTCTCGTGGGCCCCGCTTGCTGCTGTGGTCGCCGTCGGGCAGGGGGGATCCCGGGCCGTGGGCGACACCCGCCATACGCGCCAACGATGCTAGCCTTTCACCCAAGGCGTCGAATCGCGAGTCGGCGCCGTGGCACTTGGAGGACGACTCATGACCCGACGCCTGCTCACGCTGACCACCTCCGCCTTCGCGGCGACCCTGCTCCTGCTCTCGTTCGCTGCGTGCCCCGAGGGCGACCAGGAGGGCGAGAACGCGGGCGACTGCACCGACGGCGCCGACAACGACGGCGACGGCGACTTCGACTGCAACGACGCCGGCTGCGAAGGCAGCCCCGACTGCCAGGCGGGCGACGACGACGACGCGGTGGACGACGACGACGCGGTGGACGACGACGACG
>CAZUHI010000139.1:0-5940 GCA_964620495.1 uncultured Rickettsiales bacterium | reverse complement strand
CTACAAACGAAATCGAGGCACCAGGCCGCGAGAGGGGCCTAAGTGACCGGCATTGGTACTAGTACACCCGACCGCAGCCTCAGAACCGACGCACCACGCCGCGGTAGTGGTCCAGCCAGTCCGGGCGACGATCGAGGAGGGGCGGCCCCGTGGAGTCCGGCTCGTCGAACTGCGCCGGGTAGGCGACCAGGAGGACGCCTCCGGATCGCTCGAACGTCTTGACCGACACGTATCCGCGGGGGCGATCCTCCTCGGGGATCTCGTAGCAGGCGGCCGCCTCGGCCGCGATCTCGCCGACCTGGCGCAGGGCGACGCCGATCAGGTTCGCCGCGAACTCCCGCGCGGCCGCGTCGCCCCCGACCAGCTGGGCCGTCAGCTCGGGGCCGCGGTTCTCCATCATTCGCCCCAGGGCAAGCGCCGTCAGCCGCCCTCGATCGAGGCAGTCCGCCAGCCCGAACTCGGCCGCCGCCCGGTGGCCTCGCGCCGCGTCGTCGAGCAGGGAGCCCAGCCGCGCCGCTTCTGCGCCCACCGCGGACGGAAGGGTCTCCGCCGTGGCGGCCGAAGCCGTGAGAGTCCCCAAGAACACCATCGAGATCACGAGAATGCGCATGCCCCCAAGGTGGGTTCTTCCGCGCCCGCCGCCCAGGGTTTCACGCGCCCTTGCGCCGCCCCCAATCGCCCCCCTGCATCAGCAGCGGTCGAGCAGGGCCCTCGCGCGCTTCGCCCAGACGGCGTCCTGCTTCTTCGCGAACTTCGGCCCCGACTCGTACTGATTGATGCCCTCGGTCAGCAGCTCCCGCGCTTCTTCGCGGTCGCCCGACTCGATCAGGAACATCGCGTACTGGACCTCGTGCTCGAACCGGTGCGATCGGCGAGAGACCTTCCTGATCATCGCCAGGGCCTCTTCGCGGCGGTCGCGACGCCAGAAGATCGCCGCCAGCTCGGCCCCCGGCGCGTACTCCTTGTATCCGACGTCGATGGCCACGAGCTTCTCCAGCGCCTCCACGGCCCCCGCGTCGTCCTGGGAGCCCGCGCACGCGAGGGCGAGGCCATACAGCGCCTCCTTGTTCTCGGAGTCGCGCGTCAGCACCCCTCGAAACGCCTCGGCCGCCTCCAGCATCCGGCCGCGGTCGTGCAGGCCCTGGGCGAGCCGCAGCTTGTTGATGACCGAGGGCAGGGCTTCGACCGCCGCCTGCAGCTGTTCGATGGACTCCGACCGCTCCGACAGCTTGCGGACCATCTTCTGCATCTTGCGGTCGGTCCGCATGTACACGGCCAGGAAGTACACGAACTCGCCGCCGGGCATGAGGATGACGAAGTACCAGAAGGTGGCGACGCGACGTTGCGTGGCGTCGTAGAGCATCCACAGACTGAACGCGCTCTCGAGCATGAAGAGGAAGTGCATCGGCCGGAGCATACCGCCGGGGCGCGACGGAAAACCGCGGCGCAGATAGCATTCCCGCGTGCCGCGTTCGACCCCCTTCCACCCCCGCACGTCGGCGCTCGCCGCAAGGTCGTTCGCGTGGAAGGAGTGGGCGGGCTACATCGCCGCCTGCAACTTCGATCGGCACAGCGAGCGCGAGTACTTCGCGATCCGCCGCACCGCCGGGCTGCTCGACGTCACCCCCCTGTACAAGCTCGAGGTCACCGGCCCCGACGCAGGCCTCTTCCTGTCCACGATCTGGACCCGGAACATCGCCAAGATGAGCGTCGGCCAGGTCGTCTACTCCTGCATGTGCGACGAGCACGGCTGGGCCCTGGACGACGGCACCGTCACCCGCCTCACGAAGACCCACTACCGCGTCACCTCGTCCGAGTCGTGGCTGCGCTGGTTCCACCGCCACGCCCGCGGGTTCGACGTCGCCATCCAGGACAGCACCGACCGCATCTGCGCCCTCGCCCTCCAGGGTCCCCTGTCGCGCGACATCCTGCGCGACGTCGTGGCCATGCAGATCGACCGCCTGCGCTTCTTCCGCTCGCGGCCCACGACCCTCGCGGGCAACGACGTCCTCGTGACCCGGACGGGCTACACCGGCGACCTCGGCTTCGAGATCTGGATGGACAACGACGCCGCGCTGCCCGTGTACGACGCGCTGATGGAAGCGGGGAAGACGTACGGCATGGAGCCCATCGGCCTGGACGCGCTCGACGTCTCCCGCATCGAGGCCGGGTTCGTCCTCCAAGGAGTCGACTACATCTCGGCCCACAGCTGCCTGATCGAGGGACGCAAGTCGACTCCGTCGGACGCGGGGCTGGGCTGGACGGTCGACCTGGACGACCGCCCCCCCTTCATCGGCCAGGCCGCCCTCCTGAAGGAGCGGGAGAGGGGTCCGAAGTGGGACCTCGTCGGGCTCGAGGTGGACTGGGCCGAGCTCGCCGACCTGTACGCGTCTTACAACCTGCCGCCCCACCTCGCCCCGATCGCCTGCCGCGACGCCGTCCCGGTGTACACGGCGTCGGGCCGCAACCAGGTCGGGCAGGTCACCAGCACCACCTGGTCGCCGACGCTCAAGAAGCTGCTGTGCCTCGCCCAGATCCGGACACCGCACGCGGCCATGGGCGCGAAGCTGCAGGTGGAGCACACCGTCGAGTTCGAGCGACGCACCGTCACCGCCACCATCGTCCCGAAGCCGTTCTTCGACCCCGAGCGCAAGAAGTTCACGCCCGGCGCCAAGGCGAAGAAGGAGGCCTCCTAGATGGCCAAGAAGTACGACGCCGTCGTCATCGGCGGGGGGCACAACGGCCTCACCGCGGCGGCCTACCTCGCGAAGGCCGGGCGCGACGTGCTGCTGCTCGAGCGTCGCCACGTGCTCGGCGGCGCTGCCGTCACCGAAGAGGTGCATCCGGGCTTCAAGTTCACGGTCTGCAGCTACGTGGTCTCCCTGCTGCGACCGGAGATCATCCGCGACCTGATGCTCCCGAAGTTCGGGCTTCGCATCGTGCCCCTGGAAGCGTCGTTCACGCCCTTCCCAGACGGTCGATCCCTGTGCCGCTGGCCGGATCCCGCCCAGACCCGCGAGGAGATCCGCAAGTTCAGCAAGAAGGACGCGGACATCTACCCGGAGTTCGGGCGCTCGATGGGCAAGCTCGCCCGGTTCGCGAAGCCGATCATCGACTCCAACGCGCCGGATCCGATGTCGATGCGGCCCAAGGACGTGCTCCAGCTCCTCGGGTTCGGGAAGCGCTTCCGCGAGCTCGGCGAAGACCTGGCGCTGCTGCAGTTCAAGCTGACGACGATGTCCGCCGTGGACTTCCTGTCCGAGTGGTTCGAGTCGGACGAGCTCATGTCGCCGATGGCATGCAGCGGCATCATCGGCACGTTCCTGGGCGTGAAGTCGCCGGGCACCGCGTACGTGCTGCTGCACCACTACATGGGCGAGATCGACGGGAGCTCCCGCGCCTGGGGCTTCCCCGTCGGCGGCACGGGGGCCGTCAGCGAGGCCATCGCGTCGGCGGCGCGCCACTTCGGGGTGGAGATCCGCACCGAGACGTCCGTGGCGAAGGTGCGCATCCGCGGCGGCAAGGCCGACGGCGTCGTCCTCGAGAACGGCGACGAGATCGACGCGAGGGCCGTCGTCTCCGGCTGCGACCCCCGGCTGACGTTCATGCGCTTCGTCGGCGAAGAGCACCTGGACCCGGACTTCGTCACCTCGATCAAGCGCTACAAGTTCCGGGGCAGCTCGGGGAAGGTGAACCTCGCGCTGGACCGGTTCCCCGAGTTCGCGTGCCGCCCCGGCGACGGCCCCCACGTGCGCGGCGACGTGGCCATCTGCCCGTCCACCGACTACCTCGAGACGGCCTACGACCAGGCGAAGTACGGCGACTTCAGCGACCGGCCCTACATCAACGTCGTGTTCCCGAGCCTGCTCGACCGCGGCATGGCGCCCGCGGGCAAGCACGTCATGTCCTGCTTCGTGCAGTACGCCCCGTACGCGATCAAGGAGGGGCCGTCGCGCTGGCCGGAGCGTCGTGAGGCCTTCGGCGACGCCGTCATCGACACGCTCGCCGAGTACATGCCGACGCTGAAGGAGGACATCCTCCACCGGCAGGTGCTCACGCCCTGGGATCTCGAGCAGGAGTTCGGGCTCAGCGAGGGCAACATCTTCCACGGCGAGCTCGGCCTCGAGCAGCTGCTCTTCCAGCGCCCCGTCTCGGGCTGGGCGCGGTACGCGACGCCGGTGAAGTCCCTGTGGCTGTGCGCGTCGGGGGCCCACCCGGGCGGCGGCGTCATGGGCGCGCCGGGGGCGCTCGCGGCCAAGGAGATGCTGCGACGGGGGGCGGTATGACGGCCTACGGCGCCATCGTCATCGGCGGCGGGCACAACGGCCTCACGGCCGCCCTCAAGCTCGCGGGCCCGAACAGCAAGGTGCTGATCCTGGAGCGTCGCGACGTGCTCGGCGGCATCTGCGCGGGCGAGGACTTCGGCGCCGGGTTCCGCACGCGCGGCCTGCTGGACGAGACCTGCCGGGTCCGTCCGAGCGTGGTGGCGGACCTCGGGCTCGCGAACCACGGGCTGACCTGGCGGGAGCGACCGCCCCTGTTCGGGGCCCGGCGCGACGGTCCGGGCCTCCTGCTGGGCGGCTCCGCGGGCACGTCGGGGCTCGGCGACGACGCCCTCGGCCATCGCACCCTGCGCGCGTTCGTGGACAAGGTCGGCCCCACGGTCCGTCGGATCCTCGAGGCCGCCCCGCCGGACATCGGCGACGAGGCGAAGATCCTCCCGCTGGTGCGCCCCGCGCTGGACCTGCGTCGGCTCGGCAAGCGCGACCTGATGGAGCTGCTGCGGGTCGCTCCCGCGTGCGTGGACGACTGGGTGACGGAGGAGGTCGCGGGACCGCTGCTGCGGGCGATGCTCTGCTCCGAGGCCCTCCCCGGCACGTGGATGGGGCCGCGATCCCCCACGTCGACGACGACCCTTCTCTTGGCCGAGGCATTGGCGGAGCGCGAGATCCACGGGGGCCCCGCCGCCCTCATCTCCGCGCTGACGGCCGCCGTGGCCGACGCGAACATCCGGGTCGAGACGGGCATCGAGGCCCAGCGCATCGTCGTGAAGAACGGCTGCGTGCAGGGGGTGGAGACGTCCGACGGCTACCGGTCCTCCATCTGCGTGCTCTCGGCGATCGGTCCGCAGACCACGCTCCTGGACCTCGTGCACCCGCTCGATCTGCCCGCGCACATCGAACGGGACGTGTCGGACATCCGCGTCCGGGGCACCCTGGCGAAGGTCCACCTGGGGCTCTCGAAGCCGCTCGCCTTCGACGGAGCCGCGCACGAGCGCCTGCTGCTCGGCGCCGAGGACCCGCTGGAGCTCGAGCGCGCGTGGGACCACGCGAAGCACCGTCGGCTGCCCACGACCCCGCCGCTGCACGTCCGTCAGTGGAGCGACGGCGACCGACACGTCGCCTCCCTCACCCTCCACTGCGCGGCCCACGACCTGGACGGCGGGTGGACCGACGCCGCCCGTGATTCGCTGTACGCGGCGGCCATGGACACGCTCGAGGGGTACCTCCCGGGCGTCGGCGAGACGATCGTCGCCTCGGAGACGCTGACCCCCGCGGACATCGAGGCCCGCTACGCGCTGCCGGGCGCCCACGTGTTCCACGGGGAGCTCGCCCTCGACCAACTCGGCCCCCTGCGCCCCACCCCCCGGCTCGCGCAGTACAAGACGCCGATCCCCGGCCTGTACCTGGGCAGCAACGGCATGCACCCCGGCGTCGGGGTCACGTGCGCGCCCGGGTGGTTGGCCGCCAAGGCCGTGGAGTAGGGCGGGGCGCCGAAGGGCGCCGGCGGGGTACGCTCCCCGGATGCGACGTTTCCTGGTTCTGCCCTTCTGTCTGGCCCTCATCGCCTGTCCCCCCACCTCCGACGACGACGACGCGGTCGATGACGACGACGCCACAGACGACGACGACGCCACAGACGACGACGACGCCACAGACG
>CAZUHI010000138.1:0-5955 GCA_964620495.1 uncultured Rickettsiales bacterium | reverse complement strand
CGAGGTCCCGCTGCGCCTCCACGGCGCGTCAATCGACGACCTGGCCGGCGGCGCGGCAGACACAGGCAGCGACGTTGACGGCGACGGCACCGCCGACCTGTGCATCGGCGCCTCGAACGCGGCCGTCAGCGGCCCCGAGGCCGGTGCGGTCTACCTCGTCTGGGGCGGCACCGGCCTCACGGGCGGGGATCTGGACAACGCCGCGGTCCGCGTCTTGGGCGAGGACTGGGGGGACTACGCCGGCACCGGCGTGGCGGGTATCGGAGACTTCGACGGCGACGGCTACGGCGACCTGGCCATCGGCGCACCGGGCTTCCAGGGCGCCGAAGCCTACGGGGGAGCGACGACCCTGCTGCTGGGGTCCGGGGACTGAGGGGTCGGCGAGGCGCTATCGTGCATCCGTGCCCTCCCCACCCCTGCTGGCCGCCCTCTTCCTGATCGCCTGCGGTTCCGACACAGACCCGGGCACAATCGGCGGGGTAGATCTCGACGGCGACGGCGTCCTCGCCCCGACCGACTGCGACGATCACGACGAGAGCGTGCACCCCGCAGCCGAGGAGCTCCCCGACGGCGTCGACCAGGACTGCGACGGCCTGATCGACGAGGGCACCGACGCCTACGACGACGACGGCGACGGCCTGTCCGAGCAGGACGGCGACTGCGACGACGACGACGCCTCGATCCCTGGAGACGAGATTCCATACGACTGGATCGACCAGGACTGCGACGGCGCCGATCTGACCGACGTGGACGGCGATGGCTACGACGCCGAGGCTGTCGGCGGCCAGGACTGCGACGACGACGACGACAGCATCCACCCAGGGGCAGACGAGCACCCGGACGGCGTGGACGAGGACTGTGACCGCCTGGTCGACGAGGACCTGGACCTGAACGATGACGACGGCGACGGCTACGCCATCGCCGACGGAGACTGCGCAGACGACGACCCCGCCATCCACCCTGGCGCCGAGGAGATCTGTGGCAACGGGGTCGACGAGGACTGTGATGGCTCTGGACGGGCCTGTGCGCCCTGGGGCAAGGTGTCCCTGGCCGATGCCGACGTGAAGCTGAGCTCCCCCGATGTGCCGGCTACCACCGACATGGACATCCAGGACATGAACGGGGACGGGCTTGTCGACGTGCTGGTCAGCTACAAGGGTGCCGACAGCAACGGCTCGAACGCGGGCCAGGTCAGCATCGCCTTCGCGCCGTTCACCGAGGACTCCCTGGACCTGGGCGTTGTGCTGGTCGGCCCCGAGGCGTCAAGCGACGCGGGCAACTCGCTGCACGCCGGTGGCGATCTGGATGGCGACGGGCACCGGGACCTGGTCATCGGGGGCTACTCCGCCGGTCCCAGGAATCAAGGTGCGGCCTGGGTGGTGCTCGGACCGATCACCGCGTCGGGCAGCCTGGCCGACGCGCACCTGACCCTCGCAGGCCTGGACGCAAGCGACCAGAGCGGCGACGCCGTGGCCCTGTTGTCGGATCTGGACGGCGACGGCGGCCTGGATGTAGTGGTCGGCGCCGTCTTCGACGACCTGGACCGGGAGAACGAGGGCCGGGCCTTCGTCTACAGCGGCGCGGACGTGGTGGCTGGCCTGGACGAGCACAGCATCGAGGTCTGGGGCGGAGACAACGACCAGCTCGGCAACGCCCTGGCCGGTGGTGACCTGAACGGAGACGGCCTCCCGGATCTGGTGATCGGCTCGGACTCTGCCGACTTCGACTGGAACAACGACGGCGGTCTCTACGTGCTCTGGGGCCCGCTCAGCGGCGTCGTCCAGGTGCCCGATGTCGACGTCATCATCGAGGGCCGCCAGAGCGAGGCCCTGGGTGTCTCGCTGGCCGAGAGCGCGGACGTGAACGGCGACGGCCGCGACGATCTCGTCGCGGGTGCGAACGAGACGGAGCGCCACGCCCGGGACGGCGGCTGCGTCTACCTCTTCACGGACCTCCCGACTTCGGACGTGCTGGTGGCCGACCTGGACGCCGACACCCTGCTCTACGGCGCCGAAGACGACGGGATCGGGCGCGATGCCGCCGTGACAGGGGACGTGGATCTGGACGGCCACTCGGACCTGCTGGTGGGCGGCGTGCGCCACGCTGACTACGCCGGCGTGGCCTACCTGGTCTGGGGGCCCCCAGCGACCGGAACCGTGCTGCTCCAGGACAGCGCCGGGGCCACCCTGGTCGGCGAGACCTCCAGCGACCACACCGGGCACCGGGTCGGCGGCGGCGACGCCAACGGCGACGGGGCCTCAGACCTGTTCGTGCTGAGCTCCAATGACCTGGGCGGCGACCAGAACGGCGCGGTCTACGTGCTCTGGGGAGGTGCGCCCTGACCCCACTCCTGTTGCTCCTGGCCTGCGGCGCGACCGACACGGCGTGGGATCCGGACGGGGATGGTTGGCTGGTACCCGAGGACTGCGCACCGGCCGACGAGACTCGCCACCCGGGCGCCGACGAGCTCGCGGACGACGTCGACCAGGACTGCGACGGGTTCGTGGACGAAGGCACCCCGGCCTACGACGACGACGGTGACGGCTTCACAGAGGACGAAGGCGACTGTGACGACGCCGACCCGGAGGCCCACCCCGGTGCAGAAGAGACCCCTTGGGACGGCGTCGATCAGGACTGCAGCGGCGCCGACCTGCTCGATGCGGACGGCGACGGCCACGAGGTGCCCGAGGACTGCGACGACCACGACGCCGAGAGCCACCCGGGCGCCGAAGAACTGCCCGATGGCCTGGATCAGGACTGTGACGGCGACGTCGACGAAGGCACGACGGCCATCGACGAGGACGGCGACGGCTACAGCGAGCTGGACGGGGACTGCGACGACTCGGATCCGGCTGTCTCTCCTGCCGCCGAGGAGATCTGCGACAACGGCCTGGACGACGACTGTGACGGCGGCCCGGGGGACTGCGGCCTCGAGGGCACGCTCTTCGTCGAGGACGCCGACGTCGTGTTCCTCGGCACGACCGAGTCCGACCTGGGGCGCTCCCTGGCCAGCGCAGGCGACCTGACCGGCGACGGCCAGGCGGACCTGGCCCTGGGAGCGCCGGCCTACACCTCCGACGGGCTGGGCCAGGTCTGGGTCGTGCCTGGGCCCCTGACAAGCGCCACCCTTGGGGAGTCGGGCTGGCTGCTGACCGGAGAGCGGCGGGACGACAAGGCTGGGCTTGAGCTCGACGCTGGCGGCGACCTGGACGGTGACGGGCTGGCGGATCTCGTGATCGGTGGCAACGGCCACCGACAGGGCCAGGCCTACGTGATCTACGGGCCGGTGACCGGCGACCAGGCCCTGGCCGACGCGCCGGTGGTGCTGCGCTCGCAGACCGACGAGACCAACTTCCCCTCGTCGGTGGGGCTGCTGGGCGACGCCGACGGAGACGGCGTAGGGGACCTGGCCCTGACCCACACCGGCGTCGAGGACAGCACGGGGGCCATCTATGTCTGGTCGGGAGCGAGCCTGGAGAGTGACGCCCCACCGACCGCCACCCTCAGCGGCAGCCGGGTCGGCCAGCAGCTCGGCGACCGTGTGGGCAGCGCCGACCTGGACGGCGACGGCGTGCAGGACCTGCTGAGCGGCGCCTACTCCGACGACCTGGTGGCAGGCTTCTTCGGGCCGATCACGGCCGACCGCACCACCGACGACGCGGATCTCTTGGCGCGGGGCTGCACGGTCGGCGTGGCCGGAGACTTGGACGGTGACGGGTGGGCCGATCTGGTGGCGGCGGACCCCAAGGCAGGCTCTGACGGCACTGGCGCCGTGTGGCTGGTGTTGGGCCCAGTGACCGGAGATCTCACGCCTCTCGACCTGGCAGCCGCGACCTTCCTCGGCGCGGCCCGTCAGGACAAGCTCGGGGAGCCCATGTCCCTGCCTGGAGACGTCGACCGGGACGGACACGCCGACTTGGCGCTGGCCGGGAGCGGGTCCAGCGGCGACGGCTTTGTGGCCATCTTCCACGGCCCGTTCAACGGCACGCTGGGCCTGGGCGACGCGCCCGCCACCCTGGTCGGCGGGGGCTTCGCCCTGGACACCGCCGATCTGGACGGCGACGGCGACGGCGACCTGATCCTGGGCAATGCGAACTTCGACAACGACGCCGGGCTCGTAGCGGTCTTCTGGGGGGGTGGACTGTGAGCACGGCCCTGGCCCTGCACGGGGCCCTCGCCTGGCTCCTCGGGCTCCTCGTCGGCTGCCAGGACGGTGCCGCGACGAAGCCGACCCTGGACACCGCCTCCTCCGACCTGAGCACAGGCGGCGACGCGGACGGCGACGGCTTCGTCGACGAGGCCCTCGGGGGCGACGACTGCGACGACAGCGACCCGCTGCTCTACCCAGGCTCCGCAGTGCCGGCCGAGGACACCTGGGTGGTGGACCTGAAGACCGTGGACGTCGTCTTCCTCCTGGACAGCACCAGCAGCCAGGTCGACGACAACGCCAAGTTCGCTCAGCTGTTCAGCCAGCTGAGACCGACGCTCGAGGCCAGCACTCCGGACTGGCAGGTCGCGGTGATCGTTGACGACGACGACGGCTGCAGCCGCACCGGGGTCCTGACGCCGACGACGCCCAACGTGGACGCCCGATTCCAAGCGGCCGCGTCCACAGGAAACGTGAGCCGGTACTCCGAGTCGCTCCTGACCCTGGCCGCGCTAGGCGTCGCCCAGGCCGCGGGCGGCTGCAACGACGGACTGGTACGAGACGACAGCGTGCTGCACCTTGTGTTCGTGTCCGACGAGCCCGATCAGAGCGCCGAAGACCGGAGCGTCTACGTGGCTGACATCCTGGCCGCGAAGGACACGGAGCAGGACGTCTTGATCTCGGCCATCGTCGGCGACGCCCCGGACGGCTGCGGGTCCGCCGACGCTGGCTGGGGCTACATCGACGCGGTTGAGGCGACCGGCGGTGTGCTCGGCTCCATCTGCGACGAGGACTGGACACCCTCCCTCGAAGACGCGGCCGACGCGACCCATGCCCGAGGAGCCGGCACCCGCATGGCGCTGTCGGCCGTGCCGGCCCCAGGGAGCCTGTCGGTGAGTGTGGATGGCGCAGCATTGCCCGAAGGCTGGTGGTGGTCCGACGGCGACGCCCACGTGGACTTTGACCTGGGCATGCTCACCGACGGCGCAACGGTCACGGCGGCCTACACCACGCCCACAGGGTGCGAAGGCTCGGAGTAGGACGCCTTCAGGGACTTCTGGGGACTTCCCCGGCGTCGCCGAGCCGGCAGGGAGCTGAAGGACGGCCGCGGGAGCGCCAGGTTGCGATGCGTGCGGGTTCGCTCTGCGGGCGCATCCTCTCGTGAAGGTCGGCGGCGGGCACCTCACCAGCCAAGCGCCCTTCGCTCGGGCGCTCTGGCCCCGGCCTCCTCCTATGATCGGGCGCTCCCGAGGGGACGCGAGCGCCTGGCCGACGGACTCGGGTGAGGCCGCCGACTTGCGCATCGACACCGAGACAGCATCGACGGGGCCAAGGAGTCACTGGACAAGTTCATCAGGCTGGTCCTGGATCCGATGACCGAGACCATCGATGAGTCCCACGGGTTCCGGCTGCCTGACAGCCAACTTGAGGTGGTCTACGTCAACCGTCACAAGAAGAAGCCGATGATCACTCGGCGTGGCGACGAGGTTGTCTTGCCGTAAGGGTGAGCCTATGCCCCAGGCCTGACCCGAGGTCAGACTTCCTCGTTGTCGTCCTGGCCGCTCACGCACTGCGGATCGTCTGCGTCCGAGAGCCCGTCGAAGTCGTTGTCGGTGGCGTCGTTGCACGCCGTGGACCCGAAGGCGCTGTTGTCCTCCGCAGTGCCGTGGGTGCAGTCGGGGTCGTGCTCGTCCACCCACCCGTCGCTATCGTTGTCCAGGCCGTCCTCGCATGAGCCCAACTCGGACGTATCCGAGGTATGACCAGAAGTTGTGGACGGGCAGCTTGAAACAGGCGGCATAGCCTTC
>CAZUHI010000137.1:0-6028 GCA_964620495.1 uncultured Rickettsiales bacterium | reverse complement strand
CTAGTCGTCGGAGTGGGGGTCCTAGGCTGCGTGCTCTATCGGCGGCTGGTAGCCATTCAGCTGCGTGTTCGACGAGACGCGACGCTTGCGCGGCAGAACCAGCAAGTGTCGATCAGCGCGGAAGGCCTGTCCGTTGAGGATTCGCCCACCCTTCCTTGGTCCGCGGTACTCCGCTGGCAGGAGAGCCGTGAGTTCATCATCTTGTCCTTCCACGGAAGGCGACATCTCGCGATTCCGCGACGCTGCCTCACGATCGAAGGGGGGCGCTATCTCGCCAGCCAGCTTCGACACGCCTGCGGGCCTCGCCGTCGGCAACTCTATGGGCCTTGGGGGGGGTTCCTGGTCGCCGGTTGTCTTCTTCTTCCTCCGGCGGCGCTGGCTCAAACGTGTCCCGGAACGGTGGTCGGGAACGGGCGTGGCGAGGGATTCGGAAACTTCGGGGCGTGGACGGTTGCAGCCGACGATGCCCTGGACGACGCTCTGAACCAATGTCCAACCAACTGCTACCTCCATCCGGGACGAGCAACTGTCGTCCCCCCATTTCCGTTGTACATCAAGAGTGGATCGATGCCACCGGTCGTCTGCCGGCTGCGGTTGGAGGTCCCCTGTGACAACGATGATGAGGATGACGAGGATCATGAGGATGACGACGACCCCGAAGAAGAAGAGCCTGGCGAAAATGATTGGGGCCCATGGCTGGTGATCGCTGCTCTAGTGACCCTTGCAGTGACTCTTGGCACTCCAATACCGGGTGACGAGATCGTGCCCTTGAAGGTTCTGGTCGGCGGAGGCGCAGCCGCAACCAGTGCGGCGGCCGCGGAAAACTCCGACTAAATCTAGCTCGATGCACTTGGGGGACCCGGAGCTGGGAGCCTCCTCTCCTTCCCGGCAAGGGGACTCCCGGAGGGCCGGAACCGCAGGGCGCCGCGCTGGATGCGCGGTGCCGAGCAGCCCTCGATGTCCGAAGGCGGAGTGTCGCCCAACTAGAAGGGGCTTGCGACGGCCGCCGAACGGCGGCTGTCTCGCGGCTGGGCGCCTTCATGTGCCAAAGGGGAGCGCAGCGAATCCTTTTGCATCGCAGGGACTTACGACTCGCCCTGCCGCGAGCTCGCGCAAGCCCCAGGTTAGTCGAAGTCCCGGCCCTCGATGCGAAGGGCGCGCTGGACGCGCCGCCCGGAGAACCAGCCGATTGGTTGACGCCAGCCTGGCACTATGGCAATCTGTAGCGTTAATCGAATCAGAGGCGTGAGAGTCATGGCTGAAGCAACGATCGAGGAACGGGCGCGGTACTCGCGGGAGCGGCTGGAAGATCTCCGAAACCGGCTGGCCGGCTGCGAGGCCATGGGTGAGATCCCGGACCTAACGGTCTTTACCGCGGGATCCTACGGCCGAGACGAGGCTGGCTCGCACTCCGATATCGACCTCTTCTTTCTCGTCCAAGACCGAGACAAGGTCAAGCGCGCACGCACAAACGAACTCTTGCTCTTCGCAGACCTCATCCGTGAGACGAGGAAGATGGCAATCCCCGAGTTCTCGGGAGACTGCAGATGGCTCGAGATCCACTCAGTCAAAGACATCCTGGAGAAGCTTGGTTCCGCGTCGGAAGACGATCTGAACTACTTCACGCTGCGGATGCTCATGCTCCTTGAAGGCAAGTGGGTCGCGGGCGAAGGTGCGTACCAAGCAGCCCGCAAGGAGTTCATTGCTGCGTACTACCGGGACTACCCAGATCATTCGCTCTCGTTCGAGCCGACATTCCTTCTGAACGACATCGGTCGGTACTGGAAGACCCTGTTGCTGAACTACGAGAACCTGCGAAACCAGAGGGAGAAGTCGGAGGCGGACCGGATGAAATCGAAGGTTCGGAACTTCAAGCTCAAGTTCAGCAGAATGACCACTTGCTTCGCCACCATCGCTGCACTCGGCAGCCACGAGACCCCGGTTCGAGCAGAAGACGTCGAGCAGATTGTGGATTTGATCCCGCTGGCGCGACTCAACCTCGTGGCGGAGAACCGTCCGCAAACGCGAAGCCATGTCGATGCGCTGCGAGGAGAGTATTCTTGGTTTCTTGAGCAGACTGCGGATGGAAACGAGGCCCTCCAAGCACGCTTCACTGACAAACAGGTCAGGATCGAGATGTTCCGCAGGGCCAATGAGTATCGAACAAAGATGTTCGATCTCCTGAGGACCCTCGACGCAGACTCCAACATCGGACTGCTTCGAACGCTCGTCATCTGATGGCGACCGCCTTCGTACTCCTCTTGGAAGACCCCACGGTCGGGCCCGCGCTCGAACTGATTCGCAGAGTTTGTCAGCCAGACTCGCGTTCCAAACCTCACATTACGGTTCGCTATCCTGTAGACAAGGTCGATCTTCAGGCAGTGCACCTGTATGAGGAGACCGTGATCGAGAACGTCCGGATCGCCGAAGCTGGTGCCTTCGGACTCGGGCCGGAGCCTGCTGGAGAAAGATGCGCCGTCTATCTCCGTTGCGAGTCCGACACCCTCGAGGCCTTGTCGTACAAGCCGCTCTACCCCGACTCCGTGTTTCACCTCACAGTCTATGAGGGTGTGGACTTAGGATTCGGGAGCCAGCTCCTTTCTTTGCTGGCTTCCTTCCCCTGGGGGCTGATAGCTCCTTTGCCGGAGGACACAAGAGTCCGCCGTATCCCGATTGGCCGAGGTGCTCGGGAGCGCCGCGGATGGAAGAGCGCAGACAAGGAGATGTGGGAGCTCGCGCGCCTTCTGGAACTTGAGAGCCTTGTCGAACGTCGGGACCGTCTGGGTCCAGCACGGGGCTCGGACCCGCTCGCTGTCGTCAGAGCGGTTTGCAAGTTCCTCCACTCCCACCTCGATCGGTCCGAGAACCGACTGACGCCTGATCGCGTCGGTTGTCTCCTGAGGCTGCCGAGGCGTCCCCATCAGATGTCGCTCTGGTCACACAGCGCGAGCGAGCCACGGGCGCGTCGCTGGGAGTCTGGGGTCTTCCTAACTCCCCCCGAACTTGCGGCGGAGGCAATCGCCTGCGCGATGCCGCACTTGAAGCCAGGTACGGCTATCCGATTCGGCGACCCCGCGATCGGTAGCGGGATCTTGTTCGCCGTGCTCCTCCGATACCTGGACGGGCATCCTCTCCAAGCCGCTACGGGAGTTGAGCTCGATGCGGATCGCGCCAGACTCACCAACCGCCGCTGGGCGCAGCGAGGGCTGAAGATTCTGTCCGGTGACTTCTTGACGGCGAAAGCCACCGAGAGGTGGAACCTAGTTGTAGCCAATCCTCCCTACGTCCGATCACAGGATATCGACCAGGATCTCGCGCGAGTGTGGAGAGAGAATATCAGGGAGCAGAGAGGTGTTCAGCTCAGCGGAAGAGCGAGTCTGTACGTCTACTTCCTACTCATGGCACATGCATGGATGGAGTCTGACTGCGTAGCTGCGTGGATTCTACCCTCGGACTTCTTGGAGACAGCCTACGGCCGGGCCGCGAGGGAGTACTTGACGACCCAGGTGCAACTTCTGCGCGTGCATACGTATGAGTCGGCCGCACCCAAGTTCGAGAACGCTTTGGTGGCCTCGTCGCTGATTGTTTTCAAGAATCGACCACCGAAGCCGGGTGTTCGAGTTCGCCTCTCTCATGGGCTGAGCGTTAGCGCACCCGCGGAGGAGGCCGAGATTCCAGTCGAAGGATTGCGCGGCTGTCGAAAGTGGCGGGTGGTCCTGTCCGACCCGATTCCAAGAGTGGACAAGTATCCCGTACACATTGCGGATCTGTTCGACTTGCGCCGCGGGATCGCGACTGGCGCGAAGAACTGGTTCGTGATCGACGATGAAACCCGCACGAAACTCCGAGTTCCTCGTGATGCGATTCTCCCCGTGCTCCCACGGTCGCGGGAGCTTCCCCAGGACGGGGTAGTGGAGTGCGGGCCCGATGGAGCACCCGCGGTTCGCCACCGCTGGCTGATCGACTGGGACGTCCCGCTGGATCAGGTCAGGGCGGGACACCCGGAGTTCTACAAGTACTTGATGGAACTACGTGACGCCGTTGGCGGTCGAACCCTCGTCGCTCGGCGCGAACCGTTCTACAAGCAGGAGGTTCGGCCAGCGCCTCCCTTGGTGGCGTCGAACATGGGCAAGCTCTCTCGGCTAGGCGGACGTCCCGTCCGTTTCTTCCTAAACAAGTCGAAGGCAACGGTATTAAACAACTACATCGCGATGTATCCGAAGAAGGCTCTTCGGGACGCCTTCCAGGCTGCTGAGACAACAGAGGCACGGGTGCATCAGGCCCTGAACCAGATCGACGTCTCTGAGTTCATTCGCTGTGGCCGCAGGTACGCAGCAGGTCTCTACAAGCTCGAACCGGGTGATCTCGGACGAGTGGGAATCAGTCCGGAATTGGCCGCCGCTTTCGGGATTCCCACGGAGATCGGAGGAAGGGCGAAGCTGAGCTAGCTAGGTCGGCTCAAGGTTGGCCCGGAGGCCGACCAGCCTCGCCGCCCCGGACGGGCGGCGCGTGGGTACCCACAAATCTGCGCGCCGGGATTTCGACTAACGCAAGACGGCTCCCGACGTGCCGCGGAGCGGCATGTCCCGGAGTGCGGCGCCCGGATGTGCCAAAGGGGAGCGCAGCGAATCCTTTTGCATTCCAACCACCTGCGCCTTCGCCGCATGGAGGGCGAAGCGGGAGCCGGCGGTTGGGCGATGCTCCGCCAAGAACTCGATGCGAAGGCGCGCTGGACGCGCGCCGAGGACAGGCCGTGTCATGGGGCAGAACGGCGGCGGGACGACCATCGCTGATCGTCCCGCCGGAACAGTCCGCTGCTCTCCCAACTGAGCTACGACCCCTCATTGGTGGAGCCGACGGGATTCGAACCCGCGACCTGCGGATTATGCAGGTGGGCCTCTCGACCCGAAGCTGCCCCAAACGTAAGTCGTGCTTCCGAGCCGTCAACCCAGCTGTCAGAGATGGATTGCTCGAGGCCGCGGACTCGCGTTCAATGAGGCGTGCGCAAAGGGGGACGTGGTGACGGATGACCTAGAAGCCAGACTCAAGAAGGACCTTGAGAAGTCGGGCTTCGGCTCGGAAATGCTCGCGTCAAGGAGGGCCGTCGAAGCTGGCTTCCACATCGTCGGTGGCGACGCGTTTCTCGATCTCGACGAGGAGCGCATACGGGAAACGGATGTGTCTGCTTGGCGGGGGTGGACTTGCCGCCTTGATGACGAGTCCGTTGCTCTCCTCAGTGTGTTCCTCAGCATGGAGGTCAAGAAGTCGAAGCAACCATGGATCGTCTTTAGCCGCGCCGATCATCCCCGCTTCGGCGGCGAGAGTGGCCGCCATCTCATTTACGCGAGCAACTTGCCAGCAGATCTCTTCGCCATCCGAAGCGCCGTCCAGACGGACTCGGTCAGGCAACGAGCGGGCTGGGTCGGGACCGGCGTCCATGAGGCGTTCAAGAAGCCGTCAGAGTCTTCTCGCTGGTACCGGTCGTGCATCACGGCGTGCAAGGCGGCTGAGTCCGCGATGCGCCGCGAGGCCAGCGCAGAGGATCCCCGAGGGAGCACTGCAGACGACCTCCGTCAGAGTGCGACCTTCTTCTTAATCTCGCGCCCTGTCGTGGTCCTCGATGGTCGTCTCTTTCGGGCGGGGCTCGGAGCGAATGCAGAGATCGAACTCAACGAGTGCCAAGAGGCCGCCTTCGAGTTTCGGTTTCAGAGTGCTCATTGCCAAGAGGGCCACTACGACGTCGATCTCGTCACGCTCCGCGGCCTCCCGAACTACCTTCAGAGGTGGACTCCACGCTTTGAGGCGATCGGGAGACGCCTGCTCGACATCGCGGGGCTCGAAGACGGCATCGTCTCGACCAAATGGTCCTAGTCCCCCGACCCGTCGAGTTGCGGCCTCCCCTCGGCGCGGCCTAGACGAGGGCACCGCCCCGGACGGGCGGTGCCGGGCTCCCTCGATCGCTGCGGCGGAGTGTTCGCCCAACGCAAGACGGTTGCAGACGTGCGCGCTCGCCGCGCATGTCCCGGAG
>CAZUHI010000136.1:0-6259 GCA_964620495.1 uncultured Rickettsiales bacterium | reverse complement strand
GCTGGGACGCGGCCCACGACCCTGGCCTCGTCGGCGAGCCCCTCGCCCGCCACAGACTGCCTCTGCCCTGGGCCCATGGGCACCAGCGACTCCGCTGTACAGCCGATGGCCGCGTGGAGCTGCTGGTCGGGCAGGGCAGCGTCCTGGCTGTCGAGCCCTTGGTGCGCCTTCCCACCGGAGGTGGTCGGCCGCTCCAGGCCCAGGTCTTCCGCCAGGGCCAGAGCCTGCTGGTCCACGTCGACGCCCTGCCCACGGAGGCGTCGTGACCATCCACTCCCTCGTCCTGGTGCAGCGCACGGCGCACCCGATCACCCTGGACGGTCAGTCGATCCGCACCCGGCTGCACGACCGCCACGGCGACGCCCACCACCTCGGCGACTTCTCTGCAGGCCTGCTCGGCTCGGCCCAGGCGATGGTCAAGACCGTCCGCTCCTGGCTCGACGGACTGGAGCCAGACGCCGGGGACGCCACCATCAAGTTCCAGCTCGTGCTCGGACTCGACCTGACGACCCGGGGCGGCCCAGCCCGCGCCGCCCACCTCTTGAGCGCCCTGGCCGCGCCCAGGGCCCTCCGCGGTCGCCTCTCCTGGCACCGGGAACCCCGGCTGGACCCCGACGGTCTCGTCCTGGTGGAGGTCGGCGCCCTTGAGGCCACAGAATACGACCGACTCGCTGTCGAGGAACTGGGGACCCACGCCCGCGCCTGGATGAAGGGCTGGCACCCCAGCAAGCGAGGGGGGCCCGGTGACGCCACCCCGCCGCGCCTGAGGGCCGCGCTGCTGGACGCCGGGCCGCGAGACGTCGCCTGCTGGTCGTGGCTCCAGCACGATGACCAACGGGTCTGGGCCTCGCGAGCCGGTGCGGTCTCCCCGCTGCCGGCTCGGTCCTGGCTCTCCGCCAACTTCTCAACCACCCCTTGAGTCAACAACAACCCAGGAGTCCCCCATGCCCCGAATCGGCCAGCTCATCGTCATCGATCAGGTCATCGATGGCACCACGCCCATCGAGACCGATCCCGCCCACTACGAGATGCTCGGACGGGCCGACAGCTACACGGTCCAGGTCTACGTCTCCAACTCCGCGGGCACCAACCCGACCATCACCGTCACCTACCAGGCCAGCAACGATGGTCGGAGCTGGATCTCCAAGCAGACGGTCCTGAGCAGCCAGGACATCACCTCCACGCCCTACGAGTCCATGACGGACTCCACCACCGACATGAAGAACGGCGCCCAGGGCAAGCTCCTGGTGCAGCTCGGCGGCACGACCCCGTCGGCCTACGTGCGCGTCTCGGTGTGCCTGCGGACGGACTGACGCTCTGGACCCCGCCCCTCCGTGCGCCAGCCGCGCGGATGGGGCGGACCGTCCGATACAATCCTCACAGCCTCCCCAATGGAGCAAGCGATGGCGGCCAACACAGCCGTGAACGACGGGTTCGCGTTCGACGCGCAGGCGCTCTCCAGCGTCGCGCTGCTGAGTCCGCAGGGCGCCGCGGGACTGGCCAGCCAAGGAGCGTCGCTCGATCCCAACGCCTGCTGCGAGCCGTGCGTCGAGGCCCCCGGGTCCTGTGCCGGCGGGACCGACCCAAGCATCAAGCCCCACGTGTGCCTGGACCCCGACTGTGCCCGGTGCAGGGCGACCGCGGGGACGGCCACCGCGCTGGCGGACCTCCCCGCCCCGTCGAAGCAGCGCACCCATGCCTGCCTGGATCCGAGCTGCGTCCAGTGCCGCTCGACGGCCGGCCAGCAACCTCTCCTCCTCCAGCCCGAGCGCCCCAAGCAGCGCACCCACGCCTGCCTGGACCCGGGCTGTGACCGATGCCGAGCGACGGGCCCCGCCGCAGCGTCGCTCCGGCTCGATTCCCCGAAGACACCGACCCACGCCTGCCTGGACCCGGACTGCGTCCGCTGCAAGGCGACGCTGGGCGCTCCCCAGCCCGTCTGGGACCAGGACGCCAGGGACCGGCCGGGCAAGCATGCGTGCATCGACCCGGACTGCGCCCGGTGCAAGGCGACGGCCCAGGCCCCGCCCCCGAACACGATCCCCCTCGGGGACGGCAAGCGGCGGGCCCACGCTTGCCTGGACCCCGACTGTGTTCGCTGCAAGGCCACCGCTCAGCCGCCGCCGAACCCGATCCCCACTGGCGACGACAAGCCGCGCCCACATGTCTGCATGGACCCGGACTGCAGCCGCTGCAAGAGCACGGCCCAGCAACCGCCGCACCCGATCCCCTTCCGGGACGGCAAGCCGCGAGTTCACGCCTGCATGGACCCGGACTGCGAGCGGTGTCTCGCTTCGGCGCGCCTGCGGCCGGCCCACGAGCCTCGCCTCGACGCGCCGGTCCCGAAGATGCACGTCTGCGGCGACGCGGACTGTGCACGGTGCAAGGCCACAGGAGTGGTTCAGCCTGCGAGCACGGTCAAGCTCGACCAGCCGCCGCCGAAGATACACGTGTGCCTCGACCCGGGGTGCGAGCGGTGCAAGGCCACTGCTCAGCCGATCGGGAACGAGGTGCTGAGGTTCTACGAGGAGCCCAGTTCGATGCACGTGTGCATCGAGCCGGACTGCGTGGAGTGTCGGGCGACGGCGGGGTTGGAGCCGTTGGCGTCCTGGAATGTGCCGCTGGAGAGTCCGGCCGGCCCTCCGCCCCCGCCCGCCTCGGGGTCGATCGGAACCGCCGGACCGAAGGACAACACCGAGAGCTGCCTGGACGGCCAGATCACCCCCGGCGCGGCGCTGTCGACCATCCCAATCACCTTCACGAACCCCGTGCCCTGGAGCGGCGCCGGGTGGCAGCTTCACATCCCGCTGTCCGGGGACCGCTGCGAGGAGAGGGTAGACAGCACCACCACCGACCACGGTCCTCTGGCGGACTTCCTCGACGTCACCTCGTCTCCGATCATCGTCGGCTGCTGGCTGTTGTTCACGCTCCACTACCAGCGGGGCTGTGACGGCCCGCGGTACCGGGACGCCCTGGTCGGTCTCTACCTCCCGGACGTCTACACGAGTGCAGGGCCCCAGCTGTATGTCCTGAACGAGGACGGCGCGGCCACCGAAGGCACCCTGTTGTTCGATCCGGTGGCTGAGGTGGTGTACTGGCCCCATGCTGGTAGGCCCGTCCCTGCTGCAGGCCTCCAGACCAGCGCGCTCACGGTCGTCTCTGCGATCGATTTCACAACTGTCGCCCAGCATGTCGGGGAGGATTCGAACAGGAACCCGATGTATGTGGGAGCCGACAGCTCGGGCGTGCTCACCAGCGCGGGCTATGTCTTCGGCACGGTGAATCCACCGGGAGACACCTCCCTGTGTAACAACACGGCAGGCGTCGTGAATTCGGGCTCGCCCTTTGAGAAGCAGCACTGTGGGGCGGTGATGCTCGCCAATTATGGGGCTGGCGCCGCGACGATCGTGGAACAAGTCGACTACGCCGTCGGCTACCGCAGCTGGGTCGGGGGGAGCGTGTCGGCGGACTCGACGGATGCGCTCTTCGTCGGCAACACGAGCCAGTACGGCCATCATCCGCAGTCTCTGCCGTTCACGATCGACATGTTCGGGCGCCTCCAGGTGGGCGGGTACCACAACGACGTCTTCGAGACCCACGGTTTCACCGACTTTCTCGGAACCCCAGTAGCCCTCTATGAGGACCGCTACGGGTGCACTGTGGCGCGTATCGATGCGCTGGCTGCCGGCATTCCATTCAGTCTCTCCACATTCGATCCCGGCGACGTCACCAACTGTCGCACCAATCCAGAGGACGACTTCAAGAGCTCCGTGGCCGGTGAGGTTGTGGTCACGGACGATGACGTGGTCTGGGCCCAGTTCACGTCGAACAACTACAGACTCAAGTGGCGCGATCAATACCAGGTCTATTCCCTCGACGCTGGCACACTCACGCCCAATTGTGAGTTCGTCATGCCCGGCGGCACCAGCGACTTCAAGGCCGCCAGCTTCTACCAGGCGCCCACCCTGGCGAACGCCGGACTGGGCTATGCTCTCTTTGCCCTGCCGGACTTCACGACTTCCGTCATTGGAGACCCAGCACTCAAGATCCCTCACACCGGGTTCACTCGCTTGATGCGCATGAGCCAGTCGAGGGTCGAGGGCTGTCAGACCGAGCTCTACGACGCTATCTCCGAAGAGGAGGCCTACCACAGCCCAACGCTCGTCTCGGGCGACCACGGCGACTACGTGCTGGTGGCCACCGGGGATGCGCTCTACGTCTACGACCAGCACTACTCGTCTCCGGCTCCCTTGATGAGCCTGCCGCTGGGCCATGGACACCCACACGTCTCGACGCCCGTCTTCCATCATGCACCCGGCCTTCCCGGCACGGTCTTCCTGCTCTCGGACAAGGGAGACCTCTCCATCCTTCCAAGCCCGCTCGTGGGTCAGGGACCACAGGGAGAGGAGGTCTCGATCTCTCTTCGGGGCTACGGGGATGCACTGTGGCCACGCTTCCGGGCGGACAATTGCGGCTCCGGCCGCCCTTCGTCGGGCTGCCCATGACCCATCTTCTACTGCTATGGGTCTTGTCCTGCAGCGGCTGTTCGGACGGCGACCGAGACTCAGGGACCCAGGTCACCGACACCGCTTGGACGACGACGGTCTCTGACACCGAGGTTCAGACCGACACCGGGGCTTGCGCCCAGACCATGGTGTGCGATGAGGAGGTCATCAATATCTACGAAACGGAGGACTTTGCACGACTGGCGGACTGCGGGAATGTCACGGGCTACCTTGTTGTGCAGGTGACGGAGCCGACCCCTGTTCCTGATCTTCCCTGTCTCACGGACGTTGGTGAGGGTCTGACCCTGATCGGTGCGACAGGCCACAACGGCCTTGAGGGATTCTCCAGCCTACAGACTGTCGGGTACGAACTAGCCATCATCGAAGCCGAGGCGCTGGAGAGGTTAGACGGTTTCGAGAGTCTTGTGAGTACTGGAAGCAGCGGACTCAATATTCGAATGAACCCGGCCCTGGTGGAGATCGGTCCATTCCCGAGCCTGGTCAAGCCGGGCCATGTCTTGATCACCCAGAACCCGTTGCTGGAGCGTGTGGTGGGTCTCGCTGACCCGGAGAGCGTCGTGGCGCTCAACTCTCTGGCCATCGACTACAACGACAGCCTGACGGACCTCTCGGGCCTCTCCAACGTGGATGAGATCGGGGGCCTGAACGTCGGCGGCCTGCTCATCAGCTCCAATCCGGCCCTCGTGACGCTCGATGGCTTGCATCACGTGGAGCGCGTGAATTGGCTCGACATCACCTCCAACGACTCTCTGGTCGATCTCGGTGGGCTCTCGGCACTGTCTGAAGTCGGGCAGGTGCAGATCATCGACAACCCCCTGTTGACGGATCTCCTCGGCCTCCAGAACCTCGTGCAGGTGGACAACACCCTGGCCATCGGCCTGAATGAGTCTCTCCTCACCCTCGATGGGCTCGACAAGGTGGACTACGTCCGCGGCGATCTGATCCTCCAGGAAAATCCCGAGCTCCTCCACGTCGACGGTCTGGCCTCCCTCGTCGAGGTCAGGGGGGATGTCGAGGTGTTGGAGAACAAGAGCCTGGTCGATCTCGACGGGCTCTCGTCCCTCGGTACCATCGCTGGGGGACTCCATGTGTTGGGGAACCAGAGCCTCCTCGAACTCGGCGGGCTCTCGTCCCTGCACACCCTCGACGGGTGGGTGGAGGTGTCGCAGAATGCTGCCCTGGTCAGCCTCCAGGGTCTCGCCGGCGTGGTGGGGACGAAGGCGACCGTTCGCGTCGAGGAGAATGCTTCATTGACCTCTCTGGAGGGGCTCCACTACATCGACGTGGTCGACGGTGACGTCTGGGTGTCTGACAATCCGGTGCTGCAATCTCTCGACGGTCTGCGCAGCCTGGACCAGGTCAATGCCACGATCCGGATTCGAGGAAACCTCGCGCTGGAGGACATCGATGCGCTCGGCGGCCTGGTCCTGGTCGACGGCGACCTGGAGATCGTCGACAACCCCCTGCTGTGCGACTCCGAAGTCCGGGCGCTGCTCGGGGGGGTCGCAGTCGGTGGCAGCCTGGTGATCGACAACGGCGGCCCCTGTGAGTGACCCTGGGGGTTCGCTTCGCTGGGATCAAGATCCCAAACCGGGCAGTAGAGAGCGGTAGTTAGCGGTAGTTCCCCTGATTTCGGCACCGCGGCGCTCGTGATTCCGGCCACTTAGCCCAGGGGGCTCCTACTCCACATACCCCAACGCCCGCAGCCGCTCGGTCTCCAGCTCCGAGAACGG
>CAZUHI010000135.1:0-6343 GCA_964620495.1 uncultured Rickettsiales bacterium | reverse complement strand
CAGGTCCACGGCCCGGAAAGCATTTCGCCAGTGATCACCGATCCAGCTGACTAGACTGCGCGCGCTCTACAAGACCCGGGATCCGTCATGCGCACACGCAGCCCCCTCGCAGCCGCCCTCCTCGCAGCCGTCGCGTGCGCGCCCGCGTCCGCGCCCCTCGAGCCCCGCGTGGGCGAGCTGTGGTTCGGCGACATCGAGCTCCCGTCGACGGTCACGCTCGAGGTCGTGTTCGACAACGTGCTGTCCGACGACGCCCTCATCACCGAGGTCGTGCTCGCGGGCAACCCCGCCTACACCTGGAGCGCGACGGAGACCGAGCGCGTGCCCGAGGGCGGGAGCGTCACCTTCACCGTCAGCCTCGCGGTGACCGCCCCCGGCGAGTACGTGGGCGACTTGATCGTCGTCTCGCACGCCGCGTCCCCCAGCGCCGGCGGCGCCTGCGGAGCGACGGGTGAAGACGCGACCACGCGGGCGGTCCACCTCGTCGGTCGGATGATCGGCGAGCCCGGCGACGACGGCGACCTCGACGGCATCCCGGACGTCGTGGAGATCGACATCGGCACCGATCCCACCGACGCGGACAGCGACGACGACGGCCTCTTCGACGGCGCGGACGGCACCGAGGACACCGACGGCGACGGGACGATCGACGCCCTGGACCCGGACTCCGACGACGACGGCATCCTCGACGGGACCGAGGCCGGCATCACCGCCGACACCGCCCACCCGCACACCGACCAGACGTCCGAGAACTTCCTCCCCGACGCCGACCCGGACACCATTACGGACCCCGACGACCCCGACACCGACGCCGACGGCGCGGACGACGCCCGGGAAGATCCCGACAAGAACGGGCGCATCGACGCGGGCGAGCTCGACCCCAACGACCCCGACACCGACGACGACGAGCTGCTCGACGGCCCCGACCTCTTCGGGTGCACCGACCCCCTGGACGACGACTCGGACGACGACGGCCTCCTCGACGGGCGCGAGGACGTGGACGGCGACGGCGAGGTGTCCGCGGCCGAGACCGACCCGTGCGGCTTCGACACCGACGGCGACGGGCTGTCCGACGGGCTCGAGGCGGGCCTCTCGGTCCCCCAGGGCGACGACACCGACCTCGCCGTCTTCGTGCCCGACGAGGACCCCACGACCACCACCGACCCCACCTCCGACGACACGGACGGCGGCACGGTCCCCGACGGCCTGGAGGACGCGAACGGCAACGGCCGCGTGGACCCCGGCGAGCGGGACCCCAACGACCCCTCGGACGACCTGATCGTCGACAGCGACGGCGACGGCCTGAACGACCCCGACGAGGTCGCGCTGGGCCTGGATCCGAACGACGCGGACTCGGACGACGACGGCATCCCCGACGGCCTGGACGGCACCGACGACAGCGACGGCGACGGCATCATCGACGCCCTGGACCCCGACTCCGACAACGACGGCATCCCCGACTCCGTGGAGGCCGGCCTCACCGTCGACACGGCCGATCCGGACACCGACACGACGTCCCCCAACTTCGTCGAGGACGCCGACCCCACGACCACCACCGACCCCGACGACGCCGACACGGACGGCGACGGGCTCGACGACGCGCTCGAGGACGGCGACGCGGACGGCGCGGTGGACGCGGGGGAGACGGACCCGACCCTCGCGGACACCGACGGCGACGGGCTGGACGACGGCGTGGAGGACGCGAACGGGAACGGCGTCGTGGACGACGGCGAGACCGACCCCACCCTGCACGACACGGACGGCGACGGGATCGACGACGGCGTGGAGACGGCGGGCGCCACCCTCCCCCGGGACGACGACACCGACGACGACGGGCTGCTCGACGGCACCGAGGACGGCAACGGCGACGGGATCGTCGACGCGGGAGAGACGGATCCCACCCTCTTCGACACCGACACCGACGGGCTCTCGGACGGCCTCGAGGCGGGGCTCGCGGCGCCGGAGGGCAACGACACGGACGGCGGCACCTTCCTCGCCGACGCCGACCCCTCCACCACCACGGACCCGCTGCTCATCGACACCGACGGCGGCTCGGTGTCCGACGGGATCGAGGACACCAACCAGAACGGCGCGGTGGACGGCGACGAGCGCGACCCCAACGACCCCACGGACGACCTGTACCTCGACAACGACAACGACGGCTTCTTCGACGTCGCGGGCGGCGGCACCGACTGCGACGACACCGACGCGACCGTCTTCCCCGGCGCCCCCGAGATCCCGGACGACGGCGTCGACCAGGACTGCGACGGCGTGGACGCCACGGCGTGCTTCGCGGACGGCGACCTCGACGGGTTCGGCGGCACCACCGCGGCGGTGAACCTCGCCGGCAACTGCACGGATCCCGGGTACGCGACCACGAACACCGACTGCGACGACGGCAACGCGGCGGCCTACCCGGGCGCGCCGGAGATCGTCGACAACGGCGTGGACGAGGACTGCAGCGGCGCGGACGAGATCACCTGCTTCGTGGACGGCGACGGCGACACCTACGGCGCCCCCGGCAGCAGCACGACGGACCCGCTGGGGCTCTGCACGGGCGCGGGGCTGTCCCCCAACGACCTCGACTGCGACGACCTCGACGCGGCGATCAACCCGGCCGCGGCGGAGATCGTGGACAACAACGTCGACGAGGACTGCAGCGGGTTCGACAGCGTCACCTGCTTCCTCGACGGCGACGGCGACACGTTCGGGACCGCGACCACGGCCGTGAACGCCGGCGGCAACTGCACCGACCCGGGCTTCTCGGCGCTCGACACGGACTGCGACGACGCCGTGGCCACGACCTACCCGGGCGCCCCCGAGACCTGCAACGCCGTGGACGACGACTGCGACGGCACGCGCGACCCCACCGGCAGCTGCGCGGGCTGCACGCACGGCGACTGGAACGGCCACATCTACGCCCTTTGCGACGGGAACGACCAGGCGTGGACGTCCGCCGAGACGTGGTGCAGCAGCCGCGGCTACTACCTGGCGACCATCAACGACCTCCTCGAGAACGGCTACCTGTGGACCGCCACCGGGCTCATCGACGCGGGCACGAAGTGGTGGTTCGGCTTCAACGACATCGCGTCCGAGGGCAACTTCGTGTGGACCGGCAACAACGGCTCCGGCTACACGGCGTGGCACTCCGGCGAGCCGAACAACTCGGGCGGCAACGAGGACTGCACCCAGCTCCGCCGCTACGGCGTCCCGACCTGGAACGACGAGCCCTGCGGGTCCGCCTTCCACTACATCTGCGAGGCCGACTAGTGAGGAAGGCGGCCGGGCTCCTCGTCCTCCTGCTCGTCGCGTGCCCGGAGGTGGAGCCCCCGCCGCCCACGGGCACGGGCATCTTCGCGGGCGGGTGCCCCGAGGCCGACAAGGCGTCCGCGCAGGTGCTCACGGACCCCGCCATGCGCATGGAGGGGACGGACGTGCTCGGCGGCCCCGGCGACGTGCTGCTCATGAACGAGCGGGCGGCGTTCGTCGTCCAGGGCACGGGCCCCGCGAAGACGTGGTTCTATTACGGCGGCAACCTCATCGACGCCGTCGCGGTCGAGGGCTGCGCCCAGGCCGGGCCCGAGCAGTTCGGCGAGCTCAGCTTCCAGGTGGGGCAGCTCGACGTCCTCGACTTCCCCCAGTCGATCCTGCGCGGCTTCCGCGCCACGGAGATCGAGGTCCTGAGCGACGGCGCGGACGGCGGGGCGGCGCGGGTCCGGGTCCACGGCGAGGACGCGATCTTCTGGCTCGTGGAGCACCAGCTGATCCGGGACGCGGCGCGAGGCGGCGAAGGCAAGCGCCTCTCGGAGTCGCTCCAGCTGGACCTGGCCCTGGACTACACGCTGCAGCCGGGCTCGGCCGTCCTCCAGATCGACTTCGTGGTCTCCAACCTCGGGGCCGAGACGATCGAGGTGGGCGTGGGCTCCGTCGCGTTCCCGTCGGACCTCACGCAGAGGCTCGCGTTCGGGGACGGGGCCCTCAACATGGGCGGGATCAACCTCCCGATCGGGGTCCCCTGGATCTCCTGGAGCAGCGGCGAGTCGTCCTACTCGTTCGGGGCCCAGGACGCGAACCTCGGCACGACCACGATCTCCGGCGCCAACATCATCGTCGACGCGCGCCAGGTGGGGGTGCCCCTCACGCTGTCGCCCGGGGGCGCCACGTCGGACCTGCGCACCTTCTACGTCTCGGTCGGGGCGGGCTCCTGGAACAGCTCGTCCCGGGAGCTGAGCGAGCTCCTCCCCCGCCCCACGCCGCGGCTCCTCCGCACCGAGACCACCGTCGCCGGGCGCGTGACGGACCTCGCGACCGGCGCCACCGTCCCCGACGCCGAGGTCTTCTTCCAGCTCCGCGACAACGACGACCGTTGGGTCGCCTACGACGGGACCCGCACGGACGCGGAGGGGCGCTTCTCGGCCGACATCGCCCACTTCGACGGGACCGACAACGGGGTCGTGCGCCTGTTCGCGCGGACGCCGGGGCGCGACGACGGCGACCCGCTCGAGGTCCAGCTCCCCGAAGACCAGGCGATCGGCCTCACGATCGGCGGGGCCGGCGCGGTGGACCTCGCGGCCACGGAGGACGGGGTGGGCGTCCCCGCGAAGATCGTGTTCGCGCGCGACGACGGCGCCCGCTTCCCGCGCTACACGCCGCCCGCCGGGGTCGAGCGTCCCCTGCCGCCGGGCACCTACACGTGGACGGCCACCCGGGGCTACGAGTACGCCGTACAGACCGGCACGATCGAGGTGCCCCCGTCGGGGAGCGCGACGCTGACGGTCCCGATGACGCGCGTGGTCGACACCGCGGGCTGGGTCGCGGTCGACACCCACGTCCACAGCGGGCCGAGCGAGGACAGCACCATCCTCCCGGTGCGCCGGGCGCTGACGGCGGCGGCCGAGGGCGTGGAGATGTTCGTCGCCAGCGACCACGAGATCGTCACGGATCTGCAGCCGTTCGTGGACGCGGCGGGCGTGGCCGACTTCATCGATCCCGTGATCGGCGAGGAGCTCACCGCCACGAGCCCCGAGCACATGACGGCCTACGCGATGGACGTCCGCGACCTGCCCCGCGGCGGGCCGGTGCGGTGGTACGGCATGGACATCGCCGAGGTGTACGCCCAAGCGCTCGAGGAGGGCTCCGCGGGCGTGGGCCTCAACCACCCCCGCGGGGGGGCGGCGTGGATGTCGATCATCGACTGGGATCGCCTGACGGGGGAGCCGGCCGACCGCGATCCGGAGCTCCTGGGCATGCCCCCCGGCGCCGCGCTCTGGGACTGGAACTTCGACTTCGTGGAGTACATGAACGGGCCACGCGACCCCTTCCTGGACCCCGCCCGGCCCCGGGACACCGGCCACTTCGAGGACTGGCAGGCGTTCCTCAACCACGGCCACCCCATCACGGCCGTCGGCAGCTCGGACGCGCACGGGCTGGAGCACACGGGCAGCTCGCGGACCTACATCCAGGTGCCGTCGGACCAGCCCGGCGACCTCGACGACCTCGACCTGGCCGCCGCGCTGGGCGAAGGGCGGGCCGTCGCGAGCACGGGCGCGTTCGCCCGCGTGACGGTGGACGGCGAGGGGCCGGGGGCGACGGTCGCGTCCGAGGCGACGACGGAGGTCGCCATCCGCATCGAGGCCCTGCCCGAGATCGACGTCGACTGGTTCATGGTGACCTACAACTGCGACGAGGTGGCCCGAGTCGCGGCCACGGACCCCACGGGCGTGATCAAGTACGACGACACGGTGACCATCCCGACCCCCGTCGACGGCCACGTCGCAGTCCTCGGTTTCGGCGACGAGCGCTTGCCCGAGGGCCTGCGAAACTTCAACCCGCACCGCGTCCCGCGCTTCACGACGAACGCGATCTTCGTCGACGCCGACGCCGACGGCGCCTGGACGCCCCCCGGCGGCAAGGAGTGCGACTACACCCTCGAGCCCCCGGAGTAGTCCCCGAGGAGCGACCCCCCTAGGGCATATCGCGGCGACATACGGCATGTCGGGGCGATTTGGTCGCCGACACGCTCATATCGCGGCGACATACGGGATGTCGGCGGGATTTGGTGGCCCAGCCGGTCATATCGCGGCCAGATGCGGGATGTCGGCGGGATTTGGTCGCCCAGCCGGTCTTGCTCTCCCCTTGAAGCGGGTCCTGCGAAAGGCTCCCGTGGTCTTCATCCAGCCGAAGATCTTCTCGACCGCGCATGCCCCATTGGATCACACGACCGCGGAGCGGTCGATCCCCAAGCTCAGGGCATCACAAGGCAATCGAACCTACAGCTGACTACAGCTGACTAGATGACCTCGGCAGAGATCGTGATCGGGTCGTCACGCTGCCCTCAGCGGCT
>CAZUHI010000134.1:0-6454 GCA_964620495.1 uncultured Rickettsiales bacterium | reverse complement strand
CCATCAGCTCGGTCACTTGCGTAACCCTCGAGTTTCAGCCGCCGCCGCCGCTTAGTTCGTTGCTGGGCGAACAACACGTGATTCAGGTCAGAAACAACGTCGTGCACCTCTCTGACGTCGGGGTCGAGGTCTCGCCAACAACGACGGGCCGCATCCTGATCACCTACAACACCTTCTTGTGGAACGCGCGTTGCGGGGTTCGAGTTCTTGGCGATGCGAGTGACTGGCCGGGGGGGCAAGGAGGTCGTCTCCTCATCGGAAACAACCTCTTTGTCGGGCGCGACGACCGGCTGAATCCGGGCGGCGACCAGGGGCAGTTCCCTTCGATCACACCGCTAGCCAGACGCGCCTTCCCGTTCGGGGCAGTCGAACTCGACGGCCTGTGGCCCTTCAACTCCGACTTCAGGGATTCACCGGATCCCCAGGGCCTCCGTCACGACCTACTGGTCCTTCGTAATCTCTTTGTGAACCATGCGGCCTACCTGAACCCCAACGGCCCGCCGACGTATCCCAACCCGCTCATCGCAGGCTGGACGAACTCCTCCCTTCCTCCGGTCTTCGCCCTGCGCAACAACGGGTTGGAGGTCTACGACTACTACCTCCGAGCTGAGCACCACCACGAGGGCACCGCGTGGGCCAATGTGGTCCTCTACTCTCCGGCCGACTGGTACGTCCACCAGTTGCCCCGGGTTCGCTTTGTCCCGAGCGCGTGGGCAGGGGTTTGGCCGCCACCGGATCGACTTGTCTCGTTCGACTATCGCGTAGATAGCGGCTATGTCGGCCCGCAGATGTGTCTCACCCCGCCTCAGGTGTCGGTTCTGCAAGCCCGCTCCCTCCCGATTGCCGTTCCGGTGGAGGACTACGAGGGGCGGACCCGCAGCCCGGATCCGGGCGTCGGGGCGGGATGCGCCGCGCCCTCATGGGAGAAGTTCCCCCTCGGGCTTCTCGGGGTCCACCCTCTCGAGTTCGCGGATGCTGGCCGCTGGGTGGACGTCGTCTCGCCGGGCTATCGAGGCTACGTATCACCGTTCCCGAGGCCCAACAACGTCGGCTTCCTCGCCGCGGGCCTGAGCGGACTGGTCGGCCCGAGTCCGGCCTTCTTGGACGCGGCTCTCGCCCTCTCGGGCGGTGACGAGAGCAACCTGCGGAGCACGTTCATTCTCGAACTACTGAACGAAGCCGAGTCGGCGAACATCTCCCTCGTCATTGCCCTGCCGTATGTCAACGGAACAGCCGCCAACGACTTCCCCGAGTCAAGCTCCGACGCTGGGGTCTTCGATGCGGGAGTGCGCGTTCCGTTCGACGAGCCGAACGCGGGCAACAGCGTGCCGCCGCGGTATGGAACCTACTCACCCGCATGGCAGTCGGTCTGGGAGCAGCGGCTCGCCGACTACCTCACGGTCATCGCGGCTTGGGAGGACGCGAACCCCGGGGGCAAACGAGTCTTTGCCTGGCTCGGGCACGACGAATGGACTTCATCTACCTCCATCGACGGCACCGCGTGGCGCGGCCGAATGATGGCGGCCCTCCACGCTGGTGTTCAAGAACACGATCCGCGGAGGCGTCGTGTGATGGCTTCTCAAGCCTTCAACGCAACGACCATGGCTCTCGGACCGATGAGCATGGTCGTGGGATTCACATCGAGCCAACGGGCCAGCTTGAACAACCCGAATCCCCTGATCGAAGTAGCCGTCGCGGCTCGGTCGACCTTCTACGGCGTTGGACCCGAGCGCCTCCTCGACAGTGGACCGCCGGTGGGTGTCGCCGTATGGCAGGATTCATACAAGGTGACCGACCGTCCCAACGTCTGCATCGACCCCGTTACGGCGCTGCGCTGGGGCATGCCTTACTCCGCTATCGGGCAAACCGGCTGCAACAACACCTATAGCGCCCGCTGGGAAGTTGCGACGGAACCACTCAGCGGGGCACTGAGGCGCACTTCTGACGACCAGTATCACAGCTCGCCGACAGCGGCGGAGGTGCCCGACGGCGATCAGGATCGGCGAGTCTCGCTCCTCCGCGCCCGATTGGACCGAGAGTCGGCCGACAACGTACTTCGGTTGCACGAGAATCTACTCGACAAGGTCCCGACGAAGTCGCGCGCATGGCACGCGCCGAGGATGATGATCCCGCAGAACTTCGGTTATGCGGACTGGGCCGATTTCATCAATGACTACACCACCTCGAAGGCCCGATACGACTTGATCAGCGGAATCATGGAGCTCGATGGAATCTGGATCTACAAGTGGGGAGAGCGGGACGACAACAACGGAAATCCGACCCCGGCTTGGAGCGCCTGGAGGGATATCTTTGAGGCGATCAAGGTCACGCCCGAGCTTCGTGAGGCGATCGCAAACGGAGAACTGCTGCGCCGGGAGTTTGGCGGCACGTGGACTGAACGCTGGGACGTGAGGGTCGAGGCCACGGTTGAACCGGCCGCCGTCGATCTTCTGTTCGCTGGCACGCCCAGCCTCCTCCAGTCCACCTTCTGGGCCGGCTTCAACGTCGCCGACTACTTCGGCCAGCTGAAGGACATCGAAGCGTTCAACTGGACTGTCTGGCGGTTGGGCCAGGTGCAGTACATCGCGGTCACCTATTCGGGGGTGTGGCTGCGGCCTCAGATCTCCGGGAACCTCATGATCACCGCAGCGCCTGGCATGAACGTCGAGTTGGTTGCCGGGCCACCTTCTCTGACCCTGAGTGTGGGGCCACAGGCAGCCCTGCCCATCGGGGGGACGGTCTCGATCTCGGCCTCTGGGTCTCCGATTGAACTGGTGTTCCCCCCGTTCGAAGGGGTGATCCTGAGGGTGGTACCCCCGTGAACGCAGGTCGCTTGCTCAGGTCCCTGGTCTGCGTTGCCGGACTGCTCGCGTGGGGCTGCCCGAGCCCGCCCGAGGTGGACGGTGACGACACCTCGGGCGACGACGATGACACGGCGCCGAACGATGACGATTCCTCGCAGGGGTCCGATGACGATGACAGCGGGAGGGCACCCGACGAGGACGACGACGGGTTCCCCGCGGGCATCGACTGCGACGACTCGGACCCGGAGATCTTTCCCGGCGCCCCGGAACGTTGCAACGGCCTCGACGACGACTGCGACGGAGCGCTGCCCGCGTCCGAGGTCGACGTCGACCAGGACGGACACCCTGCCTGCGATGACTGCGACGACGAGGATCCGGACAGTCCGTTCGGGACTCCGGAAGACACCGATGGCGACGGCTGGACCCATTGTGACGACTGTGATGATGAAGATTCGGAGACCTATCCGGGTGCGTTGGGCGAGCTCTGCGCCGGAGGGGACAAGAACTGCGATGGGGTCGAGGCGGCGACCGTCGTCACGGGCGTCCAGTCCGCTGGGACGAACCTACTCACCATGGCCGATGCTTGGACCGTCTTCGTCGACGACTCGGCGAACGGAGTGAGTGGCGGGTTCGGACGTAATGCTCGCCTCGGAGGCGATCTGACCGGCGACGGCCAGCCCGACATCGTGATTTCCGGCGGAGCAGGTTCGCCGGCCTATGTGTTTGCCGGGCCCTTCTGCAACGGAGTGACTCGGTTGTCGGACGCGGTCGCAGTCTTGGCCCTCCCGGCCGAGGCGAATCTCTCCGACAATCGGCTCGCCGCGCTCGGCGACCTCGACGGGGACGGGTTCGACGACTTCCGAGGCGGGCGCTGCGTGTTCTTCGGGCCCATCACAGCCGACCGGAGCTGCTCGACACCGGACCTTTGGCTGAGCGGTGGGAGTGGAGTGTCCACGGCGACGGGCGACTACAACGGCGACGGGATCAAGGACTTGGCCGTCGGAGATTGGCTGAGTGGCCTGCAGACGGTCGGTGCCGGGCTCGTCCACATCCACTTCGGCCCCTTCAACGCCCCCGAAGTGTTGACCCACCTCAATGCCGACTCGGTCTTGGAGGGTGGGGCTTCGGCCACGCTCTCGGCGGCAGCGATCGCCACCATCGCGGGCCCCGGTGCCTCCGACGGTCTTGCGGTGCTGACGCTGAACGACGGCAGCTCCCCCGGCGGGCAGAGCACCGGCACCTTGGACTTCTGGACGGGCCCGTTTCCTGGATACGCGCCCCTCGCGACCGGGTACGGCCGCGTGACTCACCTTGAACCCGAAGGTCCCCCTTCCGGAGCCTACGCCATCGCGGAGCTGGTAAGCCTCGGCGATCTGAACGGCGACGGAGGGTCCGATTTGTTCTTGGGCGCGTCGGTGGGAGGAGGGTTGTCGCTCCCGGTCTCTTGGTACTTCCCTCAGGCCGTCGCGGGCACCAACGAAGCTGCGAGCGTGGGATGGCCGATCACGCTCCATATCCCCGGTTTCTCGCTTGGGTTCGATTGGCCTCGCTACGGCGGGGACACCGACGGGGACGGTGTCGAAGAGTGGATCGCCGGGAATGGCACGACGCTCGGTGCGACCGGCGTGTACAACGGCCCCGCGATCGGGCCGGTCGAGAGCGGCGACTTCCCCTGGAGCATCGACTACACCGCCGCGAGCCTGGATGGTGGATCGGATGTGGACGGCGACGGCCGGGATGATGTGCTCTTGGGCCGCGGCCAAACCGACAACTGGGCGTGGCTTCTCCTAGGCGGAACCGCGTCTCCCTAAAGGGTGGAACCTCCGTGAACGTCGGCTGGTTGATCAGCTCCCTGCTGTGCCTTGGCGGACTGCTTGCGTCGGGCTGCCCGAGCCCGACCAGCGTGGACGGTGACGACACCTCGGGCGACGACGATGACACGGCGCCGAACGATGACGATTCCTCGCAGGGGTCCGATGACGATGACAGCGGGGGGGCGCGCGACGAGGACGAGGACGGGTTCCCGGCGGGCATCGACTGCGACGACTCGGACCCGGAGATCTTTCCCGGCGCCCCCGAACGGTGCAACGGCTTCGACGACGACTGCGATGGCGCACTGCCCCCCGCCGAAGCCGACGTCGACCAGGACGGACACCCTGCATGCGATGACTGCGACGACGAGGACCCGGGGAGTCCTTTCGGGTCTCCTGAAGACATCGACCAGGACAGGTGGACCCATTGCGACGACTGCGACGATGAAGACCCCGACACCCATCCCGGTGCCAGCGGCGAGCTCTGCGCCGGGGGAGACCGGGACTGCGACGGGATCGAGTCGGCGACCGTGGTAACCGGCGCCCAGCCGTCGGGATCGAATGTGATCACTTCAGCCGATGCTTGGACCGTGTTTGTCGACGACGACCCCAACCCCCTGAGCGCCGACCTCGGGAGGGGTGTCCGCTTCGCTGGAGACCTCACGGGAGATGGGCAGGCGGACATCGTTGTCTCGGGCGGCTCCGGCGCACCTGCGTATGTGTTCGCGGGTCCATTTTGTAATGGAGTCGTCCGGGTCTCCGACGCGGTGGCGGTCTTGGACCTCCCCGCCGAAGCGAACCTCTCCGACAATCGGCTCGCCGCGCTCGGCGACCTCGACGGGGACGGGTTCGACGACTTTCGAGGCGGGCGGTGCGTGTTCTTCGGGCCCATGACGAGCGACCGAAGCTGCTCCACGCCTGACCTCTGGCTGAGCGGCGGGAGCGGGGTGTCGACGGCGACGGGTGACTACAACGGTGATGGTGTCAAGGACTTGGCGGTCGGAGACTGGCTGGGTGGCCTACAGACAGTCGGTGCCGGGCTGGTCCACATCCACTACGGCCCGTTTGCCGCCCCCGAGGTGTTGACCCCTCTCAATGCCGACTCGGTCCTCGAGGGCGCGTCGACCGCTACGCTCGCGGCGGCAGCGGTCGCCACGATCGCGGCCCCAGGTGCCTCCGACGGCCTTGCCGTGCTGACCCTGAACGACGGCAGCGCCCCGGGCGGCCAGAGCACCGGGGCTGTGGACTTCTGGATGCCCCCGTTCCCGGCCTACGCGCCCCTCGACACTGGCTACGGTCGCGTGACCCACCTTGAACCCGAGGGCCCCGCTGCCGGGGCCTACGCCACGGCGGAGGTGGCAAGCCTTGGCGATCTGAACGGCGACGGAGGTTCCGATTTGTTCCTAGGAGCGTCCGCGGGAGGAGGCTCGACTCTCCCCGTCTCCTGGTACTTTCCTCAGCCCGTTGCGGGAACCCACCCAGCGGGTGCGGTCGGGTGGCCGATCACGCTCCAGATCCCCGGTTTCTCGCTTGGGTTCAAGTGGCCCCGATTCGGCGGGGACACCGACGGGGATGGTGTCGGGGAGTGGATTGCGGGCAACGGCGCGACGCTCGGTGCGACCGGGGTGCACAACGGCGCAGCCGTCGGACCTGTCGACAGCGGCGACTTTCCATGGAGCATCGACTACGTTGCCCTAAGCCTCGATGGTGGAACCGATGTGGACGGCGATGGCCGGGATGATGTGCTCTTGGGCCGCGGCCAAACCGACAACTGGGCGTGGCTTCTCCTAGCAGCCCGTGGATCTACGCCGCTGTCTGGACGAGACGACGCGATGGAGT
>CAZUHI010000133.1:0-6508 GCA_964620495.1 uncultured Rickettsiales bacterium | reverse complement strand
CGTCCTGGAGCTCCTGTGGCCCTCGGTCTTCCCCGACCGCCCGCTCCCCACGACGGCCGAGCCTGCAGAGGACGCCGGGGAACGGTAGGCACGACCGGCTCCGGCGGAGGTGACCCGAAGGGGCACCGGAGCTGCGTAGCGAGACCGGAGGGCTCGCGGAGCGCGGAGGGAAACCGCGCGGCCGACTTCCTCTCGTGAGCGCGATCGTCTCGCGGGGGTTCCCGGAGCCGGTGTAGGACCGCGAAGCGGGCCGGAGCCGCCCTCTTCACCACTTGCGACACGCGACCGTGGGGAGTTTTTCCCAGTGCGAGGCCGCCGGGGGGGCGGCACCTGCGTGGTGGGAAATCTTCGCCACTCCCGCTCCTCGGGGCGGTGCCCCGCCGGAGTCGTCGGGACACCGCCTCCGGGCCCGACGCCCGCGCTACCGGAAGTAGTACTCCAGCGACGCGTGGGTGTACCAGGCGCTCGCCGGGCCGAGCGCCGAGGCGGGGGGATTCTGCATCGCGGCGCCTCCGCAGGCCGTGGCGAAGTCGACCCCGTTGAGGTCCGTGCCGCCGTCGTCGACCCGATCGAAGTAGACGACCGGTCGCGGCTCCGTCGAGCTCCAGAACCCCGTCCCCTGCGCGGGCATCAGGCCGCCGTTGCACGTGCCCATGAACCAGGGCGCCGAGCCGTTCGTGTTCACGCACCCGCCGCCGACCGTCCAGCGGTCCGTCGTCTGGAGGATCGGGTTCGCGCCCGCCTGCGTGCCGTTCACGACGTCGTTGGGATCCCCGCCCGCCGTGCTGAACACGATGTTGAGCCCCACCGCCACGGCCGGCACCGACAGGGTCCCCGTGGCCGAGAAGTGGAGCGGCGAGCACGTGGTGCCGTCCGCCTTGAGGAGCTCGTGGCGCACCATCACCTCGCCCACGTCGGCGAAGTCCAGCCAATGCGTGGCCGGCACCCGCACCGGACCGCCGAGGCTGGGGTCGTAGCCCGTCGCCGGGACGAAGTCGTCGTGCACCGACGCATAGCTCCCCGCCGCCGCCATCGCCGCGTTGGCGAGCCCGTCGTCGGTCGTCCGCATGATCATCGTCCAGCCGCCCCCCGCCGTCGTCATGTCGCAGTACACGTCGAAGCCGACGCCGTTGCCCCCGGGGTCGACCGTGTAGAAGCCGCTGGGGCTGCCGGGGGTGGTCGCGAGCACGTCCGCGCAGTCCGCGCCGGAGCACGGGCCGGGCAGCGCGCCGTCGCAGTTCAGGTCCACGGCCCCGCCGCACGCCTCGGGCGCGCCCGGGTACGCGTCGACGTTGTTGTCGTCGCAGTCGTCGTCGGCGTTGCCCGGGATCCCGTCCGGCCCGCAGCTCGTGACGTTGTCCACGTCCACGTCGAAGCCCTCGTCCACGGCCGCGTCGCAGTTGTCGTCGATCCCGTTGCAGACCTCGGTCGCGCCGGGCAGGACCGCGATCGCGTTGTCGTCGCAGTCCTCGTCGCCCGAGCCCGCGACGCCGTCGGGGCCGCACGTGTCCACGCCGTCGGTGTCCACGTCGTCCAGGTTGGCCGTGGCGTCGTTGTCGTCGCAGTCCCCCGCGCACTCGCTCGCGCCGTCGTTGTCGTCGTCGGACTCGTTGGCGTCCACCAGCGTGTCGCAGTCGTTGTCGAGGACCGCGTCGCACAGCTCGGGGGCGTCCGGGTAGACCTGATCGTTGCCGTCGTCGCAGTCGAGGCAGCCGAACCCGTCGTTGTCGCCGTCCACCGCGTTCTCGTCGACGCCCTCGTCGCAGTCGTTGTCCTGCCCGTCGCACACCTCGACGTTGCCGGGGAAGTTCAGGGGGTCCGCGTCGTCGCAGTCGGTGCACTCGGGCGCGCCGTCGTTGTCCCCGTCGGGGAAGCCCTCGTCCACCTCGTCGTTGCAGTCGTTGTCGACGCCGTCGCACACCTCGGTGTTGCCCGGGAAGACGTTGGGGTCCTCGTCGTCGCAGTCGCCGTCCGTGCAGGTGTCCGAGCCGTCCTCGTCGCCGTCGAAGTCCCCGTCGTCGACGACGTCGTTGCAGTCGTCGTCTTCGCCGTTGCAGACCTCCTCGGCGTCCGGGTTCACGCCCGGGTCCGTGTCGAGGCAGTCGTCGTCCCCGTTGCCCGGCACCCCGTCGGGACCGCACGTGCTGAAGCCGTCCTCGTCCTGGTCGAAGCCCTCGTCGGTGTCCTCGTCGCAGTCGTCGTCCACGCCGTTGCACGTCTCGGTGGCGCCGGGGTTCACGGCGGGGTCGTCGTCGTCGCAGTCCACGTCGGCGCTGTAGCCGTCCATGTCCGCGTCGCCCGCGCCCGGGTCCACGCCCGTGACGGTCAGGGGCACGTCGATCCGGTCAGCGGCGTTCCAGGTGATGCTCAAGGTGCCCGGAGAGGGGCCCTCGGCCGTGGGCTCCGCGTGGATGTGCACCACCCGACTCCCGCCGGGCAGCACCTCGATCGCCCCCGCGAGGTCGAGGACGAACACCGCGTTGTCGATCGCGAAGCTGATCGTCGCCATGTTCTCGCCCACGTTCGTGATCGAGATCGGCAGCGCCACCGAGGTGCCGACGGCGACCTCGCCGTAGTCGAGCGACAGGACGTCGAGCTCGAGATCGGCGGGCGTCGGGCAGGCGACGAGGAGGAGACTGAGGAGCGGGAGGGTCCCGGCGAGGAGCCGGCGGAGGACAGCGGACATGGAGATCTCCTAGGAGAGACCTCCGAGTATAAGCCCGCCCTTCAGGCCAAGGTGTCGACGCGCTCGGCGCGGGAGACGATGTCGGTGATGCGGATGCCGAGGCGGTCGTCGACCACCACGACCTCGCCGCGTGCCAGGACGCGGTCGTTGACGACGATGTCCAGCGGATCGTCCGCGCTCTGATCGAGCTCCAGGACGGAGTTCTTGTCGAGGCGCAGGAGGTCGCGGATGAGGATCTTCGTCGCGCCCAGGCGCACGCTCACTTCGAGGGGGAGGTCGAGGATCATCGACAGGTTCGGCCCGTCTTCGCCCTCGCCTTCGTCGAACGGGGCCTCGAGGGGGCTTCGGTAGAGGCGATCAGGCATCGGAGGCTCCGTCGTTCTTCTGGATGATGCAGAGGGCCTTGCGGCCCCCTTGGCGGCCGGCGTGGCCGAGGAACTTGGGGACGCCCTGCACCGTCGCGACGGCGGCCGCGCGATCGAACGTCAGGGTGTCGCCCACCCCCAGGGCCAGGATCTCGCGCACCGGCATGCGCTTGCTCCCGAGGACCACCTCCATGTCCACGCTGAAGCCGGGGACCTCCGGGGAGAAGTGATCGGGGGTCTCGTCGTCGGCGCCCCGCTTGCCTTCGGTCTCGGCGCCGGGCACGGCGAGGGAGTCGACCGCCGAGTGCGGCACGACCATGCCGATCATCCCGCAGATCTCGTCCGCGCAGCTGATCTCGAGCAGGGCGATGACGACCTGGGTGTCCGACGTGAAAGCGCGCGCCGCGACGCCGCTGGTGTCGGCCGCCGTGAGGGTGACCTCGAGGGGACGTGCCGGGTTCCAGGCGTTGGAGAGGTCGCGCAGGAAGTTGCCGAGCCAGCGGCGCGTGACCCGCAGGTCGAGCGCGGTGAGCGGGCGTCGGGCCGCCAGACCGATGGCCGTCGCCACCTCTTCGCCGTTGGAGTCGCCGCCCATGAGGCCTTCGACCATGCGCTCGACGACGGCGGGTTCGACACACACGAGGCCCTCGCCCGCGAGGCCCGCGATCTTGAAGCCGAGGAGCGCGAGCTCCCGGGCGTCGACCTCGAACATCTCCCGGAAGTCGGCGTAGCGGCTCGTCGTGAGGTACGTGACGCCCACCTGCGTGCCCACCTGGACGATGTCGGCGAGGCGGACTTCGAGCGAGCGCGCGGCCCGGTCGAAGGCGTAGGCGAGGCGCTCTTCGCGCTGGGAGCCGCCGACCCGCACCTCGCCGAAGCGATGGCGGGGCAGGTCGTCTCCGAACTCCACGACCGAGGCCGACGGGACGGCCATCGAGTTCATGGAGTTGCTGTCGACGGCCTCCCGGAGGGCGTCGAGCTCGCTGGTGCTGAGGATGGACTCGGCCACGACCACCTCCGTTACTGGATCACGAATTCGGTGAAGTAGATGCGCGCCACCTGGCCCTCGGGCATCAGGCGGTTGAAGCGCGCGGTGAGCTCCTCGCGGACGCGGGTCTTGCCCTCGAGTCCGGCGATCTCTTCGTAGGTGCGGGAGCCGAGGAGCGAGATGACGGCGTCCTTGAGCTGCGCCTCGCGCTTGCCGAGCTCGGCGGCCAGCTCCTCGTCTTCGACCTCGACCTCGATGCGGCAGTTCACGTACCGCACGTTGCCCGGGTCGACGAGGTTCACGACGAAGTTGCCCAGGGGGAGCAGGACGCCGACCTTGCGTTCGTCCACGACCACGCCGTCGATGGCCTCTTCGGCCCCCGAGTCGACCTTCTCGATCGCCTCGCGCAGCGTGGTGATCTCGGCCGCCGTGGCCCCGGCGCTGCTGACGCCGTAGCCGATCCCGCCGATCGCCGTCAGCGTGGAGACGCCGATGAGGATCATCAGGAGCTTGCTCTTCTTCTGGAGCGCCATGACCTGCAGCTCGAGGTCGTCGCCCTGCATGAGGTCTTCGGATTCACTCATCGCTCAGTCTCCACCAGTGCTTGGGAAGGCGGGTCGCCCGGGCTTGTTCTCGTCCTCGGGGCGGATGATTCGGTCTTCGCCGTAGAACCAGCGGTCCGAGGCGGAGGTCAGGGTGAGCATCAGCTCGACGCGTCGGTTGCGGGAGCGGCCGCCGGTGGTCCAGTTGGACGCCCGGGGCATGAACTCGCCGTGGGAGCTGAACTTGAGGCGGTGGCCGGGGAGCTCGCCCGCGCGCGCCGTGTACTCGAGGACGGCCAGGGCGCGACCGGCGGCGACTTCCCAGTTGTTGTCGTAGTAGCCGACGGGGTCGGAGTCGTCCGAGTGACCGATGAACTCGACCGTCGCCTTCGACTCCCGCAGCACGACGGACAGGTCGTCGAGGTACGGGTAGGCGGTGGGGAGCAGGTCCGTGGAGCCGGGGGCGAACAGCAGGGAGTCGTCGAAGGAGACGAAGATCGCCTCGTCCTTGTGGCCGATCTGGATGAAGTCGCGGCTGACGTTGTTGTCGTTGACCTGCTTCTCGACCCACTGCTCCATGCTCGTCATGAGCTCCGCGGGCCCCTGGAAGACGCGCTGCGTGCGTGCGATCTCCTTGCGCCCGTCGCGGGGCTGGCCGCCGCCGGAGAGGACGCCCACCGACCCGCGCAGGGAGCCGAGCGCGACCTTGATGCGCTGGTTGTCGAGGGTCGACATGGAGAGGAGCAGCACGAAGAAGGTCAGCAGCAGGGTCATCAGGTCCGCGAACGTGACCATCCATCCCGGTGCGCCTTCGTCTGGTTTCTTTTCCTTCTTGGCCATGTCGATCGGCGCGCCCGGGGGCTACGCAGCCTCCTTCTGGCGGTCGGAGGGGGGCACGAAGGCGGACAGCTTCTGGACCAGGATCCGCGGGTTGTCGCCCGCGTGGATGCTGAGCAGGCCCTCGAGCAGGAGGGTCTTGTACTCGACCTCGATCGTCGACCGATTCTCGAGCTTCGCCTTGAGGGGGAGGAAGAGCACGTTGCTGAGCAGCGCGCCGTAGAAGGTGGTGATGAGCGCGACCGCCATGGCGGGGCCGATGGAGCTCGGGTCCTCCATGGACTGGAGCATCTGGATGAGGCCGATGACGGTGCCGATCATTCCGAAGGCCGGGGCGTAGGTGCCCGCGATGCCCATGACGTCGGCGCCGGTCTGGTGCCGCGACTGCACGTAGTCGATCTCGTTGGTGAGGATGGCCTCGACGGTGTCCGCTTCCTGGCCGTCGACCACGAGCTGCAGGCCGCTCCGGTAGAAGTCGTCGTCGATGGCATCCTTGGCGCCCTCGAGGGCCAGGAGCCCCTCCTTGCGGGCCGTCTTCGCGAGATCCTCGAGCGTCTTGATGATGGCGCCGCGGTCGACTTCCTTCGCCACGAAAGTCTTCTTGACGATCGACAAGGTGCCGAGCACGACCTTGATCGGGAAACACATCATCACGACGCCCACGGTGCCGCCGAAGACGATCATGATCGAGGGGATGTTCAGGAAGGTGCTCGCGCCGTCGCCGGACAAGATCGAAAACACGACCAGGCCGAAGGCGATGACGATTCCGAGGATGGTCGCGATATCCATGTCGCTCCCTCTCTCTGCAGTCCTCGTGCCGGCTTGCACGAAGAGAGGCGGCAGGCGCCCCGCGCGGATCATCGGAGGGATCGCGTCGATCCTTTAGGCACAGTTGGGTGCCCGGGGCGTCGGAAGTCCGACAGCGGGTCGTGTCCGATCGTCGAGGCGGCGTCGGGTGTGCGGGGCGTCGGGTGTGGGCGCGTCGGGTGTGGGGGGCTGCGTCCGGGGGGCGGCGGGCGTCGGGGGATCACGGCAGGGGGCGAACGGGCCGTTCCGGTGGGGGTGTGACCGTCCGGCGGTCACGGCCGGG
>CAZUHI010000132.1:0-6569 GCA_964620495.1 uncultured Rickettsiales bacterium | reverse complement strand
TGAGGACCGTCGCGAACATGCCGGGCTTGAGCTCGAGCCCCGGATTCGGGAACTCGAGCCGGACAGTGAGGGTCCGGCTCTTGGTGTTGAGGGTCGGGTAGACGTAGCTGACCTCGCCCACGATCTGCTTGCCTGCGGCGAACGCGAGCTCCATCCAGGCCTTCTGCCCGACCTTCACCCAAGATGCGTCGTGCTCGTACACCTCGGTCCGTACCCAGATGCTCTGGAGGTTGCCGATGCGGTACAGGTCCTTGCCGGCGTTCACCCTCGCGCCGGCCACCACGTTCTTGTGCAGGACGTATCCCGAGCGAGGAGCGAGGACCGGGATGGTGCGTCGGGCCTCGCCCTCCGCGATGGCGGTATCGATCACCGACGGAGGGACATCCCAGTTGCGCAGCCGGGCCCGCGCGGCCCGCACACGGGGGCCGTCGGGACCTTCGGTGCGCAGCGCCAGCAGCAGCTCGTCCTGGGCGGCGACGACCTCGGGGGAGTAGATCTCGAACAGGGTCCGGCCCTTCTTCACCTTCGCGCCCGTCTCGTCCACCCGGATCCGCTCGATCCAGCCCGAGTAGCGGAGGTTGACGACCGACACCTCGTCCTCCGCCACCTCGATCTCGCCGAGCGTGCGGACGTGGCGGAAGATCGGCCCGACCTTCGCGGTGGCCAAGCGCACGCCCATGTTCTGGACGACGACCGGATCGATGACGACGGCCGAGCCGGCTGCGGGCGCTTCGTCCTCGTAGACCGGGACCAGGTCCATGCCCATGGGCGACTTGCCGGGCTCGTCGCGCATGTAGGTGGGGTCCATGGGCGCCACCCAGTACTTGATCTTCTTCTCGCCCGCGGGCGCGGCCGCCGGCTGCCCTTCAGCCCCCCGGAGCGGGGTGAGGAACATCCCGCAGATCGGGCACGTGCCGGGGCCCTCCTGGATCACCTCGGGGTGCATCCCGCAGGTGTACAGCCCGCCGTCTTCATCGGTGTGGTCGTGGGCGTCGGGGGGGGCGTCGGAGGGGGTCTCGCAGGCCGTCGCGACGAGCGAGAGGGCGAGGAGGAGAGCGAACGGCGGGGCGCGGAACATCAATCGGCTCCTTCGGTGCGGGGCGTCGCGACGATTGTCGTGATGACGGCGTGCGCGCGGGCCGTCTCCGCTTCGGCGAGCAGCCTCTGACGCTGGACCTCGAGCAGGGCGATCTCGGCCCGGATCAGATCCGCGAACACCGCGCGATCGACCTGGTAGGCCGACAGGGTGCTCTGCAGCGCCGCGCGCGCGGCGGGCTCCAATCGGTCTGCGTAGCTCTCGGCGCGGGCTGCGGCCCGGTCCCGCTCGGCCTCGGCGGCCTCGAGCGTCGCCGCCAGTCGCACGCGCTTCGCCTCGGCGGCGGCCTCTGCGGCGCGAGCCTTCGCGTCGGCGGCGTCGGCCATCGCCCGCCAGCGCCGGGACGACCCCACGGGGAGCGGCACGGAGACCCCGGCGGTCACGAAGTTGGTGCCCGGATCCCCGTTGGCCTGGGGCGTACGGACGCGGTAGCCCAGCCAGACCGTCGGGTCCGGGGCGACCTCCGCCCGAGCCCGGTCGGCCTCCGCCCGGAGCGCCGACGCGCGCACCCGGAGGGCCCGCACCTCGGGGTGTTCCTCGACGGCCGCGCGACGGCCGGCTGCGTCGAGCGGGAGGGTCGCCTCGACCCACGCCTTGGGGGTGGCGATCGCGGTCGAGGGCTCCCGCGCCAACGCCCCGTTGAGGACGGCCTGCACCCTCTCTGCGCGGCTGTCGAGGTCCGGCAGCATCTCCGCGAGGCGATCCCGACGCAGCTGCAGCTGCAGGAGGTCGTGCTGCGACGCGACGCCGACCTCGTAGCGCGCCGAGACGGCCGCGATCATCCCGTCGAGCTCCGCCACGTGCCGTGCGGTCAGCGCGCGCAGTCGCCGCACCAGGGCGAGGTCCCAGAATCGGTCCCGGACCTCTCCTCGCAGGGTGTTGGCGAGGCTCTCGATCTCCGCTTCGGCCGCATCGACGCGGCCCTCCGCCGCCGTGACTCGCGCGCGAGTGACGCCCGGGGCGGGCAGCATCTGCTGGAGCTTGAACTGGAGCCCGGCCATGGGATGGCGAGTCAGCAACGGGCCGTCCACGGGCAGGTTGGACAGCTCCGCGCCGAGCATGGGGTCGGCCCACACCCCGGCGACCGACGCCACGTCCTGCAGCGCCTGCACCCGCTCGCGCATCGCCTCGAGGGACGGCTGTCGCTCCACCGCGAGCTCGGCGAGCTCCTCGGCGTCGTCCTCCGCCCGGGCGGTGGCCGGGGAGGCGAGGGCGAGGGGCGCGAGGAGAAGAAGGCAAAGGAGACGGATCACGGAGACTCCGGGTTCGCGGGGGGCAGGAGCAAAGCGCGTGCCGGCGACGCCCGACGCCGAACGAGGACGTCGGCGGCGGCGCTCACCTGCGGCTCGTCGGACATTATTCACCGACACTGACGAATATTCGCTGCCGGCGGACGAGGCTGTGGGGAATGGGGATGCCGGCCTGGAACTTGCTGCCTTGTTCCGAGTCACCCTCGGGAACCTCGATGCGCTCGATCCAAGTCCTGCTTCTGCTCCTGTGCACCTTCCTCGCCTCCGACCTCCGAGCGGGGGGCGCCGACCTGACCCTGCCGTGCGGTGAGGGCGCATCCGGCGCGCGCCTCGCGACCGCGCCGCAGGGCGACGTCCTCCTCAGCTGGGTCAGACCCCTCGGGAAGCGTGGCGAGGAGCTGCTCTACTCGGTTCGGAGTGGCGGCGAGTGGAGGAAGGCGGTCTCGGTCCACCGGAGCCCGAGGCATCGCCTCGGCAGCTGGGCCGACCCTCCTACCGTGAGCTGGGGCCCCTCCGGGTGGGTGGCGCTGTGGCTTGTGCCCGTGAGCGCGGACTCGCACGGGACGACCCTGGTGTTCTCCCGCAGCGACGACGGCCGCCGGTGGTCCGCCCCCAAGTCGGTACACGACGACGACTCGGACACCGAGCACGGTTTCGCGTCGCTCGTTCACGCGGACGACGGCGTGGACGTGGCGTGGCTGGACGGGCGCGCCTACGCCGCGGGCGAGGGCCGGACCGAGCTGCGCATGCGTCGCTTGAGCGAGCCGCTCGGCGAGGAGCGCATCCTCGACGACACCACGTGCGACTGCTGTCCGACCGCGACCGGCGGGTCCGGAACGCTCGCTTGGCGCGACCGGCGGGAGGGGGAGATCCGCGACATCAGCGTGGCGGGCCGAAGAGACGACTGGACGGTGCGTCGAGCCACGAACGACGACTGGGAGTTCGCAGGCTGTCCGGTCAACGGGCCGGCGCTGGCTACGAACGAGGCGGACCTGCTGGTCTGGTTCACGGGCGACGAGGTCCCTCGGGTCCAGGCGCTGCCTCTCGAGGAGGGGTGGCCCCGGCGTCCTCTCGTCCTGGACGAAGGGGAGGGGGTGCTCGGTCGCGTCTCCGTGGCGGCGAGCGGGGAGGGCTGGCGCGCAGTCTGGGTTCGGGCAGCCGGCGAGGAGCGAGCGCACCTGCTCTCGCGGACCGTCTCTCCCGCGGGGGAGCTGGGTCCGCTCGAGACCCTCGGTGAGCTGTCGGCGAAGCGGACCTCGGGGTTCCCATCGTCGATCGCGACCTCGGAGGGCGTCTTGGTCGTCTGGCAAACGGACGCGGGCCCGACCGGTGCCCTGGTGGGTCCGTGAGTCGGGTCCGGCCCGATCGAGAGGGGACGACGTGGTCCGCCATGTCGTGAGCGCGCTGAAGCTCGACCCCCGCCGCTCGCTCCTGAGCGTCCTCGCCCTCGCGTCCGCCGTCGCCGTCATGCTCCTCTTCGAGGGGTTCCGCACGGGCCTCTACCATCAACTCCGCACCCTCCCGGAGCAGCTGCAGTCCGACCTCGTGGTCTCCCAGGCCGGGATTCGTAACTTCGCCGCCGCGCGGTCGAGCCTCCGCGGGGGGACCCGAAAAGCGATCCTCGCGGTCGATGGCGTGGCGTCGGCGCACGCGCTCACCCTGCTGCCGCTCATCTTCCGCCGCGACGGTGTGGCCACGCCGGTGCAAGTCATCGCGTACGTGGATGTCGGGGGACCACCTCGCCTCGCTGCCGGCCGGCCCATCGAGGAGGCGAAGGAGATCGTGGTGGACGCTTCGCTCGCGGCCGACCACGGCCTCTCGGTGGGGGACGATGTCGAGTTCCTCGGCTGGACGTTCCATCTGGTGGGCATCTCCGAGGGCACGGCGGCCATGTTCACCCCGGCCGTCTTCGCACGGTTCGCGGACCTGGTCGATCTCTACATGTCCGGCGACCTCCCCGACGACGTCCCGCCGGACGTCCCGCTGCTCAGCTACATGCTCGTGAGGCTCCAGCCCAACGCGGATCCGAACACCGTCCGCGCAGCCTTGGAGGAGGCAGTTCCCTGGGCCGACGTCCACGCTCCGAGCGAGCTCGGGGACGCCGACGAGGAGATGGGTCGCAGGCTGATGGGCCCGGTGCTGGGGCTCCTGGTCGCCCTCTCGTACCTCATCGGGGCCCTGGTCGCCGGGCTGGCCCTGTACGGCTCCGTGCTCTCCCGCCTCGGGGAGTTCGCCGTGATGTCCGCGCTCGGCGCGCGTCCGCTGCGTCTCGCGTCGATCGTCCTGGCCGAGGCCGCCGTGATCGCCGTCGCCGCCCTGGGCGTAGGCGCTCTCGCCGCCGTCCTCGGCGCCGGCGCCATCGAGGCGTTTCAGGCGGACTACATCGTGGAGCCGCTGGGGGCGGGAGCGCCGCTCCGTACCGCGGCTGCGGTCTTGGTCCTCACCCTGCTCGGGAGCGTCCTCCCGCTGGTGAGGGTGGTTCGCGTCGATCCGGCGTCCGTCTTCGGAGGCGGGCCGTGCTGAGCTGGGCTCTGCGAAGCCTCTGGGCCGACCGCGTCGCCTCGCTGGCGGGCGCCGCGGGGGTCGCCATGGCTCTGCTGCTCGCGATCGTGGTGGAAGGTGTCTTCCACGGAGAAGCGGACCAGATCGTGGCGTACGTCGATCGCGCCGGCGCCGACGTCTGGGTGATGCAGGAGGGAGTCTCCAACATGCACATGGCCTCCTCGTTCGTACACCGCGCGCGGATCGACGAAGTCGCCGCGCTCGAAGGGGTCCAGAACGTCGAGGACATCCTCTACGTGAACGGGTTCGTCGAGGTGGGTGGGACCGAGTGGTTCGTCTACGTGGTCGGCCTTCGACCGGAGCAGCAACTCGGGGGTCCCTGGGCGATGTCCGAAGGGGTCGAGCGCCCCGGGCCGGGTGAGGTCGTCGTGCCCGACGTCATCGCCCGTCGGTCGGGGGCTGGACTGGGAGGCGCCGCCCGCATCGCCGAGACCGCCCTGCGCATCGTCGGTCTGAGCCGCCACACCTACTCGATGGCGAATCCGGTCGTCTTCGTCGCGCGGGACGACCTCGCCGCCGTCATGAGCGCAGGGGAGTCCACGTCCTACCTGCTCGTGCAGCTCGAGGACGGGGCCGACGCTCGGAAGGTCGCCGCGCGAATCGAGGCGGAGGTCGACGACGTGTCGGCGCTGGTCCGAGAGGAGTTCGTGGAGTCCGACCGGGCGATGGCGATGCACATGGGAGCGGACGTAATCGCCCTCATGTCGGCGGTCGGATCGACCGTCGCCGCGCTCCTGGTCGCATTTACGGTCTATTCGGCGGCGCTGCGTCGGCGAAGGGAGCTCGCCGTCGCAGCCGCGCTCGGGGCGGGCGAGCCCGCGATCGTCGCCGCGGTCCTCACCCAGAGCGTCGTCATCACCGCTCTGGGCTGGCTCGGGGCGGTGGTCATCGCGCTCGTCATGCGGCCGTTGCTCGCCGCGACCGTCCCCGAAGTCACCGTCTCCTTCCCGCCGGCGACCCTCCTCGGGCTCGCGCTACCCGCATCGGCCATCGCGGTCCTGGCGGGATGGTGGCCTGCTCGCCACGTCGCCCGGACCGATCCCGCGGAGGCCTTTCGATGACCCGATCACCCCTGCTGCAGGCCCGCGGGCTCCAAAAGACCTACGGCGAGGGCCGCACCGCGGTGCGCGCGGTCCGAGAGGTCACCTTCGCGATCGCTCCGGGCGAGATCGTCCTCGTGATGGGCCCCTCCGGCTCGGGCAAGTCGACCCTGCTGTCGATGCTCGGGGGGCTCCTGCAGCCGTCGGCGGGGAACGTGCTGGTAGGGGGCGAAGACCTGTACGACCTGCCGCGTCGACGCCTCCCGGGCGTCCGCGCACGGACGCTGGGGTTCGTTTTTCAGAATTTCAACCTCTTGGGAGCGCTGACCGCCGAGCAGAATGTGCTGTTTCCGGCCGGGCTGATCGGCCGTGTCGGGCCTCCGGAGAGGGAGCGTGCGCGCGCCCTCCTGGACGGGCTCGGCCTCGGCGCCCGGCGCAGACACCTCCCCCGCGATCTCTCCGGGGGGGAGCAGCAGCGGGTGGCCGTCGCGAGGGCGCTGATGAACTCACCCGACGTCATCCTCGCGGACGAACCCACGGGCAACCTCGACTCCGCGAGGGGACAGGAGATCCTCATGATCCTCCACGACCTCGCCCGGGATGAAGGCAAGGCGGTCCTCG
>CAZUHI010000131.1:0-6588 GCA_964620495.1 uncultured Rickettsiales bacterium | reverse complement strand
CCAGGAGACGACCCAGGGCGAGGGGAAAGCTTGCGTCCTTCATCTTCCTGATCTCTTGGCCCCGGATTGGTGGTATGGATGCACCCCGCGCTCGCCCACGTCGCCTACGACACCTTCGAGGAGGTGGGACCCCTGGAGGGTCCCTTGGGCGTGGGCCGCGAGAGGCTCGTCGCGCTGCTCTTCCGGCAGGTCGGCCAACGCTCTGGCATCCTGCGCCGCTTCCGAGAGGGCGAGTTCCTGGTCCGCGACGAGGCTGGGGCCATTCGTCGGGCGGTGTGCCGGGCGCCATAGCCGCTGCTGAGCCCCTGGTGGAGGAGGAGTTTGACGTCCTCGCCCTTGAACTCCGGAGTGTACTTCCCGCGCTTCGATGCGCTCATGGGACCTCTTGAGCTTGCTAGGCAGGTGGTCCGTGGATCCGGGGCACGATCACCTTGAACAGGTGTGCACGAAGAGCGAGGCCATCGCCCGCGCCCATGCCTCACTCACGCCTGTGCCGTGGGGGTGGCAGCGCCGGTCCAGACCCGACGCCGGATGAGCGATTATGATCGGGGCCCGGAGCGACACATGGCAGAGACGATGCTGGCGCGGCTGCGCAGGAGACTCGGCTTTCGCGTGGACGAAGTCGCGGCCGAAGGCGGCTGGAGCCGGTCGGCCTTTGCGGCTCTGGAGCGCGAGTCCAATCCGGACGTCGAGGACGGCCTGCGGCTGTCCGACCTCTACGGCGTCGACCTCGCTTGTGTCCTGGAGAAGGAGGCCGTGCGCCGCGTCGACGTGCCGCTGGCCGCTCTGCTCAAGGGCAACGCCGAGGTCCTGACAGCCGACGCGCGCTTCGCCATGACCGGGGCCATGTCGGCCGCTCGGGACACCCGGGAGCTGGAACGCGCCCTGGGCATCACGCCCGAGGTCCCGGTCAGCGAGTTCCGGGACGACCGAGACCTGGATCACCCTCGGTCCGGCAACGCCACCCGGCTGGCGCTCGCCGTCCGCGAGCGGCTGGGGCTCGATGGCGTCATCGCCTCCATGGTCTCCGACGTGTGCGACCGCCTAGGCATCTTGGTCTTCTCCGCGTCGCTCAGCGACCGGTCTGTCGACGCCCTGAGCGTCTACACCGCAGACGCGGGCGCCTACATCGTGGTGAACACCGACAGCCCGCAGACCCAGGGCGCCAGCGGGCTCCGGGCCACCCTGGCCCACGAGGTCTGCCACCTGCTCTTCGACCGCCGCAAGATGCGCGACATCACCAGCTTCTGCGAGGTCGACCGGGCCAAGAAGCGCAGCCGCTGGTCGCCTGACGACCTGCCGATCGAGCGCCGAGCCCGTGCGTTCCAGGCCGAGTTCATCGCCCCCGGGGCCCTGCTGCTCAGCCGCTGGCAGGCCGGGGCTCGCCAGGCCGAGATCGCCGCTGAGTTCGGGCTGGGGCCCACGGCCGTGGCCTGGCAGCTCGCCAACGTGGGTGGGCCCGCCTACCACGGCGAGCTGCTCCCGCCAGTCCCGCTGGACGGCTGGCCCGAGCGCCAGCAGCTCGAGACCGAGCCCTGTGGCGCGGTCCCTGAGCTGCGCCGCGGGCGGCTGCTGCGACTCGTGCAGCAGGGCCTGCGCCAGGACGAGCTGTCCGAGTCCTGGGCCCGCGAACTGCTGCGCCTCGACGTCGGGACCTTCGACACGCTCTACGGCCAATGGATGTCCTAGTCGATGCCTGTGCGGGGATCCACGCACTGGGCATGACGGCGGGGCCGGCCCCGCTGCTCGCCCTGATCGACGGCCTGCTCCAGGAGCCGAGCTACCACGTCACCCGGGCTGTGCGCACGGAGTGGGTGCGCAACGGCCTGGGGGAGTGGCAGGCGGCCCTGCAGGATCAGGGGCGTCTGGTCGTGATGCCGAATCGCTTCGCTGGCGCGAGGGCACGGCACCTGGCGCTCAGGCGCACGCAAGGCGCCCAGGCGCCCGGTCTCAGTGACGCGGGCCTGCTCATCGCGGCCGAGCACAGCGGACTGCCGCTGATCACGGACGACGCGGCGCTCTACCGGGCCGGACTGGCCTCCAAGGCGGCCTGTCTGGACCTGTTCGACGTGTGCCTGGCCGCGGTCGCGGCCGGGATGATGACGCTCGACGGGCTGGACGCCTGCTTCGGCTACCTGGGGTCGGCGTCGCCGCACTACCACCCGATGGGCTGGGCGGCGCTGTCCCAGGGAGGGCGACGCTGGCCTGGGGACCGGGCGGTCCTGGTGGCGCAGCGGCGGTCGCCCGAGGCGCTGTTGGCGCTGCTGCGGTAGGCGCTCAGGTGAGCGCGGCGCTCCTTCAAGGCATCGCCTCTGCGATCCAGCGCAGCACGACGGCCTGGGCACCGGACATCTCCGCGGCTTGTTCCATGAAAGCGGCACGTCGGGGGTCCACCGCCGCCTCGGACTCGCGTTCCTCCAGCGGATCGCGACTCGTCGGGGGGCTCATCCGGATGCCGATCAGGCCGCCATCAAGTCCGACCCGTTGCGCCCAGCGCTTGCGCTCTCTTGAGTCCCGAATGGTGGCCCCGAACTGCCCGTGGACTAACGCCAGCGCCGGCCGGGGTCCGCCGGCCACCAACAAGCTTCGTGCTGCCGCCCGTGCCCCAATCTCGAGCTCGGATCTCACCAGTCCTTCGAGTGCCTCACTGGGAAGCATGGCGACCAGGTGGTCGACGGCGGCACCTTGTTGAGAGTTCAGCGTGCTCCAGTCGAAGGGCACGTCGCCGAGGACGAGCAGGAGAGTGCCGGGCTTGACCGGGTCGGGGCCCAGTCCCAGGAAGGCGAGCCGCTGGACCAGATCCCAGGAACCGTCGGCCAGCAGCCAGTCCACGACGGTCCAGAGCAACCTCGGTTCCTTGCGGATCACAGACCTGAGCAACGACCCGATGAAGGTTCCTCGTCGGAGCACCTCCTGATCGGCGGGGTTGGGGCGGACCATCAGGTGTTCCGTCGCGGACTGCGCGAGCAGGGGCCGCAGCGCGTCTTCCAGTGGCCCGGATCGTCGGTGGAGGCCTGTCGCGAGGATGTCGATCGCCGCCATTCCACCCGGCGGACGGCACAGCCTCGGAACGAGCTCCGGCAGGCGGGTGAGGTCGGGCGCTTCGCCTCGTAGGTACCTGTAGAGCCAGAGCGCCAGCCGGCTCCGCATCTTCGGCTCGGGGTGCGCCGCCAGCCGGTCCAGCAGGTCGATCGCCTGGACTGGGAGTTCCTCCAGGGCAGACACGAGGTCCACGGCCTCATCGACGGGGACGAGGTCCGGCTGGCTCAAGAGCTGTCGCATCCGGCTCGCGGCACCTTCGTGGAGGTGGTCGCTCGCGCCAGTCACAACTCCCAGCAGGTCCGCGCCCATCATCGGAGCGGCGACGGCCAGCAGGGCCGGACGGATCGAGGAAGGCAGCGCCGGCCACCAGCGATCGGAGAGTAGAAGCTCACGGAACGGGTCGGGCTGCAGCGCCACCCAGTGTCGTAGCAGGGCTTGGCAGTGCCATCCTCGCGGCGAGCCAGCCCAACCCTCGGCGACGGCGACGAGCCAGTCCAAGATGGCTCTGGCGTCCAGGCCGAGCGCACCAAGGCGTCCAGCCAGCGCCTCTTCGACGGCGCTGCTGCCAGGTCGGAGTTGTCCGTGCCGCCACGACAGGGCGCCGCTGTGGCCGCCCTCATCGAAGGCGACCAGATAGGCCTCGGGATCGCAGATGGGGCCCGGGGTCTCCTGGGTCAGGCGCCAAGCCAGGAACAGCGCGTCCTGGGAGATGACCTCCACCATGCGACGGACCGGGTCGGCTCCGAACCAGGGGTGCTCCACCGCGTTCAGCAACGCCTGCTCCGCGGCGGCCCGGGCGGGCCAGGGTCCGGTGGGCAAGCGCCCGGCCGCCTCCGTCAGCAGCCTGGACATGATGGTTCGCCACTGTCCGGGCGGGTCGGGATTCGGTATAGGCCCTCCACCCCGCCGCTGTCCGACACCACTGAGCAGGCGCCACCCTGCGGCGGCCACGTCAGGCTCGCAGTGGGACAGCATCTCGAGAGCGGAGTCGGCGGCCCGCTGCCAGCACTCGTCGAGCTTGGGGTTGTCGTGGTTCCAGCCAGCGGCTCCCAGGGAGATGCTGTATGCGCTGGTCTCGACGACCGCGACGGAGATGGCGAGCCAGGGCGAGACGATGGCCTCGGCCAGCGCCAGCCCACCCGGCCCACCTCCGAGCTGGCGCTGGCCCCAGTCCAGAGCGCAGAGTGCGTCGTCGGTCCGGAGCCTGTGGGGGCTGGTGATGCGAGCTGCGAGGTCGACCGGCCCCTCCGCCGCTGTGGCCACGGGGCCGGCGCTGTAGATGTGGAGCAGGGCCTCCAGGGCCAGCTCGATGTCCTGGTCGGGCGGCAGAGAGCCCACCAGACGCTGGAGCTGGCCCAGGCACGCGGCGTCGACGGGTCGGATCCCGTCGCCTTCCAGGGCCTCCAGTGCCAGCTGAAGGGCCAGGCTGTGGGTCTGTCGGCTCAGCGCCGCCAGCCGGACCAGGCGAGCGGTGGCTTGGGTCCAGTCTGCCCCCCGGAGCTCGCGGAAGACCACGCCCTCAATCAGGTCGTGTTGGTCCAGCTCGACCAGGCCCTGCAGGACGCGCTCGCGTACAGGGCCAGATGCCTCCGAGACCCAGCCCAGCAGGCTCTCGTGGTCGGCCGAGTGTGCCCTCTGCCACCCGCTGAGTATGGCCCATCGAGCGGCCGTGGACGGCGGGCCGAGTGGGGCCGTCCCCCCCCAGGCTCGAGAGCGCGACGCCAGGAGCCAGCCCTTTGCCACACCTGCGTGGATGGCCCTATGGATCCGCTCTCTGGTCAGGCCGGTAGAGCTCTCCATCCACGCCATCTCATCGGCCTGCTCGCCCCAGGTGCCGAGCGCAGCGATGCGTCCGAGCACCGCGAGTCCCGCGGACTCGGGGAAGTCGTCGATGACCCGCTGGGGGAGGTGCTGCGGAGCCTGTTGGACCGACTCGAGCAGCTCGGGTGCGAGGCCGCAGTCCCCTAGAAGTCGGTCCCGTTGCAGGGACGGGAGGTCGGGGAAGGCGTCTCCGAGCCAGGTCCTGGCTTCCGAGGCGCTTGGTCGCAAGAGCTCGACCCGTTCGATGGTCTCGATGGGGACGCCGCAGCGATGTGCGATGGAGGCCAGCTCGGCTTCGGTCCCGCCGGAGGCGACAGCGACGACCTGGATGCGGTGCTCGGCGTCGGGAACCTGGAGGATCCACTCAAGCGCACGCTGGATAGCGGGCCCGGCGGGGGCCAGCACCACCACCGGCCCGCTACCCAGGCGTCCGACCGAGGTGGGGGCAGGCCACGGGTGGGCCCACCTCGTGTCCAAGCGGTACGGGAGCGCACCCAGCTTGGCGTGAGACTGGTCGAGCGCAAAGCGGTGCAGGCAGAGCGCCGCTCGCGTGAAGGTCTCCGGCGCCAAGAGCACGAGGCGGGCCCTCGTGGAGACCCGCTCCCGAAGGCGATCCAGCGTGGTCTCCTCGCTGGGGAGCCAGCAGTGGGCTCCAGCACTGTCGAGAGGCTGGGACGTTCCGAGTGCCCAGGCGCCGGCAGGCCGGAGGGGGTGGGGCGGGCCTTCGAACCAGGTCGCGGCGACCGCGGGCGCTGCACGCAGCCACGACGAGAGGTCGGCGGAGTGCACGACCTCGCACCTCGGGACGCCGACCCGGTGGGCACCGCGAATCAGGGTCTCGACCTGGGCCGGCTCGAGGGAGAGTCCGGTGATCAGGAGCAGGGGGTGCTCGGGGTGCCGCCGGGCATCGTCGAGGGCAGCCTGGCGCAGGGTCTCCCAGGAGCGGTTGCCCTTGACGCTCACCCGGATTTGTCCCGCCAGGCTGCGGAACCTCCCCCGAAGCTCGGCATCGAAGCCGCCATCGGTCAGGCCGACTTCGAGGTCGTAGGCGTTCACGGTGGTCGAGGCGTCAACGCGTGTTCGAAGAGCGTCGATGCAACAGCGCTGGAAGTCGTCGGGCCGCCCTGCCAGCGCGAGGATGGCGGCCCGAAAGTCCTGGGTGTCCATGGCTTCCTCAGCGGACCCAGGTATCCGCTCAGGTCCCGGCGACCTCCTCACCGCCGCGGGCCGCGTTGAGCGCGCGGAGCTTCGTCAGGATCGTGGCCTTGTCGTCGGGGCGCAGGGCGGACCAGCCACAGGCGGTCAGCTCGGCGGCGTCCATGGGCCCGCGGAGCTCACCAGTCCTTCGAGTGCCTCGCTGGGAAGCATGGCGACCAGGTGGTCCACCGCCCGATCTATCCCCCGCCAACCCGCACAACCCGCGCCCCCAACACTCGCTCCCGCCCCCCCGACATCGAGCAGCCGCCCCACCAACAACCGCTGCTCGGCCTCCTCCGCCAGACACGCCTGAAACTTGGACAGCTCCCCCCGCAGGAACCCCCCAGCCGCGCCGGTCACAACGCCGCCCAGGTCGACCTCTCGCAGCCCTTCGATGGACCTCACCGCATCGACCGCGGCCACGTCCTTGGCGCCCAGCCCCAGGTTGCCCATGCGCCACTTCTGGCCGGTGGTCTCCTGCAGCGCGGCGACCAGCACCCGGTTGATGAGCCCGCCGGCAAAGGTGTG
>CAZUHI010000130.1:0-7391 GCA_964620495.1 uncultured Rickettsiales bacterium | reverse complement strand
AGTGGCCGACGCCGGGCACGAGGAATACGAAGAAGGCGAACCCGAGCGCGACGCGCCGGCCGAGGGTGGGGGGCACGAAGGCAGGCACCTCAGGCATCCGAGTCTCCCGGCGGCAGGTCTTCGATCGCGGTCCACACCGGCAGGCCCCGGGCGCGGACGCGCTCGACCTCCGCGTCGGCCCCCGCCGACGGGCCCCCGATCCGCAAGACGCCGTCGCACCGCTCGGCAAGGGCGAGGCTGATCGGCATCATCATCTCGTCGAAGCTCTCCGGTCCGGCCGCCGCGATGACGGGCAGCGCCATGTTGACCCCGATCACCGGCACGTGCCCCCGCCGGAACACCTCCGCGGCCGCCACGTTCATCGCCCGCAGGTTCGTCGCGCGCTGCGCCTCGTCGGCGCCCCCCGCCGTGTAGGGGCCGGCCACCAGGATCCACATGGCCGCCAGCGTACCGGGCGGCGGCCGCGCGGGGGCAGCCGGTCAGGTCGAGCGGTCGGGTGTACTAGCAGGCTGGGCGCACGCGCACCTTGCTCGATGCGTGTCATTTAGCTCTTGTTGATTCCGGCTCGCCACGCGAGCTTCTCGCGGGTCAGTCCGATTGCGGAACGCCGGTCCCGAATCCGGAGACCGAGTTGTTGCAAGAAGTCCTGGTCGGCCGCCGACCTCGGTTGTCCTGTCTTCGTCGCGGGCATGCCCGACGCTGCCGGGGGCGTGCGGAAGTGACGTTGACAGATAGTCAACATCGCTATGCTGAGGTCCGATGTGTCGCCCCGCCACCGTTCTCGCTTTCGTGTTCGTCCTCGCTGTCTCAGTCCCCGCCGGGGCGGCCGACGATCTCGCCTCCGAGGCCGCCCGCCAACTCCAACTCGCGGAGGCCGATCTCGCCGACGGCGCTTACCAGCGCGCCGCCGAGTCGGCCGCCTCCGCGTACCGCCTGGACGCCACCCTTCAGTCCGCGCTGGTCGTCCAGGGCCTTGCCCTCCGCCATCTCGGTCGAGACGTCGAAGCCCGCGCGCTGCTCGTCACCTACCGAACCTTGCGCGGGGACCTGCCGCGAGACGCCCGGGTCGGTCCTGCGATCCTCCTAATCGACCTCGCCGAGGACATTCGAGTGGAGCCCTCGATCATCGTCCGGGCAGCAGAAGCCTCTCTGCTGACGCTCGATACGGCCGTGGCGCGCGAGCTGATCTCATACCTTCTCATCGAGGGCGGGGGCGCCGGGCGGGAGGTTCAGCGGCGGGGGCTGGAGTTGCTCGCCGAGTCGCTGTGGATCGACGACGACCAGGACGCAGCTCGTCGCACCTGGAGGCGGCTGTTCGTCGAACACGCCGAGGCGGTCGTGGACCCGGAACTCCCGCCCCCAGCGATGACGGCTATGGCCGAGGAACAAGGCGTCGCGAGGGGAGCATCGAGCCCCGCGTCGAGTCGCGGGACGGGGTCGAATCGAGGATTCGGGTCGACTTCGACAAGGCCCCAGGCCCCCGAAGCCTTCGTCCTGCTCGGCTCCGGTTCCGCTGCGGCCGCCATCGGCTTCGGACTCGCCGGGGGGTCCTACGCTCGGGGCTCCGGGGTGTACGACGACCTGTCGACCTCCCCAACGTCCTGGGACTCCGACATCGAGTCGTACCGCTCGGCCTTCACCGCCGAGCGCGTCGGCATCGCCGTGGGCTTCGTCGGGACTGCGCTGCTGACCGCGGGTCTTCTTCGCCTCGTCGCTGACCGTGTCGAGGCGAAGAAGCGGTCCTTCTCATCCGGCCCTGCCCAAGGAGGTGCCCGGTGATCGAGAGCCTGCCGACCACGCCTTCCCCCGCGATCAATGTGGCTCCCGGCCGCTGCACGACACGACTCCAGACGACGGCCCAGGATGCCGAGATCGAGGGGGTATCCGTCGATCAAATCCGTTGGTACTGCGCGCGGTGGACCGAGCCCGGCGAGGGATTCGTCCGGGTCGGCGCAGACGGCGCCGAGTACGTCCTCTGTGCCGAGTGCGCCGCGGCGGGGCGATGAGCACGGTCAGGCGCGGGCTCGCGATCGTAGTCGCCATCTTCCTCGGGGCCTGCCTGCCCTTGCCGCCCGACCGGCCGCTTCCCCCGCCGATCGTCGACGATGACGATGTAGCTCCAGACGACGATGATGACGTTCTCGACGACGACGACAGCGGCCCTCCAGATGACGACGACTCGGCCGGCGACGACGACGACTCCGCCGGACCGACCGATGCGGATGAGGACGGGGTGTCCGTTGAGGACGGCGACTGCGACGACGGCGACCCCGCGGTCTATCCAGGCGCGACCGAGGTCTGCGGCGATGCCGACCTGGACTGCGACCAGCTCCAGCCCGAGTGCCCGGCAACCTGCGCCGAGATTCTCACGGCAGCCCCAGGGACAACCTCGGGGGCATTCGTCATCGACGCCGACGGTCGGGACTCCGCCTCCTTGACCGGCACGACGACATGGTGCGACATGGACACGGACGGGGGTGGGTGGACGCTGATCATGCGCACCGTCTGGGATCCGACGGAGACGGCCGCCCTGCTGACCGGCTTCGTGGACTGGCGGGACGTCGCACTGGGCGATCCGACCAACGTGGCCGACGCCTACCGCCTGCCGGGGGCGTTCTGGCCGGTCGCTGCGACGTTGGGCGACTGGTTGGTGACGGCGCGGATCAGGAAGACGGACGGCGGAGAGTGCTCGCCGCTCTTCTACAACGAGACCGGCGCAACGATTTCATTGACGGCAGCAAGCGCCTTCGTGACCTATCCCGCAGAAAGCGTCTTCTTCGTGCGAGATCAGCTATCGACCTTGGACACCGGCCCCGCGCAGGAATTTTGTGTCGACGAGAACGATGCTGCGCCCTGGTTCTATTTGAGCTGCTGCTCGGTCTGCCCGACCATGATCGGCGTCAACGGCTGGGACGTTGCGCGGCCGTCGATCACTCATAGCTACGTCGCCGGCGGGGACATGAACGGGGCCGACCTCGGGGTCTGTGGGGGCGCTGAGACGGAGGCGGCGGGCGGCCTGCGGGGGGTTGGCAGGATGGACATCTTCGCGAGGTGATGATGACGAACCCCACCCCTCTTGACGTTCCCCGCCTCACCATCAAGTTCGACGTGGAGGAGGACGGGCGGCACATCGCCGAAGTGACCGACGTTCCCGGGGCCGCCATGTATGGGCAGACCCGCTTTGCGGCAGCAAGGGCTGCGCTCACCGTGGCGTTCAAGACACTGGAGTGGGAGGAGAACGAGCGCCGAGGCGAAGCCGCCCCGAAGGGCCGCGCGAGGCCGGACCAGGAGGACCCCTGATGGCCCACACCACCAAGAGGAACGAGCACGCTGGCGCGAAGAACCGGCGCGGCTTCCACGGTCGCCGCGCTCAGGCGAAGGCCGCCTCGAAGGTGGGACGCCGCCGGGACGACCGGCGGGCGGTGGCGGAGGGGACCGAGTCTGCGACGGACTCCGCGGTCGCCGACTCTCCGACCGACGGTCGCCGACGGCCTGGACTCCTGGCCTGCCTTCCCCTATGAATGCCCGCACGGACCCGCGCCAGCACGACCTCGCCGAACGCGCTACCGACGCCATGGGCGCGACGGGCATCGAGTTCACCGTCGCCCCGATCGACGGCCCGTTCGACTGCTCTTGCCGATCGAGGTGCGAGTAGCAGCCACCGACGCCCTGACCGGCGTGGGCTTCGTCGTGGACGAGATTGTCGGTCGGCTGGCGTCGGGGTGGCCCGAGGAGTATCGGGATCCGCTGATCAGGGTCGAGTTACTGTTCGTCTCGGACGATTGACGGCCCGAGGCTGTGGCCGGTGGGCCGGCGCGGATGAAGCCGCGTCCCTACCGGTCCAGCCGTTGGCTCGTCCAACTGTTGGACAGGCGAATCGGATCAGAGGAAGTCGCACGTGCGCGTAGCAATCCCCGGGCCGACCGTCCGCGCCAAGTAGCGGCTGCATAAGAACTTTCGACCAGATCTGGTCAAGAGGATTGACCAGAGTGACCAGAAGAGCCGAGGCGTCGCCACCGACGAAACCCTTGCAGTACACAACCGAGAGCCGGGCAATCTTCGACCCCTTGTATCCGCGTCGAGTTCGGAGCGAAGGTGGCTCTTCAACCGCTTCGTCGCGGCCGGGGAGGGACCTCGACATCGACGAGCATCAAGAAGACCGGCGGCCGTCGGGGTGCAGAGGTGCGCCCGACGAGTCGGTCGAGAGGCAGGAACATGCAGGTCGACAAGCTCCTCGAACAGGTCCAGATCCGCTCGCTCGGCGACGGAAGCTCCAGCAAGTGGCTCAGCGATCCCATCGCCGCCGCCCTCAACGCGAAGACCATCGTGCTCTACGTCGTCGTGCACGAGGTGGACACGAACGCGAAGATCACCGCCTACTGGGGCCACGGCGTCGACGGCGAGAACTGGAAGATGGAGTCCACGGCGATGATCGACTCCGGCGACGACGTCACCGTGGGCGTCCTCACCGGGAACAACGGCTCGACCGTGTTCGGCAGCAAGGTCCGATTCACGATCGAGATCGAAGAGGACTCAACCGGCGGCGGCAACCAGAAGACGGCCACGGTCTCTGTATACGCCGTGTTCAAGCCTTTCTAGGGGGTCGGGGATGGGGTGCTGCCCTGGTGAGAACCACGATGACCAGACGACCCGCTCGAAAGCGGGCGGCGTGTTCGAGCTTCTCCCTTGGCTGCTGCCGCCGGAGCAGACCTCATTCGCCGAGCCGGACTGCCTAGCCGACGCCGGGGACGACGACCCACTACCTTGGGTGCCAGTACCGGCACTGAGCGGGAAGAAGCTCGAACCCAAGACCGAAGCCAAACTGGGGCGTTTCGGTCTCAAGACTTCCGGGCCTCGCCGCCGTCGGGGCAACCCCCGCTGCGGCGAAGGTGCGACTGCGCGAACTTCGACGGAGCGAAACCACTGCCCGGAGGCCGGATCGGTAGATCCGTCGGGCGGTATCGATACTTTCGGCTGGGCGCAGAGCTTCTGGACCTACCGGCGCACGTTCATGCCAAACCTGATAACTCCGTACGAGAACCTCGTCTGCCGGTGGATGGTAGGCGAATTGGAGATCCCCCTATATCCGACTTCGGCGCAGTTCGGACTGATCAGGACGATTGACTGGGGAGAGTGGGACGGCGTCGGTGAGCGCAGGAAGAAGGTCGTCCATCTTCCCGGCTGGATCGACACACACCGCGGGATTCGGATCTACACGTTGTGGCGCGACTCGGCCGGGCCCCCAGACTTCTCGCAACCGAGCGGTCAGATCGGCGGTGGTGGCCCAGGCACAGTCGACTTGGACATGAGCTTGCCGCCCGACAAGATCTTCGGGGTGGAGGACGCCCCGCAGGCGGTCAGCATGGGTCAGGGGTTGGAGAGAATGAGCCTTCGTCAAGCCCAGGCTGTTCGTCAGGTCAAGTTTGCGATCGAGCTTCTGCTCGACTCGACTTGGCCGTTTACGGGCGTGGGCGTCACGTGCCCGGCCCACACGAGCGCTGATCGAGCTGTGCCCGAGGGCAACAGCTGGCGGCGGTTGGAGATGCCGGCCTTGACGCCAGCGAACCCCGGGTTTCCGATCCAAGCTCTCGCCAGCATGCTCGGAGTCGAGGGGGCGGTGCTTTCGGATGCCCCGCTGGGCATCGAATTGCGCGACTCGGTTTGGGTTGACGCGGAGGGCAATCCAGCGGGGCTGCGGACGCGCGGCACGAATACACAAGAGCATCACCTCGCCAACATGAACGTTGAAGCAGGCGGACGCTGGGCAGACGGCTCCGAGACATGGGCTACGGGCGGGGACCTCTCCGAAAACCGTGTTTGGCTCGAGCTTCGCCGGATCCCCACGCGCTTCGTGCTGCCCGAGGCATGGCTTGGGCCCCCGCTGCCGTTCACCACCCCGGCGATGAACCGCAGGACTCGGGGCCTCCTGGCTTGGTCGAACCCCGGCGTAGCCGGAGTGGGGGGGCGAAGCGTCATCGCGGGCACGGGACTGGTTCGGCTTCTCGCCCATGAACTCGCCCACATCGCCCTCAAGGACGTTGGGGTCGGGCAGGGCCACGGGACGCATTGCGGAGGAACGTCAATCGGTCGGATGGTAGCGACGCCTGCAATCATCCCCATCGACTTTCCGCCCGGTGAGAGGAGTCCCTCGATCACGAGCCTCATGCAACCGCACTGGTCCACTCACTGGATGTGTGATCACATCGGCGCCCTGCTCGAGAGCGCAGCGTATGGGCTCGCCTGGGACGACCCGCTCAAGTGGTCTTGGACGTTGCACATTCGGAGGTGCGCACGGTGTCATCAATTCGAGTTTGCCGCGCCCGGCGGCGGGGCTGCGTACTCGCCGGTAGGCATCGCAGGACTCACCCAGACCCGTGCCCCGACCTTTTATGCCGAGCCGCTGACCAGGCCCGCTACCCTGCTCCCCTTGAACGGGTGCGACGGCATCCCACGACCGTCGATTACGTCCGGAGGGATTCAAGGATGAGAGCGATCCTGGCTATCACAGCTGCGGGCCTGCTTGCCGCGTGCCCGGCCCCCACGGACGGTGATGATGACTCGGGGGAGGGGACCCCGCCGTGGGAACCCGCGCTCAGCGTGTGGGCAGCCTGCGACAGTCCAAAAGAGAAGCCGGGCTGCTACGCAGTTACAGGCCTGTCGGTAACTCTCGACGTCGTGAACCTCCAGGACTTCATAGACGACGTCGCCTCGGCAGAAGTGTTGTTCAGCAATGCCGAGCGTGAGCTGGCCATGGAACTTGAGTTGCGGGGGGTCGTAGAAACGGGGGGCATCGAGCGAGTCGTGTGGCGCCCGGAATCTTCCCGCAACGCCGAGATCAGTAGCGAGTTCTGCGGAAGAACATGGGCGACGATGGACGTCGTATTGACTCTCGACTCGGGCGCGGTCTACGAAGGCACGGACGACTTCGAGGGTTGCTGAGGGTCGTCGGGCGCGGGGCCTTTGCCAAGAACCCTCCTCACTGCCTCCACCTCCCTCGCTCCCGTCGCGTCAACGCTCTACCATGAGATAGGGCATATCGCTGGCTACAGCCTTCAGTGTGCAGGGTTCGGGGGCGAGGGGAGTTGGTGCACTGGGCCCAGAGTATTCACAGCGAGCGGCGAGGTCGTGGGCGGCAACTTCCTCTATCGCGGGCCTTCAGACTCCCTCGGTGAGGATGCGCACTATGGGCTCTCCCTCGCAGGCAACTTGGTCGAAGCATTGCTACGCAACAACCTGCAACCTCTACGAAACTTCGTGAGGACGTGCTGCAAGGAAGAGGACGACGGTTCACCAGAATTCCCGTGGTTCGGAGGCTGGGACTGCCCCTCGCCGCTCCTTAGCAGCCCGTGGATTTACCCCGGAGAGGGGATCGACCCGCAGATCGCGTCCGG
>CAZUHI010000129.1:0-7594 GCA_964620495.1 uncultured Rickettsiales bacterium | reverse complement strand
CCCTCTCACCTATGTCGCTGTTCGCATCAGCCTGGCCAGCCCGGAAAAAGTCCGGTCTTGGTCGCATGGCGAAGTGAAGAAGCCCGAGACCATCAATTACCGGACGTTCAAGCCGGAACGTGAAGGTCTGTTCTGTGCTCGGATCTTCGGGCCAGTCAAGGACTACGAATGCCTGTGCGGCAAGTACAAGCGCATGAAGTACCGTGGCGTGACGTGCGAGAAGTGCGGCGTCGAGGTCATTCAGGCCCGCGTCCGTCGCGAGCGCATGGGCCACGTCGACTTGGCCACGCCAGTCGCACACATCTGGTTCCTCAAGAGCCTGCCCAGCCGTATTGGCAACTTGCTCGACATCTCCCTCAAGGACCTCGAGAAGGTCCTGTACTGCGAGAGCTACATCGTCACCGACCCCGGTGAGACGACGCTCGAGCGTTGGGCCATCCTCGCTGAAGAGGACTACCAAGAGATGATCCAGACCTTCGGCTACGGCTCGTTCGAAGTCGGAATGGGTGGCGAAGTCGTCCGCGACATGCTGGCCGACCTCGACGTCGTCGCATTGGCCGATAGCCTGCGCACCGACATGAAGGAGACCTCCTCCGCAGCCCAGCGTCGCCGGTTCGCCAAGCGCCTAAAGATTGTGGAAGCCTTCCGCGACTCCGGAAACCAGCCCGAGCACATGATGCTCGAGGTCATTCCAGTGCTGCCTCCGGACCTGCGTCCGTTGGTGCCGCTCGACGGTGGCCGCTTCGCTACGTCAGATCTCAACGACCTGTACCGCCGCGTCATCAACCGGAACAACCGCCTCAAGCGCCTTCAGGACCTCAACGCTCCTGAAATCATCATCCGCAACGAGAAGCGCATGCTTCAAGAGGCCGTCGACGCATTGTTCGACAACGGTCGTCGCGGCAAGGTGTTCACCGGACCGAACAAGCGCCCGCTGCGCTCGCTGTCCGACATGCTGAAAGGCAAGCAGGGCCGCTTCCGGCAGAACCTGCTCGGCAAGCGCGTCGACTACTCTGGCCGTTCGGTCATCGTTGTTGGCCCCGACCTGCGTCTGCACCAGTGCGGTCTGCCCAAGAAGATGGCGCTCGAGCTGTTCAAGCCGTTCATCTACAACAAGCTCGAAGAGCGCGGCCTCGTCACCACGATCAAGGCCGCCAAGAAGATGGTCGAGAAGGAGAAGGGCGAGGTCTGGGACATCCTGGACGAAGTGATTCGCGAGCACCCCGTGCTCCTGAACCGCGCGCCGACCCTCCACCGCCTCGGCATCCAGGGCTTCGAGCCGGTGCTCGTCGAGGGCAAGGCCATTCGCCTGCACCCCCTCGTCTGCACCGCCTTCAACGCGGACTTCGACGGCGACCAGATGGCCGTCCACCTGCCCCTCTCGATCGAGGCGCAGATCGAAGCCCGCGTGCTGATGATGTCCACGAACAACATCCTCAGCCCCGCCCACGGCAGCCCGATCATCCAGCCCTCCCAGGACATCGTCCTCGGCGCCTACTACATGACGCGCGAGAAGGTGTTCCAGGACGGCGAGTTCGACCTCGAGACCCTCGAGACCTCCATGGCCGAGGGCGAGCCCTACTTCTCGGGCTACTACAGCTCCGTGGAGGAGGTCCGTCAGGCTCACGACGCCGGTGCGCTCGGGCTGCACGCCCGCATCCGCCTGCGCCTCGACCGCGACCTCGCGACCGAGGGCCGTGAGGAGAAGGCTTCGCGCCCCGAGGGCATGGACACCGTGGTCGTCGACACCACCTGCGGGCGGGTCCTCTTCTACGAGATCCTCCCCCAGCGGCTGCCCTTCTCCCTGATCAACCGCACGATGGACAAGGGCGCGCTCGGCAAGCTGATCGACCGCTGCTTCCGCATCGCCGGGCCGAAGGCCACCGTGCTGCTGGCCGACCACCTCATGCGCCTCGGCTTCGAGCGCGCGACGAGCGCGGGCGTGTCCATCTGCATCGCGGACATGACGATCCCCGGCCGCAAGCAGAAGCTGCTCGATTCGGCCTACTCCGAGGTCGAGGAGACCGAGGAGCAGTACTCCGAGGGCCTGATCACCGTCGGTGAGAAGTACAACAAGGTCGTCGACATCTGGGCCAAGGTCACCGAGGACATCTCCACCGAGATGATCGAGGAGCTCGGCACGGAGCTCGTCCGCAGCGGCGACGGCACCCAGGAGCGGCGAGTCCAGTCCTTCAACTCCATCTACATGATGGTGGACTCGGGCGCTCGCGGCTCCAACACGCAGATTCGGCAGCTCGCGGGCATGCGAGGCCTCATGGCCAAGCCGTCCGGCGAGATCATCGAGCGTCCCATCACGGCGAACTTCCGTGAGGGGCTGACGGTGCTCGAGTACTTCATCTCGACGCACGGTGCTCGCAAGGGTCTGGCCGACACCGCCCTCAAGACCGCCAACTCGGGTTACCTGACGCGGCGCCTCGTGGACGTGGTGCAGGACTTCATCGTGACCAACAACGACTGCGGCACCGAGGACGGCGTCGAGGTTCGTGCCCTGGTCGAGGCGGGCGAGGTCATCCAGCCGCTCGCCGAGCGCATCCTCGGGCGCACGATCGCGGCCGACCTGCTCGACCCGCACAGCGGCGAGGTGCTCACGCCTCGGGACACCGTCCTCACCGAGGACGACATCCACAAGATCGACGACGCGGGCGTGGACCGGGTCTTCATCCGCTCGACGCTCACCTGCGAGTCCGAGCGCGGCGTCTGCGTCCTCTGCTACGGGCGCGACCTCGCGCGCGGCAAGGTCGTGAACATCGGTGAGTCCATCGGCGTCATCGCGGCCCAGTCCATCGGCGAGCCCGGCACGCAGCTGACGATGCGTACCTTCCACGTCGGTGGTACGGCCTCGCAGCGCGCGGCGCAGTCGACGCACGAGGCGCACCACGACGGCACGCTGAGCTTCACCAACGTGCGGACCATCGTGAACCGCGAGGGCAAGCTCGTGGTCATGAACCGCAACGGTGAGGCGGTCATCCGAGACGACACGGGTCGCGAGAAGGAGAAGTACTCCATGATCTACGGCGCCGTGCTGCACAAGCAGGACGGCTCCACGGTCAAGAAGGGGGACCTCATCGCCGAGTGGGAGCCCTTCGCGATTCCCGTGCTCGCCGAGGTGCCGGGCAAGATCCACTTCCTCGACATCATCGAAGGCATGACCATGCAGGACCAGGTGGACGAGTTCACCGGGATCAACCGCAAGGTCATCATCGAGAGCCGCGACGCCACCCTGAAGCCCCGCCTCGTCATCAAGAGCGCGGGCAAGAAGGAGTCGACGTACCACATGCCGGTCTCGGCGAACCTCTCGGTCGAGAACGGCCACGAGGTCCAGCCGGGCGACGTCCTCGGGCGAATCCCGCGGGAGATGCTCAAGACCAAGGACATCACCGGTGGTCTGCCCCGAGTCGCCGAGCTCTTCGAGGCCCGCAAGCCGAAGGACGTGGCCGTGGTCACCGAGATCGACGGCTTCGTCAGCTTCGGCAAGGACTACAAGGGCAAGCGCCGCGTCGTCGTCACCCCCGAAGAGGGCGGCGAGCCGCGCGAGTACCTGATCCCGAAGGGCAAGCACATCTCGGTGCGGGAGGACGACTACGTCCGCTCGGGTGACGCCCTCATGGACGGCGCCGCCAACCCCCACGATCTCCTGCGGATCAAGGGCGAGAAGGCGCTGGCCCGGTTCCTCGTGGACGAGGTCCAGGAGGTCTACCGACTCCAGGGCGTCAAGATCAACGACAAGCACATCGAGGTGATCGTTCGCCAGATGCTGAAGCGCGTGCGGATCAAGAAGCCGGGTGACACCGACTTCCTGGTCGACGAGTCGGTCGAGAAGGCGATCTTCGAGGCCGCCAACCAGCGCGTGGTCGAGTCGGGCGGAACCCCCGCGATCGCCGAGCCGATGTTGCTCGGGATCACGAAGGCGTCGCTCTCGACCGAGTCGTTCATCTCCGCCGCCTCCTTCCAGGAGACGACGCGGGTGCTCACCGAGGCCGCCATTCAGGGGAAGATCGACTTCCTGCGCGGCCTCAAGGAGAACGTGATCATGGGTCGGCTCATCCCCGCGGGGACGGGCTACACCATCTACCAGCGCCTCGGACTCGAGGACGACGAGGGGGCCGATCAGGGCGCCGCGCCGTCCGAGGCCGCGGCTTCCTAGAACGGATCCTGTTGACAGCCGTTCGGGGCTCCACTACCGTCCGCGGGCTCTGGGTCCGAGGGCGGAAAACGCGGGACCCGGAGCGATTGTAGAAGGCAAGTAATTCCCTGCACTTCGAAGGTGCGAAGGCAGGGCTCACGGAGCGATTGAATGCCGACGATCAACCAGCTGGTCCGCATGGGCCGCAAGGACCGCAAGGAGCGCAGCGCTTCTCCGGCCCTCAAGTCCTGCCCGCAGAAGCGGGGGGTCTGTACGCGCGTCTACACGACCACGCCGAAGAAGCCGAACTCGGCGCTTCGCAAGGTCGCGCGTGTGCGCCTCACCAACGGGATGGAGGTCACGTCCTACATCCCCGGCGAGGGTCACAGCCTTCAGGAGCACTCCGTGGTGCTCATCCGCGGCGGTCGTGTGAAGGACCTGCCCGGTGTTCGCTACCACATCATCCGCGGCGTCCTCGACTCCGTCGGCGTGTCCGATCGCCGTCAGTCGCGTTCGAAGTACGGCGCCAAGCGCCCGAAGCGCTAGGTAAGGAGAACTACGATGCCCCGCCGTCGCGCAGTCGAAAAGCGCCAGCCGCTCCCCGATCCGAAGTTCCACGACACCCTCGTCACCCGCTTCGTCAACACGTTGATGTTCGACGGCAAGAAGTCGACCGCCGAGCGCATCCTCTACGGTGCGTTCGACCGGATCGCCGAGCGCCGGGACGACGATCCGCTGCGCATCTTCAAGAAGGCGCTCGAGAACGTGATGCCCGTCATCGAGGTGAAGAGCCGCCGTGTCGGTGGTGCCACCTACCAGGTGCCCGTCGAGGTGCGGCCCGACCGTCGGATGGCGCTCGCCATGCGATGGGTCCGCAACTACGCCCGCCAGCGTCCCGGTCGGTCGATGGTCGACAAGCTCGCCTCGGAGCTGATGGACGCCGCCGACGGCCGCGGCGCCGCCGTGAAGAAGCGCGAAGACACGCACCGCATGGCCGAGGCCAACAAGGCGTTCGCCCACTACCGCTGGTAGACCCCCCGGGGCCCCTCGACGGGCCCCGCGCCGATCCCCCCGGCCCCGCGCCGAACGGAACGTGAGATGACCGAGCTCTCCCGCGTCCGAAACATCGGGATCATGGCGCACATCGATGCAGGCAAGACCACCTGCACCGAGCGAATCCTCTTCTACACCGGCCGGTCCCACAAGATCGGCGAGGTCCACGACGGCACCGCCGTGATGGACTGGATGGAGCAGGAGCAGGAGCGCGGGATCACGATCACGTCGGCGGCCACGACGTGCTTCTGGGACGACCACCAGATCAACATCATCGACACGCCCGGCCACGTCGACTTCACCGTCGAGGTGGAGCGGTCGCTGCGCGTCCTCGACGGGGCGATCGCCCTCTACTCCGCGGTGGAGGGCGTCGAGGCGCAGTCCGAGACGGTGTGGCGCCAGGCCGAGAAGTACTCGGTGCCGGTGATCGCCTTCGTCAACAAGATGGATCGTGTCGGGGCGAACTTCCCGGCCGTGCTGGAGCAGATGGAGGAGCGCCTCGGCGCGCGCCCGGTGGCCTTCCAGCTGCCCCTCGGCTCCGAGGAGCACCACGAGGGCGTCATCGACCTGCTGCGCTTGAAGGCGTACCGATACGACAGCGGATCGCTCGGCGCGGTGTTCGAGGAGATCGAGATCCCCTCCGAGTACGCGGACGCCGTCGAGGCCCGTCGTGAGATCCTGATCGAGGCGATCGTCGAGGACGACGACGACCTCGCCGAGGCCTACCTCGAGGGCGAGACGATCTCGAGGGACGCGCTGCAGGCGGCGGCGCGCAAGGCCGTCATCTCTCGCCGGTTCATCGCGGCCTTCTGCGGCAGCGCGTTCAAGAACAAGGGCGTGCAGCCCCTGCTCGACGCCGTCGTCGACTACCTCCCGTCGCCGGACGAGCTCCCCCCCGTCGTGGGCATGTCGCCGAAGGACGAGACGAAGCGGATCGAGCGGGCGCCGGCCGAGTCCGAGCCCTTCTGCGCCCTCGCGTTCAAGATCATGTTCGACCCCTTCGTGGGGAACCTGACCTACCTGCGCGTCTACTCGGGCTCCGTCGCCGTCGGCAAGGCCGTCCAGAACACGACGCGCGATCGCAAGGAGCGCTTCTCGCGGCTGCTGCTCATGCACGCCAACAAGCGCGAGGAGCTGAAGACGATCCGCGTAGGCGACATCGTGGCCGCCGTCGGCCTCAAGTGGACGACGACCGGCGACACGCTCACCGTGCCCGGCGCCCCGGTGCTGCTCGAGTCCATGGACTTTCCGGATCCGGTCATCGACATCGCGATCGAGCCGAAGACGAAGGCAGACCAGGACAAGCTCGGCGAGGCCCTCGACAAGCTCGCGCTCGAGGATCCGACGTTCCGCCGCAAGGTCGACGTGGAGTCGGGGCAGACGATCCTCTCGGGCATGGGCGAGCTGCACCTCGAGATCCTCGTGGATCGGCTCCAGCGGGAGCACAAGGTCGCGGCCAACGTGGGCAAGCCCCAGGTGGCCTACCGCGAGACCGTGCAGGCGGACGGCGAGGCCGAGGGTCGGTTCGTCCGGCAGGCCGCGGGGAAGGGCCAGTACGGGCACGTGCAGGTCCGGGTGTCGCCCCGGGAGCGCGGCGAAGGCTTCGACTTCGAGGACCAGAGCGACGCCGAGCAGATCCCTCGCGAGTTCATCCCCGCGATCCGCTCCGGCTTCGAGGAGTCCCTGGAGCGCGGCGTGCTCGCCGATTTCCCCATGGTGGACATCAAGGCGACCCTGCTCGGGGGCTCCTTCCACGACGTCGATTCGAGCGAGATCGCCTTCAAGATCGCCGCCGGGATGGCCTTCCAGGACGCCTGCAAGAAGGCGTCGCCGGTGCTGCTGGAGCCGATCATGGAGCTCACCTGCATCGTTCCGGAGGAGTACCTCGGGGCGGTGATCGGGGACGTCAACGCGCGCCGGGGCAAGGTCGGGAGCATGGAGATGCGGGGTAACCGCCAGACGCTCCGAGCGGAGGTGCCCCTGGCCGAGCTCTTCGGATACGTGGGCGATCTCCGATCCCTGACCCAGGGCAGAGGAGACAAGTCCATGCAATTCCTCGACTATCAGCCGACTCCCAGAAACGTGCAGGACGCGATCGTCCTGCGACTTCGAGGGGGTTACTGAGGAGTCCGATTCGGGGGACGCGGATCGATCGACGTAAACGGTTGACGACCCCAAATCCGTTCTGCATAGTTCGCCGGCTCCAGGGTTGGGGGCTCTCTTGAGTTCCACCTGGACCGCATCTGAGGAGGCCGCTTGAAGCGACCTCCTCTCCGTCTCTAAGGGGCGGAAAACACTGAAGTTTCGACAACGTCCGCACCAGGACGGAGGATGTGATGGCCAAGGAGAAGTTCGTTCGCGACAAGCCCCACGTGAACATCGGCACGATCGGTCACG
>CAZUHI010000128.1:0-7755 GCA_964620495.1 uncultured Rickettsiales bacterium | reverse complement strand
CGCCGCAGCGCCCACTACGTGCGGGTCCACGACGCTCGCACCGACTTCTTCGACGACATCGACTCCGAGCCCAAGGCCTACATCCTGGGCTTCCTCTCCGCCGATGGCTGGATCCAGAAGCATCCGCGCGGAGTGGGCGTGGAGCTCAAGGCCGAGGACCTGCCACTGCTGGAGCGCCTCCGCGACGAGCTGTCGCCGGGGCAGCCGGTCGTGGAACACCCGGTGACGACGAAGGCCGGGCCGAGGATTCAGTACCGGCTCAGGGTCAACTCGGTGGAGCTCGCAGATGCGCTTGGGCGGCACGGCGTCGGGCCGCGGAAGTCCCACACGCTGCGCCCGTCTCCTCTGGTGCCGCCGGAGCTGCTGCGGCACTACTGGCGCGGGGTCGTTGACGGCGACGGGTCGATCTACTCGTCGAAGGGGAGGACGCCTCGCTCCAAGCCCTGCTGGCACTTCGACCTGACCGGGTCGGTGTGGATGTGCGAGGGGTTCCGGGCGTTCCTGGTGGGCCACGGCGTGGGGATCAAGGCTCAGGTCCAGGCCAGCCGGACGGTCTTCCGGCTGCAGTTCGGGGGCAACGGCGTGGCGCGGGCCGCGGCGCGGCTGCTCTACGGCGGGAGCACCATCCACCTGGACCGGAAGAAGGCACGGGCGGAGGAGGTGATGGCGCTGGTCGGGCGGTTCGACGCGCGGCGGCGGATCACCTGGTCGCGGGTGATGGCGCTGATGCTGCTGGGGTATTCGCAGCGGGAGATGGCGGAGGCATTCGGGGTGGCGGAGTCGACAATGTCGAAAGTGCGGAGGGAGTTGGGGATCGAGCTCGTTCGCTGAGCTGCAGTCCGCCTTCCGGGAATGCCAAGCCTGCTTTTCATCGGTCGGGAGCCTCCTTGCGAAGTGGGAGGCCGCGGCGTGGTAGATCCTGCGTCCGGCACGGAGGGCATTGCGATGGTTGGCCAGCGTCCTGACGCCTTGGCTTCAGCTTCTGCCAGGCCCACCAAGTCCCGAGCCCGGGGCAAGGAATGGGTATGAACGGAACCACGAACGCCATCGCCTTCGACCGGCTGCTCAAGCTGCGCCTCGCCGTCGCCCGCTACGGCGAGATGGACAGCGCCCAGTGGTGGAACACCAAGGGCCTGCTCGGCCGCAACGGCGCTCTGCTGATGAGCCGCGGCTTCTCCAAGACGCACTTCTTCGCCCAGGCCCGCGTGGTGTTCACCGTGGCCACCGCGCGCAGCAAGGAAGTCTTTGACCCGCCCCACAGCATGACGCTGTGGAACCTCCCCGCTGAAGTCGAGGACCAATTCGAAGCTCGCTGGTCGTCGTGGCTGGCAGCCCGCGATGAGTGGCGCCCGTTCTTCGAGTCGATCCAGACGCTGCCCAGCGGCGGGCTTCTGGATGCCCTCACCACCCTGGGGCTCGTCGACCAGTCTGCCGTGGAGGCGGTGAGCAAGATGCGACGCTCCGCAGAAGGACGTGCCGTGCCCATCTCCGGCGCCTACTCGCCCAACGATCAGGTCCTCACGTTGCTGGCGGCGGGCTTCGACCGCGGAGAGCGCGGGCAGCCCGCGATTCCCTACGCGAGGCTCCATTCCTGATGGCGACCGAGACCCGCGCATTCGTCGTGTCCTCGTTCACGATCATCAAGGGGTCGATGATCGAGGAGACCTACGTGGTCTTCCGCGACTGGGACTTCGAGCTGACTCGCGAGCTGAACCTGACCGCCATGAAGGAGACGAACTCCATCGGGGCGACCAGTGCCAACTGGCTGCGGGACGTCTACAAGGTGCTTCACCGACGCTTCGAGCCGAACGGCCGAGACCGGGCGCTGGTCGAGCTCGCGAAGAACTGTGTCAGCTACGAGGTCTTCAAGCCGGTCCTGCTCTGGCACATGACGCGCGACGAGTTCCTCGTGCGGGACTTCCTCACCAACTGGTTGTTCCCGCAGTTCCAGGACGGTGCGCTGCGCGTTCGTGTCGAGGACCTGTTCCCGTACCTCGAGGAGCTCCACACCAGGGGGCTGACCGAAGCCCCGTGGAAGAAGACCACCTTGAGCCGCGTCGCCTCTGGCCTGCTGCGCATGGCGGTCGACTTCGGGCTCATGACGGGCACCGTGGCGCGGGAGTTCAGCTCCTTCCACCTGCCCGAAGAGGCCTTCGTCTACCTGCTGCACGCGATGTCCGAGGCGCAGCCCAACGCGCACGCCGTCGTTCACTCGCCGGACTGGCGCATGTTCCTGATGGACACCGCGGACGTCGAACGCGAGCTCTTCCGACTCCACCAGTATCGGCGGGTTCACTACGAAGTGGCCGGGAGCCTCGCCCAGCTCACGCTGCCGTGCGCAACGGCGCGGGACTTCGTTGAGGAGATGGCCTCATGAGCGACTGGAAGCGACGGCTGACCCGCGACCTGGAGCCCGTCCTGCACCTGGAGGACCCGCGGCCGCAGATCAGCGCCTACCACGACATGCCCTACGCGATCTTCCGCTACCTGCCGGAGCACGAATTCGCGGTTCGCGCCGAGGTCGCCATGCTCCGCACCCGGTTGGAGCAGGCCGGCAAGCGGGTCACGACCATCTCGCTCGCGCAGTGCCTCCAAGAGGCCTTCGAGCGTGAGGGGCTGTCCATGAAGCGCATCAGCCGCGCCGAGAAGCGAACCGGGACCGAGAAGATGGTCGCAACGGTCCACGGCATCCTGAGCGAGCGGCAGCGCTTGGACGACCTGGTTGCTGGACACATGTCCGCGGGCACCGACCCGCATCGCGACGTGGTGTTCATCACCCGGGCGGGCGCGTTGTTCCCGTTCTACCGGACGTCATCCCTACTGGAGCAGCTCAAGGGCAAGGTCCACATTCCCAGCGTCTTGTTCTACCCGGGCGAGCTCGACGGGGCGGCGGGCCTCCGGTTCATGGGCGTCCTCGACGCCGAGCACAACTACCGACCGAAGATCTTCTGAGGGGATTGCGGAAACATGGCGAACACACCCATCAAAGACCTCTTTGCGCTGGACATCCATCGTCGCATCGAAGAGGTGATCAAAGTCGATCAGACCAACGAGGAGATCATCCACGACGAGCTGCGCGAGTACGTTGTTACGGACGCCATCCGACGCCACTACGCCGAGATCCTCGAGAGCTACAACGAGACCCCGAACAAGCCGCACGAAGGCATCGGCATCTGGGTCTCGGGCTTCTTTGGCTCCGGTAAGTCGAGCTTCGCCAAGATGCTGGGTCTGGCGCTCGAGAACCGCACCATCCTGGGCGACTCCGCGGCCAAGCTCTTCGCCACTCGCACCGGAGACAGCAAGATCTCCGTGCTGCTGTCCGGCATCGCCGAGCGCATCCCCACCGATGCCGTCATCTTCGACGTGTCCACCGACCGCGGCATCCGAAGCGGCAACCAGACGCTCACCGAGATCTCCTACCGCTTGTTCCTGAAGAGCCTGGGCTACGCGGGGGACCTCGACCTGGCGGAGCTCGAGATCACCCTGGAGCAGAAGGGCGAGCTGGACGCCTTCAAGGCTGCCTACGAGGCGGAATTCGAGCAGGTCTGGGACGAGAACAAGGACCTCACCGCCTTCTCACTCGGCGAGGCTAGTGCGGTGATGCACCAGCTCTACCCCAAGAGCAACTCAACGCGTGACAGTTGGTTGAACGGCGTTCTCAACAAGACGGACATTACGCCCGGCAAGCTCGCAGAGCGCGCGGCGGCGCTGATGGACCGGCGGCGCCCAGGGCGCAACCTCGTGTTCGTGATCGACGAGGTCGGGCAGTTCGTCGCGCGCGACGTGCAGAAGATGCTCGATCTCCAGGCGGTGGTGCAAAACCTGGGTCGCATCGGCCGCGGCAAGATCTGGATCGTCGTCACCTCCCAGGAAAAGCTCACCGAGCTGGTGGGGGGCCTCGACGACAAGCGGGTCGAGCTGGCGCGCCTGATGGACCGCTTCCCCCTCCAGGTCCACCTCGAGCCCTCGGACATCTCCGAGGTCACCAGCAAGCGCGTGCTGTCCAAGAACGCCGACGGTGAGCAGCGGCTTCGGCAGCTCTACAAGGACAACAGCGGGCGCCTGCTGGCCCACACTCGGCTGAGCGCGGACATCAAGCTCCCGCCGCTCAACGACACCAGCTTCATGGACCTCTACCCCCTGCTGCCGTACCAGATCGACCTCATCATCCAGGTGGTGTCGGGGCTGCGAACACAGGGCGGGGCGAGCAAACACGTCGGTGGCGCGAACCGCACGATCATCAAGCTCGCGCAGCAGCTGCTCATCCACGACGCTGTGGGCCTGTCGGAGCAGCCCATCGGCAAGCTGGCGCGCATCGACCACATCTACGACCTGGTCGCCGGCAACATCGCCAGCGAGATCCGCGGCAAGATCGCCGACATTCCGACCAAGGTCGCCCACAGATACGCGCAGCCCGCAGCCAAAGCGATCTGCCTGCTTCAGTACGTCAAGAGCGTCCACCGCACGGCGGAGAACATCGCCGCAGGGCTCCATCCGGGCGTCACCGAGGACTCGGTGCTCACCGAGGTCAAGGCCGCGCTGCAGGAGCTGGTGGACAGCCACCTGGTCCGCGTCTCCGACGGCCAGTACCGGATTCCGACCCCGGCCGAGGACGACTGGGAGACCACGCGGGCCAGCTTCAGCCCCAAGCCGGGCGACATCAACCGGATCTACACCGAGGTCGTCACCGGCCTGTGGGAGCCGAAGCCTTCGCACAACCTGCTGAACGCCAAGACCTTCAAGGCGGGCCTGGTGTTCAACGGGCGCTCCATCGTCGAGGAGGACATCGCCTTCCACGTCACGCTGGCTCCCGCCGGCTCGGAGTTCGATGAGGAGGCGTCGTTGGCCCGCTCGCGGAGCCAGTCGGAGCGCAAGAACGTGTTCTGGGTCGCGGAGCTCGACGAGCGCATCGACCGGGAGACGGTGCAGGTCTACCGATCGAAGGAGATTCTCTCCCGGAAGTCGCGCAACGCGAAGACCAAGGACGAGACGGCGCTCGTGGCCGAGGAGAAGGTCCGTCTGCGCACGCACGAGGGAGAGCTGAAGCGGCTCATCAAGGAGGCCTTGCTGGGCGGCACCATCACCTTCCGTGGCAACGACCGCAGCCCCGACGAGAGCATCAAGTCGGTGAGCCAGGCGGCGAGTCGCGTCCTCGCGCAGACGCTGCCCGATGTGTTCGACCGCTTCGAAGAGGGCGCCGCTCGCGTCAGCAGCAAGGACCTCAACGCGCTGATGCAGAGCGAGAACCTCCGTGGGCTCACCCCGGTGTTCACCCAGCTCGACCTGGTCCGCGACGAGAAGGGCCAGCCGGTCTTCAACACCGACGTCGGTGCGCTGAAGGAGGTCATGGACCGGATCGAGAACCGGACCAGCTACGGCGAGACGGCCACGGGTCGCTACCTGGGTGCCGAGCTCGCCAAGGAGCCATTTGGCTGGACGCTCGACGTGGTCAGGCTCTTTGTCGTGACCCTGCTCCGGGCCGGTAAGATCAAGGCCAAGAGCAAGGGCACCACCATCGAGTCGGCTCTCTCGGTCGAAGCGCGGAACACCTTCAGCAGCAACAACCTCTTCCGGGCATGCTCCTTCCAGAAGAAGGTCCAGGGCACCGACATCGACGACTGGCTCGAGGCGGAGGCGGCCTTCCGCGACGTCTTCGGCAAGCAGCTCCCCGAGCTCCAGGCAGCCATCATCGCCGACGCCATTCGCAGGGAGGTCGGGGCCGCCGAGGACCAGTTGGTCGAGGTGCTAACCACGCTGCGGTCCGAGCAGCTTCCCGGCACCACCATCTTGCAGGAAGCCATCGACGAGATGCGGGGCATCCGCTCCGGCGGCGAAGACGATGCAATCCAGACCTTCAACGCCGTTCACAAGGCGCTCAAGGATGCCATCCGCCGGGGCAACGAGCTCCGGGCGGCGTTGACCAAGCCGGCGCTGGCGGACCTGCGCCGGGCTCGAAACTGCCTTGCTGCTCAATGGCCCTTCTTGAACGACGAGGTCGACCTGCCCGAGGAGCTTCGGGAGGATGCCGCCAAGCTGGAGGACCTGCTCAAGCGGGAGACCTTCTTCCGCGAGCTGGCCGCCATCGACCAGCACGCGACCGCGCTCGCTGCGGCGTACGACGAGCGCTTCGAGGCCGCGGCGCAGGCGCGGGCCGATGCCTACCAGGCTGCACTTGACGACCTCCACGGTCGAGACGGTTGGGGGAATCTGAACGAGGAACAGCAGCTCCGGGTCGACGAGCCGCTGCGTACCCGAGCCACCACGACGGTGCCTGCGTCCGCCACGATTCCCTTCCTGCGTTCGGAGTTGAGTGCCTGCCCGCAGCACCTGAAGCACGCCATCCAGCAGATGATGGAGCTGCTCGAGGGCAACCGGCTGGTCACGATCGACATCGGGACCTTCTTCGGCACCGGCGTCGACAACGAGGAGCAGCTCGAAGCAGCCCTCGAAGCCTTGCGGCACGAGTGCATCAAGCTGCTCGCGGCCGACAAGAAGATCCTGGTTCACTGAGGAGGCGCGCGTGAACAAGGCAACCCGCAACAGCATTCAACGCGCGACCCAAGCGGCGCGGCAGCTCCTGCAGCAGTCGTTCCGAGAGACGCTCGAAGGGACGTACGACATCCTCTTGGACGGCTCGATTGCTGGGTCGCCGGGCACGCACCTTTCCCCGCAGCAGCGCGTCATCCGAGAGAAGATGGTCGCGGCCATCTCCCACAAGAGGTCCTCCGGTCTGAAGCCGAAGGAAGCGGTGGACGGGTACCTGCGCGAAGCGGCCTTCACCACGCTGAACCGCTTTGTCGCGCTGAAGATGCTCGAAGCCCGCAAGCTCGTGCAGGAGTGCGTGTCAAAGGGTGAGGACTCCACTGGGTTCAAGGAGTTCACCGCTCTGGCACCCGGTCTCGTTGCCGTTCCCGACAAGGGCTACCGTCAATACATCGAGACCCTCTTCGATGAGATTGGGCAAGAGGTCCGCGTGCTTTTCGACAGGCGCGATGTTGCGAGCCTGCTCTGGCCCTCTCGGCAGACGCTGCTCGAACTACTGGACATTCTGAACGCCTCCGAGCTCGCCAGCGTCTGGGCCGAAGACGAGACCATCGGCTGGGTCTACCAGTACTTCAATGGCGATGAAGAGCGCACCCAGATGCGCAAGGAAAGCCAGGCTCCGCGCGACAGCCGTGAGCTCGCCGTCCGAAACCAGTTCTTCACGCCCCGCTACGTGGTCCAGTTCCTGACCGACAACACCCTGGGCCGCACCTGGTACGAGATGATGCAGGGCGACACGAAGCTCGCTCACCTCGACTACCTGGTGCGTCGACCCAACGAGGTCTTACTGGCCGATGGCGAGTCGGCTCCAGCGTCCGATGCTGACGACAGCGAGCTCAGCCAGGATGCGCTGCTCCAGCAGACGGTGCATGTGCCCTTCCGCGACAAAAAGGACCCGCGGGACCTGCGCATACTCGACCCGGCCTGTGGCTCGGGGCACTTCCTGCTCTACACCTTCGACCTGCTCATCACGATTTACGAAGAGGCTTGGGCCGATACGGGGGCTGCGGCCTTCACCGAGACCGCCACCCCGCTTCGCGCCGACTATGAAAGCCTCGAAGACCTGCGCCGGGCCATGCCCGAGCTCATCTTGCGGCACAACCTGCACGGTGTGGACATCGATCCCCGTGCGGCCCAAATCGCGGCCCTGGCTCTGTGGATGCGCGCCCAGCGGGCCTACAACCAGTTCGAGGTGGACCGCGCCCAGCGGCC
>CAZUHI010000127.1:0-7759 GCA_964620495.1 uncultured Rickettsiales bacterium | reverse complement strand
TGGCGGGCTCCACCTTGCAGCCGCTGCTGTCGTATGGGATGTCCAGGTTGGACCAAGTCGTGCTGCTGCTGTCGACGGTCACTCGCCAGAGTGAGCAGGTCTCAACGGCGACTGGGTCGACCAGCGAACCTCCGGGGTCGTTTCCAAGCAGGAAGAAGTCCAGGCGCCAATTCGAGCTGTCGGTGTAGTAAGTCCCCTCAGCCGCGTCGCCGGGGTTCAGCGCCAGATAGGCGCCAGTCCAGAACAGATCCTCCTCGAAGCTGGTGGGGCCGCTGGCCGGGGCGGACCAAGAGGAGCAGGCGGAGCTGGGGGCCGTGAAGCTGCTCCAGCCGGGGCCGTTGTCGAGGGTGCGGCCCGTGGGGGTCGGGAACGCGGTGCTCACCAGTAGAAGGCCTCGTCCCAGGGCAGGTCCCAGCCCATCACCAAGCGGGAGCTGACGCACTCATCATAGTTGCAGGATCCGCCGCCCGTGTCCGTGAAGGCCTTGTCTACGACGTTGAAAGACATGTCGGTCCGGCCATCACCATCGAGGTCACCGCCGTCCCAGGGGTAGAAGTACGTGTAGCCGGTGGGATCGATGTCGCTGACGAAAGAGTAACTAGGCTCCATCTCGCTGTAGGGGCCTGGCATCCCATCGCCAGATCGGAGGGTGAAGGCTTGAAACTCGGGTTGCTGAGAGCCGACGAACTCGACAGGATTGAGGACGAGGTCGGCGAGGCCATCGTCGTCCAGGTCAGGGAGCGTGCGTTGGTGCCACGGTCCATCGAGGTCGCCCGGGGAGGTCACCCAGGATCCAAGGCTTAGTGAGAAGAGGCCTGTTCCGCTCTCGGCTGCCGCAATGCCGGCACCATCGATGACATGGAGGGTGTACTCGGGCTCAGGGGTGCCGAGGTCCTCGGCGCAGCCCGCAGCGAGATCCTCGATGCCGTCACCGCTCCAGTCGCCAAGGCGGAGGACACGGTCGCCCAGGTAGTCGTCGTCACAATAGCCCTCATCATTGAACGTCTTCAGATAGGTACGGAGGTCAACGAGGTCCACCTCACCCTCGACGGGAAGCTCGGCCCCGGAGAACCAATACAGGTATCCGTCAAGGACCGTGAGGTCGTCCTGCCCGTCCCCGTCCTGGTCTCCTGAGAACCCCGCATGGTCGGGCGCCCAGGTGGGCAGGGCCCTCACATCGTCGGAGAAGTCCGTCAGACCGGGAGTTACCGACTCGCGCCCTGGCACCAGGTAGAGAGCATCGACGGATCCAGTGACGACGAAGTCGGCCAGGTCATCGCCGTTGTAGTCTCCTTCGGCACCAGCGCCGAGCCCGAAGTCATCGCTGCGGTCGCCGTCGTCCTCTGGCTCCCAGATCGTCGTCGCAACCTCGGACAGGTACCCGACCGCGGGCCAGTCGGTGCTCGGACCCAGGAGCAGATGAGCACGACCCGTCGACAGCTCGTTGCCTTCCCCGATTACCCAGAGGTCGTCTTGCCCATCCCCGTTGAAGTCCCCGGCTGGCAGGTACCAGGACAGCCGCGCAGAGTCAACGAGCAACAGGTGGTCGGCCGCTTCGAGCACCGAGGTCCCAGGGCTCGGCAGGGGGTCGGACACCAGGGCCAGGGTCTGCTGGTAGGTGGTCTCACCCACCTGATACCAGGTCAGGATGCCCAACTCCTCACCCGGCTCCCCGTCCAGGTCGCCCAGGAAGACAGGTTCCGCGGCGAACCCCGGACCGGGATCTGGTGCGAGCCAGCCAGTGGCCACCGCCTCCAGAAGCTGGGGCTTGCCACAGACCCCCTCGGCCAGCCCTTCGCCGTTGCAGTCGTGGTCCACCGGATCACACCACTCTTCGGCCCCTGGAAAGGTGAAGGCGCTGTTGTCGTCGCAATCCTCTGACGCCGGGTACCCGTCACCGTCGGCATCGGGGTCCGGCCCCGTGTCGTCCGAAGGGGTCTCTGTGTCTGTGGCCGTGTCGTCTGGGGTCGTGGTGCTGTCTGTCGTCGAGGTCCCACCTTCACAGGCCCAGAGCAGGGCCAGCAGGCTGGCTACCACGCCACGTCCCCCCGGAAGGCACCTGACCCCGTCGTGCCGTAGATGAGCTGGTCCAGGAGCAGCACACCGCCCGAGGTGTAGGACCAGGTCGACAGTGCGTTGCCGTTCAGCGAGGGCAGTCCTGAGACAGACAGGGCTTCGTCTGACCACCCGGGCGGGGTGCCAGGGGGACGCCGCTGGATGATGAAGGGCTCCGGCTCGGAGCAGGCCGTGTAGACATTCGCGAAGTCGTAGGTCCACTCATAGCCGCCCATGCCGTCGTCTACGTAGTCCTTGATGCAGTCGGTCTGGGTGTCGACGTTGACGAAGGGCGCGACGAACCAGGTGTCCATGACGAAGGGGTGAGGGGTGATGTCCCGGATGTCGAACTGGTTCCCGGCGGTGTCGGGATCGACGATCTGGACCTGGTTCGTGCCGTCGAAGTCGAGCAGGCAGGCGCCGCCGTGGTTGATGGTGCCAGGCGGAGAGGGGCTCTTCGCGGGTTCAAAGCCACCCCAAAGCAGCAGGCGCTCACGCCAGGGGGCCAGGGCCAGCCCGGTGGCGGGCTCCACCTTGCAGCCGCTGCTGTCGTATGGGATGTCCAGGTTGGACCAGGTCGTGCTGCTGCTGTCGACGGTCACTCGCCAGAGTGAGCAGGTCTCCACGGCGACTGGGTCGACCAGCGAACCTCCGGGGTCGTTTCCGAGCAGGAAGAAGTCCAGGCGCCAATTCGAGCTGTCGGTGTAGTAGGTCCCCTCGGTCGCGTCGCCGGGGTTCAGCGCCAGGTAGGCGCCGGTCCAGAACAGATCCTCCTCGAAGCTGGTGGGGCCGCTCGTGGGGGCTGACCAGTCGGCGCAGGCCGAGCTGCTGACGGTGACCTTGGTCCAGGACTGGCCATTGTCGAGGGTGTAGCCGACGGTTCCGGCTCGGGTGCCGGACACGCTCGTTGCGTCCAGATCCTCGGTGAAAGTGTAGGACTGGAAGGTCGCGACTGCCACGTTCTCGTCCAACGCGACGACATCTGTGGGATTGCCCCAGCTCAGAGGGTACAGGGTCCCGCCGATGTCAACCTCTTCCCGAAACGCCAGCCCCTGGTCCGCCGCCGCCGCGCTCGTGTCACACGCCTTCCAGTCCCCGTCCGTCGTGCTGTAGTTCGGATAGGCCGGAGGCCCAACATCGCTCAGGGCAGGCGTCTGGTGGTCGTACAACCGATCATAGGTGCAACCCGCCCACTTGCTCGTGCCCGTCGAGTCAACGGCCTTGTTCCAGTCATCCGCCCCCTGGTAGCAGAAGGTCGACCCCGTGTCCGCCGACCGGATGATCCCGATGTTCGTCGGCGGGGCTCCAGCAGGGTTCTGGTCGTAGAGCGCCACCCAGACCGCGTCGTCTGCTCCGCCCACGGTCGGCACCACATCGACCGCCTGCCCCCGCGACGTGTAGTTGCGCACCTGGCAGGAGACCTCGGCCCGATCCGTGGTGCCGACCCCCTCAGTGTAGAGCCCCAGGTCATAGACCCCGGCCCAGACCGTGCCGTCCACGTCGATGGCTGTGTCCGCCACGACCGTGCCCTGGAAGCTGGTGATGCCGGCGTCCCCGGCCTCGTCGTAGAAGGTGGCGTTGACCAGGTTGTCCTCGTCGTAGCCCCCAACGTTGTGGCCATCGAGAGCCTGGGTGGCGTCGTCGAACCCCCAGAAGCCGTACAGGCTGCCTCCCACCAGGGGCTTCGAGGACGGAGACTCGTTGAAGAAGACGCCGTCCCACATGCCGGCATAGAACGACAGCGGCTCCTGTTCCGCCATCCAGGTGCCGTTGGAGCCCGTTCCGCCGGAGCTGATGTTGTCCCGCTCGTGGTCCCCGCACCAGTAGTCGAACGTGGAACCGCCGACCGTGCAGCCAGCCGCCGTCAGGGCATCGTCGTCTTCGGAGAGCGTGATCCAGGAGTAGGGAGAGCCGTCCACCACGTCGCTGACTTCGATCCGCCAGATCCGGGCCTGCAACGAGTACCAGGTGCCGGCTCCAGACGGCGTGAAGGCGAAGAGCTGGCTGTGATCCGGCGAGAGCGCGAGCCCGCTGACCTCGACCCAGTCGTCCGTCGAGGTCAGCCGGAAGCCCGCCGTCGACGGGGTGATGTCGGTGATCGTGTCGCTGGACGGTGTCGTGAGATCCAGGTCCCAGCGCCAGACTCGCGGCCCGCAGATCTCCCCATCGCTCGACGCATTGCCGCCGTCCGTACAGGTGCCGGTGGTGTAGCTCGAGCGCCGACCGTAGTCCGCGACCAGGGCGTAGACGTCGCCCCCGGACTCCACGACCTCGATGTCCGCCACGTCGATCCCCGTCGAGCCGGAGAGGCTCGTGCAGGTCGGCGGTGTCACGGTGCAGTCTGGAGTCGTGACGCCGGAGCCGTAGTCGCAGCGATACAACGACGCGCCGGTGCTGGTGGAAGAGAGATCCCGCTGCCGGTAGCCCACCAGGATCGTGCCCTGGGTAGTGCCGCCGTCGGCGTACCAGGCCAAGGCCGAGACCAGGTTCTCGCCGCTGTCACCGTCGATGTTCTGGGGCTGGGGCAGCGTGGAGGAGCCCGGAGTGCACCACTTCGCCGCACTGGCTTCCCGCAGGACAAGCGCTGGCTGCCCGTCCGCGTGGTTGGCGACGAACGCGCTGGAGGCCCCGGCGTTCTCGATCAGCCGGCCGCCGGTGTCGTCTTTCTCACCCCAGGGATGGAGACGGCGGGACGCAGCGACGGCCGGGATGCTGGAGCTGACCGTGCTCAGGGAGTCCGTCTCCGCCGCCCAGTTGGCTCCCTCGTCGCTCGTGGACAGCAGCCGCCCCCGGATTCCGACATCGACGTCCACAGGCGCCAGGGGGATGCCCGTGATGATCAAGATCTCGTCATTGACCAGGCGGGCCAGGGCGTGCACGTCCAGCTCCTGGTCTCGGCGCAAGGTGTTCGGCCAGGTGGTGCCGTTGGCCACCTCCCAGTCTCCTCCGCTCACGTCGAAGAGGCCCACGCCACCGACGTCGATGCTGCCGAGCAGGCCCTGGTAGAGGCCGGGCAAGGTGTCCGAGCGATCTCCCCCGCGCAGCCGGATTGCGGAATCGAAGCCTCCCTGCGGCGCATCGGTGTCCGACCAGTCCAGGTCGATGTCGGCGATCGGCGGGAAGGGGTCCGAGCCGTTCTGGACCACCATCCAGTCGATGTCGGCCGTGCTGCCGGTCCCTGCCGGGCAGTCGAACTTGATCTCGGTGAGCTTCAGAGGAGTGACAGGGCCAGCCCAAGAGTAGTCGTTGGTGCCGGACAACAGTGTGGCGGTTTCTGTGGTGGAGCTGCCCCCCGCCAGGGGCTCCCAGGTCACGTCGAGATCACAGGCCGGGGCGCTGGGCGCGGTGTCGGCGTCGACGATCACATGCAACTTGCCGAAGGCTACCGCCCGCGAGCCGGTCCAGGTGACCGAGGAGCTGGCGTCGATCGAGACGTTGTCCGCGTTCTTCGTGACGGTGCCCGCGGTCGACCAACCCGACGGCGGGGGCGTGCCCCAGCCGTTGAAGGCCTGCGTCATCTTTGGGTGGATGCCGTCGGCGCCGTCGCAGTCCTCGTCGTGCCCGTTGTCGGGCGTCTCGGACCAGTTGCGGTTGCACGTGGTGGCGTCGGCGGTGCCGATGATGGAGAGTGTGAGTGCGTAAAGGACCATGCCTGCCTCCGAAGATCCGTGCCGAGAGGACCGTACCGCCGTAGATGGGGTGTGTCCAAGGCTCCTCCAGCTTCAGTCCGAAATGTCGACCGACGACGCATCCCGTGGTGCGCGACTCGTACTGTGTAGGCTAGGCCGCGAGGCCTGGGCCGCCCCTGCGATCCGCTCCAGCAGCTTTCGTCGCCCGCGAGCAGAGCGGAGCACGCTCTCCAGCTGGCTCTGGCACCGCGGCGATCCTAACCTGGGGACTCCCCCGGCCCGGAGAAGCCGTCGCCCACTGGTCAGCACCTGATCGAGTTGCTCCAACTCGGCCTCCTGGAGCCGCCGGGCTTCCGCCACGGCAAGTCGGTAGCGGGTCCGGCGCTGCCGCCACTGGAAGCGCTCCAGGCCGAAGAGCCCGGGGGGTTCGGGGCCGGGGTCGGACTCTTGGACCGGCGGGCCGTCGCTACGCAATTCGCGAGCTCGCCGTTCGATCACCAACAGGTCGTCCGGCAGGTGGGGCATCACCTTCGCCTCCCACTGGGCGAGGGCTTCCAGTTCCGCGTGCGCCGTCGCGATCTTGCGTTGGCTCTCCACCGCTCCCCGGACCTCGGGAAGGGTGTCCTCCATCCGTCTGAGGCTCGCGACTGCCGCTGTCTCCAGTCCCCCGTCCGCCTCGAATTCCGCGACTGCCTGACGGGTCGAGAGCAGCAGTCTCCGGAGGAGTGCGGTGTCGACCGAGAGCTTGCCCGCGTCGGCAATCAGGGCCTCAGCGCCGGTTCGAGCCGCCGACCAGCGACGCCGCACCTCGTCGAGCAGGGAGCGGTGGTCAGCTTCTTCCAGGGCAGTCTCGAGCGCCGCGCGCAACTCCCGCGCACCATCTCGTACCGCCTGAGCCAGCGCCAGGCGGATGCAGCCGGGGTGCCACACCGAACCCCACCGAGCCTGCACTTCGTGGGAGAGGGCCAGCGCCAGGGCGGCGGGAATCTCCGCGGGACGTGTGCTCGCGAGATCCCAGCCTTCGTCCTCAGGCCACTGGTCGAGAATTTCGACCAAGGCGTCTGCCAGGCGCATCACCTGGAAGGTGCGGCCGGAACCCCTCCTGACGTACCAGGTCGCCGACGCCCAAATTGGAGGATCGGTCTTGATCCTGGGGTGAGGATCGCGCCCGCGAGCCGTGCACCCCCGGGGGTGCACGGCCTCCCCACTGCCTGCCTCGGACGGCCCCGAGTCGCCCTTGGACGTGGTCATCGGCGGGAAGTGGAGCACCACCGGCTGGGGCGTCTCCTCATTCGATGGCGGTTCCTGGGGCGCCGCCTTCCTCGGCTCGCGCGAGGGTGCTGCCAGCTGCCCCTTCCTGCCGTAGCGGTGCTCCCGGGCAGGGTCCGGGGTCCAGCAGCGGGGTTCCGTGATGTAGTATCGGAAGAACTGGGTGCCCCGGAGCCGGGTCCTGGCGAAGATCCCCCGGTCAACCAGGTACCGGAGCGCCTCGGCCGGCCGGGTGTGCGAGGCGTAGCCCAGGATGCCCGCGAGCTCGCGGGAGCTGACGACCGCGCCCAGCTCGGCGGCGGCCCCGCAGGGCCCGAACTGGCGCTGCTGGACGACATCGAAGACGGCCCTCTCCAGGCTCGACAACCGGGCATCGAGCAGGGGGCGCACGAGACTCCCCAGGGCGCGGGCGAAGGGCCACCTGGCAGTCCGGCCCCAGGGATGCGCATCCGGATCGACCAGATTGGCTTCGTCGCGGCTGGCTTGGTCGTCAGGACGCTCGATACGCTGTGCAAGACTTCCCATGTGCGGCCTTCCCTGCTGGGGGTTCGCCGCAGCCGGGTCCGCTCGCGCACGCCGTGGCGCGAGCAGGCTCGGTTGCGGTCCCCTGGGGAAGGCGGCCTCGGAGGCCAAGGTGAGCGGACTCAACGGACAGCGTGCGGCCCATCAGGCCACCCGCCGGCGCCGAGGCACTCTCACGTCTGGTGCATCAACACGGAGCTCGTATACAGGCCGGGTCCCGTACGGCGGGCCGGGGGGGGACTGGTAGGGCGGAGTCCGGAGGGGGCGTCTGCATGGTGGAGGTC
>CAZUHI010000126.1:0-7777 GCA_964620495.1 uncultured Rickettsiales bacterium | reverse complement strand
GGATGCGCGCCCAGCGGGCCTACAACCAGTTCGAGGTGGACCGCGCCCAGCGGCCATCCATCACCAAGACCAACATCGTGGTGGCCGAGCCCATGCCGGGTGATGTCGAGCTGGTCGACGAGTTTGCCGCCAGCTTGAAGCCGGCGGTATTGGGCGACCTCTTCAAGAAGATGGTCGAGGAGATGAAACTTGCCGGTGAGCTGGGCTCGCTTCTCAAGATTGAGGAGTCCATTTCGAAGGCGGTGAAGGAGGCATCCGAGGCCAATCAGCAAGGCAACCTCTTTGGCGGGAAGGATGCAAATCAAGAGTTCTGGGACACTGCGGACGAGAAGATCGTCAAGGCTCTATTTGAACTTTCGGAGTCCGCGGCCGGTGCAGGGGGCGTCAGGCGACAGCTCTTTGCGGGGGATGCGGCGCAGGGTGTGGTGTTTATTGAGCTGATGCGGAAGCGGTTTGACGTAGCCTTGGCTAATCCGCCGTTTGGTGAGGCCACGGACAGCTCAGGACCGTACATGAACCGTCACTACTCAGATGGGCGGAACGATGTGTATGGGGCCTTTGTTCTGCGTGCCCTCGAGCTCACGACAGATATCAACGGCGCAATAGGGTTCATTACGTCGCGCGCGTTTGTGGCCGGTCGAGACATGAGGCACTTTCGGCCGCGGCTTCTGGATGACGCAGTGTCTCTACGGTGCTTTGTCGATCTCGGGCTTGGAGTTCTGGACAACGCAACGGTCGAGACTGCGGCCTACACTGCTGGCCCAAACCCCAAGGGCCAAGCTCAGTTCCTGGACCTTCGAAATGCCCCCCGCAGAGAGGCCACCCTGGCGGGAGCGCAAGATTGGATAGTGGTGCCATTGCAGGATCTGAGGACGCTGCCCGGAGCCCAGTTCCTGTACGACCTCGATCAGCAAGATAAGCGGAAGCTTCTGGATGAAGGATCGCTTGAACCCGACCTTGGTCGGGTCACCAAAGGCCTGTCGACTGGCGATGACGAGCGTTTCGTTCGAGCTTGGTGGGAAGTCGAGCCGACCCAGGTGGGGCCGCGTTGGAAGCTGCTCGCAAAAGGGGGTGAGTACTCGTGGCTTACCAGCACAGTCCATCTTCTAGTCAATAGAAGCCGCGAAGGCGAAGAGATGGCGGCTCTGGCAGAGCAGGGCGATGGGAACGCCGCGCGAACACGACAGTCATCGCGCTACTACGGCCTCGCGGCCACAACATGGTCTCGTCGAAGCCAGAAGGGTTTCAGCGCGCGTCGGCTGCGAGCAGGGGTCTGCTTCTCTGATAAGAGCCCGGTTGTGGTGCCTACGGAGGAGTATCAGTGGGCGTTAGAAGCGCTTCCGATTGCGTTGGCCTCTGAGAGCTACATAAGGCTGATTGATAGCCAGGCGAAATTCGGCTCGTTCGAGACGGGTGCTGTCAAGAGGCTGCCCTTGCCGCCAAGCCAACTCGGCGATCACTCGGACTCCATTTCGAATGTGTACCGCCTGGTCGACTCAATCGACGCGCGGGACGAGACGTCTCTTCTGTTTTCCGGACTGCCTTCTCGAGAGTTTAATCCTCGCTTGGTCGCGATTGAGGCGCTTTCCATCGTCGACCGGATTCTTGCTGCATGTGGAATGGTCCTAGATGCGGAGGTGGCACAGAAAGCCACCGATGCTCTGGCCTCCCGGGGCTTCCGGTCTCCATGGGTGCAATCTCTGGTTTCCTGGGCAGTTGGTGTCGGCTTCGGGCGCTTCGATGCAAGCAAGCGCATGGGGAGTCTCGGCGCCGAATGCGATGGGCCGTTTGCGCCGCTGCCAATCTGTCCAAGCGCCATGCTGCTTCACGAGAACGGACTGCCACCTTCGGCTACTCCGGAAGCGTACATGGAAGGACGCGGCGTGGACGGCGTCCTCGTCGATGATCCCGGGCATGCTTCGGACATCATCGACCATGTCCTCCGAGTGCTTTCGGATTGCGAACCCGATGTTGAGACTGTGCTGATGGCATTGGGCGGCGGAGGCGCCCGTGCGGATTCGCTGCGTGGTTGGGTCGCGAAGAAGTACTTCGCTTGGCACTTGAAGGCATACAGCAAGCGCCCGAGAAAGGCCCCCATCTACTGGCAGCTCTCCACCCCATCGGCTTCCTACTCCGTCTGGTGCTACTACCACCGCCTGAGCCGCGATACCTTCTTCCGAGTGGCGAACGACTACGTCACCCTCAAGGTCGACCACGAGGAACGCAAGCTAAATGCCCTGCGCCAAGAGGCGGGCCCAGACCCCTCGAGCAAGCAGCGCAAGGAAATCGACGCACAGGAGACCTTCGTCGCCGAGCTCCGCGCGTTCTTGACCGAGGTGAAGCGCATCGCGCCCTTGTGGAATCCTAATCTCAACGACGGCGTGATTATCAACTTCGCCCCTCTCTGGCGGCTCGTCCCCCAGCACAAGGCCTGGCACAAGGAGTGCAAAAAGGTCTGGGACAAGCTCGTCAAGGGCGACTACGACTGGGCACACCTCGCCATGCACCTGTGGCCAGAGCGGGTGGTGCCCAAGTGTATGGATGACCGCAGCCTGGCCATCGCCCATGGGCTGCAAGATGACCTCTGGTACGAGGATGACGAGGGCAAGAAGACGGTGTGGAAGAAGCGGCAGGTCAGCGCCGACCGCCTGTCTGAGCTGGTGGCTGAGCGGTCGTCGAAAGCCGTCAAGGCGGCCTTGGAAGATCTGCTGTCTGCCCCGGCACCGATGAGCAATCGTAAGGGCCGCAGTCGGCGCGCACGGGCGACTGGAGGGAACCGATGAGCAACGCCTTCCACAAGTACGTCGCGACGCAGCTGTTGCGCGACATCCAGAAGCGGACGGTGGTGGTCTTCTACGACCCCCGACGCGAGTTCGAGGCCTTCATCGACGAGCTGCCCCCGCTCGAACCTCCCGAAGGGCGTGGCGGACTGCCGCGCGTGTGGGTCGAGTCCAAGCAGACCCACCTGGTGCGATTCGACGGGTCCTTCTTCGCGTTGAAGGCCGAGGCGGAGCCCATCCTGGCCCTGGACAAGCCGGAGCCCCTGCTCGTGTACGTCCCCGGTCAGGAGCGCGACCGCACCGGATCGGTCCTTACAGAGATGGAGAAGGCCGGAACGACCTACGAGCCGCAGCTGCGCCGGCTGGCGCGCAACGTGCTGCGGCGGAAGTTCACCGACGGGGACATCGACCAGATGCTGGCGTCATACAGCCTGACCTACCAGGACGTCGCCAGCTTCATGGAGCAGGAGGGCGGTGTCGAGGGCTCGGTGGTTCAACTCGTCATTCCCGAGCGCGACAGCGAGGCGATTCTCGCTCGCTGGCTCGCAGACGACACGCTGGACGACAAGCTGGAGGCGAAGCACGCGCTGCCAGAGCTCTACCGGCTCGTGAACGCTCGGCTCGGCTTCCCCGTCGCCGAGGACACGCCGCTTTCCAAGGCGCGTCACCAGACGCTCCGGTACCTGCTGGTCAACGAGTTCAGGCAGGACCTGGGCTGCGCGCCCCCGAGCAGCCTGGCGCTGGTCCCGAGCCCGGCCACGAAGGAGGAGCGCGACCGCGTCCTGGCCGTGGCCGACGGGCTGCGAAAGCGCCATCCAGAAGTCTACGTCGCCGTCGCCGACAACCTCGGGGACGAGCTGGGCCTGGAGGCCGCCGGGGTCGATGCCGCTGCACTCGGCACCATCGACACATTCCGGTTCGAGGAGAAGGTGCTGCTCGAGCACACCGCCGCGTTGCTGGCGGACGCGAAGTTCAGTCTGGCGTTGGAGATCGTCACAGCACGAGGCCGCAGCTTCTGGGTGGACCGAGACCTCGACCGGCTGGCGCAGTGGGAAGCGGCCCGATTGATGGCCGAGCTGGGTCAGCAGGTCACCCGCGTCGGTCCGCTGTTGAAGGGAGCGAAGAGCTCGCCTGCGAAGTGGGTGCGCTCCTACGCCGAAGACTGGTTCGAGGTCGACCGCAGCCAGCGTGCCCTCGAGGCCTTCGTCGCCAAGATGGAGGATGAGCCCGAGCCCGCGCTGGAGAAGGCGCTGGGACGCATCCGCCGCCAGCACGAGGCCCTGATCGCCGAGATGGCCAAGGGCTACACCAAGGCGCTCGAAGCCAGCGGGTGGACGATTCCTGGCGTCCTCCATCAGACCCGCATCTACCCCGAGGTCGTGGACGTGACCGGCAGCCGCACAGCGTATTTCTTCGTGGACGCGATGCGCTACGAGATGGGCGCCGACCTGGTCGAGCAGCTAGGCGAGGGCGAAGGCGTCACCCTGGCACCGGCTGTGAGCGTTTTGCCCTCGATCACGGTCCTCGGTATGGCCGCGCTCCTGCCGGGTGCCTCGACGAGCTACTCCGTGGTCGAGCACAAGGGCAAGCTCGCTGCACGAATCGACGACCAGGTGATGACCGGCCTCGGCGACCGCCAGAAGTACCTGAAGGCGCGCTTTCCTGCGACAAAGGACTGCGACCTCGGGACGTTGCTGCAGCGGTCGACCCGACGGCTCACCAAGGAGCTCGGCGGCAACTCCATGCTGATCGTGCGCTCCCTGACCATCGACAAGCTCGGAGAGACCGATGGCGGCCTCCTAGCGCGACAGATCATGGACACGGTGATCGGGAACATCGCTAGAGCGGTCCGCAAGCTCGCCCGTGTTGGCTACGAGCACTTCGTCATCACCGCCGACCATGGGCATCAGTTCTCGGTCCGCAAGGATGCGGACATGACCATGGACAGACCTGCCGGCGACACCGTGAATCAGCATCGGCGGGCTTGGGCAGGCCGCGGTGGCCACAAGCCGCAAGCATGCATTCGCGTCAACGGCGCGGAGCTCGGCTACGACACCGACTTGGACTTCATCTTCCCGCGTGGTCTCGCCGTGTTCCGCACCGGTGGAGACCTCGCCTTCCACCACGGAGGCATCAGCCTCCAGGAGATGGTCGTGCCCGTCGTGAGCCTACGCATGCCGTCCAGGGCGGCGGAGCCGCAGCCCGGTGGATCGAAGGTCACCCTGGAGAACCTGCCTACGTTGCTCTCGAACCGCACCTTCGGCCTGCGTATTCGAGTGGCACCAGACCTGTTCAACCAGGAACCGCTTCGCATGCGCCTGGTGCTCATCGCCGACGGGCAGGAGGTCGGGCAGGCCGGGATGGCCATGGACGCCGAGTTCGACCGCGCTTCTGGCACGGTGACGGTCTCGCCCGGCCAGGACGCGAACGTCGCGATGATGCTGATGCGTGACGAGGTCACCAAATTCCGGGTGGTCGCCCAAGAGCCCGACACCGACGCGGTGCTCGCCCAATCTGAAGAAATCGCCGTGAAGTTGGGGATGTAGACATGGAAGCACCACAGCGCGATGAGCTGGACAACAAGGTCAACCGCGTCTTCGCGGGCAAGGTCGTTCGCAAGGACCTCGTTCGCAAGGTGAAGGTCGGTGCCAACGTGCCGGTCTTCGTCCTCGAGTACCTCCTAGGCAAGTATTGCGCGTCCTCGGACGAGATGGCCATCCAGATGGGCCTGCAGGTGGTCAACGACACCCTGGCGGATGGCTACATTCGGCCCGACGAGTCCACCAAGGCCCAGAGCCGGGTCAAGGAGCAGGGGCGCCACACTTTCATCGACAAGGTGAAGGTACGCCTGGTCGACTCGCACTACTGGGCCGAGGTCACGAACTTCGGTCACAAGTACGTCCACATCCCGGACCACTACGTCCGCGAGTTCGACCGCATCTTGATGGGGGGCATCTGGGCGCAGATCGAGATGACCTGGGACGACACCGACGAGCGTGCGCCCTTCCGCATCGCCAAGCTCACCCCCATCCAGCTCGCGACCTTCGATCTGGCCGAATACCGCCGCCTGCGAGGCGAGTTCACCACCGACGAGTGGATCGACTTCATGCTGCGCAGCATGGGCTACGAGCCGAGCGTCATGGAACGGCGCATGAAGCTGCTGTTCCTGTCCCGCCTGATCCCGCTGTGCGAGCGCAACTACAACCTGGTCGAGCTCGGCCCTCGCGGTACTGGAAAGAGCTTCGCCATCCAGGAGCTCTCCCCGTACTCGGCGCTGCTGACCGGGCCGACGACGGTGGCCAACCTCTTCGGCCACATGAACGGTCGCCAGAAGGGCATGGTGCAGATCTGGGACGTGGTGGGCTTCGACGAGGTCGCCGACCTGCAGAAGATGCCGAAGGAAGTCATCACCACGATGAAGACCTACTGCGAGTCCGGGCAGTTCCAGCGCGGCCAGGAGTCGATGGCCGGCTACGCCAGCATCGCCATGTTCGGCAACACCCAGCAGCCCATCGACGTGATGGTGCAGACCGGCCATCTCTTCGCGCCGATGCCCGACGTCATCCGGGACGACATGGCCTTCATCGACCGCCTGCACTTCTACCTGCCGGGGTGGGAGATGCCGAAGATGCGGAACGAGCACTTCACCAACGGCTACGGCTTCGTCGTGGACTACCTGGCCGAAGCGCTGCGCGACCTTCGCAAGCACAACTTCACCGAGATCATCGACCACCACTTTTCGCTGGGCGCCCACCTCAATGCCCGCGACCGCAAGGCCGTCCGCCGCACGGTTTCCGGGCTGGTCAAGATCCTGCACCCGCACGGTGAGGTGTCACGGGAGGACCTCGAGGAGCTGCTGGGACTGGCCATCGAAGGCCGCCGGCGGGTGAAGGAGCAGCTCAAGAAGATGGGCTCCTTCGAGTACTACCGCACGTCCTTCAGCTACCAGGACGCCGAGTCCGGCGAGGAGCACTTCGTCGGTGTGCCCGAGCAGGGCGGCCGTGACCTCATCGCTGCAGACCCGCTTCCGCCGGGTACGGTCTACACTGCCTCGGTCAGCGGAGACGGTACGGTGGGCCTGTTCCGGCTCGAGGTCAGCATCTCGTCGGGGACGGGCAAGCTCAAGCCAGCCGGTGGTGTCAGCGGCAAGCTGAAGGAGTCGGTCCAGAGAGCGTTCAGCTACTTCAAGGCGAACAAGAAGGCCTTCGGGGTCGCTCGGGAGCTCGACACCTCGGACTTCTACGTCGAGGCCATCGACCTGCTCGGGAATCGGGTGGAAGCTGAGGTCGGTGTGGCGTTCTTCGTCGCGACGTTCTCGGCGCTGCGGAAGGCATCGCCGCTGCCGGGACTGCTGGTGCTGGGCGACATGAGCATCCAAGGCAACATCAAGCCGGCTCGGTCGCTGATGGAGCCGCTCCAGGTGGCGATGGACAACGGAGCGAAGAAGGCCCTGATCCCGAGTGCCAATCGGCGCAGCTTCTTCGAGGTGAGCGAGGAGGTGCTCGAGAACGTGGACCCGATCTTCTACGGCGAGGTTCGGGTGGCGGCATTCAAGGCAGTGGGGTTGACGTGATGGCCCACGCATTTCCGGGTAGAGCCCATGCATCTCCGATAGACTCGTGCACCCGTCTCCGCCTGGGAACCTCGATCCGTGATTGAACGGTCCCAGGCATGGGCGCTGCTGGGCGGCACTGGACGGTATCCGGAAGGATTCGGCGGGCTCTTCGAAGAGCTGGACGAGCATGTGACCCTGGGGACATCGCTCGAAACGCTCATCGCAGATCTCAACGTCCCCGCCGACCAGTTCGGGCTGGGTCTCAGCAACGAGACCCTTATCGTTTGCCTGCGCGCCCTCGTTCAGCTCACACGCGATCACCCAGATGCATCGCGGGAGAGTCAGGGAAGCGAACATGCGTTGGGCGTTGACTACGCGGGTCGCCTCGTTCTTGAGTTGGTCCAGAACGCCCACGACGCTATCGCTTGGTCTGCCAACTCGA
>CAZUHI010000125.1:5006-7798 GCA_964620495.1 uncultured Rickettsiales bacterium | reverse complement strand
GACTCGACCTCGTCGACTCGCCACGTCCCGGGGTCCCTCGTGATCGACGACACCCACTCCACGGGCGCCGGGCCGCCGCCGCCGCCGGCATCGACTACCGTGAGGAGCATCCCGGCGGGGTCGTAGCGATACTCGACGGGGTCGAACTGCGTGCCGCCCGAGTGGCCGACCTCCACGCGGTGGGTGCGTCCTCCTGTGTCCAGGGTCCAGTCCGCCCGGAACTGCTCCGGGCCGATCTCTCGGACCTCCGCGACCGTGCGGCCCCACGAGTCGGTGAGCCTCTCGGTCCAGCCGGAGGGATCGTGGTACGCGGTGAGCGCGCCGAGCTCATGGGGACCGTGGCCGGGCTGCGTCCCCGCTCCGTCGTAGTAGAAGTAGGACGACCCCTCCCCCGGACGCCCCGCGCAGGACGGGGCGGGCAGACCGTTCGGTTCGCAGCCGCCGGTCCGCCACTGGACGCGGCCGAGCTCGTCGTATCCGTAGTGCACCGCGTCGCCCGCAGCGTTCGTGCGGGTCTCCAGCAAGTCGTCGTCGCGCCAGTCGAACGTGACCGGGCAGGACGTGGGGGTGCCGCACTGGCTGAGGTCGGGGTCGGCGAGCCACGTGCGTCGGCCGAAGTCGTCCCAGCCGATGTCGATGGTGTTGCCCGCGTCGTCGACGATGGAGACCGCGCGGCCCCAGGGGTCGTACGACGTGGTCGTGACCGCGCCGAGGGCGTCGGTCCGGCGAACCGCTCGTCCCCGCCCGTCGTAGGCCGTCCAGCTCGTCCGCAGAGGCCCCGGGACGGGGACATGCCGGGTCGACACGCCCGTCAGTCGCTCGATTGCGCCCCCGGGCCCCGTGACGATGTCCCGGAAGCTCTGGACGTAGTCGTCGGGCTCTCCCGGATCCATGTTCTCGGTCCAGCTGGTCCGGGTCCGGCCGTCGGCATCGAACGACTGCACCGTCTGGACCAGGCTGCTGCCCGAGAGCGTCCCGGACGGGGGCGAGGTCGCGCCCGCGCCGACATCGACGATCGGGTCGGAGCTCCGGACGACACGCCCCGCAGCGTCGCGTTCCAGCCATTCGACGAGGTACTTGACCGTCGGCGCCGCTGGATCCGTCACCGAGCGCCGCTGCTGGTGGGGTCGCCCGAACTCGTCGTAGTAGGTGCGACTCAGCGTCTCCGCGGCCGGGTTGGATGCCCCGTCGTAGTCGATCGTGCGCCGCTCGACATGGGAGGTCGTGCCGGAGGTGGCGAAGTAGCTCCACGCAGTGGTCGAGAGAGCGAATCCTATTCCAGCCGGGTTAGACCGGTCGACCGTTCCCCGTCGCCCCAACGAGTCCCGCGTCAGCGTGTCTTGACGCACGACCGTCGACCCCGTGGAGTAGGTGATCTCCCGCACGGTCCCGTAGGCCTCGTCGAACTCCGCCTTCCACACGTGGTCGACCGGCCCCGGAGTCGGATGCCCCGCCGGGGGGGCGTTCGGCAGCGTCGTGGTCGTCTGGACCGTGGTCGCGCGGTGCAGGTAGTCGCTGGACCAGGCAGTCTGGACGACGTCGCCCTCGCCGTCGGTGTACGACGTCGGGAACCCGAAGGCGTCGTAGGACCAGGACCGGGCGATCGTCTTCCCCGTCGAGCTCGTCCGGGCTTCGGAGGTCACGCGCCCTGCGCTGTACCCCCACTGCGTGTCGACCGAGGCGGTGCCGCCCGATCCCATCGTCTCCAGCTTTGCGTCGTAGCGGCGGAGCCATCCGTTGCCGGCGGGGCCGTGGGGGTGGTCGTACGACGCGGGTGTCATGGCGACGTGACGGTCGTCCGCGGGGTCGGCGAGGTCTCCCCGGTCGTCCTCCGCCGACACCATTCCTGTGACGGGGTCGTACGTCAGGTCCCGACGCGTCGTGATGCTCTCGCCGCCCGTCCCGAAGCTCGTGTGGTCGATGGTGTCCAGCTGGATTCGCCACGTCGGCTGCTGCCCGCGGGCGCCGGGTACGACCGAGTGGAACATCTCCCGCTCGCTGAGCTCGTCGCCGTTCGGGGCGATGCTGGTGACCCGCGACGGCGCTCCGGCAAGGGCCCACTCGTCGAGTCCCGCCCCGTCGCCCACATGGAACTCGGTCTCGATCTCCCCGGCCGGCGTCGTGGCCGTGACGTACCGGTAGCCGTGGAAGACGCCGTCGTGGCTCGAAGGGACGCCGTAGCTCAGCTGCACGTCCCCGACGTCGGCCCGAGAGTGCTCTACCGCGACGAGGTTCCAGAGGGGCGGGAGGCCGCCGGGATCCCCCGGGGCCGCATAGATGTCCTGCCGTGCGAGGCCCCAGGCGCTGGTCGCCGCGGGCGCGTAGGTGTACTCGGTCCTGCCCCCGGTCTCGAGATTCGTCGCGACCAGGAGGTTCGGAGGCATCTTCGGCTTCCCCTGGGCATCCGCCGCTACGTACACCGCGGTCTGGTCGACCCAGTCGACCAAGCCGTCGCCGGTGAAGTCCTGGTACCGACCAAGAACCTCGCCCTCCATCGACACGTACATGGGTCCGTCCCCGAGCGCCGAGGTCCCCCCGAACGGGAGCGGGATGTTCGTCGGGGGCAGGAAGCCGGTGCCGGATGCGCTCAGGGCGGCGTCGCTGCCGTGCACCAGATCCGGGAGGCCGTCGCCGTCCAGGTCGGTGAGGTGGACCCCCAAGGCTTCGGGCAACGTGCCCGGCGGCGCGCCGCAAGGGAGGCCGTAGTCCCACGGAGACAGTGGGTTGCAGGTCGGCTTGATGATCCGGGACAGGGGGATCCAGTCGAACCCCGCGCCGTCCATGCCGGTGTC
>CAZUHI010000125.1:0-4906 GCA_964620495.1 uncultured Rickettsiales bacterium | reverse complement strand
GTTCCCTCGTTCCGCCACACGTCGAGGACCTGGGTGCCGAACCCGGTGTCCCAGCGGGCGCGGACGTAGTCGGGTCGGAGATCACCGTCGATGTCCACGAACCCGGCGACCTGGCCCACCCCGGGCGCCGGGTCTTCGTCGATGAGGGTCGCGGCCGGCGGGCCCCCGTCCGTCACGACCGGGGAGATGTCGATCGGAGGGCTGAACTGAAGGTGCGCCTCTCGGCGCTGAAGCCAGAACCCCACGGTCCCGCCGTAGTCGCCGTGGAAGAGGCGGTCGGGGTAGCCGTCGCCGTCGAAGTCGAGGAAGTCGCGCGTGTCGGTCCGCAGGTGGGTGCCCCACGCCGGGAGATGCACCAAGCCTGCGTCCGCGTCGACCATCCCGTCGCTCTCGGTGAACTCGCCCACGACGGCCACCGCGAGCGGGTCGGCAGAGACGACCGCCGTGCTCTGCTCTCCGCTCCCGTTCACGAACGCTTCGACGCAATCGACGAGCGAGTCGCCGGTGAGATCGAACCAGTCGAGAGTCACCCCCGCGTTGTTTCCGTCGTGAAGGTCTCCGGGGTTTCCGCAGCCGCCCACGAGCGGGTGGGGATCCCACTGGCTCCAGGTGACCCCCGCGTCGGTGTACTCGAAGTCGCCCACGGTCCGCGAGTTGCCCGACGTGCCGATGGGGTCGGAGCCGTGCTCGACGACCCTCGTGAGGACGAAGCTGCCTCCCGGCCGATCGAGGTAGGTCAGTTCATGGGTGCGGACTCTCGATGTGTCGAGCCATTGCTCGATGGAGGAGATCCGCTGCCCGAGCACTCGCCGGTTCCCCCCGAAGTACGACTCCAGCGGGGCGTTCGGGACGGGGTCGTAGAGGAAGCGCACCTCCCTCGTGGGACCTACCGTCGCCCCTTCCGGGCCGCTCCCCTGCGGGACGAGCGTGTATCGGATCAGGGTGAGGTAGGCGCGCCGGTCCCCGGCCGGGTGTAGTCGTACTCGTAGGACGCTCCCAGCCCGTCTCGGTCGTGGAAGCGGTTGAGTCGCGCGATCGTGGTGTGATGCGTGACCGTCCCGGGCGAGCGATCGAAGCGCTCTTCGCGACTGTCGTTGGTCACCCCGTACTCGTGGACGGAGCCGTCGGGGCGGTACACCCGGAACGCCGCGGTGTTGTTCGGCCCCGCGACGAGCTCGTCGATGACGGTCCCGTCGTCGATCTCGAGCACGTAGTCGCCACCGACCGAGGCGACGGCCGGGACGAGTCGAACCACGGGCAGGTCCAACGCGATGCGGTTGTCGCCGGTCGAGGAGGCGTGCGCGGGTGCAGGCAGGGCCGCTCCGACGAGCGTGAGCGTGGCGCAAGCGACGAAGACACGAGAATGCATGGTCCCCCCCCAGGGCGATCAGCCGGTTGTCGGGGGGTCCATCGGAGCCCCCGGTTGGTGCCGTTTCACCATGCGCACAGATCGACGGGCCCGACCAGAAACTCTTGATCGGGAACCCAAGACGGGCCTCCCCGGCCGTCACGGCTGAACGCGATAGGCCTCCAGCCACTCGCCCACGACCTCGGGCCAGCTCCAACCCCGCGCTGCGGCCCCGGCGCGCTCCCCTCGGGCGTGCGGATCGGCGAGCACGTCCAGCACCGCCGAGGCCGCCCCGGCCACGTCGCCGACCTCCACCAACCGACCGACGTCCGGGGTCACGATCTCTTCCGGCCCGCCGCAGCGGGTCGCGACCACCGGCACGCCGCGGGCCATCGCCTCGAGGACCGACAGCCCCACCGTCTCCAACCGACTCGGTTGAAGCAGGACCGTCGCCCGCCCGTAGGCCGCGTCGAGCCCCTCGCCCCCCAGCCACCCGAGCAACCGCACGCGGTCGCGCACGCCCGGGGAGAGCTCGGCGTCGATCCGACGGCGGCGTCGCCCCTCCGCCTTGGCGTTCTCGGGGATCCCGCCCGCGATCTCCACCACGACGTCCGGTGACCCCCGCAGCACCGCCGTCGCGATCTCGATCAGGTCGCCGGTGCCCTTGGCCACGTCGAAGCGACCCACGTGCAGCACCGTCGGGGGACCCGTCGCGCGCACGACCTCGACGGGCAAGTCGATCCCCAGCCGGGCGACGACGACCTCGACGTCCAGCATCCGCGCGGCCGCCTCGGACGGCGCGACGACCACGTCCGCCTCCGCCAGCGCCCGCTCCTGGGCCTGCAGGCTGCGCGTCCGCTCGGTGACCCCGCGCACCGCGTTCAGGGCCCGGTGGATCACGTGGGGGGTGAACACCCGGAGGCCGGCCGCGCACCCCGTCGCGAAGTCGTGGAGCATCCCGTCGTGGACGTGCAGGACGTCCGCGCGGCCCACGAACGCGCGGGCAGCGGCGAGGTCGGCTTCTCCGCGCACCCGCAGGACCACGGCGTCGCCCACGCGTTCCGGGACCGGCGACGTGCCGGACGTCCCTCGGCTGGGGCGCCAGGCGTCGAACGAGACCACCGGGACGGGCGTCTGCACCGCCCCGGTCCGCGCCAGCGCTCGCACGAGCCCGCCGACGCCCGTGGAGATCCCCCCGCAGCACCGCGGCGGGAAGTCGCGGGTGACGTGCACCACGCGCATCAGAGCCCGTCGGTGGGGAGGACCGCGCCGTCGGGGAGGGCCGCCCCGCGCGCGACCACGAACCACTCCTCGGACATCAGGGGCGTCGTGTCCACGGGCAGCAAGGCGTCGGCGTCGCCCCCGCACTGGGTCGCGTGGGCCGCCATGGACGCGCGCTTGCGGGCTTCGACCGACCGCACGTCGACCACCAGGTCCACCGCGTCCCGGGTCGTGCCGAAGTGCTCCTTCCGCATGCCCGGCGCCACGTAGGGGAAGCGTCGGCCCCACAACCAGCGGTACATCGGCTCGAACATGCCCGCGGGGAACACGGCGTGGAGGACGCGGCCGACCTCCAGGTGCGACACCCAGCGCGTGGCGATGTGGTGGTCCTTGTGGCCGTACACGGCGTCCGGCCCGAGCGTCACCACCGCGTCGGCCCCCACCCGCGCGACGACCTCCGCGATCGCCGCGACCCCCTCCCGGGCGTGCACGCGCTCGAGGCGTCCGTCGGCGTAGTCGAGGACCGTCGGGGCCGCCAGACCCAAGGCGGCGCAGCTCGCGTGCAGCTCCTCGACGCGCGCGGCCTTGAGGGCGTCGCCCGCGCGCCCGGCGACGAGATCGAGGCCCTTCTCTCCGCGCGTGAGGCACAGGAGGTGGACGTCGACCCCGGCGTCCACGCAGCGGGCGAGCGTCCCGCCCATGGCGTAGCTCTCGTCGTCCGGGTGCGGCAGGACCGCGAGCAGGACGGGCATCAGTGCAGGGCCGCGCGGTGAGGAAGAGAGGCCACCAGCTCGGCCTCGGCGGCGAGGATCTCGCTCAGCCGGGATCGCACGACGTCGCGGCCGTAGTAGGTCTCGGCGAGCCCCGTGAAGAGGCCGTGGTGACGGGCCTCGGCGCGGTAGAGCGTGCCGTAGAAGTCCTTCAGCGGGCCCTCGGGGAGGGCCTCGTGGACCAGGCGGAAGCGCTCGCAGCCCCGGGCCTCGACCACCCCGAACACGAGCAGTCGGTCGAGCAGGTACTCGTCCATGTCGGCCTTGCGCAGCAGCTTGTGCATGCCGCCGGCGTACGGGTCCGGCTTGTCCTGCCCCAGGTTGGAGCCGCGCGCGAGCAGGAGCGCGTGGACCTGGCCGAAGTGCGTCAGCTCCTCGCCCGCGAGCTCGATCATCGCGGCCACGAGGTCCGACCGACGCGGGTTGTGGGCCGCCAGCTGCAGCGCCGCCTGCACGACCTTGCGCTCGTTGTGAGCGTGGTCCTGCAGGAAGGCGTCGAGGTCCGTGAGGACCACCCGGGCCCAGGCCGGGTCGGTGTCGAAGCGGAGGCGGAGCACCCGCCGGTTATAGCCGCAGGCGGCGACTATTCGAGGCGCGAGGGGTGCGTGATCGTGATCATTCGGCGGGTCGGGATGTCCTCGAACAGGCTCGTGGTGCCGTCCGGCCAGCGCACCCGCACGGCGTCCACGGAGTCGCGATCCCCGAGCCCGTAGTGGATCCGGGAGGGGCTCTGGCTCAGGCCGCGCAGGGACTGGACCTCGCGGGTCTGCTTGTAGCCGGTCGCGACGACGTCGATCTGCGCGCCGATGCCTTCGCTGTTGCCCCGCGGACCCACCAGCTCGACCATCAGCCAGCCGCCGTCGCCGCACGTGTTCATGTACAGCTCGGGGGTGTGGATGGGGCCGGCCATGACGACGTCGAGGAAGCCGTCGCCGTCGAAGTCGGCGGTCACGGACCCGACGTGGTTGTCCACGCTGCCGATGGCGACGTCCGCGGTGACGTCCGTGAACGACCCGTCCGGGTTGCCCCGCCACATCAGGTCCGGCCAGTCGAAGAAGTCGATCTGGTTCTCCACGCCCTCGTCCGGGAAGGGGCCGCTGGACTGCACGGCGTCGAGGTGGCCGTCGGCGTCGAGGTCGGCGAAGTCGAAGGACCAGCCGACCGTCCCCGCCTGCTCGACCCAGTCGGCGGGGGTCAGGCCCAGGCTCAGGCCGGGCTCGACGTACACGCCCGACGTGTGGGACTGGATGCAGCGGGGCGGGCCCACGTCCGTCATGCAGTAGTCGAGCAGGCCGTCGCCGTTGAGGTCCGCGGAGTCGACGCCCATGGCCGCCATCAGGAGGTTCGCGCCGCGCTCGTCGCCCACCTCGGTGAACTCGCCGCCGTCGTTCAGCCACATCGCGGAGCCGGGGCCCAGGTCGCCGGGCACGAACACGTCCTGCTGCTGGTCGCCGTCCACGTCGGTGAAGAGGCCCACCAGGGTGGTCGTCCCGGTGCCGTTGTCGAGGGGCACCGGGTCGCTCCACACGCCGTCGTCGTTCCACACGATCAGGTCGGCGTCGCCGTT
>CAZUHI010000124.1:0-8180 GCA_964620495.1 uncultured Rickettsiales bacterium | reverse complement strand
GCGTCGTCGTCGTCCGCCGCGTCGTCGTCGTCCGTGGCGTCGTCGTCGTCCGCCGCGTCGTCGTCGTCCGTGGCGTCGTCGTCGTCCAGGGCGTCGTCGTCGTCCGTGCCGGCCGTGTCGTCGTCGTCGTCCACGGGGCAGCCCTGGATCGCGCCCACGGCGCCGACCGCCAGGGTCACGCCCACCATCTTCTTCAAGAAATCACGTCGCTTGATGACCATCGAAACACCTCCTGTACACACGCCCCGGGCTGGGGCGCCTCGCTGCAGCGCCCGAGGATCGTAGCGCGCTACACTGTCGCCGGCCATGTCGCGCAATGCCCGGTCGGTCTCGGTCGCCCGTCTCTCCGCAGGGACGGTGCTGGCGGGGCTCGTCGGAGTCGCGGTACCCCTCCTCGCGGGGGAATCCGACCGCTGGGTCGACGACGGGTCCACCTCCTTCCCTCGCCTCGCCACCTCCGCCACCGCCCTGGGCGACGGCCGCATCCTCGTGGTGGGGGGCGGCTTCGCCTCCTCCCCCGTGGCGGACGTGGAGCTTCGCGGCGCCGACGGCGATTGGAGCTCGGGTCCGCCCGCCCCGACGGCCCGGCTCGACCACCAGGCCGTCCGGCTGATCGACGGGCGGGTCCTGATCGTCGGGGGATTCCACGCGCCCACGTCGGACAACACGTCGCCCGCGGAGATCTTCGATCCGGTGGCCGGGAGCTGGTCGACGCACGGGTTCATCCGTCCTCCGCGCACGGGCCACTCGGCCACGGTGCTCAACGACGGTCGGGTGGCCGTGGTGGGCGGGATCCGTCTCGGCGAGGCGGGCACCACGCTCCCGGACGTGGAGCTCTTCGACCCCGGCTCCGGCACCTGGACCGAGGGCGAGCCCATCCCCCTCGACCGCCACGACCACACCGCCACGATCCTGCCGAGCGGGCGCGTCCTCGTGGCGGGGGGCGCCAGCCGCGGGGGCGCGCACCCCGGAGGCCAGGGAGCCTGGAACGACGTCTGGCTGTATTGGCCGGATCGCGACGCGTGGGGCGAGATGCCCGCCATGCGCACGCCCCGTCACCGGCACTCGGCGGTCACCATGGAGGACGGGCGCGTGATGATCTCCGGCGGCGCGCTCATGAACCGCGACCCCATCGCCGACGTCGAGATCTACGACTGGCGACTGCACGGCTGGGTCCAGACGCCGCCCCTCCAGGAGCCCCGACACTCCCACACCTCCACGCTGCTGCCCGACGGCCGCGTCCTCGTGCAGGGCGGCTTCGGCGTGGACGACCGCCCCGTCACCCGCGCCGAGGTCTACGATCCGGCCCGAGGCGCGTGGTCCGACGCGCCCGCCTCGCCCGGCCCCTACTGGCAGGCCCTGCCCCTCCGCGACGGCTCGGTGCTCTTCTTCGGCGGCTCCGGCCTCGCCTACCTCACCGCCGCCGAGCTCTTCGATCCCCGGGACGGCACGTGGTCCCCGGCGGGGCGCCTGACCCAACCCCGCCGGTTCTTCGCCGTCTCGCCGTCGCCCGACGGGGGGGCCGTGGTGCGCGGGGGATCGGGCCTCACCGACCAGCAGACGCCGCCGCCCGCCGAGCGGTTCGACCCCAAGCTGCTGCGCTGGGAGCCCTCCGACCCTCCGCCGCGTCCGCGGGCCGAGCCCGACGACCGGGTCCACCTGGGCAACGGCCGGACCCTCGTGGTGGAGGCCGCGCCCGGCGGCGGACGGCGCTACTTCTGGGAGCGCGGGAAGCGACGCAAGGCCCTCGGGCACACCCTCGCGATCCAGGGCGAGTGGACGGCCACGGCCATCCCCGGGGGCCGCGCCTTGGTGGTGGGCGGCTGGTTCCAGGACGGCCAGGAGCGGCTGGTCGCGCCGCGCGCGTGGATCGTGGACGCCGAGGGGGGCGTGAGCGCCACCGAGCCCCTCGCCGAGCCCCGCACCAACCACGTCGCGGTCGCCCTGCGCGACGGACGGGTCCTCGTCGCCGGGGGCGAGTCCGACGAGCGACACCGGCTGTCCTCGGCCGAGATCTACGACCCCGACCCCGGGACATGGACGCGGGTGGAGCCCATGCGCTCGGGCCGCATCTCCCACGCCGCCGCCGCCCTGCCCGACGGGCGCGTGCTCGTCCTGGGCGGGTACGGGGGCTCCGCCGACACCGCTCGATTCATTCCCGCTCCGCCGGCAGGTCGGTGAGCTAGCCTCCGATCCGGACCGGGCTGGGAGGCCCGGAGGAGGACCGATGCTCAAGTGGCTCAAACGACTTGTGTTCGCGTTGTTCTGCCTCGCCCTGCTGGGCGGCGCCGTGTACGGAGGCGGCTACCTGCTGCCCGCGGAGGCCCGCCTCGAGGCCACGCTCTCCGTGGACGCCGAAGCCGAGCACGTCTTCAAGGCGTTCAACGACGCCGAGGCCCTCGGCCAGTGGTGGCTCAAGTCCGGGCGGAAGGGCTTCGACGACTTCTCCGTCGCCCACACGGGCGGGCCCGCCCAGGGGCCCGGCATGCAGCTCACCTTCTCCGGCAAGGGCCGCGAACTGGGGATCCAGACCGTGAAGTCGGCGACGCCCCACACGCAGGTCGTCTACGACATGGACTACCTCCAGTTCGGCCTCACGCGGACGATCGACCTCGCCGCGATCGGTCCCCTCACGAACATCACCTGGACCGAAGAGGCGACCCTGGACGACCCGCTCCTGCGCTACCTGCCGATGCTCTCGGAGTCGCAGGTCGAGGCCGAGATCGCGTTCGCGCTGGAGCAGGTGCAGGCCATGGTCGAGCCGATCGCCGCGGAGGCGCGCGCGTCCGCCGCGGCCGAGGCCGACCGCGTGAAGGCCGAAGCGGCGGCGGCCCGGGACGCGGAGGACGAGGCGCGCCGGAAGCAGAAGGAGCAGGAGATGGAGGAGTGGCAGTACACCCAGGAGGAGGCGCCCACCCCCATCGACATCAGTAAGCCGCTGCCCGAGAGCGAGTGAGCCGACAGAGCGCCACTTCGGGGTCGACGGACGTCGCGACCCCCGTGCACGGGCCCATCACGAAGCCCAGGTAGGCGACGACCTCACGCGCTACCGACGGGTTCGGCCCCTCCAGGAGGTACACAGGGCCCGTGTGATCGGCCAACGTCGCCCGAATCAGGGCGTTGGTCTCCGTGGCGTCGTCGTGATAGCTCAGGGACGACCAGGGCCGGAGGACCCGGGCCTGAGGCATGGACGGGACGAGGTACGCGAGGGCGTCCGAGCCGGCGATCAGGACGATGGACCCCGCCTCCGGAGGCTCTGTGAACTCCACGGACCAGGGGTCGGAGCCGGCGGCGAAGGGCACGCGGTCGAGCTTCGGCGGCTGCACCCACAGGAAGAGGCCCCCCAGGACCGCGCCCGCGGCGGCGACCCGCGCCGGACGGAGGTTCGGCCCCGCGACGACCACGGCGACCCAGGCCGGGGCCAGCAGCTCCAGGACGCCGAGGTACCGGTACACCGACGACGCCTGCTGCCAGACGACGTACGAGACCGCCATCACCGCGAGCAGGAAGGCGGCCCCCGCGGACAAAGGCCGCTCCCCCCGGGCCCTCGCCGCCCCCACGGCCCAGGCGGCCCCGACCACGGCCAAGACCGCGATGCGCGCGTCGCGGAAGGGGACCTCCCACCCGTGCGTGCCGCCCCGGGCGAACTGCAACGGGAAGGTCCAGGCCTCGCGGGCGGTGCGGGGGAACAGGCGGTCCTCGCTGTAGGAGAAGTCCGTGGCCCAGGGGGAGCCGAAGACGTGGTTCAGGAGCGGGAAGACCGGGTTCTCGTACCGCACCCACAGGTTCACCATCCACGGCCCGGCCACCACGGCGAAGGCCGCGGCGGCCCCCAGGAGCCACGGCACGAGGGCGCGGCGAGCCCCCGGCCAGGGCGGCACCAGCACCATCGCGGCCACCACGCCGATCGCGTACATGGCGACCGTCGGCTTGAGCCCCACGGCGGCCCCCACCAGGGCGCCCGACACCAGGACCGCCCCTCGCCCCGGCGACGGCCCCGCGGGCAGGAGCAGGAGGAGCCCGCCGAGGACGAAGACCGGCATGAGGGAGTCGCCCGAACTCGTCCCCACGCTGACGAGGCCGATGGCGCCCGTGAAGCCCACCGCCGCGGCGGCCGCGGCGAGGCCCCCCACCACCACCGACGACCGCCCCCGACCGAGGCGACGCACGATCATCCACACGAGCCAAGGCCCCAGGCCGTGCAGCCCGCCGAGCACCATGGCCGCGCCGCGCGGGCCGAGCAGGTGGGTGCCGAACCAGAGCGGCAGGTGGATCAGCGGGTTGAAGTAGCCCTGGATCTGCGCAGGGGCGACGTCCACGTCCAGGCGCCCGGCCGTGAGCTGGAACCCGGCGTACCAGTGATAGTTCTTCACGTCGAAGCCGGCGTCCTGGCCCAAGGCGGCCGCCAGCAGCGCGCCGGAGACGACGGCGATGCACGCCGCGGCGGCGTCCCATCGGTCGGGGGTGGCGCTCACGCTGCGAAATATACGCCCGGCGATAAGCTGCCTCCGTGTCCGCGCCCCGACGACTGAGCCGCCTGCGTCTGTTCGTCTTCGCGGTCGCCACCTCGGTCCTCGTCGTGGTCCTCGCGTTCGTGATCTTCAGCGAGTCGGCCTTTCGCACGTCCATGGGCTACCTGCACGGGGAGCTGGCGGACGCGCGCCGGGGCCGCTTCTCGGACGACGCGGCGCTCACGCTCCTCTTCGTCGGCGACTCGTTCACCGCGGGCGAGTCGTCGGACCTGGGCAAGGGCTACTGGCACCACCTGCCGCCCCTCCTGGAGGCGCGGGGCGTGCCCGGCCCCGTGGAGACGATCAGCCTCGCCGTGCCCGGCTCCACGAGCCGCTACCACGTGCGACAGGTCGCCCAGTGGCTCGAGGAGTCGGGCCAGGTGCCCGACCACGTCGTCGTCATCACCGGGGCCTGCAACTGGGACGCGCTGGAGCTCCAGAAGTCGTTCGTGGCCACCGCGACGGGGCGCCGCACCACCCACCCCCTCCTCCAGACGCTGTACCTCGGCCCCGGGGGCGTGATGTGGGGCCTCCACTACTTCGGCGGGCGGCTCGGCGTGGTCCACCCGGGCGACCCACAGCAGGTCATGTACACCCCGCTGCGGAACTACTGGTACGCCCACCAGCCCTACGAGGAGTGGATCTTCGCGGAGACGCGGCGGGCCTTCTCGGAGCTCGTGGACCTGGCGCGATCGCACGACATCGCGCCCCTGGGCGGCGCGTACATCGCCCACCAGATGTCCGAGCACGTGCGCGCGGAGGCGCAGGAGCGCGAGGTCCCCTTCTTCGACCAGTCCGACCCGTCCTGGGAGGTGAACTACCGCGAGCGGGGGTTGCTGCACCCCGACGGCTGGCACCTCAACGACGCCGGGAACGTCGACATGGCCACGCGCTGGGCCGACTGGTACGTCGCGCAGTTCCCTCAGAATGCAGGCGCGGGGACCACCTGGGGAGACGCCGCCGACTTGAACGACGCGGGGCAGGCCCCGGACCCGGTGCAGCAGGTCAGGTAGTAGCGGACGCCGGACGCGTGAGCCGCGTCGTAGGGGATCTGGATGGTGGTCGACCAGGCCGTCCCGCCGTCGAAGTCGAACGTCGCGCGGCCGCCCAAGGGTCCCTCCACCGCGCCCCAGAAGACCCGCGGCGTGCAGTCGCCCTCGACCGTCGCCTTGAACTTCAAGGGGGACCCGGCCACGGCGACCTTGGGGGGCGTGTGGGTCAACTTCACCACGGGCGCGGCCTCCCAGGCCGAGCCGGACGCGACGACCAGGGGCTTCTTCGTCTCCTTCGGGGCCGGAGCCGCGGCGGGCGTGGGCTCATCCGTCGCCGCCGGAGTCTCGGCTTCTTCGTCGGCGACCTCCCCGGCGGGCGTGGACGCCTCCTCATCGGCGGGGGCCGACTCTTCGAGCGTGTCCTCCGTCGCGTCGGGGGCGGCCGACCGGGTCTCGTCTCCGATCGGGTCGGAGGACACCACCACGGGCACCACCGTCGCCGAGTCGGAGCCCCCGCCGATGAGCTGCAGGACCGTGAGGAGCAGGCCCGCGCCGAGGACCACCGCCAGGGCGATGGGCACCCACGAGGACCGGAAGACGATCTCGTCGTCGCCGTCGTCCAGGTCCTCGATGTCGGCGTCCTCGATCTCCGGCAGGGGCTTCACGCCCACCAGCCAATCGGACGCGTCCCCGCCGTCGGTGCGGGGACCGGACGAGGGCACGAGCTGGGTGGGCCCGGCCGACGCCATGGACGGACGAGGCGTGGGCTCGGGATCGGGCGGCGACGCGGCGAGCTCGTCGACGACTCCCTTGAGGAGCTCGCGGGCGCGGTGGGGCTTGTAGAGGGCCGAGAGCGAGGTGAGGCTGTCCAGGGCCTCGGCGGCCGACTTCGTGCGGTCGATCTCCTCGTGGTGGAGCAGCGCGCCCACCCACCCGCTCAACCGCGCCGCCTGCTTGTCCGAGAGCGCGGGACGCGCCGCCAGGGATTCATCGAGCAGGCCGCGACGGTCTTCGAACACGGTCTCGCTGACGGCGATCAGCACCGCCTGCACGTCGGGCGCTTCCTCGAGGTGCACGTACCGCTCGGGGGTGAGCAGCTCGTAGGCCAGGGTGCCGACGGCGTAGAGGTCCGATGCACCCGTGAGCGCCTCCCCGCGCAGCTGCTCGGGGCTCATGTAGAGCGGCGTCCCCTTGGTCTCGCCCACCGCCGTCTCGAGCCCGGTGCGCCCCTCCGCGCGGGCGATGCCGAAGTCGAGCAGCTTGAGCCGCCCCTCGTGAGTGATGACGATGTTCTCGGGCTTCAGGTCCCGGTGTACGAGGCCCAGGGGCTCGCCGTCCTCGCCCTTGGCGTTGTGGGCGTAGTGCAGGCCCTCCAGGAGCTCGGCCAGGATCCCCACCACCGCGGGCACCGAGAGGCGGTCCTGTACGGCGATCACGCGGTCGAGGGTGACCCCCCGCACCAGCTCCATCTCGAGTCCCCAGGTGTCTCCCAGGAACTCGTGGCTCAGCTCGACGAAGCGCCGCACGTGCACGATGGCGGGGTGGTGCAGCCGGGAGAGGATCCGCGCTTCGTCCGCGAGGGCGGCCACCTCCTCCGGCTCGTCGGCGGCGCGGCCGGCGTCGAGCAGCTTGACCGCGCACTCCTGCTTGAAGCCCTGGCTGCCCTCGATCTCGGCGCGATACACGGTGCCGAACGCGCCGCCGCCGATGCGCTCGATGAGGCGGTATTCGCCGACGGTCTGGGGGAGCCGCATTCCTCCGAAGGCTACTCCGAGTCCGACCGGGGTGCGACCGGTCCCGCGCTGCTACTCTGGATGGAGCGACATGCGCCTGCCCCTCACGCTCCTGCTCTCCGTCGCCCTCCTCGCCGTCGCGCCCGAAGCCCGCGCGGACGAGGACCAGGCGGCGCTCGCCGCCCAGATGCAGGTCTCGGCCATCGAAGCAATGACGGCGGGCGACTGGGAGGCCGCGGAGGAGCGGGCCCGAGCGGCGCTCTCCCTCGACCCCGGCGTGCGGATGTCCCAGGCCCGATTGGTCCTCATCCGGGCCCTGGAGCAGCGGGGCGCCGTCAAGGAGGCCCTCGCCGAGCTCGACACCCTGCTCGCCATGGACCTGCTGCCGCAGCACCGCCAGAAGGGCGAGGAGGTCCAGCAGCGTCTGAAGGCGCGTGGCCCCGCCGGTCCGGCGCCCCTGCCCGCGCCCGCTGCCCTGGACCCCAAGACCCGCAAGTGGCTGGGCGTCGGGCTCGCGGCGGGCGGGGCCGTGCCAATCGGGCTCGGGATCACCTTCGTCGGCTTCGACGCACACTTCGCCTCCCAGGACATCGAGAGCGGGGGCTGGGCCATCCTCGGGGCGAGCCTCCTGGGCACGGGCATCGCGCTCGAGGTGGTCGGCATCCACCTGATCACGAGTTCTCCCGAAGGATCCGGCGGGACCGCCGCGACCCGGCTACGTTGGACACCTACCGCCGGGCTCGCGCCGACGCGGGACCGGGTGACCTTCCACATGGGAGTCGTCGGACGATGGTGAACCGCCTCCTTGGCCTCGCGGCCCTCCTCTCCGCCCTGATCGTGTTCGGGTGCCCGGATCCCTGGCCGGTGGGCTCGGCCGTCCCGATCCCGCTCGACGACGACGACGCGACCGACGACGACGACGCGACCGACGACGACGACGCGAC
>CAZUHI010000123.1:0-8268 GCA_964620495.1 uncultured Rickettsiales bacterium | reverse complement strand
CACGCGGCGGGTGCCCCGTCCATCCGGACGCCAGCTCTTAAGATCTCACCTATGACCGACTCCTAGGCGGCCGGGCACCTTCCGCCTAGGCGGGACAGTCCTCGTCCCGAGGGGCCGGCAGCCTGCGATCAGCGGCGACGGGAGCGGTCTCGAGAAAAACCATGCAATCCGCAAGAAACCGGGTTGACCTGAACACCTGTTCACGTATCGTCGACCCGTCGCCGCGGAACCCACGCAGGAGCAGAACCATGGCCAAGCGCAAGTCCTCGTCCTCGAACACTCCCATCGCCTCATCGCCCAGCGACCCGATCGACGAGCGTCGCCGCGCCCTCGATCTGGCCGTCACCTCGATCGAGCGCGAGTGGGGCAAGGGCTCCATCATGCGCCTCGGTGCGAACCAGTCGCTGAACGACGGCATCCAGGTGATCTCCACGGGCTCCCTCGGCCTGGACATCTGCCTCGGCGTCGGCGGGCTCCCCCGCGGCCGCATCATCGAGGTCTACGGCCCGGAGGCCTCCGGCAAGACGACCCTCGCGCTGCAGACCATCGCCGCCGCCCAGCGCGGAGGAGGCCTCGCGGCCTTCATCGACGCCGAGCACGCGCTCGATGTGGACTACTCCCGCAAGCTGGGCGTGAACACCGAAGATCTGCTCATCAGCCAACCCGACACCGGCGAGCAGGCGCTCGAGATCTGCGAGACGCTCGTCCGCAGCGGGGCCCTCGACATCATCGTGATCGACTCCGTCGCGGCCCTCGTGCCCAAGGCCGAGCTCGAGGGGAACATGGGCGACTCGCTCCCCGGCCTCCAGGCGCGGCTGATGAGCCAGGCGCTCCGGAAGCTCACCGCGGTGGTCTCGAAGAGCCGCTGCATGGTGGTCTTCATCAACCAGATCCGCATGAAGATCGGCGTCATGTTCGGCAGCCCCGAGACCACCACGGGCGGCCGGGCGCTGAAGTTCTACTCGTCCGTCCGCGTCGACATCCGTCGGATCGGCTCCATCAAGCAGGGCGACCGCGTGCTCGGCAACCGGACGCGCGCGAAGGTCGTGAAGAACAAGGTCTGCCCCCCGTTCCGCAGCTGCGAGTTCGACATCATGTTCGGCGAGGGCATCTCTCGCACGGGCGAGCTCCTGGACATGGCCGTGGACCTCGGCCTGGTGCGCAAGAGCGGGTCCTGGTTCTCCTACGGCGACGACCGCATGGGCCAGGGCCGCGAGCAGGCGCGCGCGTTCCTCGCCGAGAACGTCGACGTGCAGAACGAGATCGAGCGCCGCATCCTCATCGAAGAGGGGATCCTCCCGCCCGAGGCCGACACCGGGATGCCCGTCGCCGAGGCTTGAGCACGGAGCAGTCCGGGGGTCGCCTCACCGCAACGCCCGGACTGCTAGCCTTCGATCGATCCCGGCGCACGTTCTCTGCGCCCGGCAGCATGAGGATCGGTCGACCTTGGAACTGAACGACATCCTTCGCACCGCCATGTCGCATGGGGCGAGCGACATCCACCTTCGAGTGGGAATCCCCCCCATGCTGCGGATCGACGGCGCCTTCGTGCCGCTCCGCGACCTCCCCCGCCTGACCCCCGAGCAGACCGCTCAGTTCGCGGCCGGGATCATGAGCAAGGCGCAGAAGGAGCGCTTCTCCAAGACCATGGAGCTCGACATGGCCTACGGGGTGCGGGGCCTGGGGCGCTTCCGCGCGAACGTCTTCCGGCAGCGGATGACCCTGGGCCTGGTCTTCCGAGCCATCAGCTCGAAGATCCTCGGCTTCAAGGACCTGAACCTCCCGCCGGTGATGGAGAAGATCTGCGAGGAGCACCGCGGCCTCGTGCTGGTGACGGGCACCACGGGCTCGGGCAAGTCCACCACGCTCGCCGCGATGATCGATCACATCAACAGCAGCCGCAGCAGCCACATCCTCACCATCGAGGACCCGATCGAGTACATGCATCGGGACAAGCGGTCGATCATCAGTCAGCGCGAGGTCGGCACGGACACGGGGTCCTACGCAGCGGCCCTCAAGTCGGCCCTCCGCCAGGACCCGGACGTCATCCTCGTGGGCGAGATGCGGGACCTCGAGACGGTCGAGATCGCCCTCACGGCGGCGGACACCGGTCACCTCGTCATGTCGACGCTGCACACGCTGAACGCCGTGGAGACCATCACCCGAATCGTGTCCCTGTTCCCCCCGCACCACCAGGACGGCGTCCGCCTGCAGCTGGGGGGCCTCGTGCGGGCCATCATCTCCCAGCGCCTCGTCCCCCGGGCCGACGGCAAGGGTCGCGTCCCGGCCATGGAGATCCTGGTGAACACCGGACAGGTCCGGGAGTACATCGAGAGCGCCGAGCGCCTCAAGGAGCTCACGGACGTCATCGCCAAGGGCGCCGCGACGTACGGCATGCAGACCTTCGACCAGTCGCTCTACCGCTCCTACAAGGCGGGCGACATCACGTACGAAGAGGCGCTCAAGGCGGCCTCCAACCCGGACGACCTCGCCCTGCGCGCCTCCGGCGTCGTGAGCTCCGCCGACCACTTCTAGAGGCACCCCACGTAGGAACCGCTTCGCTTCGGCTTCGCCGATTCCTCCGCGGGGGCCCCGCTCTGCCCTCATGAACTCCGGTCGGCCTCGTGCCGAGCGCCTCCCTGCGCGCGCTTGAGGCGCTTGCGTCTCCGGTTCCTTCAGGGACCGATCCCGGTAGACTCGCGCGCCTCCCGGGAGCCGTGATGAAGACCGCCGACATACGCCGCGCTTTCCTCGACTACTTCGCCGCCGCGCAGCATGAGGTGGTGGCCAGCAGCTCCGTGATCCCGGAGAACGACCCGACGTTGTTCTTCGTGAACGCCGGGATGGTCCAATTCAAGGACGTGTTCACCGGCCAGGACCCCCGGCCGTACACCCGGGCGACCACCGTGCAGAAGTGCATGCGCGTGTCCGGCAAGCACAACGACCTCGAGAACGTCGGCTTCACGGCGCGCCACCACACCTTCTTCGAGATGCTCGGTAACTTCTCGTTCGGCGACTACTTCAAGGACGAAGCGCTGGCGATGGCCTGGCGGTTCCTGACCGAGGTCATGGGCCTCCCGGAGGACCGCCTGTACGTGACGGTCTACCGGGAAGACGAAGAGTCCGCGGCCATCTGGCGCCGCCTCGGGGTGCCCGAGGACCGCATCGGGCGGTGCGGGGAGAAGGACAACTTCTGGTCGATGGGCCCCACCGGTCCTTGCGGGCCCTGCTCGGAGATCTTCTGGGACCTCGGCGAGACCTTCGTGCCCGACGACGAGCCCGACCCCTGGGGCTTCGGCCACGACGCCGGTCGCTACATGGAGATCTGGAACAACGTCTTCATGCAGTTCGAGCGCTACCGCGAAGGCGCCGACCCGGACGGCCCGATCCTCCAGCGCGACCTCCCGAAGCCGTCCGTGGACACCGGCATGGGCCTCGAGCGCCTCGCCGCCGTGGTGCAGGGGCACACGTCGAACTGGGGCATCGACGACTTCCAGACCATCATCGCGTCGGGGGCCCGCGCCGCCGGGATCACGTACGGCGCGGACGAGAGCAAGGACGTCTCTCTGCGGGTCATCGCCGACCACGCCCGCGCCGCCGCGTTCCTCGTGGCAGACGGGATCATGCCGTCCAACGAGGGCCGGGGATACGTCCTGCGGCGCGTGATGCGGCGGGCGATCCGGCACGGCGTGAAGCTCGGCATCGAGGCCGCGTTCATGGCCGACGTCGCGGGCACCGTCTGCGACATCATGGGCGACGCGTACCCCGAGCTCGTGGAGAAGCGAGCGTTCATCGACAAGGTGGTGGCCAACGAGGAGCGCGCCTTCCGGGAGACGCTCGACCGGGGCCTCGCGCTCATCGACGAGGCGCTCGCCGGGCTCGCCGCGCCCGCCACCCTGGACGGCGCCACGGTCTTCCAGCTGCACGACACGTTCGGGTTTCCGCCGGACCTGACCCAGGTCATCTGCTCCGAGCACGGCTTCGGCGTGGACATGGAGGGCTACGCCCGCCACATGGAGGACCAGCGCGCCCGCGGCCGCGCCGCCTGGAAGGGGTCCGGCGAGGGCGCCGTGGAGGACGTCACCCGCGTGATCGAGGGCAGCGGCGACTTCCTGTTCACCGGCTGGGACGGCACCGACGGCGCCGGGACGGTCCGCCTCGTCCTGCGCGACGGGCAGGCCGTGGCGGAGGCAGGCGAAGGCGCGGAGATCCGCTTCGTGACGGACCAGAGCCCCTTCTATGCCGAGGCCGGCGGCCAGGTCGGCGACACGGGCGTCGCCGGCTCCGACGGGGCGCGGCTGCGCGTGACCGACACCCGCAAGCCCGGCGGATCGGTGCATGTGCACCACGCGGTGGTCGAGCACGGCACCGTGCGGGTGGGCGACGCCCTCCGGCTCGAGGTCGACTCGGGGCGCCGGGGCGACATCATGCGGAACCACACCGCCACGCACCTCCTGCACGCCGCCCTGCGCGACGTCCTCGGCGAGCACGTGCAGCAGAAGGGCTCGCTGGTCGACGACGAGCGCACCCGGTTCGACTTCTCGCACTTCGAGCCCCTGACCGCAGGCGAGCTGGCCGCGATCGAAGACCAGGTCAACGCCCAGATCCGCGCCGACGTACACACGGTGACGGTCGAGACCGACCAGGCGTCGGCCAAGGCGATGGGGGCGATGGCGCTCTTCGGGGAGAAGTACGGCGACTCGGTGCGCGTGGTGCAGGTCCCCGGCTTCTCGACCGAGCTCTGCGGCGGGACCCACTGCCGCGGCACCGGCCAGATCGGGCTCCTCAAGATCGTGAGCGAGGCGGGCATCGCCGCGGGCGTCCGACGCGTGGAGGCGATCACCGGCCGCGCCGCCTTCGCCTACCTGCGCGACCTGGAGCGCGCGCGCGCGACCGTCGCGGAGAGGCTGAAGACGCCCGTGGACCAGACGGTCGCCCGCCTCGACAAGGTCCTCGAGGACCGGAAGGCGCTGCGTCGGGAGGTCGAGACGCTCAAGCAGAAGCTGGTCGCCGGAGGCGCGGGCGGCGGACCGCGACCCGTGGACATCGGCGGCGTCTCGGTGCTCGCCGTGACGCTGGAGGGCGCTTCGGGCAAGGAGCTGCGCGGCCACGCCGACGTCCTCATGGACCAGCTCGGCGAGGGCGTCGTGCTGCTCGGGAGCAGGGACGGCGCCAAGGCGGGCCTGCTGGTCAAGGTGAGCAAGGCCCTCACGGGTCGCATCCGCGCCGGCGATCTCGTCAAGGAGATCGCTCCGATCGTGGGCGGTCGAGGCGGCGGCAGGCCGGAGATGGCCCAAGCCGGGGGCAAGAGCCCCGAGCACCTGGGCGACGCCCTGGAGCGCGCCAAGGACCTCATCGCCGAAGCCCTCGCGTAGTAGGGTCTGACCATCTTCCAGGCCCGCGACCGCAGGGAGGGGTGTTGATGCTCGAACCCGCCGCCCTGCGCGCAGCCCTCGCGGATCTGCCGGTCCCCCTGATCGTCCTCGACGCGGACGGCCGCATCGTGGTCGAGAGCCGCGGGTTCCTCGCCATGGCCGAGCTGCCTCCCGGGGCGAAGAGCCTGGCCTCCGGGAAGATCGTCTCGGAGCTGCCGAACATGCAGCACCCCGACCTCCAGGCGATCCTCTCGAGGATCCTCGCCGGCGACCGCCTGCGCGGCGTGCCCCTGGACTTCACGACGCTGCGCGGGGTCCAGCTCAGCGTCGCGGTCGACTCGGGGCCCCTCGGCGACGGCACCTTCTGGATGACGGTGCGCGACCTCGCCGAGCGCGACCCGCTCGCGGGCCGACTCATCCAGGCCCAGCGGATGGAGTTCATGGGCGTCGCGGTGACGGGCGTGATCCACGACCTGAACAACATCCTGACGGGCCTCGGAGGCACGCTCGAGCTGCTCCAGGAGGGCCAGGCGAGCGACGAGCTGGTGCGCAGCCTCTCCGCCCTGCTGCGACGGTCCCGCGACCTCACCCGTCGTCTGCTCGAGGCCGCCCGGCCCCGGTCCGAGGGGGCGGCACCCCTGGATCTGCGCACCCCGGTGCGGCAGGCCGCCGACCTCATGCGCAACTCCCTGGGCGACGGCATGCGCGTGGTCCTGGACCTGCCCCGCCGCCAGGTCCCGGTGCGCGCCGATCGCACGGAGTTCGTCCGCACCCTGTTCAACCTCGCCATCAACGCCCGCGACGCCATCGGCCGGGAGGGGGGCGAGATCCACCTCGAGGTCGAGATCCGGCGCGACCCGGGGGTCTGTCGCTCCAACCGGTGGATCGGCCCCGACCACGCCCGCATCCGGGTGTGGGACACCGGCCCCGGGATCGCCGCGGAGACCGCGGCCCGCGTCTTCGAGCCCTTCTTCTCCACCAAGGCCCCCGACCGCGGGACGGGGATGGGCCTCAGCGTGGTCAAGCGCGTGGTCGTCGCCCACCACGGGACGATCGAGTACGTCGACCTGCCGGACCGGGGCGCCTGCTTCGACATCCACCTCCCGGTCTTCCGGGGCGCGGTGGAGGACGACGAGCCCACCCGCGTGATGACCATGGCGCAGTCCACGGCGCCCGCGAAGCCGCTGCACGGCCTGCGCATCCTGGTGGCCGACGACGAGCCGGCCCTGCGGCTCATGCTGGGCGACGCGCTCACGCTGCGGGGCGGCACGGTCACCACCGCCGAGGACGGCCGAACCGCGATCGCCGCCATCGAACGCGCGGAGCGTCGGGGGGAGCGGTTCGACTGCGCCGTCATCGACTTCCACATGCCGGGCGTGGGCGGCGTGGACGTCCTGCGCAGGGCGCGCGATCTCGACCCCGCCCTTCAGCTCATCCTCTGCACCGGCATGGAGCCCGCGGCGAGCCTGCGTGAGGAGCTCCAGGCCCTCTCGGCCCGCTTCCTCCCGAAGCCCTTCCGGCTCGACGAAGCCGTCGACGCGATCCTCGGCCGATGACGGGCACCGACTGGTTCGTGCCGGAGGGGGAGGTCGGCGTCCTCCTCAACGCCAACGCGGGGCGAGTCACGAAGCGCATGGCCCGGCAGGTCCAGGCGGCCTGCCCCGACGCGGTCGTCTTCTGGACCCGCTCGCTGGACGAGGCCCAGGACGCCCTCGAGGCCGCCCTGGAGTCCGAGATCTCCGTGCTGTTCGCGGGCGGCGGCGACGGGACGATCATCGACGTCGCCAACCGGCTGATCCGGTATCGCCACACGCCCACCCTGGGGATCCTGAAGCTGGGCACCGGCAACGCCCTGGCCTCCTGGGTGGGCGCCCGAAGCGTCGCCGCGGATCTCGGCGCGTGGCATCGAGGGGACCCGGCCCGACGGGTCCGCATGCGCCTGCTGCAGTGCGGCGGCGAGTCGTTCCCGTTCGCCGGCCTCGGCTGGGACGCGGCCGTCCTCAACGACTACCGCACCGTCAAGAAGCGGCTCCAGGGCACCCCCCTCGAGGCCTACTCCCAGCACCTCGCCTTCTACTTCGCGGCCGCCTTCGGACGCACGATCCCGGCGACGCTGCGTGGTTCGGCGGCCCAGGTCCGGGTGGAGGTGCTGCGCGGCGACGCCTGGCGGGTCGACGTGCGGGGGGAGCGCGTGGGCGATGTGCTCACGGCGGGCGACGTCCTCTACGAGGGCCCGGCTCACCTCGCGGCCTTCGGTACCACGCCGTTCTACGGCTACGCCCTGCGCATGTTCCCGCACTGCGAGGTGAGCCCGAACCACTTCCAGCTGCGGCTCTCGTCCATGGAGGTCCCGACGGTCCTCAACGAGCTGCCGAACCTGTGGACCGGCGCGACGGAGCACCCGAAGCTGTTCGACTTCCTCGCCAAGGCGGTGCGGATCCGGTTCGACCGGCCGATCGCGTACCAGGTGGGGGGCGACGCCCGGGGGACGCGCACGAGCCTCGACGTGGAGCTGCCGGACGTGGTGCTGCCGGTGCTCACCTTCCGCTGACGGTTGTATGACCTCCTCATGGAGGTTCATGGGAGCGGGGCCGAGCCGAGCTTGCGAGGCGAGGCCTGCTCGACGGCAGGCGCTAGCCTGACGGCATGGTCATCAGGAGTGGGTCGCCGGGGCTGACGGTGGGGCATCGTCCCCGTGCCTGAGATTGGCGCCCTCGACCTGGCGACGAGTGCCCGGGCGGTATCTCGAGGCGCGGCATGGGCCGCTGTCCTCGCATGCACAAGTGCGGGTGATCGCCGGTCGTCGAGGCTCCTGTGGACCTTCATCCTGGAGGTCGTATGAAGTACGCAGGCATCGACATAGGCAAAGAGAAGCACTGGGTCGCCATCGTCG
>CAZUHI010000122.1:0-8626 GCA_964620495.1 uncultured Rickettsiales bacterium | reverse complement strand
ATCGAGAGCCGCCACCGAGAAACCGACCAAGGAGATGCCCATGTTCGCCCAACGCCAAGGGGCTTGCGACGCCCGCGCTCGCCGCGGGTGTCTCGGGATGGGGCGCCCAGGTGCGCCATGAGGGAGCCGCAGGCGAATCTCATTGCGTCGCGAGCAGGTGCGTTTCGCCCCACTCCGAGCTTGCGCAAGCCCGCGGTTGGGTGGAGTAGGGCCCCCCGAAGCGGTAGAGCCGAGGGGACGCGCGCCAGCGGGGCACCCGGCGCGTTGTCATCGAGACCGCCCGCAGGCCGTCGGTGGTCCATGGACCCGCGTCGGAGGAGCCGGAGGGACGCGCGTCCGCGGGGCCCCCGGCGCCGGGTCCCCGAAGACGACAGGCTGACCTTGCGGGACGGTGACACCCCACACCGACGTCGTGGCCGCTCAGAGCGTGGGACCGGCTGCCGGGTCGCTCGACGGCGACGCGGGGCGGGACTGGGCAATGCGACGTTTCGGGACGTCAAGCAAGTCGCACGAACGCTCCATCACCTTCTGGCCGAGTCGGGATTACGAGTGTTATTGACTGGCATTCAGTCGCGCAATTTGTGGGTGCCCAGGCGCCGCCGTCCAGGGCGACGAGGCCCGATGGCCCGCGGGTAACTGCCGGACTGTCCTCCTTGGACGGAAACCCAGGAGAGCGTCCCGGAATGTTTCGCTGTATTCGGGGATTGGAGGCTGCGTCCCACCCTTGGACCCACCTGGACCCTCCCGGACATCAAGCAGAGCGCCTGCTGCGTCAATCCACGACGATGGTGGTATCGACGAAGCTGCTGCGGCCGGTGTCGTCGGTCACCGTCGTGCGGACCACGTGAGCGCCCTCTTCCTTCGGCTCGAACGCGGGCGTCGGACCGACGGCCGGCTCGAGCTCCGTGTCGTGGAAGGGGGGCAGGACCACGAACTCGGAGTTCAGGGTCAGCGTCTGGCCCAGGCCGCACCCGCCGAGGTTGTCGGCATCGAAGAACGACACCGTGAGCTCCACCTCGTCCTCGGTCTCGGGGTTGTTCGGGCTCACCAAAACGTTGGTGATCGAGGGGATCGCTCCGCCGCACGAGGAGGCGATCACGGTCGTGTCCACCATCGACGACCGGCCGGTGTCGTCCTCGGCGACGGTGCGCAGCACGTAGGTCCCCGGCACGTCGGGGATGAACGCGGGGGATGTTCCCTCGGGGGGGGCGAGAACGACCGCGGACCCGGCGGGCCGCTGCACGAAGACCGTCCCGATGGAGAGCACCTGGTCGAGGCCGCAGGCCCCCGCGTTGTCCGCGTCGGTCGCCGTCGCGGCGAGGTTCGCGAGGTCGCCGATGTTCGGCTGGGGAGGCGCGACCACCGTGAGGGACGGCGGCGCGGAGCCGCAGCTCGAGGCCACGACGGTGGTCTCGAGAGAGCCCGTGAGGCCCGTGTCGTCGACCACCGTGGTGCGGACGACGTAGGTGCCCGGGACGTCGGGGACGAACCCGGGGCTCGGCCCCTCGGGAGGGGAGAACTCGGTGCCGGAGCCCGCGGGCCGCTGGAGGAACACCGACGTCAGGTCGAGCGCTTGGCCCAGGGCGCAGCCGGTGTTGTCCGCGTCCCCGAACCCGACCGTCAGGGAGACGAGCTGACCGACGCCCGGAGAAGCTGGCGAGGTCGCGACCCCGCTGATGGCCGGGGGGGCGGAGCCGCAGGTCGAGACGGTGACCACGGTGTCGGCCGACGAAGCCCGCCCGGTGTCGTCGAGGGCGGTCGTCCGCACGACGTACTCGCCCGGAAGGTCGGCGAAGAACCCGGGAGTCGCGCCCCGGGAGGGCACCATCGAGGCCGAAGAGCCGGCCGGAGCGCCGACCAAGGAGGACGTCAGATCGACGACCTGCGTGAGCGCGCACCCCTCGGGATCGTTGTCGGCGTCCATGAACGAGACGCCCAGCGCGACGAGGTCTCCCGTGACCGGCGATGCCGGAGAGACGGTCACGCCGGCCACTGTCGGGGCGGCCCCGCCGCAGTCCGAGACCTCGACCGTGGTGTCGATCGCCGAGGAGCGTTCGGTCTCGTCGGTGACCGCCGTGCGCACCACGTAGGTGCCGGCCACGTCGGCGACGAACGCCGGGCTCGAGCCTTCCGCGGGGTTCAGCACGGCCGAGGTGCCCGCCGGGCGATCCACGAACGCCGACGAGACATCGAGCACCTGCTGCAGGCCGCAGCCCTCCGGGTCGTTGTCGAGATCGAGGGTGATCACCTCGAACCGGACCTGCGAGCCGATCGCAGGTTCCCCCGGCGCGACGATGACCTCCGCGACCTCCGGAGTCGCCGTCCCGCACGCGACGACGGTGAACCCGGCGAACGCCGGCTCGCTGGATCGCTCCCCCTCGTGGACGACGAGGGAGACTCGATACTCACCGGGGGCGTCGGGCACGATCGTCGGCGCCACGACGTTCGCGTCGTTCAGCCGCGCGAACGCTCCGGCGGGCCGACCGATGACGTCCCACTCGTAGATCAGCGGCGTCTCTTCCGTGCCCGCGGAACCCGCTCCATCCAGGACCACGGTCGCTCCGACCGTCGCGGTCTCCGGCGTCGAGATGGTCGCGACAGGATCGTCCGCGCAGCCGGCAAGCACGGCGCACGAGAGGGCGATGAGAGTGATGGTGGATCGCATGAGGACTCCTTCAGGGTGCAGACGAGGTAACGACGAAAGTTCCGCTCTCGTCGCTCAGGGAGGTCACGAGCAGGTAGTTCGCGGCATGGGTCGCGTCGAACTCGACGCTCGACACCGCCTCTCCGGGCCCGCCGTCGCCGAACGCGACGCACTCGCAGGTCGCGTTTAGGACGGCCAGCCAGGGATCGAAGTCGGCCGAGTCGGCGTCCAGCCGATAGCGCCCGCCCACGGTGGTGAACACGCGAAGCAGGGTGAACCGGTGGGAGCCCTCCACGCCGAACCGGTCGGCGACGGCGAAGCAGTCCTCGCCGCCGTGGACCCGGGCCGAGGAGGGCAGCGTCACCGCCCAGTCCCGATCCTCCTCGGGCTCGACCAGACCGAGCGGCGTCGATTCGAGGTCGCAGAGCTCCGGTCTGCAGCGATCCGTACCGGAGCAGTCCTGGTCGATGTCATCGCACAGGACGTCGTGTGCGCCGGGAAAGATGGTCTCATCTTCGTCGTCGCAGTCCTCGTCCGAGTCGACCCCGTCCCCGTCCCCGTCGGTCGGGCCGACGTCGTCGTCGTCCATCGTCTCGTCGTCCCGGGCGTCGTCATCGTCCGTCGGCAGCGGGATCGGAGCGGGCGAGCCGAGGGGCCAGGGGTCCACGCAGGCCCCGGCCAGCAGGATGAGAGCCGAGAATGCCGGGAGGGTCCCTCGCCTCACCGTCGCCACGACCGCCGGCGCGCCGCGAACCCGACGACGCACACGAGGAGCGAGAGCGCGGCTCTCGCGTCCGGAGACCCGAGCAGGGAGCTGCTGCAATCGCATCCATTGGCCACCATCGAGTCCCCGTCCGTCAACATGGGCTCGTCGTCCCCCGAGCCGTCATCTCCGGTCGATTCGTCGCAGTCCGGGTCATCGAGATCCGCCAGACCGTCGCAGTCGTTGTCGAGGTCGTCGTCGCAGACCTCTCGGGCGTCGGGGCTCGTGTCCGAGTCGAGGTCGTCGCAGTCCTCGCAGACCATGAACCCGTCCCCATCGAAGTCGGTCTCGTCGGACGCCCCGTCGCAGTCGTCGTCTGCGCCGTTGCAGACGTCCTCCGCTTCGGGGTGAACGTCGGGGTCGGCGTCGTCGCAGTCGCCGCCGCCGCAATCGTGCCCGACCCAGCCGTCGTCATCGACGTCGCCCACGGGGTCGGAGCCGTCGCAGTCCTGATCGACGCCGTCCCCGCAGATCTCCATGGCGTCGGGGGAGGTCTCGGGGTCCGTGTCGTCGCAGTCTTCGCAGAGGCTGAAGCCGTCGCCGTCGTGGTCCGCGTCGTCGGCGACACCCGAGCAGTCCTCGTCCACCCCGTCGCACGTCTCGGTCGCGCCCGGGTGGACCGCGGGCAGCGCGTCGTCGCAGTCCACGCCCCCGCAGGTGGTGCTCACGAACCCGTCCCCGTCGGCGTCGCCGGTCGCGTCCGCGCCGCTGCAGTCCTGGTCAATGCCGTCCGGGCAAGCATCCGCGGCCGCGGGGTTCACGGTCGCCTCGGCGTCGTCGCAATCGTCCACGCAATCCCAGAAGGAGTCGCCGTCGCCGTCGAAACAGGTGACCTCGAACCGGACTGCGAGCCCCGAGTAGAGGTTCGGCGCGGAGCAGGAGTACTGGAGCGACATCGACCCGACGCCTTCGATCCCGACCGTGCCGTTCCCCCCGGCGTTCGCGCCGCCGCCTCCGACGTTCACATCGAGGTAGTGGAACTCGAGCGCCGTCCCGCCCTCGAAGATGTGCGCCTGGAAGGACCCCTCGTCCTCGCCCTGGTCGTTCTCGATGTCGGTCCAGGCCACGACGAACACCCGGTTGGGGGCGACTCCGACGGTCCCGGTGGCGATGGCGGGGCTCTGGCCCTCGTCCGCGGCCCAGTCCTCCCACCAGACCGAGGCAGCGGGCGCGCCCACCGAGGGAAGGCACGAGTTGTTGGCTCCCGGGCTCGACCCCAGGAACGTCAGGACCCCGTCCTCGCCTACGGAGACCGTCGAGTACGAGGTCCCGTAGAAGCTGAACGTGAACGGCAGGGCGACGACGGTCGATCCGTCCTCGGGGACCGAGAGAGTCGAGGACGTCGGGAGCCAGTTGAAAGCCGGCCCTGAGACTTCGGCGCTGTCCGTGAACGTGTAGCCGAACCCGTCGGGCCCGCCTGTCGATGCCACGGACGGGCCTGCGAGGAGGGTGATGAGCAAGAAGAGGGTCGGCGTCGGCGCGAGGGGATGGCGGGGCATGAACGTTCTCCTGTCTCGGGCTACGCTCCGATCGTCCGGAGTGCGGACTCTCGGATCGTGTTTCTCTCGGCTGAGCGAGCTGCGGCCCGCCCCGAGAGAAAAGTCCGCACCCGGTAACTTCGCGACGTACTTCCGGAGCAACACGGACCTCATGGCCGAAGAAGCAGAAGACGACGAGGAGCTCATGACACGTTGGCAAGCAGGCGACACGGGGGCGTTCGACACCCTCGTGGGGAGACACGGCAGCTCGATCTTCGGGTTCCTGCTGAGCCTGCTCGGGGACCGCGCGCTTGCCGAAGACGCATACTCCGAGACGCTGTTCCGCCTCGTCCGATTCCGGGACCGCTACGACCCCGCTCGTCCCTTCCGGGGCTGGCTCTTCGCGGTCGCCCGCAACTGCGCCCGCGATGTCCAGCGGCTCGGGGGGCGCCTCAAGGCCCTCGTCGTCCGCGTGGTCGAGCTGCGAGGCCCCTCGATCCGGGCGAGGAGCGCCGAAGACGCGCTGATCGACGACGAACGGGCGGAGCGCATCGCCGCCGCCCTCGCGGGCCTCCCCGAAGAGCACCGCGCGATCGTCCTGCTGTCCTACCGTGAGGGGCTCAACGGTCGCGAGGTCGCCGACGCCCTGGGCATCAGTCACCGCCAGGCGCGCGACAAGCTCGCCTATGCTCGCAAGCGTCTGCGCGCCCTGCTCGCGGACGAGAGGAGCGAGCCATGACCGGCCGCGACGAGCTGCCCGGCACCGAGGAGACCGCTCCGGATGCCGCCCTCGTCGAAGCGCTCTCGGCGCTCCCTCGACCCCCGGCCCCGTTCGGCGGGGAGCCGGCCCGCCGCTTCGCGGTGCGGCGGCGGGCGACGCGGGACTCTGCGATCGGCCTCGCGGTCGTCGTGCTCGGCGTCGGGCTGTGGATGCTGCGCCCGCCTTCGCCGGAGAGCGGGACCCTCAGGGCCCGGGGCGCCGGGACGAGCGCAGCTCTGACCCTCGACGCGCTCGTGGAGCGGGCCGGGGAGGTCAGGCGCCTCTCGGACGGTCCCTTGGCGCAGGACGAGCGCTTGGTGTTCCGCGTCGACTCGTCGAAGCCCGGCTTCGTGTGCCTCGACGAACAGACGGGCTCCGGCTGGACGTCGATCCTGGGGGGCGTCGGGCAGGCCTGGGCCGTCGAGTCCGGGCGAAACGTGCTCGCCGAAGGGGGCATGAGTCGGTCGTACCGCCCGGATGGGCGGTTCGGCCCCCTGGCCTATCGCGCGAGGTTCCATCCCTCCGACCGGTCCTGCGATCCCGCCGCGGCGGAGGCGACACTGGAGGTCGTCTGGTCTCCGTGAGCCGAACTTGGCCTCTCCTGCTGATCCTCGTCGCCGTCGGGTGTGCCGGTCCGTCGCGCGCCCTCGCTCCGAAGGGCTTCGCCGAGGGCTCCACCACCGAGGAGACGCTGAAGCAGGCGCTCGCGCCGCGCCGCGTCGCCGCGCTGGTCGGCGTGGACGCATATTCCCACCCGTCGTTTCCCGACCTCCGCTTCGCGGGGAGCGACGCGACGGCGCTCGCGGAGGTCCTGCGGAGCGAAGACGGTGGGTTCGACCGGGTGGAGCTCTTTGCGGGACGCTCCGACCGGACCTCCCGGAGCGCGATCCTTGAGGGTCTGAGGGCCGTTGTCGAAGAGCTTCGCCCCGAGGATGTGCTCGTCGTCTATTACAGCGGCCACGGGACCATCACCCGTCGCGAGGGCGGCCACGGCGAGCTGTACCTCCTCGCGCGGGACTCCCACCCCGGGGATCTCGGGGCCACGGCCATCGACTTGAGCGTGCTCCAGCGCTGGTTCTCCGGGCTGGCGCCCGAGCGGAAGGCGCTCGTCATCGACGCATGCTTCAACGGAAGGGGCAAGTCGGCCGTCGATCCCGACCTGCGGGCGGATGTTCCCGAGTTGGTCGCGCAGCTCGACGGGGAGGCCCCGACCCGGCTCAAGACGGGCGAAGCACACCTCTACGCCACCACCCGGGGCCGCTCGGCGTTCGAGGACGACACCCTGGGCCGCGGCGTCTACACCCATTACCTGCTCCAGGCGATGACGTGGGCGCGGGCGGCCGCAGACCGCGACGAAGATCTCGTCTTGTCCGCCTACGAGGCCCACGACTATGCGCGAGCTCGCACGATGGAGCACACGAGGGGCGAGCAGATCCCCGAGGCCTCGATGCGCATCGTGGGCACGAACGACCTCGTCCTCGTGGGCGACCCCACCCGTCGGCGCGTCCGAGACGACGCGCTGGTCTATGCGTACCCCGGGCACCGGGGCCCCTACCTCAACGCCTCGCTGTTCATCGACGGGCGTGCGAAGGGCGTGTTCCCCGGCTCCATCGACGTCCCGCCCGGCAAGCACCACGTGGAGGTGAAGGCTCCCGACGGGAACGTGCTCGTGGACGGGTTCGTCACCCTCGAGAGCGGCGCCGCAGTCCGCTTGCGGGACCTCGCCGTCCATGCCCGGGAGGAGCGGGCGATGCTCGCCGTCAGCGGCGGCTTCGGGGGAGGCCCCCCCGCCACTTGGCGGACGATCTGGGGGAACGGGTTCGCCACCGTGGAGGTGACAGGCACCCTTCGTCGGGTGACGAGGCCTGCGCGGGGCCTGACGCTGGGAGCGACGTTCGGCGCGGCGTTCGTGCCGGCTCGGTTCCGGCTCGACGCCACGCGCCTCGGGAGCCGACCGGCCCTCTGGCTCGGCCTCGGTCCCGGCTGGGCGGGCGGCACGCGTCGCCTCCGAGCACGCGCGAGCTGGGAGGCGCGCCTCACGGCGGTGCCGTTGATGACGGCGTCGGGGAGCGGAGGACCCGCAAGCGCGGGGGAGGCGGGCTGGATCGTCTTCAGCACAGGTCCCCGCGGATCGATAGGAATCGCCCTCGATCAGCGTCTGACCGCGCTTGTCGGCGGCTCCGTCCAACTCTCAGCCTTCGGGCTCGAGCCCGAAGCGCCGATCCTGCCGCGAGTCCATGGGACCATCACGGCGGGACTGGAGGTGAACCTGTGACCAAACAACGCACCCTGGGCCTCTCGGCTCTCTATGTCTCCCTCCTGGCACTGTTGCTCGCGGTCGGGAGCGGGCCGCTTCACGCCGACGAACACGACGACGACGACTCCGCAGGGGGAGACGACGACGACTCGGCCGGCCCGGATGATGACGACTCCGCAGGGGACGACGATGACGCTACCGACGACGATGACGCCACCGACGACGATGACGCCACCGACGACGATGACGCCACCGACGACGATGACGCCACCGACGACGACGACGCCACCGACGACGACGACGCCACCGACGACGACGACGACGGCACGGACGACGACGGCGGCGAGGCCAGCTGCCAAGGAACCGCGATCCGAATCACCATGCTCCCATTCCTTCTCTTGGGGTTCCTGCGTCGCACCGAGGTCGGCCCTGGTTCTCCCGGTGGCGCGTCCAGCGCGCACTGCGCATCTTGAGATGGAACGCTGGCTAAACCATGCGCTCGCGTGAGCCCCCTGGGGGCGGGAAGCACCAGTCGGAACCTCGCGCCGCTGGTCGGACTCGGGGGGCAATATCTTCGAGGTCGCAACCTTCGCGACCGCCACGAATCGACTCCGTGAGCATGCGGAGGCGATCGAAGGGATGCGGCTGGATCGCAGCGGCCCTATTTCACCCAACGCAAGACGGTTGCAGACGTGCGCGCTCGCCGCGCATGTCCCGGAGCGAG
>CAZUHI010000121.1:0-9087 GCA_964620495.1 uncultured Rickettsiales bacterium | reverse complement strand
TGGAGAAGGGGCTGCGCTTCGCGATTCGCGAGGGCGGCCGCACCATCGGCGCGGGAGTGGTCGAGGACATCATCGAGTAACCATGGCGGCTTCGGCCGTCGAGCGACCTCGGCCGCACCCGCGGCTTCGGTCCTGGAAGACAAAGGGCAGTAGCTCTAACGGTAGAGCGACGGATTCCAAATCCGTGGGTTGGGGGTTCGAATCCCTCCTGCCCTGCCAAGAATCGACGTGAGGGCGTCCGGGAAACCGGACGCCCGATCGTCGCTGAGAGGAAGGCTTCGAAATGAGTGACCGTCGCGTACTCGGGTTTGCCTGGCTGGCCCTGTCGCTGTGCGTGTGGCTCGTGTTTCGGGACCTGTTCCAGTGGAGCTTCGCGGCGTTCGACATCCCGAATCAGCGATACCTCGGATCCTTCGAGGCAAGCTCGCTGCTCGGGGTCGCCGTGACGGCGGTCGCCGCGGTGGTCTCCTGGAAGCACAAGACGATCTACGACTTCTGTCTCGAGACGGTGTCGGAGACGCGCCAAGTGGTTTGGCCCGGCAAGGCCGAGACGCGGGAGAGCACCGTCATCGTGGTGGTGGTGTCCGTGCTGATGTCGCTCGTCCTGGGAGGCTTCGACCTGGTCTGGTCGAAGCTCATGAAGTTCATTCTCGGCGCCTAGTCGGAAACGGCAGCGAGGTAGTCATGACGGAAGAGATGGCCTGGTACGTGGTCCACACCTACTCGGGCTACGAGAACAAGGCGAAGATGGCCCTCCAGGAGCGAATCGACTCGCTCGGTCTGGAAGACATCTTCGGCGAAATCCTCGTACCGGAAGAGCAGGTCGTGGAGCGCACGAAGACGGGCAAGACCCGCAACGTGTCCCGTCGGTTCTTCCCGGGCTACATGCTCGTGCAGATGGCCATGGACAACCGGGCCTATCACGTGGTGCGCAACACCCCGAAGGTCACCGGTTTCGTGGGCGGAAACAAGACGCGCACGCCCCCCCGCGTGCCGGAGCATGAAGTCCGCCGCATCCTCGGCCAGATCGAGCAGGGGACCGTCACGCCGAAGCCGAAGCTCAGCTTCGAGCGCGGCGAAGCGGTCCGCGTCGTGGAAGGCCCGTTCGCAAACTTCAACGGCACCGTCGACGAGGTCCGCCCCGAGAAGGGCAAGCTCCGCGTCATGGTGTCGATCTTCGGGCGCCCCACTCCGGTGGAGCTCGACTTCATGCAGGTCCAGAAGACCTAGGCGGTCGCGGCCCCTCGGGGCCGAACCCTGAAAGCTTTCGGAGAGAATCATGGCCAAGAAGATCACCGGCTACATCAAGCTGCAGATTCCCGCGGGGCGGGCGAACCCGTCCCCGCCGGTCGGGCCCGCGCTCGGCCAGCAGGGCGTCAACATCCCCCAGTTCTGCAAGGCGTTCAACGCCGAGACCGCGAACATCGAGGCGGGCCTCATCACCCCCGTGGTCATCACGGTCTACGCGGACCGCTCGTTCAGCTTCGAGACGAAGACGCCCCCCGCGGCCGTCCTCATCAAGAAGGAGGCGGGCATCCCCAAGGGCAGCGGTGAGCCGAACAAGACCAAGGTCGGCAAGATCACCTCGGCGCAGGTCCGCAAGATCGCCGAGATCAAGATGAACGACCTGAACACCAAGAACGTCGAGGCCGCCATGCGCAGCGTCGAGGGCACCGCGCGCTCCATGGGCGTTCGCGTCGTCAACTAGTTTTTCGCGCTCTCGGCGACGCCGAGGGCATCCCTGAAACCCTTCGCGGGAGGGCGTCCATCGAGGCGCTCGTCTGCACCGCAGGAGGAAAGAGACATGGCCAAGCACGGCAAGGGGTACCGCTCCTCCGCCGAGAAGGTGGACCGCAACGCGCTCTACTCGATCGAGGAAGCACTGGACCTCCTGAAGCAGCTCCACACGGTGAAGTTCGACGAGTCGGTCGACATCGCCGTTCGTTTGGGCGTCAACCCGCGTCACGCCGACCAGATGGTCCGCGGCGCAGTCACGCTCCCCCACGGCATCGGCAAGTCCGTGCGCGTGCTCGCGTTCGCCAAGGGCGACAAGGTCGCCGAGGCGCGAGACGCCGGAGCCGACTTCGTGGGCGGCATGGACCTGGTCGAGAAGATCAAGGGCGGCTGGATGGACTTCGACAAGGTCTGCGCGACGCCCGACATGATGGGCAGCGTGGGTCGAATCGGTCGGGTCCTCGGACCGCGCGGCCTGATGCCGAACCCCAAGACGGGCACCGTGACCTTCGACATCGGCGCCTGCGTCCAGCAGCTCAAGGCGGGCAAGATCGACTTCCGGGTCGAGAAGGCCGGCATCGTGCACGCCCCCATCGGTCGCATGTCGTTCGACAACGACAAGCTCGCCGACAACCTCAAGAGCCTCTTGGAGACGCTCGTACGCCTGAAGCCGCAGACGGCCAAGGGCACGTACGTGAAGAGCGTCGCCATCTCCGGGACCATGACCCCCGGCATCCGGCTCGACCCCACCGGTCTCCTCCGGACTCTGTAGGAAGGACAGGACCATGGACAAGAGCACCAAGCAGGCCTTCGTCAGCACCTACGGCGAGAAGCTCAGCCGCGCCCGCATGGCGGTGGTCACCGACTACCGCGGCATCGGCGTGAACGACCTCACCGAGTTCCGCAAGACACTCTCCGACATCGAGGGGAACGAGTTCCGCATCGTCAAGAACACGCTGTTCAAGCGCGTGATCGACGGCACCGACATGGAGTCGCTGAGCGACTTCTTCGTGGGCACGAACGCGGTCCTCCTCGGCTACGAGGACGTCGTGGGCGGCGCCAAGGCGCTCCTCGACTTCGCCAAGGCCCACAAGGACCACCTCGTCATCAAGGGCGGCGTCCTCGACGGCAAGGTGATCACCCCCGCGCAGGTCAAGGCCTTGGCCGACCTGCCGAGCAAGGAGGTCCTCCAGGCCATGCTCCTCGGCGTCCTCAACGCCCCGGCGCGCAACCTGGTGAGCGTCCTCGCCAACGCCAACCGCCAGATCCTCAACGTGCTCGTCGCCTACAAGGACAAGCTCGAAGAGGGCGGGGCGGCCGAGTAATCAATCAAGCGGGCGACAGGGCCCGCGTATTGCCCGCCGGATTCGCCGGTCGGGGAATACGAAAGACCATCGTCGGGTTCGGGCCTGTTCCCTCCCACTCGCAAAGACCATAGCCGGCAAGGAGTCTTAATCATGGCTATCGAGCGTAACGACGTCATCGACTACATCAAGAACCTGACTGTCCTGGAGCTCTCCGAGCTCGTGAAGGAGCTGGAGGATGTGCTCGGCGTGTCCGCCGCCGCTCCCACGGCCGTCGTCGCCGGTCCCGCCGGTGGTGCTGCCGAGGCTGCCGAGGAGCAGACCGAGTTCACGGTGGAGCTCGTCGACTTCGGCGACAAGAAGATCCAGGCGATCAAGACCGTCCGCACGGTCCTCGGTCTCGGCCTCAAGGAGGCGAAGGAGTTCGTCGAGAACCTCCCGCGTCCCGTCAAGGAGGGCGTCTCCAAGGAGGAGGCCGACGAGATCAAGGGCAAGTTCGAGGCCGCCGGGGCCTCGGCGACCATCAAGTAGAGCCTCCCGCTCTACGACAGTTGATTCGAAGCGGGCACCCCGGTTTTCGGGGTGTCCGCTGAGTCCATTTCTTCGCGGGGTCGTCCCACCCCGCAATCGTTTCGACCCGCAAGGGAGCCGTAATGGCCACATCGCTGCTCGCGAACAACGCTCGTTTCCGCCGTTCCTTCGAGAAGATCGACAAGGTCGTGGATGTCCACAACCTGATCGAGATCCAGAAGAAGTCGTATGCGAGTTTCCTCCAGGCCGACGTAGATCCGGCCAAGCGTGAGAACCGCGGCCTTCAGAAGGTCTTCAACAGCGTGTTCTCCATCGAGGACTTCAACCAGACCGCGAGCCTTCAGTTCGTCTCGTACACCTTCGAGAAGCCGAAGTACGAGGTCGACGAGTGCCGTCAGCGCGGCATGACCTACGCGGCGCCCCTCAAGGTGACCGTGCGCCTCGTCGTCTGGGACGTCGACGAGGAGACCGAGTCCCAGAACATCCGGGACATCAAGGAGCAGGAGGTCTACTTCGGCGAGCTGCCGATCATGACCGAGTCCGGCACCTTCATCGTGAACGGCACCGAGCGCGTGGTGGTGAGCCAGCTGCACCGCTCCCCCGGCGTCTTCTTCGACTCGCAGCACAAGACGACCTACTCCGGGAAGGTCATCTTCAGCGCGCGCGTCATCCCGAACCGCGGTTCGTGGATCGACTTCGAGTTCGACACCAAGGACATCCTCCACGTCCGCATCGACCGCCGCCGGAAGCTGCCCGCGACCGTGCTGCTGCGGGCCCTCGGCTACGACACCGAGGAGATCCTCAACTACTTCTACGACACCGAGACCATCCACGTCCGAGGCGGCGCCCTGGCCAAGGACTTCAACCCCGCCCTGCTCGTCGGTCAGAAGGCCCTCGCGCCCATCGTCGGCGTGGACGGCACCGTCTTCGTGAAGGAAGGCAAGAAGGTCACCCGCGCCGCCATCAAGCGGATGAAGAAGGCCGAGGTCGCCGAGCTTCCGGTCCTCGACGAGGAGATCACCGGCGGCGACGGCCCCGGCACCCCGAAGGTCGCGGCCCACGACATCGTGGACCTCAACAGCGGCGAGATCGTCGTCGAGACCAACGAGGAGATCACCGAGGAGGCCCTCCAGGAGATCCGCGAGCGCGGCATCGAGGCCTTCGAGGTGCTGTTCATCGACCACGTGTCGGTGGGCTCGTTCCTGCGCGACACCCTCCTGGTCGACAAGATCTCGGCCACCGAAGAGGCGATCATCGAGATCTACCGTCGCCTGCGCCCCGGCGACCCGCCGACGTACGAGACGGCCCTCGCCTTCTTCGAGAACCTCTTCTTCAACAGCGAGCGCTACGACCTCAGCCGCGTCGGCCGCCTGAAGGTCAACCACAAGCTCGAGCTCGACCTCGACATCAACCACACGACCCTGACGCGTGACGACATCATGCGCACGGTCCGGTACCTCATCGAGCTGCGCAACGGCCGCGGCGAGATCGACGACATCGACCACCTCGGCAACCGCCGCGTGCGTCCGGTCGGCGAGCTCCTCGAGAACCAGTTCCGCATCGGCCTCGTCCGCATGGAGAAGGCGATCAAGGAGCGCATGAGCCTCTCCGAGATCGAGACCCTCATGCCGCACGACCTGATCAACGCCAAGCCGGTCTCGGCGGTGATCAAGGAGTTCTTCGGGTCCAGCCAGCTCTCGCAGTTCATGGACCAGACGAACCCGCTGTCGGAGGTCACCCACAAGCGGCGCCTGTCGGCCCTCGGCCCCGGAGGTCTGACGCGCGAGCGTGCGGGCTTCGACGTCCGCGACGTGCACGTCACCCACTACGGTCGTATCTGCCCGATCGAGACGCCGGAAGGTCCCAACATCGGCCTCATCGCGTCGCTGTCGACCTACGCCCGAGTGAACGAGTTCGGCTTCATCGAGACGCCCTACCGGCTCGTCGCCGACTCGATCGTGAGCGACGACGTGAAGTTCCACTCCGCCCTGGAGGAGGAGAACGAGGTCATCGCCCAGGCGAACGCCGCGTTCGACGAGAGCGGCAAGTTCACCCTCGAGCGGGTCTCTGCCCGCGCCCAGGGTGAGTTCGCCCTCGCGCCCGCCGAAGAGGTCACGCGCATGGACGTGTCGCCGAACCAGTTGGTCTCGGTGGCCGCCTCGCTGGTGCCCTTCCTCGAGCACGACGACGCCAACCGCGCGCTCATGGGCTCCAACATGCAGCGTCAGGCGGTGCCGCTCATCAAGACGCAGGCGCCGTTCGTCGGCACCGGCATCGAGCGCTACGTCGCGCGGGACTCCGGCGTCACCGTCGTCTCCCGCCGGCCCGGCACCGTCGAGTCCGTGGACGCGACCCGGATCGTGATCAAGACCGACGAGACCGACGGCGAAATCGGCTCCGAGATCGACATCTACAACCTGGTCAAGTTCCGCCGCTCCAACCAGTCGACGTCCATCAACCAGAAGCCCATCGTCCGCAAGGGCGACTGGGTCGACGCCAACGACGTCATCGCCGACGGTCCCGCCACGGACACCGGCGAACTCGCCCTCGGCGCGAACGTCATCGTCGCGTTCATGCCCTGGGGCGGTTACAACTTCGAGGACTCCATCCTCATCTCCGAGCGGCTCGTGAAGGAGGACGTGTTCACGTCCATCCACATCGAGGAGTTCGAGATCGCCTCGCGCGACACGAAGCTCGGCAAGGAAGAGATCACCCGCGACATCCCGAACGTCGGCGAAGAGGCGCTCAAGGACCTCGACGAGAGCGGCATCATCCGCGTCGGCGCCGAGATCAAGTCGGGCGACATCCTCGTGGGCAAGATCACGCCCAAGGGCGAGACGCAGCTCTCTCCCGAGGAGAAGCTGCTCCGCGCCATCTTCGGCGAGAAGGCGGGCGACGTCCGCGACACCTCGCTGCGGGTTCCGCCGAGCGTGACCGGCACGGTCATCGGCGCGCAGATCTTCAGCCGCGAAGGGGTGGAGCGGGACGAGCGCGCCAAGGACATCCAGAACGCGCAGATCGCCCGCATCTTCAAGGACCAGGACGAGGAGATGCGCACCATCATCGCCTCGGCCGAGCGCAAGCTCGTCACGATCCTGGACGGTCGCTCCGCGGCCGCCGCCATCGCGGACGAAGAGGGCCACGTCTACATCGAGAAGGGCGAGGAGTTCACCGCCCCTCGCGTGTCCGAGCTGCCGCTGTCGCGCTGGAACGACATCTCGGTCGTGGGCGGTCAGGACGTCGAAGAGAAGGTCTTCCACCTCATCGACTCGGTCCGCGAGCAGCTCGAGCTCATCGAGATGACCTTCGGCGGCCGCATCGACCGCCTCAAGCAGGGCGACGAGCTCCCGCCGGGCGTCATCAAGCTGGTCAAGGTCTACCTCGCCATCAAGCGGAAGCTGAGCGTCGGCGACAAGATGGCCGGCCGTCACGGCAACAAGGGCGTCATCTCGAAGGTGCTCGCCGAGGCCGACATGCCGTACCTGCCCGACGGGCGCCCGGTCGACATCGTCCTCAACCCGCTCGGCGTGCCCTCCCGGATGAACGTCGGGCAGGTCCTCGAGACGCACCTCGGCTGGGCCGCCGTCGGCATCGCCGCCCAGGCGCGCACCTTCCTGGAAGAGGACGCTCCGGCCGCGTCGGTCCGCGCCTACTTCTCGGAGGTCTACCGCGAGAACGCGAAGGTGAAGTCCTGGCTCCAGGCCGCGTCCGACGAGGAGATCATCGGTTTCGCGGCGAAGTGCTCCGAGGGCGTCTTCTTCGCCACCCCCGTGTTCGAGGGTGCCCGCGAGGAGGAGATCCACGACCACTTGCGCCTCGGCGGCCTGCCCAAGAAGGGTCAGATCACGCTGTTCGACGGACGCACCGGCGAGGCCTTCGACCACGAAGTCACCGTCGGCGTCATGTACATGCTGAAGCTGCACCACCTCGTGGACGACAAAATCCACGCGCGGAGCATCGGTCCGTACAGCCTCGTCACCCAGCAGCCTCTCGGCGGCAAGGCCCAGTTCGGTGGCCAGCGGCTCGGCGAGATGGAGGTCTGGGCGATGGAAGCCTACGGCGCCGCCTACGGCCTGCAGGAGTTCCTCACGGTGAAGTCCGACGACGTCGTCGGCCGGACCCGCATGTACGAGTCCATCGTGAAGGGGGAGAACACCCTCGAAGCGGGGCTCCCCGAGTCCTTCAACGTGTTGGTGAAGGAGCTGCAGTCTCTCGCCCTCGATGTCCAGCTCATCGAGGACAAGACGGAGTCGACCTCTCCCCCCATGGCCTGACCCCGAGCCGCTCCTGTCGTAACCGACCCAGACATTCGAAGCCATCCCATCCCACCTCCCTTTGGAGGGACGAGTCTTGCGCGACCTTTACAACTTGTTCGATAAGCCGAAGAACCCGCTGTCCTACAGCGCCGTGCGCATCGCACTGGCCAGCCCGGAGAAGATCCGGTCCTGGTCCTACGGCGAGGTCAAGAAGCCGGAGACCATCAACTACCGGACGTTCAAGCCGGAGCGTGACGGTCTCTTCTGCGCGAAGATCTTCGGTCCCGTGAAGGACTACGAGTGCATCTGCGGCAAGTACAAGCGCATGAAGCACCGCGGGATCACCTGCGAGAAGTGCGGCGTCGAGGTCATTCAGAGCAAGGTGCGACGTGAGCGGCTCGGCCACATCACGTTGGCGACGCCCGTCGCGCACATCTGGTTCCTGAAGAGCCTGCCGAGCCGCATCGGCAACCTGCTGGACGTGTCGCTGAAGCACCTCGAGCGGGTGCTGTACTGCGAGTCCTACATCGTCACGGATCCGGGCACGACGACCCTCAAGGTCGGCGAGATCCTCTCCGAGGACGAGTACCAGGACGCGATCGGCGAGTTCGGCTGGGACACCTTCGACGTCGGGATGGGCGGCGAGGTGATCCGCGGGATGCTCTCCGAGCTGGACATCCCCGCGCTCGCCACCGAGCTGCGCGAGGCCATGCGCACCGCGACTTCCGAGGCCGCCCGCAAGAAGTGCAGCAAGCGCCTCAAGACGGTCACGGCGTTCCAGTTCAGCAAGGGCAACCGGCCCGAGTGGATGATGCTGGAGGTGGTCCCGGTGATCCCGCCGGACCTCCGCCCGCTGGTCCCGCTCGACGGCGGCCGCTTCGCCACGTCGGACCTGAACGATCTCTACCGTCGCGTCATCAACCGGAACAACCGGCTGAAGCGCCTCCAGGAGCTCGCCGCTCCCGAGATCATCATCCGCAACGAGAAGCGGATGCTGCAGGAGGCCGTCGACGCCCTGTTCGACAACGGCCGTCGCGGCAAGACGTTCACGGGCCCGAACAAGCGCCCGCTGCGCTCCCTGTCCGACATGCTCAAGGGCAAGCAGGGTCGCTTCCGTCAGAACCTCCTCGGCAAGCGCGTCGACTACTCGGGCCGTTCGGTCATCGTGGTCGGCCCGAACCTCCGCCTGCACCAGTGCGGTCTGCCGAAGAAGATGGCGCTCGAGCTGTTCAAGCCGTTCATCTACAACAAGCTCGAAGAGC
>CAZUHI010000120.1:0-10350 GCA_964620495.1 uncultured Rickettsiales bacterium | reverse complement strand
CAGCCCGTCCGGGAGGTCGCGTGAGCCGGCTGCTCAGTGCGAGATCCACACCCCGGAGGGGTGGGACGGCGATTCGACGCGTCAGCCTGCGAGCTGCTTGGCGACCAGCCAGAAGAGCTCCTTGTCCGGGAAGGAGCTGCTCATCAGGAAGCGGACGCGCCGGGTGTTCCTGACGATGACGGCGCCGATCTTGAGCAGCCGCAGTCGGATGGTCCCGACCTGAGCACGGGCCATCTTGGTACCGGCGAGCCCGACGCGACGGATGGTGTTCACCAGGGCGTAGGCGAGGGTCGAGAGCATCAAGCGCAGCTGATTCGCCCACCACTTCGTGGAGCTGGTGCGGTCGGCATACATGTCGAGCTGCTGCTCCTTGATGCGGTTCTCCATCTCGCCGCGGGCGCAGTAACGGACCTTGTAGATGTGGGCGGGGTCGCCGGATTCGGAGGTCGCGACGAAGCGAGGGTTGTCCTTGCCGGGGATCACCTGGGCCTTGATGACGATGCGTCGGGTGCGGTCCCAGCTCCCTGCCGCGTAGTCGACTTCTCCGAACAGTTTGGCGTGCCCGCCGCTCTTCTCGGCCTCGGCCCGCGCTTCGACGAACAGAGGCGCAGCCGCGCGTTCGAGGCGCTTGTTGCGGGCGATGCCGATGACGAAGTCGACACTGTTCGCCTCGCACCAGCTCATGATCCAGGTTCGGCAGAAGCCGCTGTCTCCGCGAAGCACGATTCGGACGTCCGGCCACGCCGCACGAAGCCGCGGTACCAGGAACTCGAGCACGTCGACGGTGCCGCGGCAGGCGTCGATGTTCGCCTGGCGCAACAGAGCGAAGAGGGGGAAGTCGCCGCAGAACACGTACAGCGGAAGGAAGCAGTAGCTGCGGTAGTAGCCGTGGAAGAAGCGACCGACCTGCTTGCCGTGCACGAGATCGTCGGTGGCGTCGAAATCGAGGATGAGTTCCTTGGGCGGCGTGTCGTGCGACTCGATGAAGTGCTCGACAAGAACCTCGTGGAACGCCCAGACCATGTCCTGGTCCGCCCGGGCCTCCAAGCGGCTCAACGTCGAGGGACTCGCCAGCTCCGTCGACCGACCGACCGCCGTCTGCAGCGCAGCGTCATGCCGCAGCTCATGGTGGTCGTTGAGGTCCTCGTACCCCAACGCGATCGCAAAGACGCGTTGCAGGAGCATCGACTTCGTCGAGTGGAGGACGCTCCCCGAGCGGCGGGGGTCGACGACCCGTCGAGCGAACCCGTCGACCAGCTTCGTCCGCCTCTCGGCCTGCCGTAGCAGCAGCGCGCCGCCGGCGTCCGAAGTGATGGCTCCGCCATCGAAGCTCGGCTCCACAGAGCGTCGAGCGGACCTTGGAAACCTGCATCCCGACCGGGTACGATTCGTCACGGCGGATCCCTCCGACGGTTGTGACTTAAAGCACTACGATCATAGGGGAATCAGGGTTCGCCGTTTCTACTTGGTGATCGATCCGGGTTAGGTATGTTGGACGAGGGCGACGAGCCAGCGTGCGTGGCCCGCGAGCATTTGGAGCGAGGTGAGCTCCTTCTCGGACTCAGGGGCGAAGTAGCCGGTGCCGCGCTCATGCGATTGTCCGCGAGCCCCCACATGTGTCCATCTGCGGGATACCGGCGGACAGTCCCGGACACCTCATGTAGGCCGCGCCGAGGTCGAGCGCCTCCTCGTCGACCCGAAGGCCGACCAGCCTCGCCGCCCCGGACGGGCGGCGCCCGGGTACCTACAAATCTGCGCGATGGAATGCCGGCTAACTCCAAGCGGCTTGCGACGCCCGCGCTTGCCGCGGGTGTCTCGGAGTGGGGCGCCTGGATGCGCCATGAGGGAGCCGCAGGCGAATCTCATTGCGGCGATGCCCATCGGTTCTCGCCCCAATCCGAGCTTGCGAAAGCCGCCTGTTAGCCGGCGTTCCATCTCTCCATGCGAGGGGCGCGCTGGACGCGCCGCCCGGAGAATTGGCTGGGCCGCGGAGCCTGCTGGATCGGCCCGCGACGTTGGGCCACTGGACCATCCGCTATGCCCGACCATCGAGCGGACGCTGGCGGCTTCAAGCGCCTCCTCGGAGCGGGCCTTCGTCTTGGCCCATTACCCGAACCTCGAGAACGCATCGTGCTTCGTACGCCACTCGCCGCACCAGTCGCGGTCGGGGGAGACACGCGGCCACCCACTGTCGCGGTGCGCGCCCTGCGGCGGAAAGCGATGACAGGCCCCGCCGCCACTAAGGGCGGTGAACCCACCTACCGAGGCTGAGTCCTGCTGGAAGAACTTGCAGTTGCCGCAGGTCTCGCGTCTCTCGTTCTCAGCGCTCATCTCATCTTCCTCAACTCGTCGCCTTGATCTTCTTGAGGTGCGGCCGGAGCGCCTTCTCCAGCCGAATCATCGCGTCGATGGCGGCGTCGGTCACCGCAGGCCACTTCTCCTCGTCTCGCCAGCCGCCCAGGTCGATGCGGTGCCGGATGCGGCAGGCCCGTTTACCCTCCAGACGCTGCCACTCCAGCGGCGCTCCGAACGCTGCCTCGATGGCCGCCTTGTAGGCGTGGAAGCGATCGAACAGGCTGGAGTTCTCATCGCCGTCGCCGCGGTCGATGTACAGCTCGACCTGGGTCCCATGCTGTCGCACTGCGTAGTTGAGGCCGAGGCCGCTGATCCCGCTGCCGGTACCGAGCCAGTTGTAGTGCCCGGGCGACACCGACGAGTGCAGCTTCGTCTTCGCCTTCGCCCGCTCCAGCAGCAGCGTCCAGAACCGGCGCCGGACGATGTGGCGTTCGGACAGCTCGGCCTTCGTCTCGCCCGCAGCCCGGGCCTCGATGCTCGGACCGACAATGCGGGTCAAGAGCGGCGCGGGCTCGGACTCACCGATGCGGACCGCCTCCACCTGGAGGAGGTAGAAGTGCGTCGAGGTGGCCTCATTGAGCCACTGCACCGCCTTTACGTGCTCGGGGCGCGGGCGCGCCACGATCCACACGGCGGCCTTGGCGTCGAGGGCGGCGAGGTAGGTCAGGACCTTGCCGAGGTGGTCGTGGTCCGACTTCTCCAGCTGGTTCTCGATGACGACGGTGTCGCCGTTCGCGTCTTCGCCGACGAGGTCAACGTTGAAGTCGCCCGCTGACTTCTCCCGCTCGACGTTGGCAAGGTCGAAGTCGAGCGCCTCGCTCAGCACGTCGATGTTGTCTTCCAGCCACACCGTGAAGTCGTGGGCCTCGTGCTTCCAGACCTCGCGGAGGGGGACGCGGGTGAGCTTGCCGATGGTCATTCTGCGTCCTCTGCGGATAGGAAGCCTGAGCGCCCATTCGTCGGCCGCAAGGTACCGCCCCGACCAGGACTATACTGACGACTGTGGCCAACTCTCTTCGTCTCGCCGGTGTTCTCCTTTGCATCCTCCTGGCTGGCGCTGAGTGCCCCGAGTACAACACCTGCTTCTATACGGATGGAGACTCCGACGGCTACGTGTCTTGGGTGGGGGAGCATCTGGTTGACTTCCCCCACTACGACCACGAGGGGCAAGCCGTGAATTGCCCTGAGCACACGGCAAAGGGGGGGACCGATGTCCTCGACTGTGATGACGACGACTGGGCGGTGAGTCCCGAACTCCCCGAAGCTTGCGGCGATGGCCTCGACAACGACTGCGACGGTGCGATCGACGACGCCGACCCAGGGGGCTGTGAGTAGGCGTCAGGTGCGGCATCGGCGATGCTCGCACTACCTGGGCTCCTCCAACGCAGTTTCCCCGGCCGGCAACTCGAACATCTCCCCGCCCGCCTCGTCCACGACCGGCAACGACGCCCATTGCGCATCGGGCGGACCGGGGCCAAAGCTGCTCGCCGTGGAGGGAGCCCCCACACCCAACGAACGTCGGGCTGAGAGATGGTCCCCGCAGGCCGACCGTCCTCGCCGCCCAGGACGGGCGGCGCCCGGGTACCCACAAATCTGCGCTGATGGAATGCCGGCTAACTGCAGACGGCTCCCGACGTGCCGCGGAGCGGCATGTCCCGGAGTGCGGCGCCCGGACGTGCCAAAGGGGAGCGCAGCGAATCCTTTTGCATTCCAACCACTTGCGCCTTCGCCGCATGGAGGGCGAAGCGGGAGCCGGCGGTTCTGCGGCGTTTCCGACCCGATGCGAAAGCGCGCCGGACGCGCGCGGAGCCGGGCTGCGCTTTGTGAATGAACACGAGCCGGCGACCCTCGTTCTCCACCCCGACCCTCTCGACGAGCAAAGAGCTCCCACCGCCGACAAGACGTGGGCCGCAGGCTCGCGACGGGGGGCGACGACCGAGGAAACCCCTCCCCGCTCGCGTCGGGCTCCGACGACCCCTCGAAGAGCAGCCTCGCGGGTGCACTGCGAGATCGAGCCCCCACCGCCCATGTGCCCGAAGCGGGTGACGGGATCCCGAGCATCGAGCAGGCGCGCGAACCAAGCCGGTCTTCGGCCCTGTGCTCTGCACCTTTCGTGGGATGATGGTCGAGCTCGAGGAGATGGACATGGGTCGATTCGGTCTCGTGGGAAGCGGCATCGCTCTGGCTCTCGCTGCGAGCAGCATGCTCGGCTGCCCGACCGAGCCGGACCAGCCGGACGAGCTCCCTTCGGTGGAGTACACAGGCTCCGTCGTGGCGGATGGTGCGCCCGTCGAGGGGGTCGTGGCTTATGTCGGCGACCAGTCGGACACGACCGGAGTCGACGGCACGTGGTCCATCAATGCATCGGGCGAGCGCCTGCAGGTGGACGTCGGCCTTCCGAGTCGCGTGGTCAGCTACCTGGACTGCGAGACCGAGCACGACGTGGTCTTCTCGAACCGCGGCTGGGGCTACCGCGCCATCGACATCATCCTGCTCGTCTCGGGCCTCTCCGACCCGGACGCCCTTCGAGGCGCCGTCGCCATAGATACGCCGTGGGGCGTCCAGACGGAGGTCCTCGGGCCCGAGCTCGTGACCGACGACGACGGCGGGGTGGTCACCCTGGAGATCGAGCGGGTCCCTCCCTCGGCGAACATCCTCGTGTTCGTGGGCGAACTCGAGAGCGGCGCGCTGACGCGCCACGCCATCCAGGAGGTCCAGGCGACCTCGGACGAGCCCTTGGAGGTCGAGCTCGCTCTCATGCAGGGCGAGTACCGCGAGTCCACCCTCGACGGCGGGGCCCCTCAGGGTGTCGCGACCCTGTCCCTGCACCAGGAAGTTCGACTGTCGAACGACGCGAGCGCGCTTGTACCGGTCTTCGAAGTGTCCCCGGATGGGAGCCCGTCGGTCGTGCACACCTTGGAGGAGGGGACCGACGCCTTCGAGTTGCACGCGCTGTGGGACTCGAGAAGCGACTGTGGCATGCCGGAGACCACTGTCGTCGTGGATCCGCAAGGTGACTGGCGGCTCCCCTCGCTCCCCGACCCACCTGGGGTGGCCGCCACCTCGGGGACTTGGACGAACGAGCCGGATCTGCAGCTGAGGATCCCGGACGCATCGCGGCAGGTGACCGTGACGACCCGGGCCCTGGGGCAGTTCGGGACCTACGGGCGCACCTGGTACAGCGACATCACCCCAGGGTGCGGTGACGAACTCCGGTGGCCGGTGGAGATGGCCGCGATGGAGGAGGAGTACGGCGGCCGAATCACTATCGAAGCCGAATACGACGACGGCAGCGCGGTCTGCGAGCAGCTCATCACCCTCGACGGGCGTTGATGACGCGAGCGCCGGAGTGGAACGTGCCGCGAGGCCCTGCGGGCCCAGGACGACAAGCCGCACCGAGCCGGCCGCGACCACATGAACGAAGCGCCGGCGCGGGTGGCGACGAGAAGCGCCCACCGAGGAAGCCCCGCCCCACCCACGCCGAGTTCCGACCGCCCCATCGAAGAGCAAACTCCAAGGGCACCGCGCCGGACGCGCGGTGCCGCCATGGATCGAAGAACTGCGCCGGAAATGCCGCTGAACGCAAGACGGCTCCCGACGTGCCGCGGAGCGGCATGTCCCGGAGTGCGGCGCCCGGACGTGCCAAAGGGGAGCGCAGCGAATCCTTTTGCATCACAGGCACTTACGCCTTCGCCGCATGGAGGGCGAAGCGGGAGCCGGCGGTTAGCCGGCGTTCCATCTCTCGATGCGAGGGGCGCGCTGGACGCGCCGCCCGGAGAAACAGCGTGAGCGCCGAGAGTGCGCAGAGGCCTGACCAAGGTGGGGGGAGGACCGAAGCGGCTGTGGAGTCCGAGCGCAGAAACGCCTTGCTGTGGGGCTACCCCTGCGGCCGTTCCAGAGCCTCGTCGGGCTCTCTCCTCTGAGTTCCTCACCGCGCCAGTGTTCCATGGGTGGGCGATGGAAGACCAGAGCGGAGGACCCGACGATCCGCGCGCTTCCTCGACGACCACCCAGTGGGCCCTGAAGCTGCGGTCAGCTTCTTGATTTCAGGCAGCAGCGCTTGTGCTTGCGACCGGATCCGCAGGGGCAGGGTGCGTTTCGCCCGACCTTCGCGCCGGGCCGGACCAACGGCGCGCGGGGCGGACGGACGCCTCCACGGAGGAGCTGGAGGAGCTGCGAGTCTTCGTAGTCGCCGTCGCTCTCCGTGAAGCTGAGGCTCAGGAACGTGCCGTCCCCGATGAGCTCCGCGAGAAACGCCCAGTCGTGGATGTACCGAAGGTCGGCGCCGCTCGCATGCACCGTCTGGCGCCCACCGTGCGACGCGCCGGGCCAGACCGCCATCAGCGCGACGGGGGGATGCAGGTAGGGGACCACGACGCGCAGCTGATCGCACAGCCGGAACGCGATCTCGCGGCGTAGCTCGACGGTGAGTGTGGCGTCGGGGAGGCGCTCCAAGGCCGTGCAGGCCCACCGCACGGCCTCGGGATCCCCGGCGTCCTCCAGGGCCGCGGAGAGACTGTACGCCCCCTCCGCCTCGCGAGGATCAGCCGCCGCCCGGCGCCACGCCTGGACGGCCCCCGCGCGCAGATCGAAGCGCGCTTGGATGTTGCCCAGCCGCCGCCAACCTGCGCCGTCATCGGGTCGCGCCTCGGCCTGGGCCCGGAGGTGCTCGATCGCCTGCGTGGGGCGATTGACTTCGGTGCCGTCGTGGAGCATGACCTGCCCCATCACGACCCGGTCGTCGCCCGGCCCGACGTCGAAGGTCGCCCGCAGCGTCACCCCCATCAGTCTCAGGTGGGCCTCCGGCGTCAGGGCGTACCGATCCTCCGCGTCGCAGCCCTCGCAGACCACCACGCGAGCCAGCAGGAACCCGTCCCAACTCGGGTCCTCGCCGCCATTCTTGGACGCTGCGATCACCTCGCCGGACACGTAGACGCGGTCGATGTCGTGAGTCGATGTGTGCCCGCAGTCGGTGCAGCGGAGCGGCAACCGGAGGGGCTCGTCGCTCAGCGCGGCCATCATGTGGTCGAGGCCCCGCTCGAGGAGCTCCTCGCGCTGCGCCGCCGCGCGCTCCGCATCCTCGCGCAGGGGGGCCGCCAGGTCCTCCGAGCGCCCGCCGAGGCTCGCCAGGAAGACGGCGGTCTCCGCGATCTCGGCTTCGCCGGGCGTCCACGCATCGACAACCCGATCCAGCATGCGCGGATCGCCCAGCTCGCTCACCAAGTCCCACACCTCGTCGGGGTGGGTCTTCATCAACGCGGGCAGGTGCCCTTGGAGGAGGTCCGAAGCCCAGCGCCAGGGACAGTCACGGAGTCGCCAAAGGATCTCGGCGATCTCGGCGTCGTCTGGCCCGCCGAGCCCCTCGATCGCGCGCCTTCGAAGCGCTTCGGCCTCGGCGGGCGAAGGAAGGCACTCCTCTTCCGGGTCGCCCCCCGCGGAGTCGAGGAGCTCGAGTCGATCCGCGGCCCAGTGCGCGACGAAGCGATCCTGGTGCTCGGCGAGCCCCGTCAGCGCCTCCACGGACCAAAGCAGCTCCATGGCCCCGGCGGCGGCTGAGTTCTCTTCGGGGACCGACACCCGACGTTCGGCCGTCGGCGGCGCTCCGCCCCACGGCAAGGTGGTCTGCACTCCCAGCGACATCCGCAATCCCTCCGGCCGCCAGCACCTGCCCACACCGAGTGCTTGCGGCACGCAAGGTTCTCTCACGCCGCGACCGAAGGCCACCCAAGATCGACTCAGAACCCCGGACCGTCCATCCGGTCGACCCGCCGGGACCCCCTCGGCAGGGTGACGTTCATCGTCGCCCGGGCCAAGGCGCGGACTTGGGCGGCGGTGAGGGTTCGGACGCTGCCCGGGGTCAGGGGACCGCGCACCTTCAGCCGCACCGCGGCATCCGGGTCCAGCCCCTGCGAGGCGCCTGCGGATCCCGACCTTGAGGTCGCCCCCCGACACGCGCCGACCGTCGACGGCCGACCTCCATCCGCGAGACACCGCCGAACAGTCCCAGACACCTCGCAAGGCCCCGGAGAGGTCGAGACCCTCATCGACAACCCGAAGGCCGAACATCCTCGCCGCCCCGGACGGGCGGCGCCTGGGCACCCACAAATCTGCGCGATGGAATGCCGGCTAACGGAAAGCGGGATACGACGTGCCCCGAACGGGGCATGTCCCGGAGCGGTGCGCCCACATCGTTTCGCCGGCAAAGGGGAGCCTGCGACCCTTTTGCGAGCGTCTCGTTCGTCCCGCGCCGCGTAGGGCTCGCGTCTCACGCTGGTTAGCCGGCGTTCCATCTCTCGATGCGAGGGGCGCGCTGGACGCGCCGCCCGGAGAACAGGCTGCTCACGTCAAGGCGTCCCGACCAGCCCGCGTCGTCGAGCACACCGCGTAACCAACAACTCGGAGCGCGTGGGGACCCCGAAGGCGCACAGGAGGGGCCATGGCCAAGACCGTTGATGGACAGGGGAGTGGGTCTCGCCGAGGAAACTCGATGAAGTGGTGCCCCGACACCGGTCTGCTGGATGGATCTTCTCGGACCGCGTTCCACCGCCGATTCACTGACAGCAGGCGATGGGGCGGGCGGTGTCGCAGGTAGTCGTTGCGGTGCTGGCACCGTCGTCGAAGATGACCATCCCCCGCAGACCGGAACTGGTGGTCGTCCAGTTAGTGCAGTTGTACGTCCCGTGCTGGCCGATGAAGCGTGCCATCTCCCGGGTGGAGCAAACCGAGGTGCCCGCGTTCGGCCCTGGCGTCGTGACCAGCAGCCCGGATTGATCGAGCCACGCCCCGCTGGCTGGCGGGGTCGTCGTCGACATCGTCCGCTCGTACTCGCTGAGGTGGCACATGTGCGAGCCCACGAACTCCGTGGCGCAGATTGCGTGGGCCCCCGCTCGACCACCGAGGTCGCCGAGGTAGGTCGCGGCGGTGAAGCCTGCGAAAGTCTCCTGGTACGGCGAACTACAGCAGGCCAGCGGCTTGAGGTCGGAGCACTGCATGTTCGTGTTCGTTGGACCCCCCTGCGTAAGTGTCAGGCCTTGAGCCCCTGCGCCGTCGGTCGTCCAGTTGGCGCAGTTCTGGGACGAGTTCGGACCAATCCAGCGACCGATATCGGGGTGAGCAGCGTCCTGCACACCGGTCACTGTGCCCCCGACCAGGCCACAGCCGTACCCAATCCAGGCGCCGCTCGTGGGCACCGAGGTCGCGGATTCGGCGAGCGCGTACTCCGCCACGTGGCAGAAGTGGGAGCCCGAGAACTCCGCATCGCAGGCCAAATGTGCGGCTGCGCGGCCCCCGAGGTCGCCGTCGTAGATCGCCAGCGTGAACCCTGCGAAGGTCGCCGCTGCTTCTCCCCAAGCCTGGCCTCCCGGCCCTTGAGGCCCTGCGTTCCCCTGAGGACCCTGAGGACCGACGGGTCCGGTGATGCCGGCAGGGCCGGTGGGACCCGTGACACCTGTGGGTCCAAGCGCACCCGTCGCACCGGGAGACCCGTCCATCGCGAGGATCTCCCACGCCGCCCCGTCCCAAATGTAGGCGATGCCCAAGCTGGAGTCGTAGTACGCGTCCGCGATCGACGGACCGACGGGCGGGCTGCCATGGGTCCCGAGCCAGGTGATCGAGGTGCCCTGCGAGCCGGGCGCCCCAGTGGGGCCCTGTGGGCCGGGGGAGCCGGATGGTCCGGGGGGACCGGTCGGACCGGTGGGACCCTCGGGGCCGCTGGCGCCCGGCGCTCCTGTCGGCCCCGAAGCCCCCGGAGGCCCTGGCGGCCCGATTGGACCGGTCGCCCCAGTCGGACCCGGTTGTCCCTCGGCCCCCTGGGGGCCGACCGCTCCGGGGGGGCCTTCCGGACCACGATCACCCGACGGCCCGGAGAGGTCGACCTCGCCCGTCGCGCATGCGGCCAGAATCACGGTGAAGGCGATGGGGAAGCGGAACACCTCAGTACTCTAGTCATCTGGACCAGAGAAATGCGGTGAAATCTGGACCGTGCGATCCTTCGAC
>CAZUHI010000119.1:0-10446 GCA_964620495.1 uncultured Rickettsiales bacterium | reverse complement strand
CAACGATGAAGGGAGACTTGCGCTACACAAACTCGGCGGTCTTCGAGACCTTCCCCTTCCCTGAGAGATGGCAGAGCAACCCCAACATCGAATCCGCCGGCAAGACCTATTACGAGTTCCGCGCCGACCTGATGGTCCGTAACCACGAGGGTCTGACCAAGACCTACAACAACTTTCACGACCCTGACAACAACGAGTCTGACATAGTGAGTCTCCGCGAGTTGCACGCCGCCATGGACCGGGCGGTGCTGGATGCCTATGGCTGGGACGACATCTCCACCGACTGCGAGTTCCTGCTCGACTACGAAATCGACGAGGAGACCTGGGGCACTAAGAAGAAGCCCTACCGCTATCGCTGGCCGGAGGCCGTCCATGACGAGGTCCTGGCCCGCCTGCTCGACTTAAACCAGAAGCGGTACACCGAAGAGGTCGCCGAGGGAATGCACGACAAGAACAGCAAGAAGAAGACACCCTCCAAGAAGGCGGGACAGAAACGCAGGCAGAGCTCTTCCAATTCAACTCCCTCCTTCTTTGAGGACTCGGCCAGCCCCCCTGAAGAGGCGTGATCGCACACAGGACCAGAGCATGAATGACCCCGCCGCAGTTCGAGACAGAATCTTGAACACTGTTCGCGTGGACCTAGTGGGTCCCGATGTGCACGACGCTGACCACGATCAGTACCAGGCCGAGATATTGCCCATCGCTCCCTCGAAGTGGTATCTGACTGGCTTTCTTGTCCCCTACGAAGCTCCTGTCGATGAGCGCAGTGATGACGATGCTGACGACCAGGTGGATGAGATTGACCGCCGCGTCGCAGGCGATGACGACAACGTCCCCGAAGCAGCGTCCGCACGAAAGGCGTACTTCCCTTCGTCCATGGGGCTCTCTGTGCTGGTGTCCGAAGAGACTCAGACTCTGCGGGTCCGACTGACTTGGGGTGACTACGCTCCCGTGGATGAGCCCACGGAAGACAGTCAGGACGATGGTGAAGAGCAAGAGAGAGTACCGGATGGGGAAGCTCACACCCCAAAGACAGTATGGCGTCGTGTTGCCAAGGAAGCAGAACTCGAACTTGGGCTCCATGATGGCGAGGAGCCGGTTCCCACGGACATCCACGACAGTGGTGGCCTACAAGTAGTTCTGTCCGTGCGACGGACTGGAACAGCTTTGGTGCCGGACGGCACGCGCTCAGTTTCCGTGTTCGTGGTGAATCAACGTGTCCCAGACCCCGACACATCACGAGACGGGGCCTACATCTTCCAGCCGGAACTGACCCTCGATGCGGCCCATCCCTTCGTACCGCGCCCCAACCTCCGTGGGCATGACAGCGACGATTGGGACGACAAGGTCGCCGACCTCCAGTATTGGGACGCGGTGGAACATGCGGTAGGGCACAACGTCTCGGCCGTGGCTCTCTCCAATGACGAAGGCGTCTGCCAGCAGGTCCGTACGGCCTGGATCCCGACGGCACAGGTTGAGAAGGTCGTGCCCACCCCGATGCCAGGAGTTGAACTCCGCATGGGGGTACTGGCGGAGGCGGCGACCCCTGACGAACTGAGCACTCTCCTGGGTCCGCTGGTTACCGAGTACACGAACTGGATCGGCGAGCAAGTCAGCCCTACCGACCCCAGCCGAGCAAGGGTTACTCAGGACCTTCTCAACAACGCTGATCGAGCGCGGGCTCGCATCCAGGCCGGCATTGACGGCCTGGGAGATCCCCTCGTGTTTGAGGCGTTCCGCATCACCAATCGCTCGATGCGAAAGGCAATCTCTCAGCGCGACCCCAGTATCGCTGACCCAGCCTGGTATCCGTTTCAGCTTGCGTTCGTACTCATGAACATGCCTGGGGTGGTTGATCCCACGCACGCTGATCGAGAAGTCGTGGATCTGCTCTTCTTCCCGACGGGTGGCGGCAAGACCGAGGCGTACTTGGGGCTCGCAGCCATCACCATGTTGATGAGGCGGATGAACGACCCGAGCATTCACTCGGCCGGTCTGTCCGTCATCATGCGCTACACGCTGCGACTGCTGACTCTGGACCAGCTTGGCCGAGCTGCGACGCTGATCTGCGCACTCGAATTGGAGCGGCAGGACGATGTTGCCAAGTTGGGGCTCTGGCCGTTTGAGATTGGACTCTGGGTTGGACAGACGGCCACGCCCAACAAAATGGGTGTGAAGGGCAAGGACAACCAGTACTCGGCTCGGCGGCGCACCATCGCCTACCAGAACGATGATCGGCGCAAGCCGTCTCCCATCCCGCTGGAGAACTGCCCGTGGTGCGGTACCAAGTTCAACAAGTACAGCTTTCAGCTCCTCCCCGGTGCAGATGAGCCCACGGACCTGCGCGTCTTCTGCACAAGCCGTCGGTGCGAGTTCCATGCCCGTCGCCAGGAGAATGGGCTACCGATCTTGGCGGTCGATGAGCCTATCTACCGACGGCTCCCCACCTTCATCATTGCCACGGTGGACAAGTTCGCGAACCTACCGTGGGTAGGCGAAGCTGCGGGCCTCTTCGGTCGAGTGCAGCGGTACGACCTGAGCCAGGGATTCTATGGCCCATCCAAGCCTGGGCTGGGCAAAGCACTCGAACGCCCCCTGCCTCCGCCTGACCTCATTATTCAGGACGAACTCCACCTGATCTCTGGGCCGCTGGGGACGATGGTTGGCCTCTACGAGACGGCCGTCGATGCGCTTTGCAGCACGCCAGTTGGCAGTTCTGGTGTGCGCCCTAAGATCGTTGCGTCCACGGCAACGGTGAGGCGGGCAGAGAAACAGATTCAGGCGATCTTCGGCCGCTCGGCAGTCGACATATTTCCTCCCCCAGGACCAAACCGACGAGACTCGTTCTTCTCCAAGACGGTCGGTGCCGACGAGAGGAATCCGCGGAAGTACGTGGGAATCGCGGCGCAAGGCAGGAACCTCAAGGTCGTCCTCCTTCGGACCTATGTCGCCCTGCTAGGTGCTGCTCAACGCGAGTGGAATGAAGCTGGAGGTGCAAAGGCCCTGCCGAACCCCGCCGATCCGTACATGACGGTGCTGGGCTACTTCAACTCTTTGAGAGAGCTAGGAGGAAGTCGGCGCATCGTGGAGGACGAGATCAAGTCCCGACTGGTCGACTATGGCTTCCGGCGGCGTCGAGTTGGCGAAGACAAGGGCCTGTTCGACAACCGGAAGAAGCTCCACGACGTACGCGAGCTGACGAGTCGAGTCGGCACGAACGAGGTTGCAGAAACAAAGCGCCGGCTTGGCCTTGGCTTCGACGATGAGAAGGAGCGCCTTGATGTGGCCCTCGCCACCAACATGATCTCGGTTGGCCTGGACATCACCCGTTTGGGGCTCATGGTCGTGCTGGGCCAGCCCAAGACCACATCCGAGTACATTCAGGCAACCAGCCGCGTTGGTCGAGATGACAAGCGCCCCGGATTGGTCATCACTCTTCTCAACGTGCATCGCCATCGAGATCGCTCCCACTACGAGAGGTTCACCGCTTGGCACGAGAGCTTCTACCGAGCTGTGGAAGCCACGAGCGCGACACCCTTCTCTCCGAGAGCCATCGACCGTGGGCTTGCTGGCGTGGCCGTTGCTCTAGCCCGGCTTGGGCATGAGGGGATGACTGCCCCTCTCTCAGCGGCATCCATCCAGAAGCTACGCAGCGAACTCACCTATGTCGCTGAGGCGATTTCTCGCCGTGCGGAGGGGCACGATAGGGACCTGCCGGCTGAGGAGGCTGAGCACCTGCGCCAGCGCGTGAAGAAGCGTGTTGAGTCGCTGCTCGACACCTGGGTCTCCATCGCTGGCGATCTCGGCGAGCTGCAATACCAAAACGAAGTGGGGCGCGCTCAGCGGCTGCTCTATGACCCTCTCGACCCGGAGCTGGAGAAGCGACCGAAAGAGGCCAGCCGGTTCAAGGCACAGCGCAGCCTGCGTGACGTTGAACCTACCGTGAACCTCAAGCTCCGAAACCCCGACGGGTTTGAGGTGGAGGTGCAGTCGTGAGTAAGCCCCGTAAGCGCATCCCCCCTATCGGTGAGCTTCGGCAGAGCCAGGTGATTGCGACCTTCGGGCCTGGAGCCATGCTGGACCTGCCCGATCACGCGGTTCTGGTCGGCGGCCTCGATCACTGGAATGGCGACCGAGTCCGCATCTACGAGGAGAGATTGGAGGGGCGGGTTCAGGACCTGCTCGGCCTTGATTCTGTGGCCTTGTACAACCCCCCCGTCGACGATGGGGACCGCAACGTCGCGCACGCCAACATCACGGCCTTCCAGTTTCCCACCTGGTTCTTGGCGCAAGTCGAGAAGACCTACAAGGATCCCCATGGGCGCCTCTATCGAACCCGGCCGATGGTCCGTTGGAGTCAGCTCAGGGATGGCAAGTATTTCGATGAGGACAGGAAGAAGAAGCTGGTGGTGCCGGTGCGTTTCGTACGAGCCTGCGTCCGCGGACATCTCAGCGATGTGGACTGGTATGCCTTCGCGCTCAGTGACTTCAAGGCCGCACAGGTGGGACAGCTCTGGTTTGATGAGGGAGGTGCTGGAAACGACTTCCAGGACATCTTCGTGCGGCTCGCCCCAACAGCGGATGCTCACGGGCCACGTAGGGCCTTGTCGGATGCGACGCTCCCTGACACACCCGCGCTCGGCATGTGCACCGGACGGCAGCCTTGGCTGGGGCCGCGGGTCGATGAGAGATGCGACAAGCCGGCGCGGCTACTGACTCGTTCGGCGAGCAACGCATATTTCGCTCAGACCCTGACCGTCATCTCGATTCCTGACCTGGATGCTGCCCTGGTGGAGGCTGTCGATAAGGTCTATGACGACTTCCTCCAATACGCTGAAAGCGAAGCGGACATCGAGAGAGAGCGCAAGAAGCAGCGCGTGTTCTACGCCCTTGAGGGACACTCGGACGACACCGTGTGGGCCGAAGTCGAACGCCGAAAAGGTGGAGGAAAGAAGAAACAGCCAAAGAGCATCAAGCAGGCAGAGATCGAGACCCTGTTGGCTGCCCCGACGACGCCGGGCGAGGATCAGCCTGAGGGGGACTACTACGCCCGTGCCCGCGACCTGTCGAATCTCCCCGCAGAATTGCGTGAACGAATAGACGGCATAGTCTTGGTGCACAAGATGCGTGAGGTAATTGCACAGGTAGGCTTCACGCGCTTCGAGTCGGCTATGCCTGACATCGACGGTGAACTTTCGCTGGGAGTGCAACTGGCTCCACTTGCCCGTGAGATGAGTTGGGTGCCCGCAAGCGAGAACAAAGGAGAGGGTATTTTCCTGGCCTTTTCAGCCCAGGCGATCGAAGACTGGAAGAGGCGTCCTGGTGTGGTGAAGAGGACTGAGTCTCTGGTGGCAGGGTTCGACGCCTGGATGCAGCGCGAGAACATCCAGGGTGCCGAATTCCCCGGAGTTCCGTACCTAATGCTGCATTCCTTATCGCACCTTCTCATCACTGCGGTTTCTCTTGAGTGCGGATACTCAGCGAGTTCCATTAGGGAGAGGGTCTATTCTGGCGAAGCGGGTCACGGCATCCTGCTCTACACAAGCGGAGCCGGAAGTGAGGGAACGTTGGGGGGGCTCGTGGATGTCGGTCGTTCGATTGAGCAACACTTGGCGAGCGCGCTCGAACTCGGACGCCTTTGCTCGAATGACCCGGTCTGTGCACAGCATGACCCGGCGGCGGTCTTGGAAGAGAGGTTTCTGCATGGGGCTGCCTGCCACGGATGCCTACTCGTCGCCGAGACGAGTTGCGAGCGCCGCAACGAGCTACTGGATCGCGCCTTGGTGGTCCCAACTGTCGAGACTCCTGACGCCGCGTTCTTCCCGGATGTTGAAGCTGTACACGAAGCGGTTCGACAGGTCCAGTATCAGGTCACAGACCGTGATAGGTCGACCATTCTTCCTGGCTCGCTGACTCTCTCCGCGCTGTCTGACACGGAGCCTCCCGCGGGCACCTTCTTCGTGCAGGTGGACGCAAGTCAGGGACTTGGTCGTCAATCCGGTCGCTACCGTTGCGATCCGCTGAACCAACCACTCTCTGAACTTCGCGAGGGCAGCCTGATTCTGGTCAGTCACCCTGACCTAACTCGCGGAGACCAAAGGGTTGGGGCTGCCGTCGGCAGGTGGATGGTTCGCCGGATGGTCGACGCCACCACGGGCGAGAAGCGACATAAGCTCTTCCTACGCGGGGCTACTCCCCCGGCTGAACTCGATCTCTCGGAATCGGAGTGGTCAACGTTTACACCGCTTGGGCGGCTAACGCGCGAAGGTGTCTGAGATGGCACGCCTTATCCCCCCCGTCAAGAACCTGCGTGAGATCGCAAATCCTGGTGAACGGCTGGTTGCTGAGGCATTGGTGGAACAGCTTCCCAGTGATGTAGTCGTGTACCACAGCTACCCCTGGTTGCGGATGGAGCGGCACCAAACGACAGGCGCTGACTACCTCCAGCCCGGAGAGGCTGACTTCGTCATTGTCGACCCTCGTTGGGGCCTGCTTGTGCTGGAGGTGAAGGACAGCGAAGTCACCTACGACCCGAGCACTCATCAGTGGAGCCAGAAGAACCGGAAGGCTGGCGCCTGGCACGATATCGATCCGTTCATTCAGGCGGAGAAGAACAAGTACGCCATTACAAAGCGGCTTGAAGAGCACCGGGTATTCGCCGGGGCACCGCCGTTCACGACGGGGCACGCCGTCGTGTTCCCCTCTCACCGCTACGAAGGTGCGCTTCCGTCCGACGTGGACTCGGCAATTGTCCTTGGTGCTGAGTCGCTGCGCTCGATGAACAAGTCGATTACTGCCGCCTTCGAGCGGTGGTGTCGCGTGCGACGCGCCAAGCCCATGACCGCAGCGATGCGTGAGGGGATTCTCGAATCGCTCAGCCCCATCTTCAAGCTCATCCCCGCGCTATGGCGATCTATTGACGAGCAAGAGGAGCGCTTGCACCGACTGACGAAGAATCAGGAGTTCGTGCTCGATGTCATTCAGAGGCAGGAACGGGTTGCCATTGAAGGAGTAGCGGGCTCCGGGAAGACGCTGCTCGCCGTAGCTCAAGCTCAGCGCCACGCCAGGGCTGGCAAGAGGACGTTGCTTGTCTGCTACAACGGACCACTCGCCGATTGGATCGACGAGAACATGCCCGAGTCCTATCGGAATGACATTGAAGTCAGCACGTTCCACAAGCTATGCCGGACTTTCTGCCTGCACGCGAATGCGCCCTTCTCTCCACGGGAAGATGCTGACTTCTGGATGTACGAGGCTCCTGAGAGTCTGGAGCGAGCGGCGGAGCAAGTCGCTGCCGAACACGGGTTCGATGCAATCGTGGTAGACGAGGGCCAGGACTTCGCCGACTTCTGGTGGGTAGCGCTTGAGAAGCTGTACAGGGATAGCGCCGGATCAAGGCCCCTCACCGTCTTCTTCGATCCCAAGCAGTGCATCTACCTTGAGCGTCCGATGCTCCCCGGTGACCTGGAAGGCCCTTTCAACCTTCCGACCAACTGCCGGAACACCCGGCTGATCGCAGAGTACTGCGCCGACATCCTCGGCTTCGAGTGCATCGTTCATGAGGATGTACCAAAGGGGGAGGCTCCCAGGATGGTCAAGAAGCCCGATCTTCCCGCTGCCATCCAACACGCCCGGAGTGTCGTTCAGGAGTGGTGCCTGAGAGATCGAGGCGCCTTGCTCGTCCATCAGGTTGCGATCCTCACTCCTTGGGACAAGCACAAGGAGTGGCCAGAACGATTCGGGAACATCCGCATCGTCACGGACTTCGATGCGTGGCGGAAAGGTGATGGCGTGCTGCTGGCAACCCACAGGAGGTTCAAGGGCCTTGAGGCCGACGCACTCATTCTGGCCGGTGTGCCGGAGCCGGATTCGACGAAGTACTACTCGAAGGCGGACCACTACGTTGCCAGCTCCCGGGCGAAGCACCTCCTGGAAGTCATTTCGACGTGAGTAGCTTCCACCGCCTGAATCGGGCAACGCTTGGGGCGCTCGCCTCCGCGCTAGAGAGTGGACGCGTCTCGGCGGAGAACGGGGCCGCTGGATTGCGGCATGTCGTCCCAGATGAACTCGTTCGAGCTACTCATGAGGATCTCACTGAGATGCTCGGCAAGGGAATGCAGCCCGCCCACATCGCCCACGCTCTAAGGCTCATTTCAGAGGAGAGGACGGCCGCCCAGGCAATTGCTGATCGAGTAGAGCTCGTGTGGTCGGGTACTGGGTTCACGGGTAGTGGAAGCCGAAGCACCGCTGTCGTGGTCCAAGAGCTCTTTAGGGAAGCTCGCGAGAGCATCTTGATCGCAAGCTATGCCCTCGACGGTGGTGGGAAAGCCAAGGCCCTCTTTGGCGCACTGGCCAAGAGAATGGATGCTGAGCCAGACCTGCTGGTGCGACTGTTCGTGAACGTCCACCGGAAGCACAAGGACGAGACCTCCGAGGCCGTCCTTCTTCGAGAGTTTGCCGAGCACTTTCGCCAGGGCCTTTGGCCTGGAGATCGACTTCCCCAGGTCTACCACGACCCCAGATCCTTGGCTCTCGATGGCAGCAAGCGGGCGTGTCTCCATGCCAAGTGCATCGTGATTGACGAGGACCGGGCCCTAATCAGTTCGGCCAACTTCACCGAAGCTGCCCACGAACGAAACATCGAGGCAGGGACAGCTATCACCGACACGGTCTTGGCTCGGGCCTTGAAGGCACAGTTTGACACGCTGGTCGACCATGGCGAGTTGCGGAGGGTTCCCGGGCTGTAGCAGCTTGCTTGACAGAGAATCCGTCCGGTTGGAGACGGGCTCGGTGCCGTTTGCTACTGGGTTGTGCCAGTCGACGCCGAATCACGCCCTCCCGGACACCCTGGTCTGTGGAGTAGGCCGCCTGCTCTCGTCCCAAAGAACTGCCGCGAACAGAGCCTCCCACTCGCTGTCCCGGGCCACACCCGGCTTCAGAACACTCTAGAGATCACCTCGATACGCCCGTTCGACATGCTGCCGGCAGGGAGAGGCCTTACCTGGACTTCGATGGCCCCGGCTTCACGGTCGACGACGATCCGCTCGACACAGCGCCGTATTGTCCGCACCCGGACCTCCGGAGATGAGACGTGGAGAGCCGCCGGGAGGTCATGGACGAATCCCCAGCATTCCTCGACCAAGGCCAGTCGATCGGTGCGCGAGAGCTCCAGCTCTTCGAGTCCACGCAGCTTTGTCTCCAGGCCGCTCCGCTCCCCGTCCAGGGCCTGGAGGCGTTCTCCAACGAAGGGCTGGGTGCCGTCGGTCAACGCATCGAGCAGGCGAGAGACGGCAACGTCGATCTCTTCGAGGCGGTGTGTGGCGGTTTGCTTGGCCCCGGCGAGGTCGGCCGAGTCGGTACCGACGCAGTCCAGTACGACCGCGGACAGTGCCCGACGTCCCTCCTCGCCGTGATACCGCTCGTAGTACGTCAACACAGTCTCGGTGACCAGCTGCTCGAGTTTCTCCTGATTCACGGGCCCGAACCGGCAGGCAGCCCGCCCTTTCCGGATGTAGTTTCCGCAGCCGTAGTAGTACGTGCGAACAGCGCTGCCGTCCTTCCGCGGCTTGCCCTTGGTGCGCCTGCATCCCTCGTAGCGCCCCCCGCATCTTGCGCACTCCAGGAGACCGGACAGAAGGAACCGAGATCGCCGTCCGTTCCAGGCGCCGGGCCTGGGTCTCGCTCCTTGGCGCTGGACCTCCGAGCCGCCCCGCTTGCTCCTCGCGCTCTGGGCGGCTTCGAAGAGCCGGTGGCTGACGATTCCCGGGTGTGCTCCCGGGATCTTGATCCAGTCCTCCTCCGGGTTGGGGACAAGGCGAGGGCCATAGGCCTCTCGCCGTTCCGACGCACGTCCATCGGCAATCTTGAAAAACCTGGCGTCAGTACGCCGGTTCCAGACGAGGTCTCCCACGTAGAGGGGGTTCGTGAGAATGGACCGGATAGTGGAGGCCGTCCAGACGCCGGAGTAGATACGTGCCCACTTCGGTCCCCTTGGAGAAGGAACTCCATCGACGTTGAGGGAGTTAGCGATCGCGCGGAGCCCCATGCCGTCCGCGGCGCTCATCGTGAAGATCCGACGGACGGTTTCGACCCGCTCCGGCGCGCTGGGAGCGAGGCGGCTTCGGTCGCGCTTGGAGACCTGAAGGCGCTCGCCATGTGCGAGCCTGCGAACCGTTGCACCCGTTTCGTCGAGGAGAAGCTTGCTGCCGTCGGGCTGGAACCGCAGGGCGAATAGGAACGAGCCACCGTCCCCGCCTGGGCTTTCGTAGCGAAGATCGTATCCGTAGGGTGGAACGCCGCCGTTCCAGTATCCGTCTTCCACGCGGGACAGCAGGCCTCGGATCGTGACCTTGGAGAGGTCTTTGGACTCCTCCCTTGCCTGCCACTGTTTAACGGGGCGAAGCAGATCGTCGGTCGAGTCTCCGGAGAAGTTCTCGCTGACGTAGA
>CAZUHI010000118.1:0-10783 GCA_964620495.1 uncultured Rickettsiales bacterium | reverse complement strand
ATCCCCATCGCTGACCCGGAGGCCGAACGACCTCGCCGCCCCGGACGGGCGGCGCCTGGGCACCCACAGATCTGCGCGATGGAATGCCGGCTAACGGAAAGCGGCTCCCGACGTGCGCCGAACGGCGCATGTTTCGAAGCGGGGCGCTACAATGTGCCAAAGGGGAGCGCCAGCGAATCCTTTTGCATTTCAATCACTTGCGCCTCGCCCCGCTTCGAATTCACGGGAGCCGCGGGTTAGCCGGCGTTCCATCTCTCGATGCGAGGGGCGCGCTGGACGCGCCGCCCGGAGAAACGGCTGCTCAGGCCGCGGCGTCGGGATTGGCCCGCGAGGGCGGGCTCACGTCGTCGGAGCCGAACTTCGGAATCTCGCCCGGGGCAGGTGGGCAGGTGGGCAGGGACCAGCATCTCGGACACGCCCGACACCTCGAAGCCGCATAGGCGGAAGGGTCCGAAGCCGGTTGCCGCGCCCGGCTGCGCGCCGGGAAGCTGCACTGCGGTCTACGAGCCTGCGTTGGCGCGGAGGTCCAGCCCGGCCTAGATTCCGTCGAATTGTGCTCCAGTCGAGACCTTCATGAAGCTCGTTCGCCTCCCCCTGGCTCTATTCCTGGTGTCCCCGGCCGTACTCTCCGCGGGCTGCAACACCATCGACCGGGACTGCAGTAACGAGGATGCATCGAGGGCCGATACGCTGCCGGAGCAGCTCTCGCAGACAGGGCTGTACGCGGACATCGGCAGCCTGACGGTGGCCGACGACGCGATCGAGTTCGAGCCGCAGTTCCCCTTTGGACCGACACGGCCGACAAGCGACGGTGGTTGGTCCTTCCCGCCGGCGGGCAGGTCGATACCAGCGACCCCGACGCCTGGGAGTTCCCGGTCGGCACGAAGTTCTTCAAGGAGTTCGTACGGGACGGGGTGCGCGTCGAAACACGTCTGAACCAGCGCAACGCCGACGGCTGGGCGGCGGCCTCCTACCTCTGGAACGAGGACGCCGGCGACGCCCAGCGCCTCACCGACGCGGTCACGGACGCGACCGGCACGCAGCACGACGTACCAAGCGCTCAGGAATGCCTGGCCTGTCACGGCGGTCGCGGCAACTTCTCGCTCGGCTTCAGCGCGACGCAGCTCCCGGTCGCGGTGCGCGCCGAGCTCTTCGACGACGGCGTCCTCACCGCCGCGGTCACCACCGACCTGCAGCTCGACGCGCCGGCCCGCGAGGGGCTCGGCACGCTGCACGGCAACTGCGCGCACTGCCACAACGGCGAGCGCGACGCGCAGGAGCAGTCCACCACCTGCTACGCCCCGCCGGTCGAGGACGACGACCCGCCGCTCAACTTCACCCTGCCCTCCGACCTCAGCGCCGTCGAGGACGCGCCGATCCTGCAGACCGGCCGCTTCCAGCTCGGCCGCGTGGGCGACAGCCAGGTGCTGACGCGCATGTCGACGCGCATCCTCAACGGTGAAGAGCCGTCGATGCCCCCACTGGGCACAGAGCTGGTCGACGACACGGGCGTGGCCGCGGTGGAGGCGTTCATCGCGGCGCTGCCGGCGGAGCAGCGCGACTGAGTCAGCGTCCGAGTACTCGCCGCCGAGGTCGAGCGCCTCATCGCCGGCCCGCAGGTCGCGTGACCTCGCCGTCTCATCTCAGCGGCCCCTCAATTGAAAGGTCACATCGCGCCAAACCCTAAGTACCTTTGCCGCTAAAACGGTACTTAGCGGGTTCTCATACGTACCCTTCGTAGCTACGGTGACGCCGTGAGGCGCTCCGAACTCGACCCCGAACGACGCAAGCGACTGGTTCCGCTGAAGCGCTGGTCGGGAGCGTCTGCACTCGTACCGCCGCCGACCCCCGAGCGCGTCGATCTCGGCGGCCAAGACGCCGTGCTCTGGAGGGCACACGAGTACGTGGAGCGGCTGGACAGCCTGGTGGAGCACCTGCCAGAGGCCCGGCTGACTACGCGAACCTTCGAGCGTCGTGAGGCTGTGCGCAGCAGTCGCATCGAGGGCACGCAAGCGGAGGAGTCGGATCTTCTTCGGTACGAGGCAACCGGCGACGAGGGTGAGCGAGGCCCGGACGTTGCCGTGACGCTGAACTACGTCGATGCCCTGAAGCACGGCCTCGCGGTCGTAGAGCCGAAGGGGCGTGCGGGCCTGACCCGGGAGCTGCTGTGCACCCTGCACGAACGCCTCATGCGGGGCGTCGATCACTACCCGGACCCTCCCGGAGAGCTCCGAACCGTCCAGGTGTGGGTCGGTGGCAGGACGATCTACGAGGCGACCCTCGTCCCACCGCCACCCGATGCCATCGCCCCCGCTCTCGACGACTTGGTAGCCCAACTGTCGGCCGGACCCGACCCTGAGCGCCCCTACGAAGTCTCGATCGTGATGAGGATGGCGATCGCCCACGCACAGTTCGAAGCGATTCACCCCTTCCGCGACGGTAATGGTCGAGTAGGCAGACTGCTTCCGCCCCTGATGCTCGCGGCGGAGGGCTCCCAGCCGGTCTACCTCGCGGGGTCACTGCTCCGAGCCCGAGGCGACTACTACCGGCTCCTGGCAGGTGTGCAACTCCGAGGCGAATGGGCACCGTGGGTCCGCTTCTTCTCCGAGTGCGTGATCGAAGGGTGCGCCGAGTCGATCCGGTTGGCGAAGGACCTTCTCGCGTTGCGGCGCCTGTGGCGAGATCGGCTGTCCTCGGTGCGGTCGCACGCGACGGCTCGGACCCTCGCGGATGAGCTGCTCGGCCAACCTGTGGTCACCGCGAACTCGGTCGCGACACGACTATCGGTCTCCTACCGCGTCGCCAATCGGGCGGTCGATACGTTGGCAGCCCGTGGGCTTCTGACGCTCCAGGGGGCTCAGCGGCGCAACCGAGTGTTCGTCGCCGAGGAGGTCATCGAGGTCCTCAACCGCCCACCGGCAGACCGTTTCGGCGAATAGACCCGCGGCTGCGGTCGGTCGGCTTCTTCCTCGACCCGAAGGCCGACCAACCTCGCCGCCCCGGACGGGCGGCGCCCGGGCATTCCACATGACTGCGCGATGGAATGCCGACTAACGGAAAGCGGCTCCCGACGTGCGCCGAACGGCGCATGTTTCGAAGCGGGGCGCTACAATGTGCCAAAGGGGAGCGCCAGCGAATCCTTTTGCATTTCAATCACTTGCGCCTCGCCCCGCTTCGAATTCACGGGAGCCGCGGGTTAGCCGGCGTTCCATCTCTCGATGCGAAGGGCGCGCTGGACGCGCCGCCCGGAGATCCATCCGGCCGCACAGGGACGGCGCTTGCTTGACCAAGGTCGGAGCTGGCAGGAACCACAGGGCCGGCCTTGTGTCGCCGTCGACGACGACGACGCAACCGACGACGACGACGATGACGACGACTGTGGGTGCGAATCCTCGGTAGGCGCCGAGGCCGCGGAGCGTGGAGCGCGTTGCTGCTGCTACCCGTGGCGACGCGACGGAGGCGCTGAGGCAACCCCGGTCCCGGGGCGCACCAGCCGGGGAGGTCGACGAGTCGCTGCCCGACCTCAGTCGCTCCAGTCGAACTGGAGGGTCGTCGTCTCGGTGAACTCGTAGGTCGTTCCCTCGAACTCGGTGTCGCGGTCGACAGTCTGCGTGCCGCTGTATTCACCGGACCGAAGCTCCCCCTCGGGCAGTCGGAGTTCCCATTCGTTCGAGCTCCACGAGAAGAAGTTCAAGGTCCCGTCGCGCGTCGCACCGTAGAAGATGTCCGGGAGCTCCCTGTCGGCGCTGATGCCCGTGGCTTCGTCGCAGTCGGTAGTTATGCCGTCGACGGCCGTGTTCAGGAGCACCACGCAGCCGGGGCAGCCGTCCCGGAGCGTGAGGTCGCCTTGGATGAGGGTTGCATCCCGGAGGCAGTCGGCCCACCCGAACTCGTTCGTGATCTCCGCCGAGAAGTCGTACTCGACTCGATAGAGACCCGTGATCCCCGTCGCTTCCAGCGGATTCGCGGCGTCGTCGTCGTCCGTCGCGTCGTCGTCGTCCGAGCCCGCCGAGTCGTCATCGTCCCCTCCGCCGCCTCCTCCGCGGCCGCCACCGCGACCTCCGACGACACAGCCTGCGCCTACGAGCGCGAGGGCCAAGAGTGCAGAGCAAGGAAGGAGTAGACGTCGCACGGCCGAAGTATTGCCCACCCGCGATGCAGTGGGCTACGCAAGTGCGGGGCGTAACACCATGTCGTCGTCGCAGGGTCCGGGGTGGGCTTGGAGTTCATCGAGGACTTTGAGGAGTTCGTCTTCTACGCGCTGGCCCGCATAGCGTCCGGTGAGGCGCCCCGTTCGGTCCCGAATCGGTCGAACACCAGGAGCGAGGGCGTCGCGATCCCGGCGTCCGCGCGCCAGAGCCCCAGGGCCGAGAGCACGTCCCGGCTCGGGTCTCCCAGCACCGGCCAAGCCCCGCCCCCCGCGACGGCTTCCCGGGCCGGGCCGGCGTCCGCGACCAGCCCCACCACCCGTGCGCCCCGCCCCTGGGCGTCGCGCTGGAGCGCCGCCATCCGGTGCATCTGGCGGTGGCACACCGGGCAGGTCCCCGCGCCGCGGGGGTACCCCCGCGGCCAGAGCTTTGGCCCTGGTCCGTCCTATACGCTTCTGCAACGTGCAGGGTCTGCCCCCTTCTAAAAAGCGATACAAGTCGAGACGGGACCGGTCCGTCGCCCTCCCTTAGCCTCGCTCGCATGAAGTACCTGCTCGTTCTTGGTCTCCTCCTCCTGCCCGCCTGCGAAGCGGACGTGATCCTCGACGACGACGACGCCCTCGACGACGACGACGCGATCGATGACGACGACGCCGTGGACGACGACGACGCCGTGGATGACGACGACGCCGTGGACGATGACGACGCCGTGGACGACGACGACGCGGTCGACGACTGCGAGGACCCCCCGGACCCCATCTTCGAGCTCACTCCCGAGGTCTTGCCGCGTTGCGCGTCCACGGTGTCTGAGTGCCTCGCCTCGTGCGATCCCAACGACTTCGAATGTCCCGAGGCCTGCACCACGGCCGACCCGACGCCCGCCCACGAGAGCGGCCTCGACTGCGGCTACTGCCTCTTCCTCGACTACCTGGGGTGCGCGTCCGAGGGAGGCTGCCAAACCGAAGCCGACAACTACCTGTGCTGCGAGCTGGCCTGCGGCTACGACGAGACGTGCATCGAAACGCAGTGCGTGAGTGAGATCACGGACCTCTTCACCTGCGGCTTCTTCACGGCCTCCCAGTGCGACCCGATCTACGCGGCCGGGACGAGCGCGTGCGTCGCCGCCCCCACGAAGGGCCCGTGAGGGCGGCGCTCAGGGCTGAGGCCACACCAGGCGGACGCGCAGTCCTCCGAGGTCGGATGTGCCCAAGGTGATCGTCCCGCCGTGCCAGCGGACGATGCGGGCCACGATGGCCAAGCCCAACCCGTGCCCGCCTTGCTCGCCGAAGCGCACGAAGGGGAGCAGGGCGCGCTCGCGCTGGGCCTCCGGGATGCCTGGGCCGTCGTCGTCGACGCAGATGGCAAGCGGGTCGCCGTCCGTCGAGATGCGCACCGTGTCGGCGTAGCGAGAGGCGTTGAGGATCAGGTTGCGCAGCGCGCGCCGCAGGAGCCGGGGAGCTGCGCGCAGGGTCACTTCGACGTCGCCCACTTCGACGGTTGTATCCGCGGAAAGCCGCGCGAGCAGCCCATCGACTAGGGGCGCGAGCTCGACGTCCACCGGCTCTTGCCCCGCGCCGTCGGGACCGAGCCGCGCATGGAGGAGCACCTCGTCCACGAGGTCGTCGAGCTCCTGGAGGTCGTCGTCGAGCTTGGCCTCGCGCTCGTCCCGCTCGTCGGCGGCGGCACTCGCGAGCAGGTGCACGCCGATGCGCAGGCGGGCGATCGGAGTGCGCAGCTCGTGGGAGGCGGCTCGAAGCACCTCCTGCTGCGAAGTCACGAGGTCCTCGATTCGCTCCGCCATCGTGTCGAAGGCCCCCGCGACGTCGGGCGTCGCGACCCCGGCTCCCTGGGGGATGCGGGCCGCGAGATCGCCTGCCGCGATGCGTTGAGCTGTGGACTCGAGCGCGGCCTGGCTGCGCAGGACGGGGCGGAGTCCGAACCAGGCGAGGGCTGCGAACCCAGAGGACAGCGCGAGGACGAGCAGGAATCGGGGCAACAACCAAGGTGTCGGATAGCCCGTGGGCCCGTAGACGACGACCTCGCCCCGGTCGCCCGGGAGCAACACCAGGTACACGTCGATCCATTCGTGGCGGGCGGCGACGACTTGGTCGACCGCCAACCGCGCCTGGTTCGGAGCGTCGAACTCGGCCGCCGCGAGCACTCGGACGGGGAGCGCGAACTCCGTCGACAGCGCCTCGAGGGTCGCTTCTCGATCGGCGGCTCCCACGACGTCCTGGGCCCCCCGGACGTAGCCGCCGCGCACCATCGACTCGTACCACTCGACCTCTTGATCGCTGAACAGCGTCCACTGGACGACCTCGTAGGCCAGGAGACCGGCGACGAACAGGACCGTCGCGCCGACCCAGATGCGGAGGAAGACCGCCCTCACGCCCGGGCCAGCAGGTACCCCGCGCCGTGCACGGTCTTGATCCACGTCGGCTTGCGCGGGTCGTCCCCCAGCACCTTGCGCAGCCGCGACACTCGGAGATCGACGCTGCGGTCGATCCCGTCGTAGCCGCCGCCCCGAAGCGACCGGAGAATGTCGTCGCGAGAGACGACCTCGCCCAGCCGCCGCGCGAGGAGCAGCAGCAGCTCGAATTCGGCGGTCCCGACCTCCAAGGTGCGCCCGTCCAGCGAGACCAGACGACGCCCCGGGTCAACGATCAGGGGACCGTTCTCGACTGGCGCCGTGATCGCTGCCGCCGGCCGACGAAGGAGCGCTTTCACCCGCGCGAGCAGGCGGCGCGGAGCGACGGGCTTGGCGAGGTAATCGTCCGCGCCGAGCTCGAGTCCGAGGATCTCGTCGATCTCGTCCCCCCGGGCGGTGAGCACGAGGATTCGACCTGCGTAGTCCGATCGCACCGACCGGCACACCTCGAGCCCGTCTTTGCCGGGCAGCCCGATGTCCAGGAGCACGAGGTCGGGCGCGTCGCCCAGGATGCGGTCCACCGCCACGTCGCCCCGGCTCTCGGTGGCGACCTTGTAGCCCGCGCCGGTCAGCAGATCCGCCAGCAGCTCTTGCAGACGGAGGTCGTCTTCGACGATCAACACACGGTGCGCCATGACCCCAGAGTAGTGCGCCGTCCGCCGCCCGGTCCCGTCGCTACAACTCGATACAAGAAGCCGACTTCACGAGACGCGGAGGAGGGCGTTCGACCCCTAAGCTTCTCCTGCACCCCGGAGACGCCATGCGTTTGCCCCTCCTCCTCGCCGTCCTACTCGTAGGTTGTCCCACCCAGCCTCTCCCGCCGGAGGTCGCCCCGCCGACGATCGGGGTCGAGACCCTGTCGGTCGAGCAGACCCTCGTGCGGGCGAGCGTCCTCCTCCGCGGGGTGCGTCCCAGCCTCGACGAGTTCGACGCCGTCGCCGTGGATCCCGCGGCCCTCGAGGGGATCGTCGAGACCTATCTGGACTCCTCGGAGTTCGGCGCCGCCGTCCGTCGCTGGCACGGCGAATGGCTGCTCACGGACACCTGGAAGGACTTCTACCCGGCGGGCTTCCCGTCCATCGGACAGCTGGCGGACCTGGGGAACATCGACCTCAACCGTCAGGTGCAGGAGGGACCCGGGAGGTTGGCCGAGTTCGTGGTCCGCAACGACCGCTCCTACAGCGAGCTCGTGCTCGCCGACTACACCATCGCCAATCGCACGACGTCGACCGTGTGGGGGCTCCTGTACGAGGGCGACGGGGGGTGGTCTCAGGCCTGGTTCGGGGACGGTCGACCGGCCGCCGGGATCCTTGTGGATCCCTGGGTCTTCACCCGCTTCGCCAGCACCGACACGAACCTTCAGCGAGAGCGGGCCAGCAAGCTCGCGCGCAGCCTGCTCTGCCACGACTACCTCAGTCGCGAGGTGCGGGTCCCGGCGGACGTCGATATCACCGAGGGCGGGGCGAACTCCCTCACCGAGAACGCGGTGTGCGTCAGCTGTCACTCGACGCTCGACGAGCTGGGCGCCTTCTTCGGCCCCCACGTCTCCATCATCTACCCGGAGGCCACCTGGGAGTACCCGGTCCAGTCCTGGGCGGGCGTCGCACAGCCGGGGTTGCCGACGCCGAGCTTCTACGGGACGCCGGGACCGGGCCTCCGGTCCCTGGGCGAGATGATCGCCGAAGACCCGCGGTTCGCCCGCTGCAGTGTCAGACGCTTCTACGGCCAGCTGATGGGCATCGACGAGCCCGAGATCCCTGACGAAGTGGAGGACCGCTACGTCGGCGACTTCATGGACTCCGGCCTCCTCGTCAAGCGGCTGCTCAAGCGGATGGTGCTGTCGGACGAGTTCGCCGCGCTCGGCAGCGACGACCCGAACCTTGAGCACGTGTCGGGGCTCCGTCGCATCAAGCCGTGGCACATGTCGCGGATGCTCCGCGACCTCGCGGGCATGGAGTGGGAAACGGACCTCGACGAGGACTGGGGCCTCGGTCGGCTGGGCGAGACCCCGCTGATCGACGACGTCACCTGGGGCTTCCGGGACCTGGCCGGCGGCTCCGACGGCTTCTTCCGGTTCGAGCAGAAGCGCACCGCAAACCCCACGACGTTGCTGGTCCTCCGGGGTGTCGCTGCCCAGGCGGCCCTCCGCATCGCGGCGAATCTGGGAGAGGGGTTGCTGACGGTGTCGGCGGACGCGGACGAGGCGGCCGTCCGGCAACAGCTGGTCGACCTTCACCTCCGCCTCTACGGCGAGCGCTGGGCGACGGACGACGCGGCCATCGACGCCGGTTGGACGCTCTTCGAAGCGGGCGGCGGCGCGGGCGACGCCGAGAACGCGTGGACCGTCGTCCTGTTCGCCCTCCTCCAAGACCCCCGAATCCTCTACGTCTAGGAGTGCTCGTGATCACTCGACGAAATGCACTGAAACTCGGCGCCCTCACCACCGGCGGGCTCGCCCTCAGCAGCCTCTCCATCGCCCGCGCCACCGGCGACGGGACCCGACTGGTCGTGGTCTTCGCCTCGGGCGGGTGGGACACCACGACGCTCTTCGATCCGAAGCCGGATTCGAACGACGTCGATACGGCCGACGGGGACTGGGCGTCCTACGGGGCGCTCGACCTGTGGCGTACCGACGGCACCCCGGCGGCCCACGACTTCTTCACGCGATGGGGGTCGATGGCGGCCGTCGTCAACGGGATCGCGACCGAGTCGTTGGTCCACGAGGAGTGCGGCAAACGCGTGCTGACGGGGTCCAATCGGGGCGGCGCTCCGGACATCGCAGCCCTCGTGGCGGCGGCGCACGGAGGGGACTGTCCGCTGCCCTACCTGGTGCGCGGCGCGAGCGCGCGGACGGGGACGGTCGAGGCACTCTCGGGTCAGCTCGGCTGGACGAACCAGCTGTCGGCGGTCGCCGTGCCGGATCTGCACTACCCGGCGGTGGGCTCGACCGAGGCCAATCCCGGCTTCCAGCCGCGGCCGGACGAGGACGTCGCGGTGCGTGCCTATCTCGAGGCGAGCGCAGCCCGGCTGTCGGGCCGGGCGGCGAGCATCCCCGACTCCGAGCGGCTGGCCGATTACCTCGAGTCCCTCGACCGATCCCACGCGATCCGGGACGCGGCCCAGACGGGATTTCTGTCCGATATCGACCTCGTCCAGAACATCGAGGAGCCCTGGCCTCACACCGTGGCTGCTCTGGCGGAGGGGTTCAGCCAATGCGTCTTCATCGAGGACGACGGGTACTGGGACACCCACTTCCAGAACGCCGACCAGGTGGGGCTGCACAACACGCTCTTCGGCGGCCTCGACACGCTCATGCGGGGGCTTGAGGACGAGGGGCTGCTCGACGAGACCGTGGTCTTGGTGCTGAGCGAGATGGGGCGCACGCCGGTCCTGAACGCAGGGCAAGGCAAGGACCACTGGCCGTTCACGAGTGCGCTGGTGCTGGGGACGGACGTCCGCAGCGGCGTCGTGCAGGGGACGGACGGCGATCTGCGGCCCACGGCGGTGGACCTGAGCACGGGGCGGCCGGGGGCTGGAGGGCGGTTGCTGCACACGTCGGACGTGCTGGCGACGGTGGCCGAGCTCACGGGTCTCGATGCGGCGACCGCGTACCCGCAGGGGGAGGTGATCGATGCGCTCCTGGGTTGAGCTGCTCTTAGTCTGCGTCCTCCTCACCGGGTGCCCGACGGCGGAGGCCATCGACGTCGAGGGCGACTGCGCGATCCTCACGTGGGAGAACTACGGCAAGGGCGAGCTGCGCAACTGGTGCACCGGCTGCCACAGCTCCCGGGTCACGGCCGCCAACCGCAACGGCGCCCCCACCGACGTCAACTTCGACGACCTCCAGAGCGTCCGCGATCACCGCGAGCGCATCATCGCCAGAGCCACCGGCGACGCCCCCACGATGCCCCTCGTCGGAGGAGGCGACGCCGAAGACCGAGCCCGCCTCCACCAATGGCTGGAGTGCGGAGCCCCCTAACGGGGTCAGACCCTGCCCCTTGCAACGCGCAGGGTCTGACCCCGATTAGCCCGGAAGATGCACCATCAGCGTTGACTGGTGCGCTTGAGCGTTGGCTCCGGTGAGCACGGAGCTGTTGGCGCAGGTACCCCTTTCCCCAGGTGGGGCGGTGGTCGGTCTGCATGTCGCGGAGGGGGGGTGTGGCTCTGACACTGATCACGGCGGGGATCGAAGACGGCGGCAGCTCCG
>CAZUHI010000117.1:0-11253 GCA_964620495.1 uncultured Rickettsiales bacterium | reverse complement strand
CAGCTCTCGACCTCGAATACACCGGCGGCGCCCATGCCGCCACCGATGCACATCGAGACGATGCCGTACTTCGCGCCCTGGCGCTTCATCTCGTGGAGCAGCGTGGCCGTCATGCGCGAGCCCGTGCAGCCGAGGGGGTGACCCAGGGCGATGGCGCCGCCGTTGGGGTTCAGCTTCTCGTCGGGGATGCCGAGCTCGCGAGCGCAGTAGATGGCCTGCGACGCGAACGCCTCGTTGACCTCGAACACGTCGATGTCGTCCATGGACAGGCCGGTCTGCTCGAGGACGGCGGGGATCGCGTACTTCGGGCCCACGCCCATGAGCTCCGGGGGCACGCCCACGACCTTGTAGCCGCGCATGACGCCGAGGATGTCGAGGCCCAGCGCCTCGGCCTTCTCGCGCGCCATCACGAGCACCGCGGCCGCGCCGTCGGACACCTGCGAGGACGACGCCGCCGTCACCGAGCCGCCCGCCTTGAAGGGCGACTTGAGCTTGGCGAGGCCCTCTACCGTCGAGCCCGGTCGCGGGCCCTCGTCCACCTTGAACTCGACGTGCTGCTCGCCCTCGTCCGTGAACACCGACGCCTGCACCGCGACGATCTCCTCCTCGAACCTGCCCGCGGCGATGGCGGCGAGCGCCTTCTCGTGGGACTTGAGGGAGAAGGCGTCCTGATCGGCGCGGGACACGTCGAACTGCTCGGCCACGAGCTCCGCGGTCAGGCCCATGCCGATGTACGCGGCAGGGACCTTCTCCACGAGATCGGGGTTCGGGCGGATGTTGTGGCCGCCCATGGGCAGCATCGACATCGACTCCACGCCGCCCGTGAGGACGACGTCGGCCCAGCCGGACATCACCTTCTGCGCGCCCATGGCCAGGGTCTCCAGGCCGGAGCTGCAGAAGCGGTTGACGGTCACCGCAGGGACGGACTCGGGCAGGTCGGCGGCCAGCGCGGCGATGCGCGCGACGTTCAGGCCCTGCTCGGCCTCGGGGGTGGCGGAGCCGACGATGACGTCCTCGATGGACGCGGGATCGACGCCGGCGCGCTTGACGGCCTCGCGCAGCACGGTGGCGGCGAGGTCGTCGGGGCGGGTGTTCTTCAGCGTCCCGCGTCCCCCCTTGCCGATGGCGGTGCGCACGGCCGAGACGATGACGGGGTCACGAGGGTTCTTCTCGAAGGTCATGGTGGTCTCCTGTCCGTACCGCTAGTTGCGGAGCGGCTTGCCCTTCATGAGCATGTGCTGGATGCGCTCCTGGGTCTTCGCTTCGCCGCAGAGCGATACGAAGGCCTCGCGCTCGAGGTCGAGGAGCGTCTGCTCATCGACGAGGGTGCCGGGGGCGACCTCGCCGCCGCACAGGACGTGGGCGATCTTGTTGCCGATCTTCGCGTCGTGCTCGGAGATGAAGCCCGAGCCCACGAAGCCCCAGATGCCGGCGGCGAGGGCGGCCTTGCCGTCGCGACCGGGGAGGGCGACCTTCATCTGCGCGGGCGGCATGTAGTTGCTGCGCGCCATCCCGAGGGCCCGCTGCTTCGCGTCCGCGATGAGCCGGTCCTTGTTCATGGAGACGCCGTCCGACGCCCGCAGGTAGCCGAACTGCTTCGCCAGCCCGGCCGACTCCGCGACCTTGCCCATGCCGATCTGCTCGAAGGCCTTCTGGATGACCGGGAAGGTCTCCAGCGCGGCGCCGTGAGGCAGGTTCTGCACGAGGCGGAAGACCGTCTCCTTGCAGCCACCGCCCGCGGGCAGCAGGCCCACGCCGACCTCGACGAGGCCGATGTAGGACTCGCCCGCGGCCTGGGTGGCCGAGCTGTGCATCGCCACCTCGCAGCCGCCGCCGAGCACGAGCCCGTGAGGCGCCGTGACGACGGGCTTGGCGTGGTACTTCGCCCGCATCAGCGTGTCCTGGAGGCCCTTCGTGAGGTCCTCGATGGCCTGCCAGTCCTTCTGCATGGAGGACATGAGCACCAACATGATGTTGGCGCCCGCCGAGAAGTGCTCGCCCTCGTTGCCCACGACCAGGCCCTGCCAGTCGTTGCCGTCGAGGAGGTCCAGCGCCTCGCTGTAGAGGCCGATGATGTCCCCGTCGAGCGAGTTCATCTTGGTGTGGAACTCGAGGTTGAGGATGCCGTCGCCGAGGTCGATGAGCGTGGCGCCCATGTTCGACTTCACGACGCCGCCGGTGTCCTTCACGTCCTGCAGCGACAGCGTCCCCGCGAACTGCGGGACGGGCTTGCGCTCGTTGTCGCCCGCGACGTCCAGGTAGCTCGTCACGCCGTTGCTGCGGGCGTACCAGCCGCCTGCGGCGACGGCGGTCTCGACGACGGCCGGGATCTCGCGACCCTCGGCCTTCATGCGCTCGACGGACTCGGCGAGGCCGATGGCGTCCCAGGACTCGAAGGGACCTTGCTCCCAGCCGAAGCCCCAGCGCAGGGCGCGGTCGATGTTCACGACGTCGTCGGCGATCTCGCCGATGAGCGAGGCCGAGTACAGCAGCGTGTCGGCGGTGGCGGCCCACGCGAAGTCGGAGGCCGCGTCGCCGTGGGCGAGCAGCGCCTTCACGCGCTCGGCGCCGTCCTCGATGGACTTCACGGCGCCCAGCGACTCGAACTTCGGGCGACCCTGGTCCTCGTACTCCATCGTCTGGAGGTTGAGGGCGAGGATCTTCTTCTTCCCGTCGATCTTGGTCTTCTTGTAGAAGCCCTGGCCGCTCTTTCCGCCGAGCCAACCGTTGTCGAGCATCGTGCGGATGAAGGCGGGGACCTGGAACGCGTCGCGGCCGGGGTCGTCTCCCAGGTTCTCGAAGCAGTTCTCGGCGACGTGCACGAGCGTGTCGAGGCCCACCAGGTCCGCGGTGCGGAAGACGGCCGACTTCGGGCGGCCCATGGGCTTGCCGAAGATCTTGTCGACCTGGCTGACGTTCATGCCCGCGTCGCCTATCTGGTGAAGGATCCGCATCATCCCGTAGGTGCCGATGCGGTTCGCGACGAAGTTCACCGTGTCCTTGCCGTACACGATGCCCTTGCCCAGGACCCGGTCGCCGAAGTCGGCGAGGGCCGCCACGAGGTCGGGGTTCGTGTCGGGACCGGCGACGAGCTCGAGCAGCTTCATGTAGCGCACGGGGTTGAAGAAGTGCGTCACGAAGAAGCGCTCGCGGAAATCCGCGTCGAACCCCTCGACCATCGCCGCGATGGGGATCCCCGACGTGTTCGACGTCACGATCGCGTCCGGTCGGGCGTTCTCCACGACCCGGCGGAACACCGAGTGCTTGATGTCGACGCGCTCCGTGACGGCCTCGACGATCCAGTCGGCCTCGGCGAGCCGGGCGTCGTCGTCCCCGAAGGCGCACGTCTCGATGAGCTGCGCGTGCTCGGGCGTGTGGAGGGCGGCAGGCTTGCTCTTCTTGAGGGCCTTGATCGAGGCGTCGGGGCGCTTGAGATCGAACAGCAGGGACGGGATGCCCGCGTTGGCGAGGTGAGCGGCGATGCCCGCTCCCATCACGCCTGCGCCCAGCACGGCGACCTTGGAGATGTGCGTCATTTGGGGGACTCCTGAGGGTCCTGAATGAACGGTCATTCAGTCGGGGCGCGAACCATAAGACCCGGGGTGCTGCTCGTCAATGGAAGGTCGGGGCCCGCTCAGGCGGGTTCGCCGAAGAGCCGCCCCTGGCCGGACTTCACCCCGAACCGGAGGAGCAGGTCGCGGTCCTCGGGGCGCTCGAGTCCCTCGGCGATCAGCTCGCCGTCCAGCGCTTCGACGGCCTGGATGAGGCGTCCCAGGAAGCGCTCGGCGTCGGGATCGCCGGCCGCCCCGTGTACGTGGCGTGTGTGGAGCTTCACCACGTCCGGCTCCATGACGAGCAGCGCGTCCAGCGAGCGGTGCCCGAACCCGAGGTCGTCCAAGGCGACGCGCGCGCCCGCGGCGCGTAGGGGACGCAGCGCCTTGGCCAACGCGCCCGGCGCCCGGGCGACGTGCTGCTCGCTCAGATCGAGGCACACGGATCGATCGGGGAGCCCGAGGAGCTCCACGAGGTCCGCCGCGGGGGTGGCGAAGACCGTGGCGGGGAACAGGTTCAGGTGCACCACCTCCGCGTCCCTGCGGTCGGCCTCTGTCAGGCACGTCCGCAGGCACGCCAGATCGACCTCCACGAGGGCGCCGGCGGCCCGCGCGGCCGGGAAGAACTCGGACGGGCGGGGGAGGGGAGTGCCCGCGGCGCGGCTCAGCAGCTCCAGCGCGATCACGCGGTCGTGGGCCAGGTCGACGATGGGCAGACCCACCGCGGTGAGGCCCTCGCCACGGCGGAGCGCGTCGATGGTGGCGGCGTCCTCGGACGAGCCCGCTACGCGGTTCTTTCCGCCGTCCTTGGCGCGCCGGAGACCTTCGCGGGTGGCCTCGAGGACCTGCTCCAGTCCCTCGGCGCTCCGACGGAGAACAGCGAAGCCTGCGCTCCCGGTCGTGGCTACCGCGAACGAGCCGACGGGCACCGAGGTCGTCATGGCTCCCCGGAGGCGCTCGGCGACGACCAGCCCGTCCTGCGCCCCGCTGTCGGGCAGGAGCACGAGGAACTCGTCGCCACCGATCCGCCCGAACACGTCGGTCGGTCGCAGCACCTCGGCGACGCGGTCCGCCACTTCGCGCAGCACCTGGTCGCCCACGGCGTGCCCGAACCGGCTGTTGACGGTGCCGAAGTCGTCCAGGTCGAGGAGCACGGCGGCCAAGCTCCCCCCTGCGCGGGCGGCGCGATGGGTCTCGGCGGTGAGCGCCCGCTGAAGGCCGCGGCGGTTGAGCTGCTCCGTCAGGGGGTCGAGGTGGGCGAGCGCCTCGAGGCGCCGGTTCGCGGCCTCCAGCTCGGCGTTGGCCTTGCGCATCCGGTTGGCGGCCACGCCGGCCCGGGCGATCTCCTTCGTACGAGACAGCGCCTTGGACGCGCGCTCGCCCGCCCACATGTCCCAGGCGGCCTCGACCAGCTCCACCAGGTCGAGGTTCGGCTCGGGGTGGATGATGAACTCGGAGGCGGCCTCGCGCACGTGGCCTATCGCCTGCCGCAGGTCCTGGGCCGGGGTGCGGATCACGGCGACGATCCCGGGGTCGTAGGCCTCCGCCGCGCGAATGAGGGAGGTCCCGTTCAGCTCCGGCACGCGGGGGTCCGTGAGCAGTACGTGGACGTCTCGCGTGCGGAGCAGCTGGAGGGCCTGTCGCGCCGAGTCGGTTCGTGCCACGTCGAACCCGGCGATCGAGAGCAGGGATCCGGTGGCGGGCTCGACGACGGACTCGTCGCCGCAGGCGATCAGCACCGCCCGTGGCGACGCGGGGCCGCGCTCGACCATCGCCCGACGTCGGGCCGCCCAGGCGTGGAGCACGCGGGCCACCTCATCGGGCGAGGACCCGGGCGCGAGGACCCCCTCGAGGCCGGTGACAAGGGCCATCGTCTGCATGAGGTCGTCGGGCGGCGCCCAGAGGCCCAGCGCCACGCCGGGGCGTTTGCTGCGCAGGGCCGTGACGAGCTCGTCCGCCCCGGACTCGAGGACCTCGGGAGCCACGAGGACGACGTCGGGCCCGTCCGCGTCGAGTCGATCGATCAGGCCGCCCGCGACGGGTACGTGCAGCACGGCATCCGCGCCGCCGTACGCAGCGTGCACGACGGAGAAGCTCTCCCTACTGCCCGCAGTGAGTACCCGCATGGACTCCCCGGCCGCTCCCCACGGCTTTCCTCGTTCTAGCTCACTCGACCGCGGGATCGGGGTCGAGCTCCGATCGGGCGGAGAGACGCACGAAGGGAACCTCCGCCTCCGCGGCGAGGTCCACCAGCGCTGCTCGCCCCTCGGGGGCGGCGCGATGGTGCAGGGCGACGGCGATGCGGAGGCGCAGCTCCTCGTCGGTTTCGCGGGGCAGGAGGCGCAGGAGGGCGGCGGTGGAGGCGTGGCTGCGCTCGGCGGTGAGGCGGTCGATCGCGTCTTGGCGGGCCAGCGGATCCGCGGACGTCGCGGCCGCCTCGTCTTCTTCGACGTGTTCGTGGTGGTCGTGGTCGTGGTGCTCGTCGGCGGACGGCTTCGACAGCATCGGCAGCGCGACCGCGGCGGCGACCAGGGCGGCCGCCCCGCCTCCGATCCGGGCCGCCCGGCGTCCCCTGTGCTCGGCGTCGAGGACGGCGCGGGCCATGAGCGCGACGGCGAGGACGACCCCGAAGCAGGCGACGATGACCGGGCCCGGCGGCCGCTCGTAGCCCAAGAGCAGCCCCACGACGGACACCACCGCGCCGATCGACCACGTCGCCAGCAGGCGCGCGCGAGGGCCGGCCGCGAAGAGGGACGCGGCGGCCGCCGGGATGATCAGGTAGCTGAAGACGAGCAGCACGCCGATGAGGCGGACGATGGCCGTGATGGCGAGGCCGAAACCGGCGTAGAACAGCAGGTCCCAGAGCAACAGACTCGCGCCCGCGGCGCGCAGGGCCTCGGGGTCCGCGGTCGCTTGCTCGAAGCGCTCCCGGAAGACGAAATGAAACGCGCCGACGGCTCCGCACACGGCCGCGGCCACGGCGACCTCCGTCCACTTCGCCCACACGATCGAGCCCACGAGCAGGAAGCGGATCCGCTCGGCGCCGTGGGGGTCGCGCGCGAGGTCCACCAGCAGCACCGCGACGGCGGCCGCGACGACGTAGCAGATGCCGATGACCGCCTCCTGGGGGAGGCGGCTCTCGTGGGCCCGCGTGGCGGCGAACAGGGCCGCGCCGCCGAAGCAGAAGAGCAAGGAGAACCCGGACGCCGCGAGGCTCTCCGGCGGGAAGCCCAGATAGAAGGCGTAGGTCGCGCCCAGCGCCGCGATCTGCGCGAGCGCGAGGTCCACGAAGATGACCTGACGACGGAGCACGTGGAGCCCGAGGTGGCCGAGGATCCCCACCGCGACGAAGCAGCCCGCGAGGGGAGCCGCGATCCACGCGACGTCCGTCACGGCGCGTCCCCCGTGTGGGCGCGCACCAGCGAGTCCATGAGCGCGAACCAGTCGCCCGCGCCCTCCGAGCCTCCCGTCATCAGGGGCACGACCGCCAGACGGCTCCCGACGTCCTCGGCGATGCTCCGGGCGAGGCGGGCGTCGTAGTAGTTGCTGACGACCACCACCGGGACCTTCGCGGTCCCCGCGATCTCCACGACCCGGGCCACGTGCCCCGCGCTCGGCTGCACGCCGGGCTTGCTCTCGACGTAGGCCGCGATGCTGAGGCCGAACCGGTCGGCGAAGTACACCCAGCTCTGGTGGTGGTAGACGACGGAGCGACCGCGGAGGGGCGCGAGGCGTGCGAGCCATCCCCCGAGCCGCGCCCGCAGAGGCGCGCCCCCGAGCTCCTTGTCGAGGTACGCGTCGAGCGTCCCGCCTCGGGCCAGCCGATCCAGCAGCGCGGACCCCAAGAGCGCGACCAGCTCCTCGCCGTACAGGGCGGCGTCGATGCGGTCCCCGAGCGCCTTCGCCCGCTGCCGATAGGCGTCGGCGTGCGGCGGATCGACCCTCGCGAGCCCCTCTGCCACGTTCGTCGCGACGATCTTCATGAGCACCGGGTCGAGCCACACGTGCGGGTTGCCCTCCGGGTGGAGGTCGCCCCCGGCGCGACTGAGGGTGCTTGGACGCTCCTTCGTCGCGATGCCGTCGGACGCCCGCACGTAGCCGGGCCCGCCGGGGCGCACGTCCGGGTTCCCGGCGCCGTCGAGCAGCCGCCCGGTCCAGATCTCGAGGCCGAGCCCGATCTCCACGAACAGGTCGGCGTCGCCGACGGCGGCGACGAGGGAGGGGGTCGGCGTGACGTAGTGGGGGTCCTCGGTGGGCGAGCACAGCGAGCGGACGGACACACGATCGCCGCCGACCTCCCGCGCGGCCCACGCGAGGTCGGTCGTCGTGGTCACCACCCGAACCTCGGCCGCGTGGACGAGCGCGGGCAGCAGCGTCAGGAGGACGATCAGCGCGGCCTTCATCGGTTCACCCAGTAGGGCTCGACGGGGTGGGACCCGAAGACGGCGGTCACCTGCGCGCCGAACCGATGGCTGATGCCGTGGTCGGCGACCAGGTCGTAGGCGAGGCGGACGCGCAGGAACTCCGTCGTGTGCAGCGACGCCGCGAAGCCCGCGCCCCAAGTCGGCTCCGGATCCGCGAGGTCGTCGATGAGGGCGTCGGCGCGGAGGGAGAGGAAGACGTTGCGGGCGGGCTGCACCCCGAGGCCCACGAACCCGCCGAGGGAGTCTCGGTCGGCGACCCGGCGGGCGAAGTAGGCTTCCCCTTGGAGGTAGAAGGAGTGGTCGCGCCCGCGGATGGCGGGCCGCAGCTTCAGCAGGAAGTCGCCGCCCGCGAGGTCGAAGCCGCGGGGCTCGTCGGTCGCGTCGCGCCATCCGGAGTACGAGACGCCGGCGGAGACGAGGCTGCCGGCGCCGAAGTCCGCGGACCCCCGGAACCTCCCGAGCAGGACCGGGGTCGGGGTCTCTCGCCCCTCCATGAGCGGCTCGGGACCGCGCGACATCACGCCCACCTTGAAGTCGATGGGCAGCGACTTCGGGTTGTGCAGGCGGTACCTGAGGAAGACGCCGGCGTCGGCCCAACCCTCCTCGCCGAAGAGGGCCGTCATGGCCCCCGGGTAGTCGATGTGGGGGACGTCGTGCAGGTGGGAGCGGTTCTGTCCCCCGAAGTCGACTCGCACGAGGCCCAGCTCGAGCAGCAGGTGGGCGGGCAGGGCGACGAAGCTGATGTTGGCCTCCTCCACCACGGACAGCCACGCCTCGGCGATCTCCTCGGCGACCTCCGCCTGGGCGTCTCCGTCCGCGTCATCCGGATCCACCCCATCCTCGTGCTCGTCGGCGTGCTCCAGCGCATGCAGCAGCGGGTTCTCGAACCCCAGGACCACGACCGCCTTGGCGAACGGATCGATGTCCGCGCGGAGGTCGAGCTCGAAGGCGCGCACGTCGAAGGAGGGCGTCACATTCCTTCCGGACACGTCGACGGCCCCGACGAGGTCGATGAACCCCGTGATTCGGGGGTTGAAGACGTTGGGTGCCGCGGCGGGGGGCGGCGGAGGGGTGACGGGCGTCGCCTCCAACGCCTCGAGTCGGAGCCTGAGCAGCTCGAGCTCCTGTTGGAGCGCGCGGACGGCTTCGTCCTGCTCGGTGCGGGGCGGTGCTTCGGACGGCTCTTCTTCTTCGGTCGGCTCTTCTTCGGACGGCTCTTCTTCGGACGGCTCTTCTTCGGACGGCTTCTCTTCGGTCTCGGACGCACGGGCGGTGGTGCCCGCGAACGCCACGACGGCCGCCACGAGCGCGGCTCGCGATCGGATCGACATGGTGGATCGCTCCCTCTTGGAGTTCGACGGCCGGGCGGGGAGCATCCCCGCCCGCGGCTCACGCGGAGGCCGTCGGACGCGGAGGGGAGGTCTTGGGCGCGAACTCCAGGGGCGGGGCGCGGAGCGGGAGGTCTCGAGCCTCGCCGGCGGGCTCGGGGGAGGCCTCGACGGGCGGCGCGTCGACCCCGGAGGGCGCAGGCGACGTGGCCGAGGCGTGGCAGAGGCCGGTGACGAGGGCGCAGCCGTGCGCGCCGTGCTCGGTCTCGGGGAGCGACTGCACCCGGGGGTGCGGGGCGGGCGCGCTGCCGGGGTGGGTCCCCGCGTGCACGAGCTCGCCGTGCTCGTCGCAGATGATGTGTCGCTCCGTGAGCGCGTGGCTCGTCCCGACGGCCTGCACGCCCACCAGGAGGAGAGGCAGGAGGAGGCACGCGATGCGGGCGAAGCGGGTCACGGCGGTATGAGTATCACGGAACCGCCGATCTTTGGGAACACAGCGCGCCCGACCCGGTCCAGACTGGAAGGAGTCGCCATGTCCAAGCCTTCCCTCCTCTTCGTCCTGCTCCCCCTCATCGCCTGCTCGCCGGTCGACCGCGCGACCACCTCCGCCGGGTCCACCGGATCGGGGGCGGCCCTGGCCCCGCTCGACCCCGCGGGGTCCGTGGCGCGCGAGGAGCTCCCCCCGATCTCGTTCGCACGCATCGTGGCGTCGGACATCGATCTCGCCGCCCAGGAGAGATGGGAGTGGCCCGCCGAGGACCGCTTCGAGGCCGACTGGCGCGCCGGCGGCGTGCCCTTCGGGATGACCCGGGGCACCGCCTCCCTGGGCGAGCTCCCGCCTCACCTCCAGGACGCGGCCCCGGGCGCACTCCACGAGTGGGCCGCGGAGCACGCCCTCGTCGACCCGGTGTCGGTCCTCCTCGACGCCGACGGTCGCCTCCGGGGCGTCTTCGGCGAGTCGGAGACGGCGAAGAACCTGGCGAGGCTCCGCGATCCCGTCGAGGGCGAGTGGAGCGACGGCCGCTACGTCGCGCGCCTCCGCCGCGTGGCGCTCGTGTTCGAGGGACCGCCCCCGTCGGACGAGCCCCCGTCGTCCCTGGCCTGGGCCGAGTGGTCGTACACCACCACCCTGCTCGACGGGCCCGAGCCCCGCCGCCGGGCGCCTCGGCCGGAGTCGGGCGCCGCGGAGGAGGCGGAGCTCGCCTTCACCGTGGCCCTCGCCCTACCCGCCGCCGAGGCGCTGCCGTCGCTCTGGAAGCTGATCGACGCCCCCCTGTGGGCCTCCAGCCGGCAGTGGGTCGAGGCATCCGAGCGCGCCCGAGCCCACGGCGACCTCGACCTGGCGATCGCCCTGCGGGGCCGCTACTCCCCGGCGGCCCGGTGCTCCATGGACACCGCACCCCAGCGCGCGGGCCTCGAGTTCGCCGAGCTGTGCGCAGAGGCCGGCGACACCGCCTGCTACCTGCAGCTCTTGGTGGCGGTGATGGGCAACAACTTCGGGTCGTTCATGGTCCGCTCGAGCTACGGCGACGCCGCCGCGCCGACCCACGCCGGGCGCGTGGCCGAGATCGGCATCGACCCCGAGCAGTTCCTCATGGGCCTCGTCTTCGCGTTCGACTCCGATCGCGAGCGGAACGTCGGCCTCGGCAGCTGGCGCCTCGGCCGCGCGATGGCCGACATCGACCCGGCGCGCTATCGCACCCTGCTCGTGGGCCACGCCGAAGATTCGTCGCTCGACGACTACAACCGGCTGCGGGCCGCGTGGGCCCTGGTCGGACTCGAGTACCACGCCGCCGGCGCCCCGCGAGGAGGCCCCGAGCGCGACGGCTTCGTCGCGACCGTCCAGCGGCACCTCGACACCCTCGCGCTGACCCCCGAGGCCGACGCCTACCTGGAGCGCAGCCTCGGCCGGTAGGCCCGCCCGGTGAGGGCGCGTACCCTCCCGCGATG
>CAZUHI010000116.1:10163-11396 GCA_964620495.1 uncultured Rickettsiales bacterium | reverse complement strand
CAGGTCCCCAGGATGGTGCCGGGCAGCGCGTTCCTCCTCCGTCGAACGACGGAGCTTGCAGCCTGACGGTGGCTGGGCTCATCGGCCGATCGACCGAGGTTTCGGGCGCATCGACCGGTAAGAGCAAGTGCCCCAACCGAGGTCAGCATGCTCCCCGACTCCGTCGACGTCGTCATCATCGGTGCCGGTCCCTCTGGAACCGCTGCCGCCGCCATGCTCCACCAGCACGGCCTGAAGCCCCTCGTGCTGGAGCGCGACACCTTCCCGCGCTTCGTCATTGGCGAGAGCCTGCTGCCGCGCTGCATGGCGCTGCTGGACGAGTGCGGGCTGTTGAAGTGCTGCCTGGAGCGAGGCTACCTGGTCAAGACGGGCGCCGAGTTCCTGCGTGGCGACGAGCGCTGCTCATTCTCCTTCAGTCAGCAGCACACCAAGGGCTACGGCTGGACCTGGCAGGTGCAGCGGGACGACTTCGACAAGACCCTGGCCGACGCGGTCGAGGCCATGGGGGTGCCGATCCACTACCGGCACGAGGTGGTGGACGCGAGCTTCGGGCCGAGCCCCGTGGTCACGGTCCGCACCCCCGAGGGGGCCGAGCAGCAGATCCGGACGAAGTTCGTGATCGACGCCAGCGGCTACGGCCGGGTCCTGCCCCGCCTGCTCGACCTGGACACGCCCTCGCACCTGCCCGTGCGCCACTCCCTGTTCACGTGGGTGGACAACGACGAGCGGGAGCCCGGTGAGCTGGGCGGCCGCACCTGGGTCGCCATGCACCCCGGCGGGGCCTGGATCTGGGTCATCCCGTTCGCCGACGGCCGCACGTCGGTGGGCATCGTGGCGGAGCCCAAATTCTTCGAGACCTGGCCGACGGACCCGACCGAGCGCTTCTCGGCGATCATCGCCAGCGAGCCCAACGTGGCGCACCGGCTGCGCCACGCCGACGTGGCCTTCGCCCCCGTCCTGATCGAGGGCTACTCGGTCGGCGTCAAGCAGCTCTTCGGGCCTGGCTGGTGCCTGGTGGGCAACACCACGGAATTCCTGGATCCGGTGTTCTCCAGCGGGATCACGCTGGCGTTCGAGTCCGCCGTCGCCGCCGCCAAGGTCGTGGCCTGTGAGCTCGAGGGCCAGGAGGTGGACTGGCAGACCGAGTACGCGGACCACCTCATGGCGGGGGTGGACTGCTTCCGCACCTATGTGGACGCCTGGTACTCCGGGGACCTGCCGGCGGTCTTCTTC
>CAZUHI010000116.1:0-10063 GCA_964620495.1 uncultured Rickettsiales bacterium | reverse complement strand
CCTCGACGACGTGCTCGGGCTGTGCCGCGACACGGTCGAGGAGCCCGAGTTCCCGATGGTGGCCCGCTGGCGCGAGTCCGGGCGCAAGGTGGTCGGGCACTTCCAGGTCTACTTCCCCGCCGAGCTGGTGCACGCGGCGGGGGCGCTGCCCCTCAAGGTGCGGGGAGCCCCCTGCGAGCCGGCGACCGCCGACTCCCGCTTCGGGTCGTACCTGTGCTCGATCCTCAAGACGTCGCTGGAGCTGGCCCTGTCCGATCGGATCGCGCTGGACATGTTCGTCACCCACCCGATCTGTGACGCGGCCCGCAACCTGGCCGCCGTCTGGGGACGCAACTTCGCCTACCCCTGCCAGATCCTCTACCTGCCCCAGAACGCCAACTCGGCCCACAGCGCCGCCTACCTCCGCGACGAGTACGACCGGCTGCTCGAGGCCGTGTGCGAGATCACGGGGACCGAGGTGACCGACGACGCGCTGCGGGGCTCCATCGCGCTCTACAACCGGAACCGGGCGCTCATGCGCCGGCTCTACGACCTGAAGCGGGAGACCCCCTGGAAGGTCTCGGCCGAGGACGCCTACTGCCTGGTCTCCATCGGCGGCATGATCCCCGTCGAGGAGCACAACGCCCTGTTGGCTTGGGTGCTGCCCCAGCTCGAGGCCCGCGAGACCAGGGCCCAGGACCGGGTCCGGGTCGTCTTCGAGGGTGCGTTCTGTGAGCAGCCTCCGCTGGACCTGATCCGCATGGTGGGCCGCTCCTGCTACGTGGTCGACGACGACTTCCTGATCGGGCTCCGCTGGATCCTGGAGGACGTGCCGACCGAGGGCGATCCCCTGCTGGCCCTGGCGGAGTCCTACCTGGAGCGCTCCAGCTACAGCCCGGTCCAGCACGACGACCGCAAGCGCAAGGAGGCGATGCTCCTGAGGCGCTGCGAAGGTGCCGGGGCCGAAGCGGTGGTGCTCGCGGCGGCCAAGATGTGCGAGCCCGGTCTGGAAGAGCAGGTGGCCTACATCCACGCCCTCGAGGAGCGCGGCCTGCCGTACTTCGTGAGCGAGTTCGAGGAGAACATGACCAGCTTCTCCACGCTGGAGCTGCAGGTCGAGACCTTTGTAGAGAACCTGCTGTTCGGCTGAGCCGAGGAGGACCGAATGACCCCCGCAGACTCCCTGGTCGGCCGTGGCAACGAGGAAGGCGCCGCGCTCTTCCGCTCCTGGTTCGAGGAGCTGGGGGGCGTGGCCGAGAAGAGACAAGGTGCTGCCTACGTCTTCGTGATGGGCAGCGTGGTGGAGATCCTCAAGTCCTTCGACATGCCGGTGGTCTTTCCCGAGATCGCGTCGCTGCAGACGGCGATCCGACGGGTCGCCCACGAGTACCTGAACGAGGCCGAGGACCTGGGGTACTCCCCGGACATCTGCGGCTACGTCAAGGCCGACGTGGCGCTGCAGAGGCGCGGTGGCCAGCACCCGATGGGCACCATCCCCAGGCCGAGCATCGCGGTCTACACCAACGCCTGCAACACCTACATCAAGTGGGCCGAGATCTGGGAGCGCATGTACGGCATCCCGATCGTGACCATCGATGTGCCCGGCACCCGCCAGGCGGGCTGCCAGACCTGGCCCGGCGAGCGCCGCTTCGAGAACGACCGGCGCTACGTCGAAGGCCAGCTCCGGGAGCTGATCGCCACCTGTGAGACCGTCACCGGCCAGGCCTTCGACATCGACAAGCTCCGGGAGACGATGGGGCACGCCAACCGGGTCAGCACCTGCTGGGCCCGGGTGCTGGCGCTGAACCGCTCCCGTCCCTCGCTGTTCAACGCCCTGACCGACGGCACGATCTACCTGGGCGTGGCCGATGGCTTCCGGGGCACCCCCGAAGGGACCCGGTACTTCGAGCGGCTCGTCGAGGAGCTGGAGTACAAGGCCGCCCACGGCATCGGCACCACCACCGAGGAGCGCTACCGGCTCAGCTTTCTCGGCGTGCCCTGCTACCCGATCTTCCGGCGGTTCAACGAGCTGTTCGCCGAGTGGGGCGGGACCTTCGTGAGCTCGACCTACCTCTGGTTCGCCTCGGGCGGCACCAACCGGGACTATCAGTACGACCTGGCCGATCCCATCGCCAGCCTGGCCGAGGGCCTGCTGCTCAGCGTGCGGGACGCGATGGACAGCATGTTCCACCCGCACACGATGGTGCGGCAGATGATCGAGGACTACGCCATCGATGGCGTGGTCTTCCACCCGATCAAGAGCTGCCGCACGGTGTCGACCGGGCTGGCCGACAGCCGGCGGGCGCTCATGGAGGAGACCGGGCTGAACAGCCTCTTCATCGAGTCGGACATGATGGACCGGCGGGTGGTCTCCGAGGCTCAGCTCAAGAACAGGATCGACGCGTTCTTCGAGGGCCTGGCCTCTCGCCGGGCGCAGACACTCGCAGCAGGAGGCGCCTGATGGCGTACGCCGCAGGAGTCGACGTCGGCTCGACCCAGACCAAGGCCGTGGTGATGGACATGGCGGGCGAGGTGGTCGCAAGGGGCCTGGTGGACACCGGGGCCAACGTGGTCCAGGCCGCCCAGAGTTCCTTCCTGGAGGCCATCCGCTCCAAGGACATCGCGCCCGAGCAGGTCCAGGTCATCGTGGGCACTGGCTACGGCCGCTACCGAGTGACGTTTGGCAAGACCCAGGTCACCGAGATCAGCTGCCACGGTCGAGGCGCCGTGCACCTGTTCCCCGACACCCGCACGGTGGTCGACATGGGGGGCCAGGACACCAAGGCCATCCGGGTCAACGCGGAGGGCGAGATCGTCGACTTCTGCATGAACGACAAGTGCGCCGCAGGCACCGGGCGCTTTCTGGGGGCGGCCTCGGCGGCCCTGGACATCCCCCTGGACCAGCTCGGGGCCACCGCGCTGAGGTCCCAGCGTCCGGTGCGCATCTCGACGACCTGCACGGTGTTCGCCGAGTCCGAGGTGCTGGCCTGGCTGGGCAAGGGCAAGAAGATCGAGGACATCCTGTGGGGGGTCCATCGCTCCATCGCGTCGCGCTCCGCGGGGCTGCTCCGGCGCGTCGGCGTGGAGGACCAGGTGACGTTCACCGGCGGCGTCTCCCGCAACCCGGGCATGGTCGAGGCCCTCGAGCAGCGGCTGGGACTCACGCTGAACGTCAGCGAGGAGTGCCACTACATGGGCGCCATCGGCGCCGCGCTCTTTGCCCGGGATCACATCCGCGCCAGCCGGGCGCCCACCGTCCAGGTGGAGACCAGCCCATGAGAGTCACCGCAGGCATCGACATCGGCTCGACCTACACCAAGGCCGCGCTCTTCAGCGAGGACCGCCAGATCCTGGCCACCGCGCTCCAGCCCACCGGCTTTCGCCTGGCCCACGTCGGGGGAGTGGTCTACGACCAGGCCCTCACGGCGGCCGGTCTCGACCGGAGTGACGTCTCCTACGTGGTCACCACGGGCATCGGCCGGCACCAGCCCGACTTCACCGACGCGGCGGTCACGTCGCTGACGGCCTCGGCCCGGGGCGCCCACCACCTCTTTCCGGGCACCCGCACGGTGCTGGACGTGGGCGGGCAGACCATGAAGGCCAGCCGCATCGACGAGCGGGCACGGGTCGTCTCGTTCCGGCTCAACGACAAGTGCGCGGCGGGCACGGGTGCCTTCTTGGAGAAGACCGCCCGGTACATGGGCTACTCGACCGAGGAGATCGGCCCGCTGATGTGCACGTCGCGCGCGTCGGTGCCGATCTCCGGGGTCTGTGCCGTGTTCGCGGAGTCCGAGGTGATCAACCACCTCTCCCTGGGCACCGCACCCTGCGACATCATGCAGGGCGCCATCGAGTCCCTCGTCGGGCGCTCGGTCCAGCTCATGAAGCGGGTCAAGGCCCAGCCGGAGTTCACGCTGGTCGGGGGCATCCTCCGCTTCGAGACCATGGCCCGGGTGGTCCAGAGGGAGCTGGGACAGCCGGTGAACGTGCCCGAAGGGGAGCTGTGCCAGTTCGTGGGGGCCATCGGCGCCGCCATCCTGGGCCAGCGGCGCCTGGACAAGCGGGGGGACTGGGATGGCGGGCAGCGAAGAGCCGCCCCGTTCCTGTGAGTCCCGTTCCGGACTGTCCCGGCATCGGCATCCCCGGTGACCCGGAGCTGCTGGCAGCTGGCTGGGTCCGGCGCCACGTGGTCGACACCGAGCGGGCGCTCGAAGCGATCGCGCTCTACCAGGAGCTGGGCTTCGAGGTCCGCGCCGAGACCCTGAACCCCGACGCCATCGGACCGGGCTGTGGGGGCTGCAGCCCGGTCTTGTGCAGCGGGTACCTGCTCATCTATACCCGCCGAACAGCGCAGCGATGCCCGGGTGGAGCAGGCTGACCCGTCGCACGACCTCCGGGTCCGTGGGGAGGGCGTGGTCTCTCGTCGGATCGAGCAGCGCCGTCGCCACCTGGAGCACACCGGTGGCCTCTGCGTGCCCCGGCTCTCGCTCCAGGACCTGGCGGGCCCATCGCTGGGCCTGCTGGAGGCGGTAGGTGGGATCGTGGCCGCGCACGACCCCCCAGGCCAGCCAGGAGCGGGCCATGCGCAGGTCGGCCTCGCGCCACTCGGCTTCTGGCAGCTCGGGGTGCCTGGGGCGATCTGGCGACTCCGGCAGCACGCCGGCCTCGGCGAGGCCGTCCAGCAGTGCCGCCCCCAGCCGCTCGGCGGCCGCCGGCCGGGGATGGACCCAGTCGTAGTAGTCCTGGTTACCGGGAATCCGACCCTGGGAGGCCACGGCGCGCTCGGCGTCCACCACCACGACCCCGTGCACCTCGCCCACGCGGCGGATCCGGTCGTTGAGCGCGGTGGTCGCCCGAAAGGGCAGGCCGTCGTGGTCCCGGGCGGCCACGAGGGCCGCCTCGGCGTCTGCGCCGGCGGCGTGGAGGCGGCGACCGAGGGCCCAGGCGATGTCCGCCGAGTGGGCATGGCGCCCCCGCAGGGCCACCAATTCCTCGAGGGAGCGCTGGCTGAGCCGGCTCAGGTCCTGTTCGTCTCCGGATGTGCTCCAGGTCGGGTCGAAGTCCGCGAGGTTGCTCGCCTGGGTGGAGAGCACCGGGACGAGTCCCCAGTCGCTCGCCAGCGCCAGCATCTCCTGCAGGTTGTGCTCGAAGAGGTCGAGGATGGCCTGGGTGTGGGCTTCGTCTCCGTTGGCCGGCGGACCCACCCAGCCGGGAGACGTGCGGGGCCTCGGCAGCCACAGGGTGAGCCTTCGGTAGAGCGCCGAGCGCCAGGCCCAGGCGTGGAAGCGGGCCGGCGAGCCCATGAACTCGTTGTGACCGTCATAGATCACCAGCGCCGACGCGCCCCAGTCCCTGGCTCGCCGCAGCAGCCGCAGCGAGTCCTGGCTCGCACCGCCGTTCACCCCCAGGTTGACCAGCTCGAAGCGACCGGGAAAGGCGCGGTCGAGCCCGGCCTGCATGACGCCGGCGAAGCCGTGGCGCGGTGCCGACAGCGGTTCCGTCCCGTTGGGCCGCTCCGGCGATCCAAAGGACGACGAGCCGCCCAGGAGCAGGATCCGCGTGACGCCCGCCGCGGGCTGTGCCGAGAAGGCCACGGGCCTCGCGAGCTGGCAGGTCAGTCGGACCTGACCGTCGTCCTCCTCCACCCGATACCAGCTGGGATCCACGGCCCAGCTCCAGTCCGCATACCACTCCAGTCCGACACCGCAGACGGCCGCGAGCGCAAGGCCGAACAGCCAGCCCCGCAGCCGGAGGATCAGAGCACCGGGTAGACGAAGGGCGCGATGGCCGGGACCAGGGCCAGGGCCGCCAGGATGCCCGACAGGACCAGGAGCAACAGCACCAGGGGGAGCGCCCAGCCCGTGCGGTGCTCGAACAGCGCGCGGACCACGGTGGCGGCGGAGCGCAGGGCCATGGTCAGGCCCGAGCCCCGGGGCCGGGTCCCGTCCGGGCGGCTCACGTCCACACCTTGCGGGCGAGGAGGCCATTGGTGACGATCGTGTCCATCTCGGTCCTCATGAAGACGAGCAGGGCGTCGGCCGGGGACCCGGCCATGGGCAGGTCCCGCTCATTCAGGCCGGTGTTGAGCAGAGCTGGCACGCCGGTGCGCTCGCCAAAGGCGTCCAGCAGGCGGTGCAGGATCGGGCTGTCGTGGGGGCTGCAGATCACCACGCGGGCCCGGCCTTCGGTGTCGAGCGCGGGGGCGAGCCGAGCCCGATGTTCGGCCAGAACGGGGATCAGGGCCGGCATCCACCGGGCGGTGCGCGGGGGCACTTCCTCCAGCAGGCCGCCGGCGTCGTCTTGCCGCAGCAGCAGCGTGCACGGGCGATAGGCCGGCAGTCCGGTGACCTTGTCCAGGAGCCGACGGACGCTGTGGAGTCTGCCGGGATCGACGAGGATGGCGCGGTGCCCCAGCGCCGTGGGACCGCTCTCCGCCCGGCCCTGGAACCACCCCACGATACGACCAGCGGCGAGATCGTCCGCCACGATCCCGGTGAGGGCCTCTGGCTCGCCTGCCTGGGCGATCTCCAGGGAGACATCGCGCACAGGCCGGCAACCCCGCCTGCGGAATCGCTGCCAGAAGCGGGGGTCGGCGTGGGCCAGCGCCGCGTGATCGCGGGTCTCGTCAAAGGCCGGGCCGAGGAACGGCGTCACGGTCCCGTTCTGATGGGTTCGAGGCCTCTTCTGGGCGTCCAGGTAGAGGGCCGCCCCCGCCGAGCACCCGCCCTCGCCCGGGTCCACGGGAACATGGATCGACGTGAAGCCGCTCTCCTGCTGGATGCGTCGGCGCAGGGCCGGGTCCAGGATCAGCGGTCCCGTCAGGCAGAGCCTGTCCAGCCCGGAGGTCTCGCGCAGGCGCCGGCACAGCCCCACCAGGCACTCCCCGATGACCTCTTGGAGGCTCCGGGCGATGTCGGCGTAGCGCTGGTCCTCGGGATCGGGGGCCCGCGACGACGGACCGGACAGGGTCGAGAACGGCAGGGGCCGCCGAGCGTCCCGGGGAGCGCCGACCAGGTCGGTGAGCTTGTGGGTCCAGGGCCGCGAGCAGGGCGGCACCTCCAGCCGATCGAAGCGGAAGAACGATGGGTCCACCCGGTAGGTGCCGTCCTGCTCGGGGCTGAGGATCTTGCGGATCCGCCCGGTGTAGATGGGCTCGCCATAGGCTGCCAGGTCCTGGAGACAGGCCTCTTCGTCGTGGACCCGGAAGCCCAGCAGCGCAGTGAAGACAGCCTGGACCAGGCCCAGGGAGTGGGGGTAGGGGATCTGTTCGTGCTCCTGGAGGCACAGTCGGCCATCCTCGAAGCTCGCGGTGAACAGGGCCGTGCTGGACCAGGCCCCGGCGGAGTCGACCACCAGCACGGCGGCGCGCTCATACGGACTGCTCACGAAAGCCTGGGTGGCCTGGCTGATGTGGCGCGGCACGTAGGCGATCTTGTCCGGGTGGACGTCGAGCCGTGCGCTGATGGAATTGCCTGCCCAGAGGCGCGTGCCCAGCCAGTCCTTCATGGTGGCCAGGAACGTGGGGAGCGTGGCGGGGAAGCCCCCGAAGGACTGGGTGAGCACCCGCGTGAACCGGGCGTGGGGTTCTTCGAAGAACGCGATCGCGTCCACCTCGTGGGGCGCCAGATCTGCGACCTCGAGGCAGTACGCGATGGCGAAGCGCGGGAAGTTCGGGTCGTGGCGCTGGCGGGTGAAGCCCTCTTCGTGTGCAGAGGCGATCAGGTGGCCGTCCCGCACCAGCGAGGCGCTCGCGTCCTGGGCGTTCGCCGAGATCCCGAGCACGTTCATGCGGCGACCCCCTGGGGCCCTCGCCAGCGCAGGCGAGCCCTTGCTGGCAGCCACAGCAGTGGGCCGAAGACCAGGTAGAGGGTGCTCAGCAACACGGCGAAGGACACGTCGCCGATGCCCTTGGAGAAGCGCAGCCAGGCCTCGTACACCCGCCTGCCGCGGACCTTCAGGACCTCCCGGCGGGCCCGCTTCTCGTCCACCAGAGATGTCAGCAGAGTCCAGGTCAGGCTTATGTGTCCGTACTCGTCGAGCTTGGCCTCCAGGAAGACGTCGGCGACCTCCGGCGCTCCGACACCCGCTGCGTAGGAGGCGAACTGGTCGAACACGTCGAGCTCGCCCACGTGGGCATAGGCCAGGAAGAAGACCAGCCCGTCGACCCCCTCCTCCATCTCGAACAACGGGTCCCGCTCCGGCAGCGGACGGGCCGGCAGCTCTGCGAGCCAGGGCTTGGAGGCCCGGGTGAACTCGCTCGCGTGGTGGATCTCCTCCAGCGCGTGCTGGAGCACCATCGCCCGGACCTTCGGGTCGTCTACGGCCTGGAGCGCGTTCAGGATCTGCCAGCCGCTGTCGGACTCCGTGACCGCGAAGCGCAGCAGCCGTGTGGCCAGGATGTGGCGGGAGTGCCGCCAGGTGATCGGAAGCACCGTGCGAATCAGGATCTTGCGGAAGAACGCCATGTCGTCACCTGGGGTGACGGTAGGTGGGTGCGCCAATTGCCACGTCGGTCGATCGTCGGAGGCGCGCACCACGGCGCTGGGTGAGCCTCTCCTCTTGAAGACGGCCCGCCACCGCCTGCTGAAGCACGGGCTCGTGATCGCGTTCCTGGCCCTGCAGCTCGGCCTGCCGGCGTCGTACTACTTCACGCGCGGCGACCGCTACGACGAGCGCTTCGCCTGGCGCATGTTCTCCCCGATCCGCATGGTCACCTGCCAGGCGCGGTTCCGGGACGGGGACCGGTCCGTCGACGTGGGTCGCCACCTGGCCCAGGTCTGGCGCACCTGGCTCAAGCGGGGCCATGCCCGGGTCGCCCGGGGCTTCGGCGAGCACTATTGCGCCGAGCAGCGGCGGCTCGGAGGAGAACCCGAGCTCACCGTGGACTACCGCTGCCGCTTGCCGGACGGGACCCTCGATCGTCCCATCCCAGTCTCGGAGGACCTGTGCTCGACACACTGAGGTCGCGGGGCCTGCTGGCGTGGGAACGCTTCTGGTTCCACGGGACCATGGAGGCCGGCCGGCTCGCGACGCTCCGGGTCGTGCTGTTCACGGTGTTCGGGCTGGACCAGCTCGCGCTGATGAGTGCGCACGGCTGGCGTTACGGCGCAGACACCTTCAACGTGGCCCACGCCGACTGGCTCGGCGTGCTCCTGGGCCCCACCAGCGCCGAGATCCACACGGCGATCTACCTGTTCACGGGGTTCCTGTCGCTGTGCGTCGCGGCGGGCCTCGCGGTGCGGTTCAGCCTGGTGCTGATGACCGTGCTCTACAGCTACAACTACTTCTCCAGCATGCTGGACGGCTACCAGCACCACTACCTGATGGCCTGGCTGCTGCTGCTGTCGCTGTGGGTGCCCTTCCACAGGGCACCGGGGCTTGGCGCCGGACTCGTCACCGCTCCCCGCCTGAAGGGCCTGGGCATCCGGCTGCTCTATGCCCAGGTCTCCATCGTCTACCTGTTCACCGCGATCACCAAGTTCGACCGGGACTGGCTGAACGGCTGGGCCCTGGAGCAGCAGATCTCCAGCCCCGGGGTCCGGGACTTCGTCGAGTCCTTCGGCGCTCTGGTGGGGGCCGGCGAGCTGGGCAGCTACGGCATCGTGGCCCACGCCGTGATGATCTGGCAGCTCCTGGTCTCGATCTCCTTCCTGGTCCCGAGGCTGCGGCCCTTTGCCTGTGTCACCGGGCCCCTGTTCCACGGCATGGTCGAGGTGATCGGTCTGGAGATCCGCTGGTTCTCCTACTACATGATCGCGCTCTACTACCTGCTGCTGTTCCCCGCGAGCTGGTACCGGGCGACGAGCCACTGGCTGGCCAGGCCGCTGGCGCCGGCTCGCCGCCTGCTGGAGCGGCTCTCCAGCAGCCCACTCGGTGCCCCCGGTGGCGGACCGGGCTGGACCTGGGGGACCGCCGCGATCGCGGCCGTGCTGGTCTGGCAGCTCCCACTGCCCGGAGCCAGGCTCGCGGCTCTGGGGGTGGGGGCGGCTGTGGTCGCGGCCTCGGTCCGGCGTGTGCTGCCCCTGGGCGCCCACGGGGTCCAGGTGCTGGCCGCGGCCCTGGTGCTCGGGGTGCCCCTGGTCTC
>CAZUHI010000115.1:0-11598 GCA_964620495.1 uncultured Rickettsiales bacterium | reverse complement strand
TCCTCAACCGCTTCGTCGCGGCCGGGGGAGGGACTCTCGACATCGACGAGCATCGAGACCGACGGACGTCGGGGCGCAGAGGTGCGCCCGGCGAGCTGTCGGGAGGAGTACGATCGTGGGAACGAAGACCATCGGGATGAACTGGAGCCAGCTGATCACCAAGTCGACGACTGATGTGTTTCAGCCCGTGACGGGGTGGATGTCCGCGAAGAACATCGCCGCTGCGCGTGTGACCTGGGAGATCGCGAGCATCGAGGGTGACGGGACGACCACGGTCACGCCGGCGTATCAGACGGCGAACTTCCCGGACTCGCCGGACGCTCCCGCGGCCATCGACACCGGGGACGGGCAGACCACCAAGGACGTCTTCTATCCGTCCACCTACCAGGACCTGAAGACCGCCCTCGAAGACGCGCAGATCGTCCGCTTCGGGTTCTGGATCAAGTCCTCCTCGGGCACCGGGTTCGCCCGAGCGCGGGGATCCATCGACCTCGTCTCGCGGTAGGGCGATGGGGGCCTGTTCAGGACAGGGATGCGGTTGCTCCGGCGACTCCTCCATTCTCGACGTACTGGATCCATTCGGCGGGTCGTGCGGCGCCAGCGCCTGGGGAGACGAGAGCGTTGACGCAGAGTGCGCGGCTCCGTGCACGGTCGAGGTCGAGGGGTCGGACGAGGACCCGCGAAACCCGGTGCAGGGAACCTGCGACGACGGTTGCCGCTGCCTCTACGGAGAGTGCTACAGCACTGAAGGGACGATCGTGATCGTCGATGTCGAGGGGGACGGTGAACCTGAGGGTTTCACGCACGTGGTCTTCGGCATGCCGAGCTATTGGGGGCACGGCATGTCGACCCACTATCACGACATCGACCGAGGGGACGACGACGAGGACGAGAACGACCCCGAAGGCAACGGCACCGGCGGTGCGAACACCCCGGAGCGCGCGCGGAAGCAGGGAAGCAAGCGTGAACGTGAGACCTCCCCGACGCGGACACCTGAGCCATGGGAGGCACTCATCGGGCCGACAGGGGTAACCCTTGGGGACTGCGACGAGGAGAGCGACATCTTCTGCACTCCCGCCGGCGAGTGCATCTCAACGCAGGACTGTATCGGGGAAGACGCGGAGTCCTACACGATCCGGAGGGTATGGCCCAAGGCTCTCTGCTGCGCGGAAGACCCCACTGCAACGAACGCCTGCTGTACCGCTGAGGGGCCGGGGTTGCCCGGTGGTCTGTAGGCTCGTGCGGTGGTGCGGCGGCCCGTACGTCGGCCCGCTCCCTCTTCTCCTCGCGGGGCTGCTTGCCGGATGCGGCTTGGAGGAAGATCGGCCCCCGCGCGAGACGTCCTCGCTCGTGCTCGGCGGCTGGCAGTGCCGGACCCTGGATCGACCGTCGCCCGCAGCCAAGAACTGCCGTCGGTGGCGGGTCGCGTTCTTCAAGGGCGGGGCGGGGCGCGCCTGTGGCATGCGAGCTTCATTCTCTTGGCAGTTCGAACCCGGGGCACGCCAACGCCTCGGTCTGGACTATCCAGGACCATATGCCGAGTCATACGAAGTCTCGTTCTCAGGAGATGGCTCATCGATGTCCCTTGTAGGGGGTGTGGTGGGCGGCGAGGTCACCCGGTCGAGTTGGAGTCGAGTCCCTGCAGGACCCAAGCTGGACTCGGACCTCGGGACGAGTGACTTGGAGGTGTTGTGCGCGGACGTGCCCGGCTTCAGCGGCCCGGACGCAAGAGACACGGAGTGATGGTCGGCACTCTTTGCCCTTGGCGCCTTTGCGCGAGGCCGAGACCATGTTCCTCCCTCGATCGCCCGGTCGGACAACAGCCCGCTCAGCAGCAGCCCGCGGCGTCCTCGGCGTCGGCGTCCTCGCAGCGGATCAAGCGGTAGGTCCAGGCCGCGGCGATCGCCCCGGGGACGGGGCCCGCGATGTAGAGCCAGAGCACGTCCAGGTCCCCCGTGAACAGCGCCGGGCCGAGGGTGCGCGCGGGGTTCATGGACGCGCCCGTGAAGGGCCCGCCGAACAACGCACAGAGCGCGACGGTCCCCCCGATCGCGACGCCCGCCATGCTGCCGACGGCGCGGTGATCCGTCGCCACCGCCGAGATGACGAACATCAGGAAGAACGTGAGGACGGCCTCGAACCCGAGCGTCGCGACGGTGCCCACGACCGGGACCGTCGCGCCCAGCGCCTCCGCCTCGCCGGTCAGCCCGGTGAGGAGCGCGATCGCGACGATCGCGGCGACGCATTGGGCCCCGATGTAGGTGGGGACCTCCCTCCACGGGAAGCGACCCGCGGACGCGAACCCGATGGACACCGCCGGGTTGAAGTGCGCTCCGGAGATGTGGCCCGTGGCGTAGATCATCACGCAGACGGCCAACCCGAAGGTGAGAGCGACGCCCACGTGGGTGACCGCCCCGGACGTCATGCCGTCCGCCACCACGGCGCCGCAGCCCGCGAAGACGAGCGTGAAGGTGCCGATGAACTCGGCGATGAGCTTGCGTACGTCGGTCCCGGCCAGCTTCATGGCCGCGAGACTACTCGATGCTGAGCTGCGCGATCGCGTCCTTGGCCTGTCGGGCGAGGGCGGGGTCCCCGGCGGCGGCCGCGAGGGTGGCCGAGCGCTCGAGCAGGCGCAGCGCCTCGGGGGTGTCCGCGCCCGCGAGCAGGACGGCGAGGTTGTACGAGACCGTCGCCGCCTCGGAGGCCGTCTCGGCGGTGTCCCCCCACGTCGTCAGCGCCCGCTTGTAGGACGCCGCCGCCTCCTCCGCGTCGGAGTCGTAGTGCGCGTCTCCGAGCGTCATCCAGGCGCGCCCCTGCAGGGCGTCGTCCTCGGCGGCGATCGAGGCCTCCGCCGCCCGGGAGGCATACCCCACGGCGTCGTCCACCGCGCCCGCCTCGGTGCGGATCTCGGACAGGGCCATCAGCGCGCGCGCGGCGTCCTCCGGTCGACCCGCGGCCCAACCCCGCTCGGCCGCCTCGTCGTAGGCGGCGCGGGCCCCGTCCCCGTCGCCCGCGTCCCGTCGCGCCCCTCCCTGGAGGAGCAGCGCCGACAGGAGGTTCTTCGCCGCCGACACGCGCCGGGGATCCCCGTCGTCGCCCCCGTCCGCGACGGCCCGAAACGCGTCGACGGCGGCCGGATAGTCGCCGCCGTTGTAGGCGTCCACGCCCTCGTTGTAGAGGTCCAGCTCGCGGCGCGCCGCGAGGGCATCGTCGACCGCCTCGGCCTTCAGCCCCTGTTCCACGACGAACGCCTCCGCGTCCCCGCGTCGGTCGGTGTCGAGGAGGATCTGCACGACCAGCTTCTGGGCCGCCTCCAGCACTTGCGCGGACCCGGGCTCGCCGGCGTCCTTCAGCGCATCGCGCGCGCGATCTTCGGCGGCCTTCGCGTCCCCGGATCGCAGCGCCGCGAAGGCGATCTGCAGGTGCACCCGCGCCCGCGTGCGAGGCTCGAGCGCGGCCCAGGAGGAGGGCGCGATCTTGGCCGCCTCCACCGTCGCGTCGCCCACCTTCCCGGTGGCCGCGAGCAGGATCGCCCGCTCGGCGCGGAGCCTCGACTTCGCCCGGTCGTCGCCCCCCCGTTCGGCCAACGCGACGGCCGCGGCGATGTCCTCCAACGCCTCGTCGAGCCGTCCCTGGCGACGGTGCATCTCGGACCGGACGACGACCAGCTCCCGGCGCGGACCCTCGGCCCCGCCCGCACGGAAGGTCTCCTCGGCGGCGCGCAGCTCCGCGTCCGCGTCCGCCCACTGCTCCTGCTCCACGAGCGCCCGTGCCAAGGCGACGCGCGCGCCCGCGAGGGCCACGGGGACCTGGGCGCGGCTCAGCCGACCGACGGCCGTTCGCAGGGTCGCGGCGGCCGCCTTCGGGTCTCCGTCGCGCAGCTCCAGGCGTCCACGGGCCACGAGCAGGTGGGCCCACGCCGGGAGCTCGCGGTGGTCGGCCAGGGCCGCCTCGGCGGACGCCAGGTGTCGTCGGGCGCCGTCGCCGTCCCCCAACTCCCGGGTCAGGCCCGCGGCCTCCACCAGCGCGGAGCCCCGACGCAGGCGGTCGTCGACCTTCCCCAGGGCGGCCACGGCCCTCGCGAGCACCTCCCGCGCCCCGCCCACGTCGCCACCCTCGGCGAGCGTTCGGGCCAGGGCCAGCCTCAACTCCGCGACGTCGTCCTCGGACGACAGCGCGCCCGCCGCGTCGAAGGCCGCCCGGGCCGCTCGCACGTCTCCCAGGGTGGCCGAGGCTCGTCCTTCTCCGATCTTCGCCGCCGCCTGGATCGCCGGCCGCTTCAGCTCCGCCCCCAGCTCCGACGCGCGGCCGAACGCACCGATCGCCTCCCCGCTGCGTCCGAGCTGGTTGAGGGCGGATCCGCGATTGAGGAGCACGAGGGCCTCTTCGAAGGCGAGGCCCGCCGCCTGGGCGGAGACCAGGGCCGCGTCGAGCACTTGGAGGGCGTCGGCGTGACGTCCCCGGGCCTGAAGGAGGCTCGCGCGCAAGGCCGCGGCGGCGTGGTCGTCGGGGCGGAGCTCGGTCGCGCGGTCCGCCAGCCGGGAGGCGTCGACTACCCGACCGGAGGCCCGTCGCGCCAGCGCCCCGTTGTAGGCGGCCTCGAACCACTGCGTCGTCGAGAGCACGGCCTCGAAGCCGTCGCCCGCCGCCGTCCACTTCCGCGCGTGCAGGTTCTCCATGGCCTCGGTGAAGCGATCGAACTGGTGCAGCAGAGCCTCCCGCTCGTCCTCCGTCAGCTCGTGGTCGAGGGGGCCGACGACCGCGCCGTACGCCGAGGCGTCGAACAGCCGCCGCTCCTCCGCCGAGGCGGGCGCGGCGAGGAGGATCACCAGCAGGGGGAGGAGATGCACACGCATGGGTCGCCGGGGGCTGTGGCATGGTTCGACACCGCGGAGTCCACCATGTTTCGAGCGTCCACGTACTTCCTCGTCCCTCTCCTCCTTCTCTCGGGCTGTCCCGAAGACCCGGTCACGGACGACGACGACGCCGTGGACGACGACGACGCGGCCGACGACGACGACTCGGTCGATCCGCCGTTCGACTGGAGCGACGACTGGCGGCAGCTGACGGCAGGCGTGTCGGTGCTCGAGGGCGGCGGGTCGCTGCCCAGCTCGCTCGTGGTGCACGGCGACCGGGCCTTCCCGGTCGTGCTGGACGAGAACGACCGGACCTTCATCGCGGCCGGCCTCTACGGCGACGGGCGCTTCCTGGTCGTCGGCCACGAGGGTTACCTGCACGGCCACCCCACCGACGACGACGATCAGGACGTCCTCTCTGCGAACGCCCCGTCGTGGATTGCGCAGACCGCGCCCGAGAACGTGACCGTCGCCCACTCCGGCGGGTTCGACGACCTCATGGACCACCTCGCGGCGGAGGGGTACGCGACCGCGTCGTCGGCGATCCCGGACCTCGCCGGCTCCGACGTCGACGTGTGGGTGCAGTCCGCGTCCCAGGACCTGTCGGACGACGACGTCGAGGCCCTGCGCGGCTGGGTCGAGGCGGGCGGCGGCCTGATCGTCGGCGGACAGGCCTGGTACTGGAGCTACTCGCACGAGAACACGCCGGTGAACTACCCGGCGAACAAGTACCTGAACCCGATGGGCGTGACCTACAGCGCCGAGACGCACGTCGACGGCGGGCACGACGAGCTCGGCGACGAGCCTCCGGGGCCCCTCCTGCACGCCCGCCACGCGCTCCAGGCGTTCGTCGACCACGTGAACGACGTCGCGGCCCTGACCATGGACGAGCAGCGGCTCGGGGTGAAGGCGGCCGGGCTCGCGATCAACGTGCTGCCCCTGAGCTTCGAGGATTACTTCGCCAAGGCCGACGAGCTCAAGGCGGCGGTGGGGACCATCGAGATCACGTCGGAGAACCCGTTCGTGCGTGCGGACCGGCCGATCGACGAGTTGGTCGTCACCTACGACACGAAGCTCGCGCGGGAGATCCCGATCTCGCGGCTGTTCAAGCACGACGCGGCGGACGACTTCCCCGGGTACATCGCCGACACCGCCTTCACCGGGGAGATCGTCGTCCAGATCGACGCGACCCACGCGGGTCGGCACGGCGACTGGCTCTACTCGGGGGCGGGCGCTCCTGCGATGCGCTCGACCGGGGTGTACGCCAAGCCCGGCCGCCCCGTCGGCGTCTCCGTGCCGTGGGAGTGGACGGACCAGGGGATCCAGGTCCAGGTCGGCGCGCACACGGACTCGCTGTGGGGCAAGGACACCTGGGAGCGGTACCCGACGGTGGTGCGGCGCGACACGATCACGACGAACGCGAACATGCAGTCCGGCAGCCCCTTCGGCGGGCTGGTCTACCTCCGCATCCCGGTGGGCGCGGAGCTCGGCGTCGGCGAGGTGCGCATCGAGGGCGGGGCCCCGTCGCCCTGGTACATCCACGGGACGACGACCAACGAGGAGTTCGTCGGGCAGGTCGAGGCTGCCGTGGCGCCGTGGACGGAGCTGCAGACGGACACCATCATCCTCACGGTCCCCACGGAGCAGGTGGCGAACCTGACCGACCCGAGCGCGCTGATGGACTTCTGGGACGAGGTCCAGGACGCGAACGCGGACCTGGTGGGCATCTCGCGGGACCGGGTGAGGGCGGAGCGCATCGTCGTCGACCGGCAGATCTCCGCGGGCTGGATGCACTCGGGGTACCCGATCATGGCGCACCTCGTGAGCGGCGAGGACTTCGTGTCGCTGGCGTCGCTGACCACGAACGGCGACTGGGGCGCGTTCCACGAGCTGGGCCACAACCACCAGTGGCGGGACTGGCTGCTGCCGGGCACCACCGAGACGACCTGCAACCTGTTCAGCGTGTACGTGAGCGAGGAGATCGTCGGGATCGACCGGTCGGCGGCCCACTCGGCGCTGGAGGACGCGACCCGCGCCTCGCGCACGGCCGACTACGTGACCGGCGGCGCCGACTTCTCCCAGTGGTCGGTGTGGACGGCGCTCGAGACCTACCTGCAGCTCCAGGAGGAGTTCGGCTGGGAGCCCTTCACGACGGTGTTCACGGACCAGCGCGCGCTCTCGAACGAGGAGTCTCCGGACTCGGATCAGGCGCGGATCGACCTCTGGGTGGAGTCGATGTCGTTCGCGACGGACCGCGACCTCGTGCCGTTCTTCTCGGCCTGGGGGTTCGAGATCTCGGGGTCGGTGCGGGACGCCACGTCGGCCCTCGAGCCCTGGACGGATCACCCGCTGGCGGACTGACTCCGGCGCGCGACGAGGCGCGCTTCGTGGCGGCCGTCGTCGCCCCACGACTCCTCGAATCGCACGACGTCGAGGCCGTCGGGCAGCAGCTCGAGGAGTTCTCCGGGCGTGAGCAGGAACCGGGCGGACGGGCGGGGGTGCCGCTCCAGGTTCGTCGTGGTCGGCTGCAGGAAGACGAACCAGCCGCCCGGCGCGAGCAGGGTCGGCAGCGCGGCGAACAGCGCGCGATCGAGGAAGTTGAAGTCGATCAGGACGTCCCACGGACCGGGCGGGAAGCCGTCGTCGAAGTCCGTCTCGAGGAGATGAAGGGGGTGGTCGGCGGTCCGGGCGAGGGCGAGGGCCTCGGCGGAGATGTCCGCGAGGGTGACGTCGAGGCCGTGGCGGGCGAGGGCGAGGGCGTTGCGGCCGGTGCCTCCGGCGAGGTCGAGGGCCCGCCCCGAGGTCGGCAGGAGGGGCAGGATCGAGGTCAGAAACGGGGACGGGTTTGCGACGGAGTCGCGACTCGCGTAGGCGGCGTTCCACCTGGCGCGATCGGCCTCGGCCACCTCAGTCTCGAGGCGGCAGGTCGGGTCCGTGGACGGGGCCGAGCAGGACCCAGCCCTCGTCGTCGACGGCGCCGTCGATCCCGCCGAGGACCACGCTGAGGGTGCCGCGGGCGTCGTTGCCGGAGCCGCCCGCGGTGAGGGCCAGCTCCCCCTCCGCCACGTTGTCCGCGCCGCCGACGGTGACGGCGAGGAGGCCCGCCGCGACGTTGTCCTGACCGCCCACGGCCACGCCGCCCTCGGCGGTGACGGTGTTGCCCTCGCCGCCCAGCGCCGCGCCGCCGACGGAGGCGAGCAGGTGGTCGGTGCCCGAGACGATCCCCGAGTGGGCCTCCCAGGCGTGGCCGGAGCCGACGATGACGTTGTGGGAGCCGTTGCGCGTGTCGTCCTCGCCGATCTCGTTCCAGCCCACGACGATGTTGCCGGTGCCGTCGCCGTCGCCGTCGGTGGAGCCGGTGGCGTTGCGGACGTGCAGGTTCACGCCGGTGAGGGCCCAGGCGCCGGTGCGGGCGTCGTAGGAGACGGGGGAGAGGGCGGTCTCGGTGGCCTCGAGGCGGGTGGTGAGGAGCTGGAGCTCGGGGTCGATGGCGGCGACCTCGGCGGCGGTGCTCGCGGTGCGGGTCTCCAAGGCGCCGATGCGTCGGCAGACGGCGTGGGAGGCCGCGCCGGCGAGCTCGCACAGGGAGTCGAGCTCGGCGCGGGTGCGGGCGACGTCGGCCTGCAGGGCGTTCATGCGGGCCTCCATGTCGGCCCACGCGACGGTCAGGGGGACCTCCTCGCCGTCGGCGGACGGGGCCTCGAAGACGACGTCTCCGGCGGCGGTCGTGCAGCCGGTGAGGGCGAGGAAGGCGAGGGGGGCGAAACGCAGCATGGGGACTCCGACACGGCGCCGCGAGCGCGGCGGGCTCGGCATCCTATACCCTCACGTCCGGCGCTTTCGTCCATTCCACCCGCGAGTCCCCATGTCCCACTTCACCGGCTTCACCCCCGAGCTCTTCCAGTTCCTGCACGAGCTCTCCGAGAACAACGTCAAGTCGTGGTGGGAGCCGAACAAGCAGCGCTACGAGGACGTGGTGAGGAGCCCCGCGCTGGCGTTCATCACGGCGATGGGGGAGCGGCTGCACGAGGTGTCGCCGCACTACACGGCCATCGCGAAGAAGTCCGGCGGCTCGATGATGCGGCCGTTCCGGGACACGCGGTTCAGCAAGGACAAGACGCCGTACAAGACGAACGTCGGGATCCAGTTCCGACACAAGGCGGGCAAAGACGTGCACGCGGCGGGGCTGTACGTGCACATCGACCCCGATCAGGCGTTCCTGGCGACGGGGATGTGGCATCCGGAGAGCTCGGCGCTCAAGGCGATCCGCGAGCGCATCGACGAGGAGCCGAAGAGGTGGACGCGGGCGCGGGACGACAAGGGGTTCCGCGCGAAGTTCGAGCTGCAGGGGGAGTCGCTGAAGCGTCCGCCGCGCGGCTACGACAAGGAACATCCGCTCATCGAGGACCTCAAGCGCAAGGACCACATCGCGGTGATGGACCTGACGATCGACGACGTGCTCGACATCGGCTTCCTGGACGACGTGCTCGACGCGTTCAAGGCGGCGAAGCCCTACATGAGGTTCCTGACCGAGGCGGTCGGGCAGGAGTTCTAGAGGAACGGGCGCCGGGGACGATCAGGGGACGACGGTGAGCTGCCCGCCGTTCTGGGAGGCGACGCCGGTCCCGAAGCTCTGCATGTCGATGTAGTCGGGCTCGATGAGGATGACCGGGTTCACGGTCGCGCCCTTGGTGTTGGCGTCTCCGATGATCCCGGCGTGGACCTGCCAGTCAGACCAGGAGTAGCCGCTGTCGAGGCAGTTCGGCGCGCCGTCGGTGATCAGGGTGTAGCTCATGACCGAGGCGTAGGCCGAGTTCATCAACGCCCAGGCCGTGGCGGGGCCGGTGCCGGTCGCGCCGGTGGGTTGGAGGGAGTTCACGAAGGCGACGGCTTCGAGCTTGTTCTGCGTGGTGGCGGGCACGAGCTCGTCGGCCCAGGCCCACGGACCGCCGATCCAGGTGACGATGTCGAAGGGGGTGCCGGGCGGCACGGCGAGGATCGACCGGGTGACCTCGGCCTTGGCGCGGTCCATCCGGGTGCCGGTGCGGGTGGCGCCATCCAGGGCGGTGTAGGACTGGGAGTCCCAGCCCATGCTGCAGGAGACGTCGATGACGAAGACGATCGGGGCGGCTTCGACGGGGAGCTCTTCGCCGGCCGAGGCGGTGGCGGCGAAGGCGGGGAGGAGGAGCAGGGCGAGAAGGAGGGTGCGGGACATCGGTTTCTCCAGGCGCCGTCTCGGGGCGCAGGGAGAAAGTACGGTCGGGGCGGGGCTTGCTTTGTCGCAGGACTGTCGCAAGGTCGCGGGCGGCGGCCGGGCCGGTGTTCGGCGCGGCCCGGGTCACTGCTTGCCGGCGAAGGCCTTCTGCATCGAGCCGAAGAGGGCGAACGGGAAGACGAAGGTGCCGAGGGCCCCGATGGGGACGACGACCTCGGGGAGGTCCATCCAGCCGAGGGCGGCATGGGAGGCCGTGCCCTCGGCGATGGCGGCGACGGCGAGGACGCCGCCGACGTAGGCCTTGACCCCCCACGAGGCGGGGTCGGGCTCGCGGCGGTGATACTGATATCCGGCGGCCTGGGAGCCGGCCACGGCCGCGACGACGAGGGCGATGCTCGGTTCGCCGACGCCGAAGCCATGGATCACCGCGGCGGCGAGAAGGAACACGACCAGGTGGACGGCTGCGGCGACGAGCAGTTCGTTCGAGTTCATCGAGGGGCCTCTGGCGACACAGCTTGCCGGATCAATCTGTTTCGGGGCGCTGTGTCGTCCCTGGGCGACGTAGCTGGGCGGATCAACCTGTTTCCCCCCAGCTACGTCGCTTGGAGGCGAGACCGTTTGAGCCGAGTCGACGCTTCAAGGGGTGCGGAGGCGGACTTGGCCCATCACGGCCGCGAGGACCTCCTCCGAGACTTCGACGGAGGAGAGCCGCTGGACCGTTCGCGTCGACAGGCCGAGCTGGGTGGCGAGCACGGCGCTCGATACGAGATCTCGCCCGATCGCGACGGCGGCCGCTCGGGCCAAGTGGGCTTCGGGACGGCGTCCTCGGATGCCTGGAAGGCACAGGGCTGCGGCGGCAGCGTCCGCGAGCGCGGGCAGCTGGCCGAGCCCGAGCGACTCATCAGCGATGAGGCGCTGCGGGTCAGGCAGGTGTTCGAGAAGGTCGGAGCGACGAACGCGGGGGAGGTAACGCCGCACCTCGGTCGCAGTCCAGGGCGCGAGAACGCGTAGACCGAGGAGGTCCGGGAGATTGCCTGCGTCGTGGAGCGGATCGGTGCGGAGGCCGTGATGGTGTTCCTGGTCCAGGATGTACTCGAAGGCGTTCCGGAGATGCCGCTGGCCTCCGACCGGCTTGATGTTGGGCGTCGAGAACGGAGCTCCCGGACGCAGGGAGTTCTGGATCGAGATCTCGACCCTTCGGGCGAACTCTCCCGCGTCCTCGCGATTCGCGATGACGAGGGAGTGTAGGTGGGTGTCCACGGCACGAAAGGCGACGAGTCGGAAGCGACGGTCCCTCTCGAGGAAGCAGCGGGCGAGTCGTCGCCTGCGGGCAGGGGTTGTGCCGATGACGCGGTCATCGACGAGGCGGGAGATGATGTGGTGTGCGAGAGGTTCCATGAACTCACTGACGGAGAGAACACGGGTCCGGACCGAAAAAGATCAGGATTCGACGACGCAGCTCGCCGGATCAGGCTGTTTCGGGGCGCTGTGTCGTCCCTGGGCGACGCAGCTCGCCGGATCAAGCTG
>CAZUHI010000114.1:0-11734 GCA_964620495.1 uncultured Rickettsiales bacterium | reverse complement strand
CAGCCGACCTCCGTCGGCGTTTTTTCGGGCTCGTGTCGGCTACCCTGGGGGCCGGAGGGATCGATGTCCGAACCGAGACCCGGGGCCCTGGACGACTACGCCGTGTACCTGCTGCTTCAGGGCGGGGGCGCGCGCGCCGCGTACCAGGTGGGGGTGTACGACGCGCTGCGCGAGCTGGGGAAGGAGCCGGACTGGGTGATCGGCATCTCCATGGGATCGCTCAACGCAGCGGTCATCGCGGGCAACCCGCCCGCCGTGAGGCAGGAGAAGCTGCGCGGCTTCTGGGACTCGATCGCGACGCCCTTCGACTGGACGAACCTGATGAAGGGGCCGCTGGGGACGTACTGGAAGTACGTGGCGGCCTACACCGAGTCGGCCGTCGGCATGTTCGGGCACCGCAACTTCTATCGGATGCGGGCGGTCCCCTACTACATGGCGCCCCCGGGCACGGACGCCGCCGTCTCCTACTACACGGACGCGCCTCTCGCCCGGAACATGAAGCGGTGGGTCGACTTCGGGTACCTGAACGACGGCGATCGGGACCACCCCACGGCGCTGTCCCTGGGCGTCACGGACGTGTGCACGGGCAAGCTCGAGTTCTTCCACAGCGACAAGGAGACCTTCGGCATCGACCACATCCGCGCCTGCGCGGCCCTGCCTCCGGGATCGGCGGCGGTGCAGGTGGGCGACGGCTGGTACTGGGACGGCGGGGTGGGCGCGAACGAGCCCCTCGCGGCGTTGCTCGGGACCCCGCAGGACCCGCGGCCGAAGCTGCTGGTGGTGGTGGACCTGTGGTCCGCCGAGGGCGCGCGCCCCATGACCATGAACAACGTGACCTGGCGCGAGTACCAGATCACCTACCAGTCGAAGGTCAGCGCGCTCCTCAACAGCATCGAGAAGGAGTTCAACCGCGCGAGCGGACGCATGGGCGGCGACCCGGACGTCAACACCGCCGCGGCCGGCCCCGCAGTGGTGATGCACCTGGTCTACCGCGAGGCCGTGGACGTGGAGCCGTTCGACGCGGTGGACTTCTCGCGCAACTCCATCGCCGAGCGCATCGCCACCGGGCATACGGACCTGATGAACGCGGTGGAGGCGGTGATCGCCGAGCGTCGCGAGCAGGTGAAGACAGGGCTGTCGATGTTCACCTTCGACGGCACCGACCGTCGGCTCACGGACCGCCTGCAGCCGACCCCGCCCCCGATCCCGGGCAGCGGCTGAGCCGGCCGTCTGCGGCTGCGAGGCCGAGACCTACCCTTCGGGGAATGCAGCCCGCCTGAGACGGGGCACGAGGTCGCCGAGCCACACTCTCAGGTCTTCCGGCGCAATCCCGGCGGGCAAGGCGGCTCCATTCGGAATCGTGATCTCGGAGAGCAGCCACGCGAGGGTTGCGGGCGTGCAGCCCCCGTCCTTGAGGTACGCGGCCTCGAGAAACTCCTCGACCCTCAGACCTGCCCGCTCGAGGAAGAGCACATCGACGATGTCTCGCTCCTCCATCCGTCCGACGAGGGCCGTGAGCTTGTTGGCCAGGACCTCGTCCGCGGGGTCGATTGCGACGCGACCGACACGGGGTTTCAACGGGTGCAGCTGGTGGGTCTTGTCGAGCACAAGGTCCAAGACCAGTCCTTCGCTGCCACGCAGCAGCGCGAACCGACGAAAGCCCGGCGCATCCTGAACCGACTCCAGCGCAAGCCCGAGGGCCGTCGCCAAGTCCCGAACCACTGGTGTGACCCGCTCGAAGGCGGCGGCATCTGCCGTGAAGAGGTCCAGATCCCCGGTCTCTCGGTGCCCAAGATGAAAGCCGGCGAGCGCCCCTCCTCCCGTGAGCCAGAAGTCGGACTCTCGGGCGAAGAATGCCTCCAACACCTCGTGCTGAAGAGACGAAAGCCGACTCTCAACCAAGGAGACCATCCTCCCGCCAGCCATCGATCAGGAACTCCCAGAAGGCCCGACGTCGGCCCAGTCGCCGCCCGAGAGAGGCAAGGCTCTGCTCCACGTCATGCGGGGTGACGAACTGCCACACGTCGACATCGCGTGCCTCTCGCAGCATCTTGCCCATCAGTCGCGCCCGCCGTGGGTCCTGTGGGCTGCGCAGAACTGCTCGCAGCTCGCCGATCGAGACGTCTTCGTCCCAAAGGAAGTAGGGCCTGAGCTCCTCCTTGGTCAGGTCGGTGGTGAGGCCGCGCACCCGTCGATCATAGTGCCTGGAGAGTTCACCGCCTCTCCCCCGACGGTGGGGACTCTCGATGGAGCCGGCACAAACTGACACAGACCGTCGCGAGGGCCGCGCGGACCCGGCCCCTATACCTGCTGCGAGCGGGGCGCAGAGAGCGCGCCCGACCGGAGTAGTGCCATGCGAATCGTCCTCTTGTTCTCCCTCCTCGCGGCCGCGTGCGCCGCCCCCGACCCCGACTCGCCCCCGCCCGTCGAGGTCGAGACCGACGCCCCGACCACGGAGTTCGGGGACTACGAAGACGGGCCGGGCGAGGCGCGGAACCCCACCGTGTCGGGCGACCTCGACGCCGACGGGATCGCCGCGCTGTGTGCCGAACACGACGCCGTCCACGTGCTCGGCGAGGTCACGATCCAGGACGTGGACTGGGTCGATCTGGGGGCCGCGTCCTGCCTGCGATCCGTGGGCGGCGACCTCCGCATCCTCAGGAACGACGCCCTGGTGGACCTCACCGGCCTGGAGGGCCTCGAGTCCATCGGCGGCAACCTGCAGGTCCAGGACGATCCGGCGCTCGTCTCCCTGCGAGGCCTCTCCGCCCTGCGGGTGATCGGCAACCGGTTCTGGGTGCGCCTCAACGACTCCCTGGAGACCCTCGACGGCGTCACCTCCCTGCACACCGTCGGCCGGCTCGTCTCCGTGGGCGACAACCCGGTCCTCGCCGACCTCGACGCCCTCGGGTCCCTGCGCCCGAGAACCCGGGTCTCGTTTGGTCCTCAGCGACCTCCCGACGGTGACGTCCTTGGAGGGGCTGCTGCACAACGCGGCGCTGGCCTCCCTCGACGGCCTCGAGTCCGTCCGGCAGGTGGGCGGCGACGCGTTCATCTACTCGAACCCGGCCCTCGCGTCCCTCGCGGGGCTGGGCTCGCTCGCGAGCGTCCAGGGCCAGCTGATGATCGCCTACGTCGCCGTCCCGAACCTGGTCGGGCTGGGCGAGCTCGCCTATGTCGGGCACCGACTCGTGCTCTCCCACTGCGCCGAATTGGGCAGCCTCGAGGGCCTCGACTCCCTGACCGCCGTCGGCCACGAGCTCAACATCTCGGACAACGACGCCCTCCTCTCCCTCGACGGGATCGAGAGCCTGGCCTCGGTGGGGCGGTCGGTGAGCGTCACCAGCAACCCGGTCGTGCACGACCTGACCGCCCTCGAGTCCGTGCGGACGGTGGGTCAGGACCTGGTCGTGATGGACAACGCGCGGCTGTCGTCCGACGACGCCTGGGCCCTCGCCGACGCCCTCGCCGACGTGATCGAGGGGACCCTGACCATCAGCCTCAACGGCTGGATGCTGGAGTAGCGGCCCTACGGCTCGGCGCGACGGGCGTTCTCGAGGATCGCGTCGGCGATGGGCTCGTAGAGCTCGGGGGCGATGATGTGGCCCATGAGGTCGAACCAGGCGGTGCGGGCGCCGGGGATCGCGGCCGCGGTGGCCTGTCCGCAGGCCGGGCGCACCAGGGGGTCGGAGAGGCCGTGGACGACGAGGGCGGGGACGTCGAGCCGCCCCAGATCCTCGGTGCGATCACGCTGCATCGTGACCGCCGCGAACTGCCGGGCGGCGCCCCGGTCGTCGAACCCCAGGCGGGCGATGTCGGCGCGGCACTGGGCCTCCCGCTCCTCGTGCGACGGCCGGTAGAAGCCGCCGTCGATGCGCTCACGGAGCTTCCGAAAGTGCGTCACGCGCGCCTCGAGCTCCACCGGGGAGCGCCGCGCGAGCCAGAACAGGGCCTGGAGCTTGGGCCACGGCAGCCGGGGGTCGCCCGTCGTGGACATGATCGACGTGAGCGACCGCACCCGGGCGGGGTGCCGGATCGCCGCCTCCTGCACGATCATCCCGCCCATCGAGCTGCCGACGAGGTCCGCCCGCTCGATCCCGAGCCCGTCCAGCAGCCCCACCACGTCGTCCGCCATGTCCTCGAGGTGGTACGGCACCGGCACGTGGCGGCCGAGCCGACGTTGGAGGATCAGCTTCGCCGCGCCGGGGACGCCGAGGTGGTCGAGGCGCGTGGAGCCTCCGATGTCGCGGTTGTCGAAGCGGATCACCCAGCGGCCGCGGGCGGCCAGCGCCTCGCAGAAGGGGTCGCGCCAGTAGCCGCGGTCGACGGCCAGGCCCATGACGAGCACGAGCGGGGGAGCGGTGGGGTCCCCGAACGAGTCCCAAGCCAGGTCCAGCTCGCCGACGCGGGTGGTGCCCGACGGGGACGGGCTCACCGGAGCTGGTCCCGCAGGACGGCCGACGCCGCCTTGGGATCGGCCTTGCCGCGCGACGCGCGCATCACCCGGCCCATGAGGAAGCCCATGAGCTTGGTCTCGCCGCCGCGGAAGCGAGCGACCTCGTCCGGGTGGGCCGCCAGCACCTCGGCGACGACCGGGGCCAGCGCCGACGCGTCGCTCACCTGGCGGACGCCCAGCCGATCGACGACCGCGGCCGGATCGCCGCCCTCGTCAAGCAGCACCGCGAGCACCCTCCGCGACGCCTTGCCGGACACGACGCCCTCGGCCTGGAGCGCGAGCAGCCCGGCGAGGCTCGCTCCGTCGAGGCGGGTGTCCGCGACCCCGCGCTCCCCGAGCGCCCGACGCACGTCGTTCGCCACGAAGTTGGTCGCCGTCGTGCGATCCGCGCCCGCCGCCACCGCCGCGTCGCGCAGCCCGGCCAAGGCCGCGTCCGCGTCCACCGCGTCGCCCGCCCGCGTGCCCTCGGTCGACGCCGGAGCCTGCTCCTGGGCTTTCGCGGCCTTCTTCGGCGCTTTCTTCGGCTTCACGGCGGGCGCGGCCTTCGCCCAGGTGTCCCGCAGCGTGATCGTGCGGTTGAGCACCAGCGCGCCGGGGGTCGAGTCCTCGTCCACGCGGAAGTAGCCCACCCGCTCGAGCTGGAACCGGTCGCCGACGGCGGCCTCCGCCACCGACGCCTCGACCCGCGCCGTGAGCGTGCGCAGCGAGTCGGGGTTGAGGCGGTCGAGGAACGTGGTGCCCTCGGGGCCCTCCTCGGGCGTGGGGCTGGAGAAGAGGCGGTCGTAGGCCCGCACGGTCGCCGGGACCGACGTCACCGCGTCGACCCAGTGCAGGGTGCCCGACGGCTTCCGCCCGTCCGGTGCCTCGCCGCCTCGGGTGGCCGGATCGAAGGCGCAGCGCACGGCCGTCACCGCGCCGGACGCGTCGGTGTCGACCCCCGTGCAGGTCACGAAGTAGGCCCCGCGGAGGCGGACCTCGCGGCCGGGCGCGAGCCGCCGGAAGCCCTCCGGCGGGTCCTGGGCGAAGTCCTCGCGATCGATGTACAGCTCCCCCGAGAACGGCACGGAGCGGGAGCGCTCGGGGGCCTCGCCCGGGGCCGACGACGCCAGCTCGAACGCCTCGCTGCCCGTGTACCCCTCGACCACCAGCCGGAGCGGCTCGAGCACGCCCATGGCGCGGGGCGCCCGACGGTTGAGGTCGTCCCTCACCGCGTGCTCCAGCAGGGCGATGTCCACCGTGGAGTTGGCCTTCGCCACGCCGATGCGGTCGCAGAACGCCCGCACCGCCTCGGGGGTGTAGCCGAGCCGACGCATGCCCGAGATGGTGGGCATGCGCGGGTCGTCCCAGCCGTTCACGCGGCCCTCTTCGACCAGGCGGAGCAGCTTGCGCTTGCTCATGAGGTTGTAGGTGAGGGCCAGGCGCGCGAACTCGTACTGCTTCGGGCGCGGCTCGGGCAGGTCCAGGGCGTCGATGAACCAGTCGTACAGCTCGCGATTGTTCTCGAACTCCAGCGTACACACGGAGTGGGAGATGCCCTCGATGGCGTCCGAGAGGCAGTGCGCGTAGTCGTACAGCGGGTAGATGCACCACGCGTCGCCCGTGCGGTCGTGGTGTACGTGGCGGATCCGATAGAAGGGCGGGTCCCGCATCTTCATGTTCGGGTTCGCCATGTCGATCCTGGCGCGCACGACGTGGGCCCCGTCGGGGAACTCGCCCGCCCGCATGCGTCGCAGCAGGTCGAGGTTCTCCGCCACGGTCCGGCCGCGGTACGGGCTGGGCGTCCCCGGCGTCGTGACGGTGCCCCGCGCGGCCCGCATCTCGGCCTCCGTCTGGCTGCACACGTAGGCCCTGCCCGCCTCGATCAGCTGCTCGGCGAAGGCGTAGAGCTGCTCGAAGTAGTCCGACGCGAAGAAGAGGTTGTCGCCCCAGTCGAAGCCGAGCCAGCGCACGTCCTCCTGGATCGACGCGACGAACTCGGGGTCTTCCTTCGCCGGGTTGGTGTCGTCGAAGCGCAGGTGGCACACCCCGCCGAAGTCCCGCGCGACCCCGAAGTTCAGGCAGATCGACTTCGCGTGACCGATGTGCAGGTAGCCGTTGGGCTCCGGCGGGAACCGCGTGCGGACGACGGAGTGGCGCCCGTCGGCCAGGTCCTGCTGGACCACCGCGCGCACGAAGTCGGGGCCGGGGCTGCGGACGGAGGAGTCGGACATGAGGGGTTCCTTGCGTCGGGGACGCGTCAGGGGCCGTTGACCACGGTGCCGGTCCAGGCGCGCGAGGGCACGCCCACCACGACCTCCTGGACCTGGTTCCCGTCGTACGGCATGGGGAGGTAGAGCGCGTCGTCGCGCCAGCCGAAGCTGCCGGTGCCCCAGACGGTGCCGTGGCCGTATTCCCAGTCGTCGACGGCGCCCCAGTCATGGAAGACGTTCACGGAGCCGCCGGCCGTCACGCGGTAGAGCCTCGAGCTCCAGTAGTCGGGCACGTACATCGTCCCGCAGGCGTCCACGGCCACGCCGTCGTGCCAGCCCTCGCCCACGTTCGCCAGGACCTGCGGCGCCCCCACGCCCAGCAGGTTCGCGTCCAGGTCCACGTAGTAGAGGCCGCCCTCGCCGACGGTGCCGATGTACATGCGGCTGTGGTCCGGGCTCCAGTCGAAGCTGTGGGGCTCGTCCCACTCGTTCCACGCGACCACGGTCTCCACCCCGCCGGTGCTGGGGTCGACGCGCTGCACGCCCCCGTATCCCGTCGTGTAGATGAGCCCGTCGGGGCCGACGCGCAGGCCGTACGCCGACACGCTGGGGGCGAGGGTCGTGGAGCCGCCCGAGGGGGTGAAGCGCTTGATGCCGCCCGCGAAGTCGTCGTTGGCCACGAGGTCGCCGCCGGGCAGGTACTCCATCTGCTGGAACTGCGGCTGCCCGGGCACGAACACGCTCCAGCTGCCCGCGTAGTCGGAGCGGATCAGCGACGAGCCGTCCGAGCCGACCATGAACCCGGCGGAGTCGATGGCGAGGCCGTGGTAGCCCCGCGGGCCGCTCATCACCGTGCGGGACTGCGCCGTGGTGGGGGCCGTGGAGCAGTCGAAGGCCTCGGCGGCGTCGTCGTCGTCCACCGCGTCGTCGTCGTCCACCGCGTCGTCGTCGTCCGTCGCGTCGTCGTCGTCCACCGCGTCGTCGTCGTCCGACACGTCGTCGTCGTCCGGCGCGCCGGCCGTGTCGTCGTCGTCCGACCCGCCGCCGCCCCCGCCGCCCCGGGGCGGGCACGCGAAGAGCACGGGCAGACCGGCGATCAGGAGGAGGGACGTGCGACGCATGGAGAGGCCTCCGAGATCAGGGAGTCGGGGTGCAGTCATTCTCGCAGCCGTCGCCGGGCGTCGTGTTGCCGTCGTCGCACTGCTCGCCGGGCCAGACCTCGCCGTCCCCGCAGATGGCGATGGAGAGCCCGAGCTCGAAGGGGCCGCTGTCGGCGGCCCAGGTGTCGACGATGATCCAGTAGGACTGCCCCGCGTTCGCCTGGAAGCCCAGCTCGGAGAGGTAGTTGTCGTCGTTGAAGTCGTCGTTGCACGCGATCTCCGACGCGGACGACCGGCAGGCCTCGCGCACGTACACGACCGTGTCGGTGACGGCCGCGTTGGAGCCCGGCAGGTTCGTGGTCACCACCACCACCTGGTCCGCGTCCGAGTCGAACTGGTACACGACGTCCTCGCCGCCCTCGCCGCCCTGGATGTAGCAGCTGGACACGTGGTCGTCCCCCGCCCCGGTGGCGTCGCCGGTCGCGTTCACGGCGGCCGTGACCGTGCCCACCACGTCGCAGGTGGGCTCGTCGTTCTCGGTGCACACGTTGGTGCACTCGTCGTCGTCGTCCTCGTTCCCGTCGTCGCACTCCTCGGTGCCCTCGACCTCGCCGTCGCCGCACTCGGACGTGCCCGCGACGACCGTGAGGGTGTAGTCCTGGGGCGGCACCGTGACGTCCCCGCCCGCGATCCCGATCCAGTAGCGCCCGGTGACCGTCGCCTCGATGGACACGGACGGGCACTCGCCCTCGGCGGGATCCGCGAGGCCCAGCACCTCGAGCTCGGCGTCGTAGAAGGCGAGGCCCAGCTCGAGGGTGTCGCAGGCCGCCCCGCCGGTCTCGACGACGCTCGCCTGGGCGTACTCCCCGGCCGTCAGATCGACCGCCCAGAAGTCCACGAACACGTCGAACTCCTCGTTCTCGTCCGTGGGGCACAGCATCCCGTCGATCTCGGCGGGGAGGGTGGTCTCCGTGGCGGTCTCGAGGCTGTCGTCGTCCTCGGCGTCGTCGTCCGTGCACTCCCACACGCAGGTCGCGTCGCAGCCGTCGCCGGGCTCCGTGTTCCCGTCGTCGCACATCTCCGCGCCCGCCACGACGCCGTCGCCGCAGATGGTGGGCGTGACGGTCATCTCGTAGTGCCCCAGGGAGTCGTAGCCGTCGACGACGAGGTACACGGGCTCGCCCGCCACCACGTCGATGACCATCTCGGAGGTGGTGATCTCGGCGGCGAAGTCGATGTCGTCGTTGCAGCCGATCTCGGTCCCGGTGGGGTTCTCGCAGTCGGTGAACGCGTAGATCAGCGTGTCGAAGTCGGTGCTCGGATCCTCCGTGCTCACCGTGTAGGTGCCGGTGGCCGACGGGGTGAACACGAAGATGGCGTCGGGCGACCCGCCCTGGGCGTTCACCTCGCAGCTGCCGGTGAAGTCGTCGTTCTCGTTGTTGGTGCCGCCGCTCACGCTCTCGCCGGCGTCCACGTCCTCGGTGATGTCCTCGGGCGCCTCGCACGGATCCTCGGGCGCGGCGTCGTCGTCGTCTCCGTCGGGGGGGAGGGAGTCGTCGTCGTCCGGGGTGCCTTCGGGGCAGCCCCACAGGGCGACGGCGAGGACGGAGAAGAGGGCCACGGAGCGGCGGATGGTCATGGAGAGATCCCAGGGATTCGAGGTCGAGGGCGCGACCGTACCAGCGCCGTCCACGCGCGTGCGCGGGTCGTTTCGACCTTCTCTCTTCCATCCCTGACACGCCCACTCGTGTGTATTCAGTTGCATTCACCCACACTTTCCGTACTCTGTAGATACGAGTATGAGCGGGCTGCCCCAGAGATTCGGAACCCACGACGCGGCCCCGCGCAGCCTCAACGATCTCGAGCTGTACTCCGGCAAGCGCTTCGGCCGGTATCGCCTGCGCCGCGTGCTGGGCGAGGGCGCGTCGGCCCAGGTGTGGCTCGCCGTGGAGGAGGCCGGCGACGGCTCCCGACGGCTGATGGCCCTCAAGATCTTCCGCCCCGACAGCACGGATCCCATGGCGCTGCAGGGCGTCTACAACGAGGCGAAGGTCTGCTCCCAGCTGCAGCACCGCAGCGTCGTGTCGGTGATGGGCGTCGAGGAGATCCAGGGCGTCCTGTTCATCGCGATGGAGTACATCGACGGGATCACCCTCGAGCAGCTCCTGCGGCGCGCCCGGGCGGCGGGGCTGACCCTCCCGGCGTCGGTGGTGCTGGACATCGGCATCCAGATGGCCGAGGCCCTGGCCTACGCCCACACGGCGGTGGGCCCCGACGGCGAGCCCCTGGAGCTCGTCCACCGGGACCTCAAGCCCGCGAACGTGATGATCGGCCCCAAGGGCGAGGTGAAGGTCACCGACTTCGGCATCGCCAAGGCGCGGACCACCGTGGGCACGACCCAGGTGGGGCTGCTGCGCGGCACGCCGTCGTACGTCGCGCCCGAGGTGTGGGCGGGGACGCGCGACTTCCAGCCCGCCCTCGACCTCTTCGCGCTGGGCGCCATCATCTGGGAGATGGCCACCGGCCGCACGCTCCTCAAGGGCGAGCTCGCGCACGTGATCGGGCGGGCGATGCACGGCGACGCCGCCTCGGACGCCGCCGAGATCCCCGAGCGCCTCGCGCCCCTGCGGCCGGTGCTCGAGCTGCTCCTGCAGCGCGAACCCGAGGACCGCATCCCCTCGGCCGCCGAGGCGTCCGCCCTCCTCCAGCGGGCCTTCGAGGACATGAAGGCGGTGGGCGGGCTGCGGCTCTTCCTGGAGATGGCGGCCGGTCGTACGCCCGCGGGCGGCGCCGGGTGGGGGCGCGACATCCGCATGCGCGCGGGCCTGTTCGCCGACGAAGCGTGGAGCCGCCTCGTGCAGCAGGAGCACGGCGATCCGGTCGACTTCTTCACGTCCACGGGCGCCTTCCACGCGGTGGAGATCTTCGAGCGCACGCAGCAGCCCGCGGAGAGCCGGTCGACGCCCGCCGAGATCGGTCCGGTGGTCGAGCCCACGGCGCTGCTCGCGGGCGAGGTCGTGCCGGACCAGGTCACCACGGCGACGGCCCTCAAGCCGGTCGTCGCCACGCGGCTCATGGAGTCCCCGGGGCTGACGATTCGGCCCCCGCTGGACACGCGCGGCCTCAAGACGGTGCGCCGGCTCAAGGCGAGCCGACGTCGGGTCGCCGCGGCGAAGCGTCGGGAGAAGCGGCTCCATTTCCTCGTCGGGTGCCTCGTGGCGGCCCTGGTGGCCTCGATGTTCCTCCTGCTCACCGAGCGCGCCGCCAACCAGCGGCTGCGGGCCGAGACCGAGGCCCGACTCGCCGCCATCGAGGCCTCCGCCGTCACGTCCGCGAAGGACCCGCTCCTCGAGGTCACGAGCGACACCGCCTCGCCCTGACCGGGCCGAGGAATCCGGGCTAGTCGAAGGAGGCGCAGATCTGGAACGCTTCCTCGACGTGTTCGGGCCGGATCACGGCCTCTAGGAATTCGCCGTCCACGCAGCTCAGGATGTCCGGGTAGTAGTGGTGGGAACCTGTCTCGTCTCCGGGTCGGACGTAGACCCGATATCGTCCGAGGTCCAGCTCGGTCGAGACGATCCGACCGGCGGTCAGGGAGCCGTCGTCTATCAAGATGGTCTCGGGCGGGAGCGGGCAGGTCACGTTGTGATGCGTTTCCTCGTCGAGATGCACCAAGCCGACCCTCCCGAGATCGACTCCGGTGGCGTTCTCGACAGAGAGTTCGCAGGTCGGACACGCAGCCATCGAGAGAATGAGCGGCCCAAGAAGCAAGCTGAAGAGGAGTCTCATCGGCGTCCAGCCTACGGCCCACAGATGCTTGCGGTGTACGGAGGATGGCCCATCTTCTCCCAGCAGGCGTTCCTCAGGTCCGAAGTCGCGCCGTAGCTTTGCTGAAGAAGGTCGTGGGTCCACCCTTGGAGCACTCGAATTGCACCGTGACGCTGTCGCTGCCCCGTGATCTCCGACGGGCTCGAGGGCCAGTTGCCGTT
>CAZUHI010000113.1:0-11915 GCA_964620495.1 uncultured Rickettsiales bacterium | reverse complement strand
AGCACCCGGGGGAACCTCCCTGGTCGGCACCAGGAAACGCGCGCCTCTCGGCCGAGTGGCCGAAGCACTCCGCGCATCACGCCGCGGGGAGGGCCGAGGCCGTCCCCGGCCTATTCTTCAAGGGCGAATCCTGGGTCACCATCGACGGCACGAAGGCGGCCAAGGGCGCCCGCTCCTTTCAGGGCTTCGGGGTGCTCCGTTCGGTCTCCGAGGTGACCCATGCGGCGACGAAACACCGCCTCTCGTTCTCGAACCTGGTCTTCGAGTTCGCGGTGCTCAGTCTTGCCGCCGAGGGCGAGGCGTTGGACTGGCGCTGGATCTCGGACCGTCGAAGCCCGACCCTGTCGCTTCCCGAGACGCTGCGATTCGCCCCTCGCTCTTGGAGGGACTGGCTTCGTGACGGCAATGACCGACTCTCCCGTTTGACTCGTCGGGCCACCCGGCTTCGCGCCACCTCGAAAGAAGACCAACTCCCCGCGGTGGGGAGCCGCGAGGTTCGACTCGGTGATCGCGGACCGGCCTCCGGAGGAGATCGTCCTGTGATGACCTGAGCCCCCTACTCCAGACTCTCCCTGGCCGCGACCGCCAGCGCGTCCGCCCGCTCGTTCATCTCGTGCCCCGCGTGCCCTTGGACCCACTCCCAGGTGACTTCGTGGACGTGGACGAGCCGGTCGAGCTCCATCCAGAGATCTTGGTTCTTGACCGGCTGCTTGGCCGAGGTCTGCCAGCCTCGACGCTTCCAGCCTTCGACCCAGCCCTTGCCGAAGCCGTTCATCAGGTACTTCGAGTCCGTCGTCAGCGTGACCCGGCAGGGACGCTTCAGGGCCCGCAGCCCCTCGAGGGCGGCCGTCATCTCCATGCGGTTGTTGGTGCTGTCGGCCTCCGCGCCGGAGAGCTCCTTGGTGAACCGGTCGTGCGCGGGGGACACCAGGATCGCGCCCCAGCCGCCCCTGCCCGGGTTCGGTGAGCAGGCTCCGTCCGTGTAGATCTCGACTCGGGGGCGCGCCATCGCCGGAGGGTACCCTCGCCACCATGCCGACCCCGCTGCACAGCAAGTTCGTCGACGTGAACGGCATGCGCCTCCACTACCTGGACGGCGGCGACGGCGACCCCGTCCTCATGCTGCACGGCTGGCCCACCAGCTCGTTCCTCTACCGAACCGTGGGCTCCCACGTCGCCGACGGCCGACGTGTCCTCGCCCTCGACCTGCCCGGCTTCGGCCAGTCCGACAAACCGGCCGACGGCTCCTACAGCTTCCGGTTCTACAGCGACGCCATCACCGGCTTCCTCGACGCCCTCGGCGTCGCGCGCACCGGCCTCGTCGTCCACGACCTCGGCGGCCCCGTCGGCCTCTGGTGGATGGTCCACAACCAAGACCGCACCTCCGAGCTCGTCCTCCTGAATACCCTCATCTTCCCGCCGCCGTCCCTCGCCGTGGTCGCCTTCGTCGTCGCCACCTACATCCCCGGCCTCCGCTATCTCCTCGCCAGTCCGTGGGGCCTGAAGACGACCATGCGCCTCGGCACCTGCCGCGAGGACCTGCCCGACGACGTCGTCCCCGCCGTCCAGGCCCCCTTCGTCGACGTCCCCGCCCGCAAGGTCCTCCTCAAGGCCGGCCACGCTCTGCACCCCGGCGGCATGAAGACCCTGGCCGCCCGCCTCGGGGAGTTCACCGGACCCGTGCGCATCGTCTACGGCACCCGCGACCGCATCCTCCCGGACGTCGCCCGCACCATGAAGCGCGCAGCCGAGCACCTCCCCCAAGCCGTGCTCACCGCCCTCGACGGCTGCGGGCACTTCCTCCAAGAGGACCGGCCCGACGAGCTGGGCGCCCTGCTCGCCGACTTCTTCGGCCGCTCCGCGCCCTAACCCTCCCAGGGCACGAGGCAGATCCCCTCCGCCTTGAAGTGCGTCGAGTTGGGGTTGTCGTCCATGCAGCCCCCCTCCGCTTCCGCCGCCCCGATGTGGAAGTCGCCGCAGGCTCCCGCGCGGTACAGCGGGCAGAAGTGCTCCATCTCGACCGTGTTGCGTCCCTCCTCGAGCAGGAAGACGCCCACGAAGATCCACGCCCCCGGCGGCGCCCCGCCGTTGTCGCTGTCCTGCACGATCCACTCGTCGCCGCAGTTGCGCACCTGGGAGGCCCCGTCCGCCGCGAGCTCTCCCGGGAACCGGAAGTACGCCGTCTCGTTGGGCTGCGACGCGCCCGACTCGTACACGTGCGTGTTGTAGACCGCGTAGTAGGCCGTCACGTCCACGCCGAACGTCCCCCAGTCCGACGTCCGCTCCCACGACTTCACGTACGCCTCGCTGCCGTTGCCGCCCACGAAGTCGGTGGGGTGCTTCGCCTCGGGCGGGCACTCGTCCATCCAGGGCTCGGGCTCGTCGATCCCCACGTCGTCGTCGTCGCCCGGCGGGTCGTCCCACGGTCCCCCGGAGTCGTCGTCGTCGTCCCCCACCCTCGCGTCGTCGTCGTCCCCCGAGCCGTCCCCCGGGTTCCGGGGGTTGCCGTCCTGAAACGCCAACAATTCCGAGTCGTTGCAGCCGACCCCCGACACGACAAGGACCACCGAAAAGACGAACGCGCGCATGGAAGACTCCTCCGACCCGGACCTCCGGGAGGGCGAGATGACCAGCACTCCGTTGCCGAGATGTGGAGAAGTTGTGGACGAACGTCGGTGGTCGTGACAATGACCACCCGCGAGAGGCACCGCGCCCCGTCCGCCGTGCCCGGGCCGCCGTCCTACGAGTCGTCCTTCTTGGGCGTGATGGGCAGCTTGCGCCCCGTGGTCCGAGCGACCCGCTGCACGCTGTCGAGGGCGCCCGGGGGCACCGTGTAGCTCCAGGCGAACTCATCCGCGGCCGAAGCCGCGACCTCGGCCTTGCTCTCCGCCGGGGGGCTGACCAGCTCCAGGAGCGGGATCCAGTCCGTCGCGCCGCGGGGGATGGTGGGGAGCACCCCGAGGCTGCCCTGCCGTTGCTCCTCGGGGATCCGACCGGCTCGAACCAGGCGCAGGAACTGAACGAGGTCGCCCGGCGCGCCCACCTCCGCGCGGATGGCGCGCAGGGCCTCGGCCACCTCGAACGCCGAGCTGTAGCGCTCCTTCGCCCGACGCTGGAGCAGCTTGCTCACCACGGGCGCGAGCTCGGGGAAGCTCGCCGCGACGTCGTCCGCCTCCTCCGCCACGCTGCGGCGCGCGATGATCCCCGGGATGGCCGCGATCTCGGCCCCCCCGTAGAAGCGCTCCCCGGTGGCCATCTCGTAGATGAGGATGCCGAGGGCGAAGAGGTCGAGCTGGGGCGCGGCCGGGGTCGTCCCCGCCCACACCTCGGGGGCGATGTAGGACGGCGTCCCGGTGATCCGATGCCCGTCGCGCCGGCGTGGGCGACCCCCGAACGTCGCGAGCCCGAAGTCCGCCACCTTGGCCATGCCCCGCATCGACAGGATGACGTTTGCGGGCTTGAGGTCGCTGTGCACGATGCGGAAGGGCTCGCCCTCCTCGTTGCGCCCCGACCAGGCGTGGTGGAGGGCCTCCGCGATCGCGATCGAGACCTGCAGGACGATCGACCGCGGGAAGCGCAGGTGGAGCCGGTCGAACTCCATCCAGATCGACCGCAGGGTCTCCCCGTCCACGTGCTCCATGATGATGAAGGACACGCGCCCGACCTGCTCGACGCCGTGCACGGCGACGATGTTCGGGTGGTTCAGCCGACCACAGATGCGGGCCTCGCGGATGAGGGCCTGCCAACGCCGCTCGTCGTCCAGCTTGTTGAGGATCTTCAGCGCGACGAGGCGCTCGAAGCCGTGCCCGGCGCGCTCCTTGGCGAGCCACACGCGACCGAAGTTCCCGCGCCCGAGCTCACGGAGGAGCTCGAACCGACCGAGCGCCTTCCTCTGCGTGGTTGAACCCGACACCGAGCCGCAGCATAGACGGACGCAGGCGGGACCCGCGACCGCCGCCGCGTGCTTTCAGGGAACGGTGTACTCCAGCTCGACCCGGCCGATGCTCCCGCCGCCGGCGGACGACAGCGCCCCGGCGGCGCCCGTGGTGTTCAGGTTCTGCTGGTACACGAGACGGGTGAGGACGACGGTGTTGCCGTCGAAGTCCGACGTGTAGTTCCCCGACGCCCGGTACGAGTTGAACATCGTGGTGGTCCCGCGGGCCCCGATCACGCCGATGATGTCGCCCTGCGCGACCGCGATCCCGCCGGTGGGGATGATGGCCGTCCCGGCGACGTTCGTGATGTAGAAGAGCGACGTGTGGCTGGACGTGCTCGACGAATACTCGGGCGGCGTGGCGTTGAAGCGCACGATCTGGACGTTCTGGTCGAGCGCGCTCGCGTCCGTGGGCACGTACGCGCCCGTGATCGTCAGGTTCACGGGCGCCGTGAACCAGTAGCCGCGCGTGAGGGACGACGACGAGAAGGTCGAGTTGTGCGTGCCCACGTCCAGGATCATCGGCACGACCCCGATGGACACCGAGGTGGAGCCCAACACGCCCGGGCCGAACCCGTCGTCGGGGGTGACCTCGCACGTCCAGGACTCGCCGTCGGTGGTGGACGAGGCGGGCACGACCGTGGCGGTGATGCCGGACGAGGCGCCGCCCACCAGCCACTCGTAGGTGTAGGTCACCGTGTCGCCGTCCGCGTCGACCGAGTCCACGGCCACCGCGCACGTCAGGTCGTTGAACGACTCGGGCGACGCCGGCGTGACCACGACCGTGGGCGCCGTGGGGGGCGAGTTCACGATCGGGACCACCGCCGAGGAGACCGGGAGTCCGTACTCGGCGCCGTCGTGCGGGGTCACGACGCAGGTCACGTCGTCGCCCCGGGCGGCCGAGAAGGCGGAGAAGGTGGGGCCGGCGGAGTAGAAGGCCCCGTTGATGTGCCACTCGAAGTCGACGGTCACGGTGTCCCCGTCGAGGTCCTCCGTGGCGCCCTCGGTGCACGTCAGCTCCGTGTCCGTGTAGGCCGTGCCGGGCGTGACGGTGGGGGTGCCGACGGTCGGGAGCGCGTTCGCGATGGTCACGGAGGCGGTGCCCGCGGGCGAGACCGCGCCCCGGGCGTCCACGCCGACCACCTCGACGCTCCAGGGCTCGGCCCGGTTCGTCTGGGTCGAGGGGACGGACGAGTCGTCGAAGAAGGGCTCGTGCGAGCCGGACCGGAACCACATCCAGGAGTAGGTCACCGCGTCGCCCTCGGGGTCCACGGACTCCGTGTCGATCGAGACGCTCAGGGTCGCGTCGGAGCCGGGCTCGGTGGGCGTGATGCTCACCTCGGGGGCCGACGGCGCGGCGTTCAGCGAGACGGTCACCTCGGCGCGACCGGTGAGGCCGTCGGTGTCCGTGGCCGACAGGCTGATGACGTGCGTGCCCTCGCTCAGGACGACGTCCTCGAGCTCGATGTCGCCCAGGGTGCCCGCGTTGCCGGTGCCGAGCACGCCGTCGATGTCGCTCGCCCACTCGTAGGTGAGGGAGGGCTCGCTGTCCTCGGGGTCGACGGCGGAGCCGATGAACGTCTCGGACGCGCCCTCGTTCACGGTGCCGTTGTTGGTCGGGTTCTCGATCGTCACGGCGGGGGCGTTGCTGACCGTCAGCTGCACCGACGCCTCGCACTCCCCGCCCACGGAGTCGCGGACCGTGAGGTTCACCGTGCGCGCGCCGAGCACCAGCCCCGCGACCTCGGCGCTCCACATGCCGTCTTCCCCGACGGCCCCGGACGCGACCTCGGCCCCCGCCACGGAGAGCTCGAAGGTGAGGGCTTCGGCGTCGTCCTCGGGATCGGACGCCGTCCCCTCGAACACGTTGGCGACGCCCGCCGCCACCACGCCGGTGTCTTCGGGGGCGACGATCGCGCACTCCGGCGGCTCGTTGGCGGGGCCGACGTCGAAGTCGAGGTTCACGGTGCGCGTCCGGTCGCCGGCGTCCCGCGCCTGGGTCGCGAGCGTGTACGTGCCCTCCGAGAGGAGGGGCAGCTCGGCCTCGGCCACGCCGTCGGGGTTCGGGACCACGTCTTCGACCACGAGCTCGCCGTCGATGAGCCAGGACACCCGCAGGTCGCCCGCGGCGTCCTCGTCGTCGGTCACCACGGCGCGCAGGGGCACCGGGACGTCCGCGAAGTAGCTGACGTCGACCGCCGGGAGCTCGACGACGATCTCGGGCGAACCCGCGTCGTTCCCGCCGCCGCCGCCGTCGCCGCCGCCGCGGTCGGTGCCGCCGGGGCAAGCGATTGCGAAGACCGACAGGGAGAGGAGCGCGAAGCGAATGGAGCGTTGCATGACGGCAGCGATAGCAGACCCTCGCGCGCGAGGCGAGCGCACCGCGCCGCCCGATGCCCTTGCGGCCGGTCCACGGGATGCATGATCGTCCGTCCATGACGAAGACGGGATGGGGATGGTCGGCGCTCTTCTTGTTGCTCATCTCGGCGCCCGCGAGCGCCGAGGACGCGGAGGAGGAGTCCGAAGACACGCAGGAGGGCCCGGCGGAAGCGGAGGGCCCGTCGCTGGACGAGGCCTGGTCGCGCCTCGACGCGGGCGACGGCGACGGCGCCCTCGAGCTCGCGAGCGCCGCCCGACCCGACGCGGCCACCTGCGACCTGCTCGTCCTGCGGGGCCTCGCCCACGAGCAGCGCGGCGACCTCGAGACCGCCCGGGCGACCCTCAGCACCTTCTTCGACCTCGGCTGCGACGAGCCCGACCGTCAGGCCCGGGCCACGGCCGCGCACACCCGCATCGCGCGCCGGCTCGGGCTCTCGGGCGGGGCCCTGGAGGCGGCCCCGACGCCCGCGGACCCGAGCCCTGCCCCCGACGACGACCGCGACGACGACGACCGCGACGACGACCACCTCTTCGAGGACACCGACGAGGACCTCGAATACCCCCAGGAGGACGACTGGGCCGAGCGCGACCTGCGCGGGGAGCCCGGCAAGCTCTCCCTGGTGGACGCCCGCGCCGTCGTGATCGACCGCTGGGCCCAGGACTACCGCATCCGCTTCGAGTTGCTGATCCGGGGCTCCCAGCCCGACACGAACGTCACCCTCGTCTTCAACCCGCCGGGGGCGTCCTGGCTGGAAGCGTCCATGAAGCGCGAGAAGGAGGGCCACTACTCGGTCACCCTGCGCCTCGATCGCTTCGGCGACACCCACTGGCGCATGCGCGTCACCCCCGACGAACCGTTCGCTGCGGCCATCCTCAGCGAGACACGAATCATCTCGGTCGATTGAGGATCGGACGGGGTATGAACGGGTCCATGCGCGTCCTCGGCCTCCTCCCCTGCGTGCTCCTCGGCTGCACGACGGCGTCGACGGGTGTGCTGCTGGGCGGGGAGGACCCGATCCCGGTGCTGCTCGACGACGACGACGCGGTGGACGACGACGACGCCCTCGATGACGACGACGCGGCGGACGACGACGACAGCGCCGCCCTCGAAGGCCTGTGCAGCATCGACCTGTCGTGCACCGACGCCGTCATCTGGGACTCCCCGAAGAAGAACTGCGTCGTGGTGGTGACGGACGACGACGGCGACGAGCGGTACAACGGCTTCGCGGGCCTGGAGCGTCGGGGACGGTCGTCGCTGAACTGGGAGAAGTCCAACTACGCCCTCGAGTTCTGGGAGCGCGAGAGCCTGCTGCTGGTGCCCCCCTTCTCCGAGTGGCGCTACTTCGACGGGCCCGCCCCCGCGGGCACGGAGTGGACGGACCCGGCCTTCGACGACTCGAGCTGGGCCCTGGGCACGGCGCCGTTCGGCTGGGAGAACGAGGCCGATCTGGGCCTCCGCACCAACATCCAGCGGTCCGGCGTCTCCAGCCGCTACCGGCACGAGTTCGAGGTGACGGACCCCACGACGCTCGACGAGCTGCGCCTGCACGCCCGGTTCGACGACGGCGCCGTCTTCTGGCTCAACGGGGTGGAGATCGCCCGCCTGAACTTGCCCGACGGCGACCTCGAGCCCGGCACCTTCGCCTCGGTCGTGCACCACTACCAGGACGAGATCGTGTGGGACGAGGTGGTGATCGCGAACGTCCTCGAGGCGGGCCGGAACGTGCTCGCGGTGGAGCTGCACCAGATCGTCGACGAGTCGGCCGACGCGGTGCTCGAGGTCGCCCTCACCACGAAGCCGCCGACGATCTCCCAGGGCTTCTTCGGCATGGGCGGCGACGCGGACTGGGTGCTGGGGGGCGCGTACGTCGACCTCACGCAGTACCGGAACCCGTTCCTGTACGACCTGTTCACCGAGTTCCGGCCGGGCGTGAACTACGCCCCGGAGAGCCACTTCTGCGACGTCACCCTCAACGGCGACTGGCGCGGGCTCTATCAGCTCACTGAGAAGATCAAGCGCGACGACGACCGCCTGAACCTGGTGGACGACGGGGGCGCCGGCGGCAGCTTCATCATCAAGAGCGACGACACGCGGCCCTTCTATGCCACGGACTTCGTGCGCGGCGGCTTCCAGCTCGTGTGGCCGAAGCCCGGCGACCTGACCGAGGCCGGGCGTGCCGAGATCTTCGGCGTGCTCCAGGCCTGGGAGACGGCCGCCGCGTCGAACAGCGGGCTGTGGGACATCCTCGACCTCGACAGCGCCGTGGACTGGGTGCTCCTCCAGCAGTTCGCCCGCAACGGCGACATGTACAACCTCAGCATCCACCTCTACCGGGACGACTTCGGGAAGCTGAAGTTCGTCCCCTGGGACATGGACCTGTCGTTCGGGCTCGGCTGCGGGGGGAGCAGCAGCTTCGACATCTACACCGCGAACGCGCCGGTGCTCGTGGGCGGCTTCCGCGACGACCTCGCCTTCCGACAGGCCATCGAGGACCGCTGGATCGAGCTGCGCGAGGGGGTGATGTCGGACGAGTCGATCGAGGCCCGCCTGAACGCGATCCGAGACCTGTTCGGCGAGACGATCCACGAGAACTTCGAGCGCTGGCCCGAGCAGGACATGATCGGCGCGGACGACTGGGTCCTGTCCTTCCCGTCCCGATGCCCGACCTACACCTGGGACGCGTCGGACGCGCGCGTGCGCGACTGGATCGACGACCGACTCCGGTGGATGGACCGCAACGTCGACGACTACCCCTATTAGCCGGGGGCGCCCCCGGGGCCTGCTCCTCGCGGTCTAAGATCCCGCCGTGCGGCTCCCCATCGTCATCGGCGACTACCGGCTCATCGAGCTGATCGGCGGAGGCTCGTTCGGGACCGTCTATCGCGCCGAGATCCTGGGCTCGATGGGGTACTCGCAGCATGTCGCCGTGAAGGTGCTGGATCCGAGCCGCGCCCGCGAGCGCCCCGAGCTCGTACGCTCCCTGGCCGACGAAGCGCAGCTCCTGAGCCGCATCTCCCACCCGAACATCGTGCAGGTGCGCCAGTTCGTGCACGGCGACCACGAGGTGCTGGGCGACACCTACATGATGGTCATGGAGCTGGTGCGCGGAGAGTCGGTGCGCCGGATCATCGACCACCTCTCCACCGAGAAGGCGACGATGCCGGTGGAGACGGTGTTCGCCATGCTCTCGGAGGCGGCGGACGCCCTCGCGTACGCCCACGACCTCTCGGGCGACGGGGGCGCGCTCGGCCTGGTGCACCGGGATCTCAAGCCCGCGAACCTCATGGTGACGGGCGACGGCCGCCTCAAGATCCTGGACTTCGGCATCGCCTGGGCGACCGAGCGGCTCGTCACCGCGACGGCCACGGGCATGACCAAGGGGACGGTCCTCTACATGTCTCCGGAGCAGGTCCGCGGCATGGCGCTGGACGGACGGTCGGACGTGTACTGCCTGGGCCTCATCGCCTTCGAGCTGCTCGCCGGCGAGCTGTTCACTCCCCTGCCTCCGGGGGGCCTCGCGGACCTCACCGGCGTGCTGCGCATGGTCACGGAGACGTCCACCGACGACCGCCTGCCCGTGCTCGCGGCGGCGGTACGCAGCCCCGACCGTCACGGGCTCCGCGACGAGCTGGCCGAGCCGATCGTCGAGCTGCTCGGCAAGATGCTCGCCGAGGAGCCCGGGGACCGGCTGACCGCCCGCGGGCTGGCCGCCGCCATCGACGACCTCCCCGGGAACTGGCGGTTCAACCGAGGCCGCGGCTTCCTCCGGGCCTTGGTGCGGGAGCGTCGCGTCGCCCGCGGCGGCCCGGACGGGACCTTCACCCCCGAGGCCACCCGCGCCCATCGGAGCCCGAAGCCCGCCCCGGCTCCGTCCGCGGTGGAGCCCCCCTCGGCCCCCGAGGAGCCCGAAGAGGCCGAGACCCACGACGACATCGAGCTGCACACGGCCACGGGCGAGCTGGAGCCCCCGGCGGCGGCGCGGGATACGCGGATCATCCCGGCCCAGCGAAAGAGCAACGCCGCCATGGGGGTGGTCCTCATGACGGTCGGGCTGGTGATGGTGCTGGCGGTCCTGTTCGCGGCCACTCGCAGCGGGCCCGAGCAGGAGATCACCCAGACCGTCGCGGCGGCCGGCGAGTGGGACGCCGAGCCCGCCGCCGGGTCCCTCGCCGAGCCCCTCCCGGAGGTGGCGACGCCCGAGGAGGCCACCCCGCAAGCGACCCCGACGCCTCGCCGGGAGAAGCCGCGCGCGCGCATGAAGGTGAAGCCGCGGCCCGAGGCGAAGCCGACGCCCGAGCCGGTCGCCGAGGCCACGCCGGCCGGCCGCGCCACCCCGCGAGAGAGCGTCGACGTGAAGATTCGGCACAAGCCGCCGAAGGTCGCCATCCCCGGGTCGGTGGTCCGCTTCACGGCCCGGCTGGAGGGCGACAAGGAGGCGTGCACACCGGAGCTCCACCTGGCCCCCGCGCAGGCCGGAAACTACGAGCGTCACGTGCTCACAGGCGAGGGCGGGGGCAAGTTCGCGAAGGCTGTGGCATTGCCCTATACAGAGCCCTATGCTCGCGGCGTCCGGTACTTCCTGCGGTGCTGCGACGATGGAGGGACCTGCTACGCGGGGTGGCGCTCGGCGCGCAAACCCAAGGTGGTTCGACCCCCTACGTATTGACCCCCGCTTCCAACCACGGGCTCGCGTGCGCTTCCTCTCGCCCCTCCTCGTCGTCCTCGTTCTGATCGTCGGCCTCCCGCCCGCGTTCGCCCAAGACGACGACATCGACCTCGACGCCCTCGACCAGAACCTCGAGGAGGCGGCCCGGCTGCAGGCCGTGGCGGTGCGCGCTCATGAACGAGGACTGGGAGATCGCGCAGGCCAAGGCCGAAGAGGCGCTGTCGCTCGAAGGCGGCATCGTCACCGCCGAGGCCCGCCTCGTGCTCGCCCGCGCGCTGGAGATGCAGGGGCGACTGGACGACGCGCGAGCCGCCGTCGAGACCTTCCTCACCCTCCCCCTGCTCGACAGCCACCGCTCCCGGGGTCACGACGCGCTGCTCCGCATCGACAACAAGATCGACGAGCGTCGCGCCCGCCGCGAGGAGGAGCGGCAGCGGCGCCGGCTCCGCGCCCAGCGGTCCGCCGAGTGGACGTCCGAGGGGCCGCTGCGGGTCCGTCGCGGCGCGGGCCTCGCGATGGTGGCGGGCGGCGCGACCCCGGCCATCCTCGGCGCGGTCTTCGTGGGCACGGACGCGGAGTACGCCAAGAGCGGCGTGCGGTCCGGCACCTGGGCGGCCATCGGGGCGCCCCTCTTGATCACCGGCCTCACCCTCGAGATCGCGGGCGCCATCCTCGCCTTGGGGCCCTCCAGACCCGTCCCGGTGGCCGCCGCCGTGTCGTTCGATCCCCGGTCCGGCGCGAGCTTCGGCGTGGTGGCGAAGTGGTAGTGCGCCGCCTCCCCCTCCTGCTGCTGCTCCTGGCCGCCGGCTGCCTGCCGCCGTGGCCGCTCGGTGATCCGTCCCCGACGGTCCGGGGCAGCGACGACGACGACGCGGCCCTCGACGACGACGACGCGGTGGACGACGACGACGCGGTGGACGACGACGACGCGGCGG
>CAZUHI010000112.1:0-12489 GCA_964620495.1 uncultured Rickettsiales bacterium | reverse complement strand
ACTAGATAGCCATCGCGATACGGGTGGTGCGGAGGCCCTCGATCCCGGACTTGCACTCGTCATATATGGACTCGATGTCGTCGAGTTCGCGTTGGAGCCACACCGCACACCGCAAAACGTTGCCATAGTTGCCGGTCTCTTGCGCCGCGATGACACACTCGATGTGGTTGTCGTACGCCCTCTTCCGAAGGTAGTTTCGCATCATCCGGCAACGCTTGAACTGTGTGATCGCGTCGCCATCATGAACCGTCACGACGCCGGTATAATCGGGGATGTTGGGCCACCCCGGCTCGCCTCCCGGCGGGTCGAGTTCACCGCCGGGGTTTGCGGCGTTCCACAGGTCCACCAGTCCTTGTCCACTCCAGCCCAGCGGGTCTGTCGGGTCGCTCGGCACTCCCAGGTTTCCGAGTCCCGTGGGGGACCTCCCAGGGTCGAACGACGAACCCGTTCCCTGAGGATGGATCCCGAAGCCCGACTGAGGCCTCTCGCCCTTGGCATCGACTCCTGCGAAGCCCTCGCCACCTGTGCCGCGCCCGAGCCCGTCGAGCCCCTGAATCCCACCGAAGGCGGACTGGGCTCCCAAGCTGTTCGGATTCCCCCGAAACGGAGTCGCAGGGTCGCATGTCTTGCACTCCTGGTCGTCGGTCGGGCCGGCGCCCAAGGAGACGCCAGGGGGTGCTGGGCGCCATTCCTGGAAGTACATCAACCGCACACCTGAATGTCGAACTTGCCGCTGACGCGACCCGTGCTCGGGTTCGTTCCGCTGGTGTTCTTTGCCACGACGCCCCACCGAATCAGCTGCTTGCCCTTCGTGTCGGCGCCGATGCCGCTGTCGAAGTCGGTGCCGAAGGTGACGCCGTCGGTGGTCCGCGCCGCGAGGCCGGCGGAGTCCAGGGGCGAGACGGTACCCGGGTCGTCGATGACATCGGCGACCTGGTAGCCGAGAGTCACCGACAGGAGGCCGGTCAGAGAGATCACCTCGAACGAGCCCCGGGCGGCCTCCACGCCCGCTGCGGGCATCCAGCCCGTCGCCGGAAAGAAGAATTCGCTCGTGGAGTCGACAAAGACGGTGAGCCAGGAGGTGGAAAGGGTTCGGATCTTGGCCATGCTGATTCTCTCCCGACGCGACGGCTGCTTGGATTGGGGCGCACCTCTGCGCCCCGACGTCCGCCGGTCTCGATGCTCGTCGATGTCGAGAGTCCCTCCCCCGGCCGCGACGAGGCGGTTGAGGACCCAGGGAACCACGCCCCCCCCCGAGACTCGGGCGATCCTCGTCCCCGTCGGGCGGCCCCCGGATTGCTACGCGCGGGGGCACCCGGATCGCTACCCGCACGGCGCCCCTTGATCGGCGGGAATCCGTCGCTACAATCCCCGCCCTCGACGAGATCTCCGGATCGCGTCGGGCTCCTTGAGACGATGGGAACGACGACGCAGCGCGCGTCGAGGTGAGCTGGCCGAGTGGTCGAAGGCGCTTGACTCGAAATCAAGTGTGGCGAGAGTCACCCGGGGTTCGAATCCCTGGCTCACCGCCATCCCATCTTCTCAGCGCCCTCGCGGGCAGGAGTGACAGCCGGGCCCCGTCCGGCCGGTAGTGGTGAACTCCGCCAGGCCCGGAAGGGAGCAACGGTAGCCATGACTCCGGGGCGGTCGGGTAGTCCGGCTGTCTCTCCTGCCCGCGGATGCACCCCTCTCGACAAACGGCGTGGGCGCTTCGCGCGCGCGAGCGTTAGACTCCGCGCCCCATGACGCATCAGGCCATCGCACGAAAGTGGCGCCCTCGAGTCTTCGAGGAGATCGCCGGGCAGACCCACGTCACCCGGACGTTGCAGAACGCGATCCGGCTGGGTCGCGTACACCACGCGTTCCTCCTCACCGGAGCCCGCGGCGTCGGCAAGACCTCCGCGGCCCGCGTCCTCGCGCGCGCGCTCAACTGCGAGAAGGGCCCCGCCGAGAACCCGTGCAACGAGTGCGCGCACTGCACCGAGATGCTCGCGGGCACGTTCCCGGACCTCATCGAGATCGACGCCGCGTCCCACAACTCGGTGGACGACATCCGCGACCTGGTCGACCGCGTCCGCTACACGCCGCAGCGGGGCAAGTACAAGATCTACATCATCGATGAGGTCCACATGGTCACCAAGCAGGGCTTCAACGCCCTGCTGAAGACCCTCGAAGAGCCGCCGGACCACGTCCTCTTCATCCTCGCCACGACCGACCCCCAGAAGCTGCTCGACACCGTCATCAGCCGGTGCCAGCGCTTCGACTTCAAGATGATCCCCGTACGGACCATCTTCGAGCACCTCAAGCACGTCTCCGAAGTCGAAGGCGTCGCGATCCCCGAGAGCTCGCTGATGTCCATCGCCCGCGAGGGCGGCGGGTCGATGCGGGACGCGCAGTCGCTGCTGGACCAGGTGCTGTCCTTCACGAGCGGCTCGGTCTCCGAAGACGAGGTCGCCGAGATCCTCGGCTTCATCGACCGCTCGGTCCTGTACGACGTGCTCGGCGCGACCGTGGGCGGAGACCCCCGCGGAGCGATCGAGCAGCTCGCGCGCGTGACGCAGTTCGGATACGACACCCGGACGTTCGCGGGGCAGCTGCTCGAGGCCGTCCGCAACACCTCCGTGGTGGCGCTTGTGCCCGAAGCGGGCTCGCTGCTGGACCTCCCCGAGGACGAGATCGCGCGCCTGCGCAGCCTCGCCGACGGCAAGGCCCCCGAGCAGCTGCAGCAGCAGTTCGACATCCTCGCCGGGGCCGTCGACGCCATCGCGAGCAGCGAGCAGCCGCACCTGCTGCTGGAGATGGCGGCCGTCCGCATGGCGTCGGTGCGTCCCTTCGTGCCCGTGGAGGCCATCGCCCGGCGCCTGATCCAGCTCGAGCGCAAGCTGCTCGCGGGCGGGTTCGCGCCCTCGGGCGGCAGCGCCCCCACGTCCGGTCGCGGCCCCGCCGGCCCGGGTCCGTCCGGTCCCCCTCCCCGGTCCGCCGCCCCGCCCCGCGAGGCTCCCCGACGCGAGCCGATCCCCGCGCCCCCTCCCGAGCCGCGGCCCGCGCCCCGCGCCGCTCCCGAGCCGCCGCCGGCGCCGCCCGTGACGCCCGCGTCGATGCCCAGCGTGGGCACCCTCACCGGCTACAAGCGCAGGAGCTCCCCCGCGCCCGCCGCGGCCGAATCCCCGCCGCCACCGGAGCCCGCCCCCGTCGCCGCTGCCCCGCAGACGCCGCCCCCGATCGTCGAGGAGACCCGCCGCGCGCGGCCGGCCCCACCTCCCCCGCCCGCCCCCGTGGTCGAGGCCGCGGTGGTGGTGGACACGCCCGATCCCCTGCGCCCCGACCCGCCGGGCGGTGCCCGATGCGACGCCCCCACCTGGCGACGCTTCGTCCACGGGATCGGCGCCGGCGGCTCCACCGGCCCCCTGCGCGCGGCCTTCGCGGTGGCGAGCTTCCTGGGCAACGAGGGCGACGCCGTCCAGCTCGGCTTCCAGTCGGAGTTGACGCTCAAGCACGCCCGTCGCGCCCTGGAGGACGAGCGGCTCACCGCGGCGCTCGAGGCGGCCTTCGACGGGCCCGTCACCCTCGATCTGCAGCACGACCCCGAGGGTCGCGGGGGCCGCACGCTCCAGGAGGAGTTGGAGCGGATCCGACGCGAGCAGACCGCCGCGCTGGACGCAGGCGCGAGGGCCCACGCGGCCGTCGCCACCGTCGAGAAGGTGTTCCCGGGGGCCGCCATCCGCAGCGTGAAGCCGCCCCGCATCGAGGAGATTCACGATGTCCAGTGACGACCCCAACAACCCGCTCGGCGGGCTCGATCTCGGCAACCTCGGCCAGATGTTCGGGCAGGTCATGGAGCAGGCCCGCAGCGTCCAGTCCCAGGTCGCCGAGACCCAGGAGAAGGTCAAGGAGATCACCGTCGAGGGCAGCTCCGGCGGCGGCCTCGTGAAGGTCGTGGCGGCGGGCGACGGGCGCATCCAGTCCGTGCGCATCGACCCCGTGGCCGTCGACAAGCGGGACGTGGAGATGCTCGAGGACCTCGTCACCGCCGCCGTGAACGACGCGCTGCGCCGGAGCAAGGACGTCGTGGAGAAGGAGATGGGCAAGGTCGCGGGCGGCATGGACCTCGGTCCCCTCGGCGACATGCTCGGCAAGATGGGCGGCAACCCCTTCGGCTCCTGAGCCGAGGCCCGACCCATGCAGGACGCCCCCGCGGACCCGATCGCGGTCCTCGTACATCACCTGAGCCGGCTCCCCGGCATCGGCGGCAAGACGGCGACGCGGCTCGCCTACTTCCTGGTGCGCGATCCCGGCCTCTCCGAAGACCTCGCGGCGGCGCTCCAGGGCACGGCGACCACCGTCGGCCGCTGCACGATCTGCGGCGACTTCACCTCCGCCGAGGTCTGCGCCACGTGCGCGGACCCGAAGCGTGAGCCGAGCCTCGTGTGCGTCGTGGAGCGCTCTCAGGATCTGCAGGCCGTCGAGCGCGCGGGCGTCTATCGCGGCCGCTACCACATCCTCGGCGGCGCGCTCTCGCCCCTGGACGGCGTGGGCCCCGACGTCCTCCGCGTGCGGGAGCTGCTCGACCGCCTGATGGACGTCGAAGAGGTGATCCTGGCCACCAACCCCACGGTGGAGGGGGACGCGACGGCCCTCTACCTCGCCCGTCTGCTCAAGCCCATCGGCGTGAAGGTCTCGCGGATCGCGCGCGGGGTGAGCGTGGGCGCCGAGCTCGAGTACACCGACGCGGGCACGATCGGGCGCGCGCTCGAGGAGCGCCGCGAGCTGTGAGCGCCGCTGGCCGGATCCAGGCCACGGTGCTCGATCCCGACGCGCTCGCGCCGGACGTTCGGGCGCGACTCACGGACGAGCTGCACGTCGTTCAGCAGGAGGTGTTCGACGGCGTGGACCGCGAGGCCTTCCGCAAGTACGTCGTCGAGTCGCCCGCGAGCAGGAACTGGCTGCAGGTATATCGAGACCCCGAGGGCAAGGCGGTCGGGTACATGGCCCTGCACCGCTTCGATCGGGAGCTGGACGGGCGCCCCTGCGCCATCTTCCGGGCCGAGGCGGGGACCGTCCGCGCCTGGCGGGGTCGCACCCCCCTCGGGGGCATGCTCGCGCGGGCCTTGATCCGCCACCAGATCCGTCACCCGCGCGTCCCGATCTTCTACCTGGGCTCGCTCGTCCACCCGTCGAGCTACCACGCCTTCGCGCGGTTCGCGGCGCGCATCCATCCCGGGCTGAACGAGACGCCGCCGCGGCTGCAGAAGCTGCTCACCGACCTCGGCGACGCCTTCGGCCTGAGCGTGGTCGACCCCGAGCGCCCGCTCGTCCGGAAGGTGGGCTGGATCACCCGCGACACCGAGGTCGAGCGGGACTACTGGCAACGCTGCGAGAAGCCCACCGTGCGCTTCTTCGTGGAGGCGAACCCCGGCTACGTCGAGGGCCACGGGCTGCTCACCCTCGTCCCGTTCGACGTCCGCAGCGGCCTCATCGGGATCGGGCGCTTCCTGCGGGGTCGACTCCGCCGTCGCCTCACGGCGCTGAGCGTCCACCTGCGCCGCCTGCCCCTGCCGAAGCCTCGACCGAAGCCCGCCGCCCTCGCCGTCCTGCTCGGCCGGAGCAAGGAGCTCTCCCGCGTCGAGCCCTCGAACCTGCCGAAGATCGCCACCGCCGCCACGCTCGAGACGCTGCCCGGGGGGCGTCGGCTCTTCCTCAGGAACGACCGCGCGGACGCGATGCACCTCGTGCTCGAGGGCGCGATCTACCTCCTCACCGACGACGGCGCGGGCGGCGACGTCGTCCTCGACCAGCTGAGCGCCGGCCACCTCTTCGGCGAGGCCGCGCTGCTCCCCGGCCAGGTCCACCCGACGACCGCGCGGGCCGCGTGCGCGAGCCGCCTCCTCCGCATCGACGGCCCCGCCGTACAGCACCTGATGGAGGACGAGCCGAGCGTCCGGGACGCGCTCTGGGGACTCTTCGGGCGTCGCCTCTTCGACGGGTTCGTCCGCCGGCTCGACCGCTTCGCGGGCATGACGCGCGCCGATCGCATGGCCTGGTACGACGGAGCGAAGGTCATGGACCTGGACGTCGGCGTGTCGATCGAGGTGGAGGACGAGACCATGTTCCTGGCCACCGGCACCATCGAGGTGAACCAGCACGGCGCGTGGATCGGGGTGAACGCCCCGTCGCTGCTTGTGCTGTCGGAGCCGACGCGGCTCAAGGCCGGGCCCGGGACGCGGCTGCTGGAGCTGCACGAGCCGGAGATCCTCCCCGAGCCGACGACCAACATGCAGATCCCGGCGGAGGCGCTCGCGCGGGGGCGAGCCACCGGGCGCATCGCCGCCGTCGACCCCGACGACTGACACCGTTCCCCCCCGGAACGCCGGCGCGGGGTGACCGGATCCGGCAAGGTGCCGCCCCATGCGCGCGACCCGAGCCCACATCGTCACCTACCGCAACGACCCGGCGGACGCGGAGATCATCTCCCACCGCCTGATGACCCGCGCCGGGTTCATCTACAAGGTCAGCTCCGGCCTCTACGCCTTCACTCCGCTGATGCAGCGCGTGATCCGCAAGGTCGCCGACATCGTGCGCGAGGAGCTGGAGTCCGCGGGCGCGCTGGAGGTCACGCTCCCGATCATGCAGAGCGAGGAGCTGTGGCGTTCGTCCGGCCGGTGGGACCGCTACCAGGCGTCGGGGACCATGCTCACGGTCAAGGATCGCAAGGGCACCCAGTACGGCCTCGCGCCCACGGCCGAAGAGGTGATGACGGCGTACGCGGCCCAGTCGGTCACGTCCTACAAGCAGCTGCCGGTCAACCTGTTCCAGATCCACACGAAGTTCCGCGACGAGCTCCGCCCGCGCTTCGGCCTCTTCCGCTGCAAGGAGTTCCTGATGAAGGACGCCTACTCGTTCGACGTGGACGACAAGGCGCTGGACGTCAGCTACGAGGCCATGCGCGTCGCCTACCACCGCATCTTCAACCGCTGCGGCCTCGAAGCGTTCGGCGTGGACGCGGACGCGGGCGACATCGGGGGGTCCGGGTCCATGGAGTTCATGCTGGCGGCCGACGCCGGAGAAGACGCGATCCTGCTCGAGTCCAGCTCCGGGTACGCCGCGAACGTCGAGAAGGCGATCTCCCGCTTCGCGAAGCCCGCGCAGGAGGACGCGAGGGCGGTCCGCATCGAGGACACGCCGAACATCCGCACCTGCGAGGAGCTCGCCGGCTTCTTCGGGGACGTGCCCACCGACCGCATGGTCAAGACCATCCTCTTCAAGGCGGTGCACGCCGATCACGAGGTCCTCTGGGCGGCCCTCATCCGGGGCGACCAGGAGGTCAACGAGATCAAGCTGCACAACCACGCCGGCGGCATCGACCTGAAGATGCTGACGGCCGACGAGATCCGGACCCACACGGGCGCAGAGCAGGGGTTCGCGGGGCCGATCGACCTGCCGAAGAGCTTCGAGCTCGTCGCCGACAAGACCGTGCGGGGCATGTGCAACCTGCTCTGCGGCCTCAACCAGACCGACAAGCACGCGCTCGACGTGAACATCGGTCGCGACTTCCCGGAGCCGACCTACGCCGACTTCCGGCTGGCCCGCGAAGGCGAGCCGGGGCCGAAGAACGGCGACCCGCTCGAGCTGCGTCGCGGCATCGAGGTGGGGCACATCTTCAAGCTCGGGTCCGTCTACTCGGAGCCGATGGGCGCGACCTTCATGTCCGAGAGCGGCCGCGCGAAGCCGTTCGTCATGGGCTGCTACGGCATCGGCGTGTCGCGCACCGCCGCCGCCGCGGTGGAGCAGTACGCCGACGACAAGGGCATCGTGTGGCCGGTGCCGATCGCGCCGTTCGAGGTCGCCGTGGCCTTCCTCACGAAGAAGAACGCCGAGACGATCGCCGCCGCCGAGGCCTGCTACGAGGCGCTGAAGGCCGCGGGCATCGACGTCATCCTCGACGACCGCAAGATGAGCCCCGGCGCCAAGATGAAGGACCTCGAGATGATCGGGTTCCCGTACGCGATCCTCTTCGGTCGCACCTTCGAGAACGACGGCCTCTGCGAGCTGCGCACCCGGAAGGGCAGCCTGTCCTCGAACGTCGCGCCGGACGCGGTGGTCGAGCAGGTCGTCGCGATGGTGCAGGCAGCCCGGGGCGGGATCGTCACCGACTGAACGTCGACCCCGCGTACCAGCGCAGGTCGAACCGGGCTCCCCGCGCCCTCCGGCGAGCCGCCCGCATCACCTCGGTCCAGGCCACGTCCGGAGGCGCGCCCTCCTCCATCGCCCCGTTGAAGACGGCCTCGACGGCCTCGTAGTCGAGCACCGACGGCGCGTAGGTCAGGAGCCCGCCACCCCACGTCGCCGCCATCTCCCCCAAGGCCGCGTACCCGTCGCCGGCGCGGTGGGGGCCGGGCAGCCCTTCGGCCGCGGACCCGGGGCCGAGCTCGACCGCGTCCACCCCGCCGGGCTCGAGGGTCACGACGAGGGCCCCCTGGATGGGGGCGAACACGACGCGCGCGAGCGAGAACGGGGCCTGCGCTGCGGCGTCGCGGGAGTGCAGCCAGGCGCGCAGGTACGTGTCTCCTCGAGGCGGCGGGGACCCCGCGGGGACCAGAAACGCCGTCTCGGTGGCCAGCGGCGACCGATCGGCCCACCTCTTCCCGCCGTCGAAGCGCACCGGGTCGACGGGCCGGTCGGGACCGACGAGCGACGCTGCGGACGCGATCGCGAGGCCCGCGACCCAGTCCTCGATCCGCGTGCGCGGGGCCGGAGCGAGGCGGTCGAGGGGCACGTTGCGGAGGGGCCCGTCGAGCACGAGCACGACCCGTCGGTCCCGGATCGCCTCGGCGTCGTCGCCGAAGATCACGCTCGTCAGCTCCCGCGCCGCCTTTCGACCCACGGGCTTCAGGCGGCGGGCGGAGAGGGCGGAGACGAGCGCGGAGAGGTCGCCCGCAGCGCGCGTCGACGCGGTCAGCTCCCCGTCTCGGATGAGGAAGGCGACGACGTCGTCGCCGGAGCGGAAGACCGACAGCAGGACCCGCTCCCCGAGGGCCGCGCGGACGGCGTCCGGGTCCACGACCGAGGGCCCCAGCGACCGGCGCGTCGTGGGCTCCATCCCCTCCAGCAGTTCGGCCTCGCGGACTCGATACACCTCGAGGTGGTTCCGCAGGTCGCGCTCCTCCGCCTCCCGGTCTCGGGCCTCGAAGGCCAGCCCCCGGGCCTGATCGCGGAGCGCGTCGACCTGCTCGCGGATGCGCAGCAGGGCCTCCTCATCGGGCGTCGCGGGCGCGCCGACGGACGGGTCCGAGTCCCGCTCGATGACCGCGCGCCACTCGATCGCGCGGATGCGTTCGCTCATGACGAACGCCTCTTCGACCCGGCCGAGGGACACGAGCACGCCCACCGCGCGACGCGGGCCGTCGAGGCCCAGGGGGGCGAACAGCGGATGAGGGAGCGGGTCTCCGAGCCGTCGCCCGTCGGTCTCGCCGCGGAGGATGTCCGGCACCACCCGGCCCCGCGTCCATCGATCGGCGCGGTCGAGGGAGCGACCCCAAGCCTCGAGGGCGCCTTCGACGTCGCCGGCGTCCGCGAGCATCGCGGCGAGGCCCTCGAGACCCCACCGACCCTCGTCCAGGAGACCCGCCTCCGCCTCGAAGTCGACCGCCTTCCCGTAGGCCTCGCGCGCGCCCTCCACGTCGCCCGAAGCGCGACGAAGGGCGGCGAGCTCGGCGGCGGTGCGCGCGAGGTCGTGGTTCCGACGAAGCTCGAACAGCCCCTCCCCGGCGGCCACGACGTCCGCGCGGGCGGCCTCCCAGGACCCGCGGGACGCCCGCACCGTCGAGCGAGCCAGGAGTCCGCGGATCCGCGCTTCCGGATGGAGCGGGCGGCCCTGCTCCATGACCGCCTTCAGCCCCTCGTCGAGCCGCTGCTCGCCGTCCGCCCGGCGGCCCGCCCGCAGGAGAGCGACGCCGGTCTCCACCTGCTCGGCGCCCGCGTCCGCGCGCGACTGCACCGCCAGGAAGTCGCGGACGGCCGAGGTGTGCAGCGCCGCCGCCTCCTCGTACTCGCCGTCCGCCGTGGCCGCGCGCCCGGCGCGACTGAAGTAGACGGCCCGCTCGTACCCCGGCTCAGCGGCCCTCGCCAGGGCGGCGTATCTCTCCGAACCCGCCCCCCGGCGGAGGGCCGACTCGGCGTGGTGGGCGTCGGAGCCGCAGGTGAAGAGCAGACCGTCGGCGCGCGCGCGGTCGCCCAGCTGGAGCGTGATCCAGGTGATGTCGCCGCAGGTGGCGCGGGCCCCGTCGACGTCGTTGGTGGCCGCCTGCAGCCTCAGGGCGCTGCCGAAGTACGCCTCGGCGTCCTCGAGCGCGCGCTCCTGAGAGAGGCCCCGACCCGACGCCGCCATGACCTCCGCGATCGCCGCGGCCCCCGACCTCTCCCCATGGACCTCCGCGTAGCCGGGCAAGCCGCTGAGCAGCTCGTCCATCTCCACCGCGCGCAGGGCGAGTTCGTCACCCTTCGCCCCTTGGGCCGCCGCGGCCTCGATCAGCTCCTGGACCACCGGGACCGCGGAGTCGAACATCCCCAGGCTCACCGCGACCCCGAGGGCGTCCCAGCCCATCGCCTCGGCGTCGGCGGCCGACCCGTGTGCTCGCAGAAGGCGGAGGAGCTGGAGACGCACGGTCACGCCGAGCTCCTCGGGCGCGCCCGACCCGTCGGCTCCCAGGAGGTCGGCGACGGGGATCGCCTCGGTCATGAGGGCGAGGCCGTCCTGGAACCGGCCCTGCTCCACGCGCACCCCGGCGAGGTGGGTCAGCGCCCCGAAGAGGAGCCCTCGGTGGCCGGAGAGTCGCCCCGCTTCGGCGGCGGTCGACAGCAGGAGCTCCGCGCGCGCGAGATCCCCGGCGGCGAGCGCGAGAACCCCGCTCTCCAGCAGATCGCGGGTATCCACGGCCTGCCCGGGGCGCTCCTCGGGAGCAGCGGAAGCCGAGAACCCGGGGACCGGAAGCAAGAGCGTCGCCACGACGATCGGGCAGAGGAGCGAAGACCGTCGCATCCGCGGCATTCTAAGCACCTCCGGCCGGTTTGACTGGCCCCGCGCCGGAGTGCCAGACTGACGCTCCCTCTGCGGGTTACCAGGAGATTCCAAGGCATGGCGAACGATTCGGTGAGCAGCGACGAGCGTCTGACCCAGATCAACGAGGAGCTTTCCTCGATCCTCGAAGCGAAGCTCGAGTTCCTCACGCGGACCCTCAGCGATACGCAACGGTTGACGCAGAAGATCGCGACGACCGAGCTCGAGATCTCGCGGCATACGTCCCAGCACGGGCGCCTCGGCGAGCAGGTCGAAGGCCTGACCAAGGAGCTGAAGGAGCTGGAAGACCGCGTCGCGGCCGCCACCAAGGACCGGGACGACAGGCAGAACGACAAGTACGCCAAGGAGAAGGAGATCCAGCGTCTCGACTGGGAGATCGCCGACAAGCGCAAGGCGGCGAAGGACGACGAGACGAAGATCGCCAACCTCGAGCGCGAGCAGGCCGGGGTCGAGAAGGAGAACGAGGGCCTCGCCGCCCGGATCACCGTGCTCGAAGAGGGCGTCGACCGCATGAAGAAGGTGCGTCAGGAGTACCTGGACCGCATCAAGGGCCTCGACGAGGAGATGGCGAACCTGAAGGGCGGGGGGTAGCCCATGGCCCGCCGCAAGAAGGGCGGCGCCAAGACAGCCGAGGCTGCTGCTCCCGAAGAGGCCGCGAAGGCCGCCGAAGCGCCCCGGACCGGGGGAGGCGACTCGGCCCGTGTAGTCGCGGCCTGCGCGTCCATCGGCTCCGCCTCCCAGATCGCCGTCACGGAGCTTCAGGCGCACGCCGCTCCCTTCCTGTCTTTCGCCCAGAAGGCGAAGATCGGCGCGCTCGCCACGAACTTCGAGAACACCGGCTTCGGCGCCGCGCCCGTGCGCGCCGCCCCCACCAGCCAGGTCGTCGAAGGCGGCCTGAGCCGCGACCAGATCGAGCAGATCGTCGGCTCCGCGGTGGAGACGGCAGTGAACAGCGCCCTGCTCCGCATCGGCGCGACGGCCGACGAGCCTCTGCGCGACCAGGTCGAGCGACAGGTCGACAGCCAGATCTCCGCCCAGGAGCATCGGCTGCTCGAGTACGTCAAGAAGCACCTGGTCGACTCCCTCGAGATGATCGAGGAGAGCCTGGACGATCGGATCGCCGACTACTTCGAGGGCCACGAGGTCCAGCGCGAGGCGGAGCTCGAGCAGCAGCGCACGCGTGAAGAGGTGGACAAGCAGGTCGAAGAGGCCAAGGACAACCTCCTCCAGAGCATCGACGAGGTCCGGTCCATCGACGTGGGCTTCGACATCTCCGAGTTCGCGGCCGGCCTCTCCGAGGTGGTGGGCGCGGATCAGTCCGTCGAGGGCATGGAGGTGGTGGGCGAGGCGGCCGAGATCGAGGTCGCAGGCGAAGAGATCGAGCTCGGCGGCGAAGAGATCGAGCTCGGCGGCGA
>CAZUHI010000111.1:0-13430 GCA_964620495.1 uncultured Rickettsiales bacterium | reverse complement strand
AGCGCGGCCGCGGTGGGCTCGTTGATGATGCGCTTGACCTCGAGGCCCGCGATCTTGCCCGCGTCCTTCGTGGCCTGCCGCTGGCTGTCGTTGAAGTAGGCGGGGACGGTGATGACCGCCTGCTCGACGGTCTCGCCCAGGTACTCCTCGGCGGCGCGCTTCAGCTTCGTGAGGATCTGCGCGCTGATCTCCGGGGGACTGTACTTCTTGCCGTCGACCTCGATCGAGGCCCGGCCGCCCGCGCCCTTGACGAGGTTGTACGGGGTGCGCTTCGCCTCCTTCTTCACGTCCGCGTAGTTCATGCCCATGAACCGCTTCGCCGAGAAGATCGTGCGCTCGGGGTTGGTGATCGCCTGACGCCGCGCGGCCTGGCCGACGAGGCGCTCGCCGTCCTTCGTGAACCCGACGACGGAGGGGGTCGTGCGCCCACCCTCTTCGTTGAGGATGACCTTGGGCTCGCTGCCCTCCATCACGGAGACGACGGAGTTGGTGGTCCCGAGGTCGATGCCGATGATCTTCGCCATGTTCGTTCTCCCTCGCCGATGTCGCACACCGGCGCCAAGTGCCTGGAATCTGGGTCTTTTGCAGGGCCGTCGGGTCCGTGGATCCGGCGACGAAGCTCAACCTAAAACCGCTTCGTACGGTGTCAAGCGACGAACCCGCGACGGAGTTAGGGTGCGGCGGATGAGCTCGAATCGCGCCGACGACCGTCTCCGCGCCGACGTCCGCCTCCTCGGCGCGATCCTCGGCGACACCCTCAAGGAAGTCGAGGGCGACGCCCTCTTCCGGACCGTGGAGCGCGTCCGTCGCCTCAGCCGGGCCGCCCGGGGAGGCGATCCCGAGGCCGCGACCGACCTGTTGGAGCTCCTCCGTTCGCTGGACGTGGAGGACGCCGTCCCCGTCGCCCGGGCGTTCGCCCAGTTCCTGGGGCTCGCGAACATCGCCGAGCAGCACCACCGCGTCCGTCGCCGTCGCGAGTACCGGGAGCGCGGGGCGGCCGCCCAACGAGGCTCGCCGGAGCAGTCCTTCGCCGCGCTGATGGCCGACGGCGTCTCCCCCGCGGACCTCCGGCAGACGGTGCTCGACGCCGAGATCGAGCTCGTCCTCACGGCCCACCCCACCGAGGTGAACCGTCGGACCATCCTCCAGAAGCAGAACGACGTCGCGAAGCTGCTGGACGCCCGAGACGAGGAGGGCCTGCGGAGGGTCGTCTCGGAGATCTGGCTGACCGACGAGGTCCACCGCCGCAAGCCGTCGCCCTCGGAGGAGGCCCGCGGGGGGCTCATGGTCTTCGAGCAGTGCCTGTGGGACGCGATGCCGCGGTGGCTGCGATCGCTCGACGCGGCCCTCACGACCGCGACCGGCGAGGGCCTCCCGCTGGACGTCGCGCCCGTGCGCTTCGGGTCCTGGATGGGCGGGGACCGGGACGGCAACCCCAACGTCACCGCCGACACCACCCGTCGCGTGTGCGCGATGTCCCGCTGGATCGCCGCGGACCTGTACTGGCGGGAGGTGGACGCCCTGCGCGCGGAGCTGTCCCTGGAGCGCTGCTCGGACGAGCTGCGGGCCGTGGTGGGGGACGTCGCCGAGCCCTATCGGGAGCTCCTCCGCGGGGTCCGAGACCGGCTCCACGCGACCCGCGAGCACTTCGCGGCGCTCATGGCCGGGGATACCCCCGAGGAGGAGGAGATCTACCTGCGCGCCGACGAGCTGCGCGCCCCGCTCGAGCTCTGTCGACGCTCCCTGCTGGCGACGCGCGCCGACCGGATCGCCGACGGCCGCCTGAGCGACATCCTGCGGCGCCTCGCGGCGTTCGGGCTCGTGCTCGCCCGCCTCGACATCCGCCAGGAGGCGCCCCGCCACGAAGAGGCCCTGTCCGCCGTCACCACCGCCCTGGGGCTCGGCTCGTACGCCGCCTGGGACGAGGAGGGGCGGCAGAACTTCCTCGTCGCCGAGCTGCACAACCCGCGTCCGCTGATCCCTCGCGACCTCGAGGTCTCCGAGGACGTGCGGGAGGTCCTCGACACGTTCGCCGAGGTAGCGCGCCAACCGGACCTGGGCGCGTACGTCATCAGCATGGCGTCCACCCCGTCGGACGCCCTCGCCGTCCTGCTCCTGCAGAAGGAGGCCGGGGTCGCTCCGCCCCTGCGCGTCGTGCCCCTGTTCGAGACGGACGACGACCTCGCCGGGGCCGCCGCCGCCATGGATCGGCTGTACGACCTCGCCGTCTGGCGCGACACCTTCGGCGACCGCCAGGAGGTGATGATCGGCTACTCGGACTCGGCGAAGGACGCGGGTCGCCTCGCGGCCGCGTGGTCGCTGTACCAGGCCCAGGAGGGGCTGGTCGCGGCCGCCTCGGCGCGCGGGATCCGGCTCACGTTGTTCCACGGTCGCGGCGGCAGCGTGGGGCGCGGCGGCGGGCCGATGCACCGCGCCATCCTCTCCCAGCCGCCGGGGTCGGCCGACGGTCGCCTGCGGGTCACCGAGCAGGGGGAGATGATCCAGGCGAAGTTCGGGCTGCCCGGCATCGCGCAGCGCACGTTCGACCTCTACCTGACCGCCGTCACCGAGGGGAAGCTGCGGCCTCCGCGCGGCCCGGAGCCGGCGTGGCGCGCGCTCATGACGCAGATGGCCGACGCCGCCAAGGCGGGGTACCGCGACCTCGTGCGCGGCGAGCCGGACTTCGTGCCCTACTTCCGCGCCGTGACCCCCGAGCAGGAGCTGGGGCGGCTGAAGATCGGGTCACGCCCCGCGCGACGTCGCAGCGGCGGCGGAGTCGACTCCCTGCGCGCGATCCCGTGGATCTTCGCGTGGACGCAGACGCGGCTGATGCTGCCGTCGTGGCTGGGCGTGGGCGAGGGCCTCGCGCGCGGCTTGCAAGACGAGGAGACGCTCGAGGCGATGAAGGAGTGGCCGTTCCTCGACGCGACGCTGTCGCTCATCAACATGGTGTTGGCGAAGGCGGAGCCCCCCATCGCTGCCCTCTACGACGACGTCCTGTGTCCGCCCGGGCTCCGCGCCCTCGGCGAGGACCTGCGCGCGCGCTGCCTCCGCACCGACGCGCTGCTCGAACAGGTGATCGGCCCCCTGCGCCACGGCAACCCGGTGCTGGCGCGGTCGATCGACCTGCGCAACCCCTACGTCGACCCGCTCAACGTGCTCCAGGCCGAGCTGCTCCGTCGCTTCCGCGCCGAGCCCGACCCGCGCCTGGAAGACGCGCTCATCGTCACGATCAACGGGATCGCCGCCGGGATGCGAAACACAGGCTGAGCAGCAGCAGCGCCGTCGAACTCCCGGGCGCCGCCGCCGAGGACGAGGCGCAGCCCGCGCACCCTTCGTCGTCCCCGGACGCGTCGTCGTCGTCCCCGGTCGCGTCGTCGTCGTCCGCCGCGTCGTCGTCGTCCGCCGCGTCGTCGTCGTCCCCCGGATCCCCCGCGACCTGCAGCTGCAACACGAGGTCGTCGAAGTACGAGTCGTTGTCGGTCCCGGCGTTGCGCGTGCCCGTCATCACGTACTCGACGGTGGCGGTCGTCGCGGGCACGGCCTCCGAGCCGGACTCCTCGGTCCACACCGGGGTGGTCGACGAGATCGGCAGCGATCGCCCCACCTCGAACCCCTCTGCGTCCCGGAAGACCAGGTGCGCCGCGGGCACGTCGTCGCCGCCCCAGTTCGCGAACGCGCCGCGGTAGTAGGCCCGCAGGCGCCCGTCGTCGATCGCCTCTCGGTGCTCCTGGACGTCCACGGCCTGGAACGCCTCGCCCGCGTCCGCTTCGTCCGCGCACACGCCGCCCACCGCGAAGTACCGCTCGCCGCTGTACGGGGCCCCCGCGTCGCACTCGCCCGCCGCCAGGGACTCGACGACCCCCAGGCGCGGTACCCAGGCGGTCGTGCCGTCCTCGGCCCCGGGGTTCACGAGCAGGTTGTCGCCCAGGGCGGACGCGCCCGTGAGGAACGGCTCGCCCTCGGACCACGCGCTCCAGCGCAGGCCCCGGTCCCGGTACCGCACCCGCCAGCACAGGTCGCGGTTGGAGGGCAGCCGCGCGACGAACGTGTCGGTGAGGTCGTCCTCCGCCTGGGTGTCCTGGCCGAAGTAGCGGTTCTCGTGCTGCAGCCACTCGTCGACGATCGGCGACGCGAACGTGCACTCGGTCGCCACCTGGAACTGCGACGCCCCGTGCCCGTCGCCGTCGGCGTCCTCGAACAGCGACGCCACGAATGGCACGCCCTCGGGCTCGCTGATCCCCTGGGCGTCCGAGGGCGACAGGGCCTCCGGGGTGGCGGGCGGCGTGTTGTTCGCGCGGATGGTCAGGTCGTCGGTCACTGCGTTGTCCCGCACCGTCGCCTCGTCCCCGCGGCTGACGCGACGCAGGCGGAACTGCGGGTCCGGACCCGCGTCGACCTCGACCACCACGAACCCGTACTCGTCCTCGCTGACCGTGAACTCGTCGTAGTCGACCTGCGCGTACTCGCCCCAGTAGTCGATGTTCCCGCCCGCCGTCGCGACGTCGACCCACAGGTGCTCGTGGTCCCGCGACTGGCCCCGCGAGTACCCGTGGGTGTGGCCGAAGAAGTGGATGCTCGGCTTGCCGCAGTCGGTGGAGAAGGCCTCGAGCCGGCTCACGACGTCGCCCGTGTAGTCGAGCTCGCCCGCGATCCACAGCTCGGACTTGAAGGGGTGGTGCAGCTGCACGAAGACGAAGTCCAGCGTCGGGTCGATGCACGCGTCGGCCAGCACCTCGTCGAGCCAGCTCAGCTGGGTGGGGGTTCGGTATCCGGGGTTCGAGTCGAGGCCGATCACGCGCAGGTTGCCGTGGTCGAGCCACCACCAGTGCTCCTCGAAGCCCGCCGTGCCGTTGGTGGGCAGGTCGAAGTAGCGGAAGTAGAAGTCGGTGTCGGCCTCGTGGTTGCCGAGCACGGGATACAGCGGCACGTGGCGGTTGAGCGCCCGCGACGGGGTGAAGAACGTGTCCGCCCAGGAGCCGTAGTTCGACCCGGTGGACACGAGGTCCCCCGGGATCATCGTGAAGGCGACCTCGGCGGGCAGATCGGCCGAGAACTCCTGCCCCACGAAGGCGATGACGCCGTCCTCCACGACCTGCCGGAAGACGTCCGGGTTGCCGCCGTCCCGCTGCATGTCGGACATGGCGACGATGCGGAAGGAGGCTTCGTCGGCGGGGTCGGCGGGCAGCACGAAGTCGTGCGTCGAGCCCGCGGTGCTGCCGGTGGTCACGCGGTAGTGGTACCGCGCGCCCGGCGTCAGGCCGCCGAGCTCCGCCGTGTGGATCCGCGAGTCGCCGTTGCCCACCTGCGACGTGGCCGCGACGGTCTCTCCGAGGGCCGCGGTGGGTCCGTACTCGACCGACGACGCCCCCGCCAGGTCCGTCTCCCAGAGGACCTTGATCGACGTCGCGGTCGCGTGCTGGAGGTACGGCTCCACGACGACGGTCTGGCCGAGCGCCGCCTCCGGGAGCAGGAGCGCGAGGGCGAGGGCGGGGACGGCGATTCGCATGGCGGCGAGACTAGCGAGTCGACGCCCTGCGAGGGGCTCAGTCGGGATCGCAGGGTCCGTCGCACACCTGCTCCACCGTCCCGTCCTCCAGGAACGCCCCGACCTGCGCCTTGTAGGCCTCGAGGTCGCGGATGGAGCCGTGGGCGCCGTTGTCGTCCGGGGGCGGGACGTTGCCCGCGGGCGGAGGGGGCAGATCCTCGTCGTATACGAAGAGCCCCGAGGTCGCCGTCGACGCCCCCGGCGGCGCCTCCACGGTGCGCAGCGCCGGAATGTCGAGGGGCGAGGGGACCACCAGGGGCACGTCCATCGTCGCGGCGAGCCAGTGGGTGACCAGGTTCGCCACCTGGGCGTCGCCCACGGCCTCGTGCAGGGTCACGTCCTTGGCGGGGACCCCCGGGAAGCGGTCCCGGAGGAGCCGCCCCGCGTAGTTGAGGGAGTCTGCGGGGTCGAAGATCGGCTGCAGCAGCGCCATCGTCAGCTGCAGGTCGAGGGCCCTCGGGAACATCTCCTCGATCGGCGCGGCGAACTCGTTCCACTGCACGGCGCGCTGGAGCATGTGAGTCCAGCCGCCGCCGGGGACGACGAGCACGCCCCGCTGCAGGCGCGGCGACGTGGACATGATCGTCGCGCCCTGGGTGCCGCCGTTGGAGATGCCCATGTAGTGGACGGTGCCGTCCAGCGCGTCGATCTCGGGGGCCAGCTCCTCCTCGACCAGGCGCGCGAGGGCCGTGAAGGTCGCCACGTTCTGCACCTGCCGATCCATGATCGTAGGGCTGCGGTCGAGGTTGCCGCCGAGCACCACGCCGGTCTCGGCGAGCTCGTGCTCCGAGAAGCCCACGAAGTCGATCGCGATCGCCGACATCTCCCACCGCTCCAGCCCGGCGGCGAGCGAGCCGCGCAGGATCTCCTCCTTGGTGGAGAAGAACCCGTGGCCGTAGCAGATGGTGGGGCGCGGCCCCTCCACCGAGGAGGGGATCGACAGGACGAACGCGACCTCGCGCGTGCCTTCCTGGATCGGCGTCTCTCCGTCGACTCGGATGCGGGTGTCCTCGTCGAGGAAGTTCGGGGCGGTGAACGTCCCCTCGATCACGCGACGGGCCCCGTCCTCTTCGTCGGAGTCGATGCTCCAGGCGTCCAGCGGAGCGGCCTCCATCACCCCCTGCATGGCCAGCAGCGGCGCGGTCACCTGCTCCTCCGACCGGGTCGTGAACCGCCACCCCAGCACGACGGACTCCGGCGCGATCCCGAGGTCGGCGATCGCGTCGTTGACGTGCTCGAACTGCCCGCGCATGGACTCGACGGCGTCGCTGTCCGTGGCGATCCCGTCGCGCAGGGCGCGGAAGGCGTCGGAGGGCGGGATCGCGGCCCCGTCGGCCGACCGGAGCGTGTCGAGGATCAGCACGACGTGGGGGGTCGCCGCGGCCAGCGCGCGCTCGGGGCGGACGATGAGGGCCTGGTCCAGCGGAGAGAAGGCGCCGAGGTCGAGCTCCACGAGCACCGGCACCCGCGCCCAGCCGTCGCCCGCGGGCTCGAGCAGCAGCACCGAGGCGTCGTCGGGCAGCCCGGGCGACGGGAGGGTCGACGCGTCGAGCTCCGCGTCGAAGCGGGCGAGGATGGCGGGGATCCGACTGAACCCGTCGTGGTCGGCCCACATGCTCGCGGGCAGCCCCTCGGGCGGGACCCCGTCGGGGATCGACACCCGCAGGCCCGTCCGGGTGTCCGCCGGGACCGTGTAGAAGTCCGACGGGTAGGGGTACATCGCGGCGCGCGGCACCAACGGGTTGCCGCCCGGCAGGTTCGCGATCCCGGTGATGACCTCGGGTTCCGTCGGGCAGCCGGCCACGGCCGCCGCGCAGGCGACGACTGCGGCCGCGAAGAGGGAGCGGCGCATGCCCGGGAGGCTACCTCCGGGCGGGCCGACGGCGACGGATCATGGCGAGCGGGAGCAGCGCCAGGGCCCAGGCCACCTCGGGCCGGCCGGCGACGCTCGCCTCGCACGTACAGCCGCAGTCCTCGTCCACCACGCCGTCGCAGTTGTTGTCGAGCTGGTCGTCGCAGACCTCCGGGAGGTCCGGGCCCACGGCCCTGCTCTCGTCGTCGCAGTCCCCGTCGCAGATCGCCACGCCGTCGCCGTCCTCGTCGTCCTCGTCGTCCGACAGGGCGCCGTCGCAGTCGTTGTCGATCCCGTCGCAGAGCTCGTCGGCGCCGGGGAAGATCGTGGCCGCGCGGTCGTTGCAGTCGTCGTCGCACACGGCGAACCCGTCGCCGTCCTCGTCGTCCTCGTCCGCGGGGACCGTGCCGTTGCAGTCGTTGTCCAGGCCGTCGCACAGCTCGTCCGCGCCCGGGAAGACGGTGGACTCGGTGTCGTCGCAGTCGTCGTCGCAGATCGAGAACCCGTCGCCGTCTTCGTCGGCGTCCTCGTTCGGCGTCGTGCCCGTGCACGCGTTGTCGAGGCCGTCGCAGAGCTCGGGGGCGCCCGGGTAGACGGTGTCGTCGTCGTCGTCGCAGTCCTCCTCGGTGCCGTCCGTGGCGAGGGCGCAGAAGCCGTCCTCGTCCAGGTCGCCCGTGAGGTCGTCGCCCACGCACACGTCCAGGTCGTCGCAGATCGCGTCGCCGTCCGCGTCGCCGGTCGCGTCGTCGCCCTCACAGATGTCCTCGGTGTCGCACACGCCGTCGCCGTCCGCGTCGCCCGGATCGCCGTCGAGCGGGCACGGGTCGCACACGTCGCCCTGGTCGTCCGTGTCCGTGTCGGCCTGGTCCGCGTTGGCGTCGTCGGGGCAGTTGTCCACGCCGTCGCACACCCCGTCGGCGTCCGTGTCGCCGGTGGTGTCGTCGCCGGTGCAGACGTCGCACACGTCGCCGGACCCGTCGCCGTCGGCGTCCGCCTGGTCCTCGTTGTCGGTCGTCGGGCAGTTGTCCGAGGCGTCGCAGAGCGTGTCGCCGTCGCTGTTGCCCGAGGCGTCGTCGCCCGTGCAGGCGTCGCACACGTCGTCCACCCCGTCGCCGTCCGCGTCCGTGCCCAGGTTGGTCGCGCCGAGGCAGGAGTCCACGTCGTCGCACACCCCGTCCCCGTCGGAGGCGTCGTTCGTGGCGTCGCCCGGGCAGACGTCGCAGAGGTCTCCGTCGCCGTCCGCGTCGGTGTCGACCTGGTTGGGGTTGGCCGTCCCCACGCAGTTGTCCGCGTCGTCGCAGACCCCGTCGACGTCCGTGTCGCCGGTGGTGTCGTCGCCCGTGCACAGGTCGCAGAGGTCCCCGCTGCCGTCGCCGTCGGAGTCCGTCTGGCCGACGTTGGAGACGGTCGGGCAGTTGTCCACGTCGCCGCACAGGCCGTCGTTGTCGAGGTCTCCGAACGTGTCGTCTCCGGTGCAGAGGTCGCACACGTCGCCGCTGCCGTCCCCGTCCGTGTCGGCCTGGTTCGCGTTCGCGACCGTGGGGCAGTTGTCGGTGCCGTCGCAGAACCCGTCGGCGTCGCCGTCGCCGGTCGTGTCGTCTCCGGTGCAGAGGTCGCACACGTCGCCGCTGCCGTCGCCGTCGCTGTCCACCTGGGTCGCGTTGGCGACGATCGTGCAGTTGTCGATGTCGTTGCAGACGCCGTCGCCGTCCGTGTCGCCGGTGGTGTCGTCGCCCGTGCAGAAGTCGCAGGTGTCGCCCACCCCGTCGCCGTCCGTGTCGGTCTGCGACGGGTTCGCGACCAGCGGGCAGTTGTCCGTGTCCTGGCAGAAGCCGTCCCCGTCCGAGTCCCCCACGGCGTTCACCCCGAAGCACAGGTCGCACACGTCGCCGATGAGGTCGCCGTCGGCGTCGGCTTGGTTCGCGTTCGCCACGCCCGGGCAGTTGTCGAGGTCCTCGCAGGTGCCGTCGCCGTCGCCGTCGTTGGTCGCGTCGTTGGGGCAGGTGTCGCAGACGTCGCCGATCGAGTCGCCGTCGCCGTCGGCCTGGTTCGCGTTCGCGATCAAGGGGCAGTTGTCGATCGAGTCCGTCACGCCGTCGTTGTCGGTGTCGACGAGGCTCCAGTTGACGATCGAGCCGCTCTCGGCGGGGGTCAGCGTGTTGACGGCGGACGCCGGGAGCGCGTCCACGACCGCGGCGTTGGCGGCGGAGTTCGCGCGGTTCTGGTTCTGCCCCGCGAAGTGCATGAGCGTGACGGTGCCGCCCGCGGGGACCGTGATCGACCACTCGGCGAAGACCCCCTGGGTGCCCGCGCAGGAGAAGACGGTCGTCCCGACGCTGGTGGGAGCGGTGGTGCCCGTCTGCCAGAAGTTGTGGTTGAGGCTCGGGTCCCCGCCGCCGTTGGAGGAGTCGTCCGTGGCCACCCACGTGTCCGCGATGGTGAAGGTGGTGTCGCCGCTGGAGGACGCGGTGACCGTCGTGCTGCCGTCCGAGCCGGGGTTGGTCTCGACGCGGACCGCGGCCGTGATGGGCGCCGCCGTCGTGTTCTCCATGATCTCGAGGAACCGCGCCCACGGCTCGGTGGTGGGCACCCACACCTTGCGGGTGACGGTCAGGCCGGACAGCGTCGAGGGGCCGTGCACGAGCTGCCGCCCCGACAGCTCGGTCGTGCGCGTCGCCGACGGGAAGTACGTGCCGTCGATCCGGAGCGCTTGGCCCCCGTCGTACGCGTCGCTGGTGCCGTTCTGGATCTGGCCGTTGGCGTTGACGTCCCAGATGAAGCCGTTGACGTCGGTGAGCGTGGTCGTGGGCCCCGGGAAGCTGCACTGGGCCTCCGCTTCGCGGGCGGAGAGCGTGACCACGAGGGCACAGAACAGGCCGACGGCGAGCGACTGGGCGACGGTGAAGCGCATGCGGATCCTCCGCCGGGAGAATAGCGGTTTCGTCGCGCTTGACAGGGTGCATGCGCACCTTAGAGTGCCGCCTCCGCTGGTCTCGTCGATGTTCCTCGACGCCCCCGCGTGAGACCTGATCACCCCGATATTCGATGGAGCGACTTCCATGAAGTTCACCCCCCTGAACGACCGCGTCCTGCTCAAGCGGACCGAGGCCGAAGAGAAGACCCTCGGCGGCATCATCATCCCCGACTCGGCGAAGGAGAAGCCCCTGGAGGCCATCGTCGTCGCCGTGGGCGCGGGCAAGCTCCTCAAGTCCGGTGAGCGCCGCGCTCCCGCCGTCGCCGAAGGCGACCGTGTCCTGTTCGGCAAGTACGCCGGGGACGAGGTCAAGCTCGACGGCGAGACCCACGTCATCCTTCGCGAGGACGAGATCCTCGCGGTCGTGAACAACTAGAAAGTTCGGAGACAGCAAACATGGCTGCCAAGGAAATCCACTTCCGCGACTCCGCTCGCGCCGAGATCAAGGCGGGCGTCGATACGCTCGCCAACGCCGTCAAGGTCACGATGGGCCCGCGCGGCCGCAACGTCGTGCTCGAGAAGAGCTGGGGCTCCCCCACGATCACCAAGGACGGCGTCACCGTCGCCAAGGAGATCGAGCTCGACGACAAGTTCGAGAACATGGGCGCGCAGATGGTCAAGGAGGTCGCCTCCAAGACGTCGGACGTCGCCGGTGACGGCACCACCACCGCCACGGTCCTCGCCCAGGCCATCTACGCCGAGGGCAGCAAGCTGGTCGCGGCGGGGGTCAACCCCATGGACCTCAAGCGGGGCATCGACGCCGCGGTGAAGTCCATCGTCGCGGGGCTCCAGGATCTCTCGAAGGAGACGAAGGACCACACCGAGATCGCCCAGGTGGGCACCATCTCCGCCAACGGCGACGAGACCATCGGCAACATCATCGCCGAGGCGATGGACAAGGTCGGCAAGGCCGGCGTCATCACCGTCGAAGAGGCGAAGGGCATGGAGACGTCCCTCGAGGTCGTCGAAGGCATGCAGTTCGACCGCGGCTACCTGAGCCCCTACTTCGTGACGGACGGCGACCGCATGGAGGTCGTGCTCGAGGATCCCTACATCCTCGTGCACGAGAAGAAGATCAGCCAGATGAAGGACCTCCTGCCCGTCCTGGAGCAGGTGGCCAAGACCGGCAAGCCCCTCATGCTCATCGCCGAGGACATCGACGGCGAGGCGCTGGCGACCCTGGTCGTCAACAAGATCCGCGGGACGCTCAACGTGTGCGCGGTGAAGGCGCCGGGCTTCGGGGACCGTCGCAAGGCCATGCTCGAGGACATCTCGATCCTCACGGGCGGCAAGGCGATCATGGAGGACCTCGGGATCAAGCTCGAGCAGGTGAAGCTCGAGGACCTCGGGACCGCCGGTCGCATCACGGTCAGCAAGGACAACACCACCGTCGTCGACGGCGCCGGTGCCACCGCCGACATCCAGGCCCGCGTGGGCCAGATCGAGGCGCAGATCGACGAGACGTCCTCCGACTACGACCGAGAGAAGCTCCAGGAGCGCCTCGCCAAGTTGGTCGGCGGCGTGGCCGTCATCTACGTGGGTGCCGCCACCGAGACCGAGATGAAGGAGAAGAAGGCGCGCGTCGAGGACGCCCTCAACGCGACCCGCGCGGCCGTCGAGGAGGGCATCGTCCCCGGCGGTGGCGTCGCCCTGCTCCGCGTCCAGGCGCAGGTGGACGACGTCACCGGCCTGGTGGGCGACGAGCGCTTCGGCGCCGATCTCGTCCAGCGCGCCGTGGAGGCCCCGCTGCGGGTCATCGCGGCCAACGCCGGCATCGACGCGTCCATCGCGGTCGACCGCGTGCGCAACGGCGAGGGCCCGTTCGGCCTCGACGCGGCCACCGGTGAGTACGGCGACCTCCTCGCCAAGGGCATCATCGACCCGACCAAGGTCACCCGCTCCGCGCTGCAGAACGCCGCGTCGGTCGCGGGGCTGCTCCTGACCACGGAAGCCATGATCGCGGAGGCCCCGGCCGACGCGGACGATCACGGCCACGCCCACTGATCTTCAGCCTCGGCTGAGTCGACGCCCCTGCCGGTCCGCCGGTGGGGGCGTTTCGCTTGGGGAATCCCCGGCCCCCGCCCGGTGCTCTACACTCTCGCGCCATGATGACTGCCGCCGCCCTCGCCCTCATCCCCTACTTCCGCTGGGAAGCCCTGGAGATCGTGGGTCCGATCAAGATCCAGCCGTTCGGAGCGATGGTCGCCATCGCGTTCGTCGTCGGCGCCGCCATCAACCGACGGGTGGCCCGCGAGCGCGGCATGGACCCTCAGGACTTCGACGACGCGGTCCTGTGGCTGGTCACCGGCACCATCATCTTCGGGCACCTGGGCGACGTCTTCTATCACCCGGGCGACTACTTCGGTGAGCCCATCAAGTTCCTCAAGGTGTGGGAGGGGCAGAGCTCCTTCGGCGGGTTCTTCGGGTGCGCCCTGCTCATGTGGATCTTCATCCGGCGACGCGGGTTGTCCCTGCTCCGGTTCACGGACGTGTTGCTGGTCGGGACCATCGGCGGCTACGTCGTCGGCAGGCTGGGCTGCTTCGTGGTGCACGACCACATCGGCCTGCCCCTCGAGCAGGTCCCGGAGCTCGTGCGGAGCACCCTGGGCTGGCTGGCGGTGGACTTCCCCGCGACGGACCCCGGGATCATCCAGCTCGGCAAGGGCCCGGGGCCGCGCTTCGACCTGGGGCTGCTGAACGCGATCAACGCGGCGATCGTGTTCGGCGTCGTCTTCACGCTCTCCCGCAAGCCGCGCCGCCCGGGCCTCCTGATGGGGCTGGTCCCGCTGCTCTACGGAGGGATGCGCTTCTGGGAGGACTTCATGCGCACGGTGGACACGCGCTACACGATCTTCGGACTCGAGCTGACGCCCGCGCAGATCGGTTCGGTCGTCTTCGTCGGCCTCGGGATCTGGGCGATCTCCGCGGGCCGGAAGCTGGAGCCGTGGCCTGAGCCGGGGACCGAGCCGTTCCAGGCCCCGGAGCCGCAGGAAGCAGGCGGCTAGGCGCCCGCGGCCTCGGGCCGCGAGACGGCAGCCATCTCGCCGGTTGTCCCC
>CAZUHI010000110.1:0-13516 GCA_964620495.1 uncultured Rickettsiales bacterium | reverse complement strand
GGGCCACTACTCGGCCGGATGCGCCGTCTCCCCGAGTTGTGGCGCAGCTTCGCGCCACAACTCGGCCGGACGCCCCATCTCCCCGAGTTGTGGCGTCCTCGCCCACCATCCGTATCATCCGGCCGATGGGCGAGATGGGTCGATTCGGGCGTTTCACGCTCCTGGAAGTCTTGGGCGAGGGTGGCATGGGCCGCGTCCATCGCGCCCGGATCGACGGACCCGACGGCTTCCGCAAGGAGCTTGCGCTCAAGGTCCTGCGCGCGGACAAGGACCGCGACCCCGAGTCCATGGCCGGGCAGCTCGCGAAGGAGGCGCGGATCGGGGGCCTGCTGCGTCACCCCAACCTCGTCGATCTGTACGACTTCGGCGTGGAAGACGGCTCGCCGTGGTTCAGCATGGAGCTCGTGCCGGGCCGCTCGCTCGACCGCATCCTGGCCGCCAAGGGGACGCTGCCGCCCCGCCGCGCCCGGGACCTCCTCGCCCAGATCGCCCTCGGCCTCGCCGCCATCCACGAGCTCGAGGTCGACGGCAGCTCCGCCGGCCTCGTGCACCGCGATCTGAAGCCCGCCAACGTGCTCGTCACGCCCGACGATCACGTGAAGCTCGCCGACTTCGGCATCTCCCGGGGCTCCCACGCCCTCATCGCCACCCAGACCGACTCCCTGCGCGGCACCCCCGCCTACATGTCGCCGGAGCAGGCCCGGAATCAGGAGCTCGACGCCCGCTCGGACCTGTTCGCCCTCGGCATGATCGGCTTCGAGCTGCTCACCGGCCGACGGTTCCTCACCGGCCGCACCGTCTTCGAGGTGATGTTCGGCCTCCTGCAGGTGGAGCAGCGCCAAGAGGAGCTGCGCGCCCTCGACGCGGCGGCTCCGGGCCTGGGCAGCATCCTCGCCGACTGCCTCCGCGAAGACCCCGACACCCGTCCGCCTTCGGCCCGCGACGTGCGCGCGCGGCTGCTCGCCCTGACCCTCGCCGAGGGAGCGGACGCCAGCGTGGTCACCACCCTCGTGGCCCCCACCCCCGGGGGCTCCCCCGCCGGCAACCTTCGGGTCACCCCCGACACCTTCGTGGGCCGGACGGCCGAGCTCGCCGCGCTGCGCGACGCCCTCACCGCCCCCCGTCGCGTCGTCTCCCTGCTCGGCCCCGGCGGCACCGGCAAGACGCGCCTCGCCCAGGAGCTCGGGCTCGGCCTGCGCGACGACTACCCCGGCGGAGTCTGGTTCGCGGACCTCACCGAGGCGCGGACCTTGGACGGCGTGTGCGTCACCGTCGCGCACGCCCTCGACATCCCCCTGCGCGGCGCCGACCCGGCCGACCAGATCGCGGCCGCGATCGAGGGACGTCCCCCCCTTCTCCTGCTCCTCGACAACTTCGAGCAGGTCCAGAAGATGGCCCCGGCCACCGTCGGCGCCTGGGCCCGCCGCTGCCCCGACGCCCGGTTCGTGGTCACCACCCGGCAGCGGCTGCAGCTGGGCTCCGAGCACGTCGTCCGCGTCGGCCCTCTGCGCGGCCCCGGGACGGGCGACGAGGAGGACCTCGCCTCTCTCCCCGCCGTCCAGCTGTTCGTCGACCGCGCCCGCCGCTGCCGCCCCGACTTCGCCCTCGACGAAGCCAACTCCGCGCACGTCGCCCAGCTCCTGCGCGCCCTCGACGGCATCCCCTTGGCCATCGAGCTCGCCGCCGCCCGCGTCCGGGTGCTCAGCATCGAACGCCTCCTCCAGCGCCTGCCGCGACGCTTCGATCTGCTCTCCACCGGCCGCACCGACGTCACCGGCCGCCAAGCGACCCTGCGCGCGACCATCGACTGGTCCTGGAACCTGCTGGAGCCGTGGGAGCAGGCGGGGCTCGCCCAGGCGTCCGTCTTCCGGGGCGGGTTCACCGTCGAGGCGGCCGAGGCGGTCCTCGATCTCTGGGCCCACGACGGCGCTCCGTGGGTGCTGGACGTCGTGCAGGCGCTCGAGGACAAGAGCCTCCTGCGCAGCGTCACGGCCGACTCCGGCGACGTGCGCTTCCTCCACTACGAGTCGATCCGCGAGTTCGCGGCCGAGAAGCTCGACGCCGAGGGATCCGTCGACGTGGCCTGGCGTCACATCGACCACTTCGCTCGGCTCGGCACCCGCGACGCGCTCGAGGCGCTGTTCCGCAAGAACGGGCGTGTCCGCCTCCAGCGGCTCGGCGAGGAGCTCGAGAACCTCGCCGCCGCCTCCCAGCGCGCGCTCGATCACGGCCTCCTCGACTCGGCGGCCGCCACCGCCCTCGCCGCCGCCGAGCTGCTGCGTCACACGGGTCCCCTCCGCAAGGCCGTCGAGCTCGTCACGCGCCCCCTGGACGCGGGCGCGACCGGGCTGTCCCGCATCCGCTGCATGCTCGCCCGGGGCCGGGTCCTCTCCCTGATCGGCGACCACGTCGACGCCAAGGCGGCGCTGCTCCAGGCCGAGGAGCTCGCCTCGGGCGATCAGCCGCTCCTCGAGGCGGTCGCGTGGGCCGAGCTCGGGCGACTCCGATACAACAGCCCGGACATGGGGCAGGGGGAGTACCTCCGACGCGCTCGCGAGCGCTTCGCCGAGCTGGGAGACGTCCGTCGAGAAGGCTCCGTGCTGTGCTCCTTGGCCGTGCGCGATGGCGTCGAGGGGCGCTTCGCCGAGTCCCGGGAGCACAACGAGGAGGCGCTCCGCAAGCTCAAGCGCGCGGGCGACGCGATGACCTCGCTGATGGCCCTCGGCAACCTCGCGATCTCCTACAAGGAGATGGGCATGAACGTGCTCCAGCTCGCCACGCTGAACGAGGCCCTGCGCCTCGCCCGGGAGCTCAAGTCACGTCGCCACGAGGCCTCGATCCTCATCAACCTGGGCGTCCATCACCACATGGTCGGTCGCCTCGGGCGCGCGGAAGCCCTGTATCGCGAAGCCCACGACCTGGGCCGCGAGATCGGCCTGCGCGCCGTGCACGCGCTCTGCCTCGGCAACATCGCCGACGTGCTCAAGGACCAGGGCCGCCTCGAGGAGGCGGAGACGACGTTCCGGGCGGCCCTGGACCTGACCCGCGCCACCGGCAACGCCCGCCACGAGGCCGGGCAGACGGTGGAGCTCGCGCAGGTGTTGACAGGCCTCGGCAAGCTCGACGAGGCCGAGCAGGCGCTCGATCGCGCCGACGAGCTGGCGGCGAGCCTCGGCAACCCGCGGCACATCGGCGAGGCCGCGGTCGCGAGAGCCGTGATCCGCCGCCTGCGAGGCGATCACGCGGGCGCGGGCGCCCTCCTGGACGAAGCCGCGGCGACCCTGGAGCCCCTCCCCGAGCAGCGGTTCCACGTGAAAGCGCGCGTGGAGCGCCTCCGCCTCGTCGCCGCCGACCAGGGGCCTGCCGCCGCCTGCGAGCTCGCCGAGGACCTCGCGGCCCCGGTCCGTGAGATCGAAGACCCGATGATCTCCGCCGCGTTCCTCATCGCCCGGGCCGGAGCCCAGCGGGAGGTCGGAGACCCCGGCGCCGGAGCGTCGCTGGAAGAACTGCGGGAGCTCGTGGAGTCGATGGAGCTGGCCCCCGAGTCCGGCCTCCGTCGCGCCCTCGCCGCCCTGGGTTGAGAAGCCCGGGAAGCGCCGGCTCAGCCGTAGACGCGGCCGACGACCTCGTCGAAGCTGCGGGCTGCCTTGCTGAGCCCGGGGTGACGGCCCCTTTCGACGATCCGACGGCCTCCGACCCACACGTCCTCGACGAGCCCGGGGGTCCCGCCGAGCACCAGCGCCCCCGCGACGGCTTCGGCGTCCCCGCCCGTGCCCGTGAACGTCGGGTCCTCGATCCGGACCGTCACCAGATCGGCGCGCGCACCGACCTCGATCCGACCCGCGTCCAGCCCCGCCGCCAGGGCCCCTCCCGACGTCGCGGCGCCCAGCACCGCCGCCGCCGTCGACCCCCGGGGCGCCAACACGACGCGACCCCCGGTCCGCAGGCGCTCGCCGTCCTCCAGCCCCCGCGCCTCCGCGAACGGATCGATCCGGGCCTGGGAGTCCGAGCCCAGCGCCAACGGGACGCCCGCCGCGAGCATGCCCGTGAGGTCCGGGAGCCCGTCGCCGAGGTTCCGCTCGGTGCTGGGGCACACGCAGACCGACGAGCCCGACTCACCCAGGAGCGCGAGCTCGCTCCCGCCCAGGTGCGTCGCGTGTACGGCGGTGAACCGCGGGCCGAGCAGACCGACCTCGTGCAGCAGCTCGACGGGGCGCAGGCCGTGCTCCGCGAGGCACTCCTCGATCTCCCGGGGCTGCTCGCACACGTGCGCGTGCACGACCCCCGGATCCCGCCGCGCGAGGTCGGCGAGCCCGTCGAGGTAGTCCCGCCCCAGCGCGCGCACCGAGTGGGCCGCGATGCCGATCCCGACCGGCCGGGGCCCGGGCGTGCGGAAGGCGTCGAGCTCCTCGAGCGCCAACCAGTAGTCGTCGATCGAGTCCACGAACCGAAGCTGCCCGCCCGCCGCAGGCACCCCGGCGCCGCCCCGCTGGTAGGCGACGCGCAGGAGCGTGATGCCGATCCCGGCGTACTCCGCCGCCGCGAGCACCCGACGCGAGAGCTCGTGCGGGTCCTCGTAGGGCACTCCGCCCGCCTGGTGGTGCACGTAGTGGAACTCGACGACGTGGGTCCACCCCGCCAGCGCCATCTCCACGAACGCCAGCCGCGTCGCCCGCTCGAAGTCGTCGGGGTCGAGCCGATCCACCGCCCGGTACATCGCGTCGCGCCAACCCCAGAAGTCCCCCCCCGTGCCCCCCGGCCGCGCCTCCACGCGCCCGCGAAGGAGCCGCTGAAAGCCGTGGGAGTGGGCGTTCACGAACCCCGGCAGCAGGATCCGACCCCGCAGCCGCTCGACCGTCTGCTCGTCTCCCACCTCCATGCCGACGGACTCGATCCGACCGTCGTCCCCCACCGTCACCACGGCGTCGCGTACGAGGCGACCGTCGATCCAGGTGAAGTCGGCTTGGTGCGCGTGGGCCATCGCCGTCACGCTACAACGAACAGGCCCCGCAGCCCCTGATCGGCCGGGCCCGGGAAGTCCTCGCCGCGGGCGATCGATGTCCACGAGACGTCGGGCAGCGCCTCCTCGACGAGGCGCTCGAAGCCGTCGGCCCCGCGCGCCGCCGACATCAACAGCAGCCGACCGCCCGGGGCCGTCGAGGCGGCCGCCCCTCCCGCCAGCACCGGCCAGTCCTTGCGGGGGTCGAAGCGCCCTCGCCGTCCGCCGCGCTTGCGGCCGCGCCCGACCGTCGGCACCGGGGGTGGGTCCACCACCACCACGTCCCACTGCTCGCCCCGTTTCGTCGCCCGCTTGAGGAACTCGAAGGCGTCCGAGCGGACGTGCGTGCGCGAGTCCGTGGGCAGGCCGTTCCGGGCGAAGTTGGCGGCTCCGCGCTCGAGCGCGGAAGGCACGAGGTCGACGTTCGTGACGGACCGCGCGCCCCCCGCCGCCGCGTGCACCCCGAACGCCGACGTGTAGCTGAACAGGTTGAGGACCCGCGCCCCCGCCGCGTGTTCACGGACCCACCGACGCATGGGGCGGGCGTCGGCGAACAGGCCGACGTTGGCGCCCCGAAACACGTCGACCCCGAAGCGCAGCCCGTCCTCGTCGACCTCGAACTCGCCCTCGGGCACGTCCCCACGTACCGCCGCGACGTCCCGACTCCAGCGCACGACGATCCCCCCGTCGTGCAGCCCCGCGACGGCCTCGACCCACCCCTCGACGGCCTCGGCGTCCACCGGTTCTCGGCCGAACCGGCGCACGAGGACCACGTCCCCCAGCTGGTCGACGGTCCACCCCGGCGCGCCCTCGTACCGGCCGTCGAAGCGACGCAGAACGGAGGTCGACGCGGCGATCGCGTCGCGACGCTCCCAGGCGGCTCGGAGGTGTTCGATCAGGGAGAGGCGAGCGCCCCGCGAGAGGCGTGCATCAGAGGGACGCCATGCGGCGGCGGAGGCCTTCGAGCTCCTCGACCGCCGCGTTGGCTTCGGCGACCTGGTCGGGGCTCAGCCCCAGCTGCTTCGCCACGCCGCTGAGCACGTCCGTCTCCTCGGTCGTGACCTCGCCGTCGGCGTGGGCCACGAGCATGGCGTCGCGGTAGAGCATCACGATCATCGAGGGGCGCGTGCGCAGCTTGAGGAGCGCCGTCTGGAAGTCCGTCTCGTCCCGCCGACCCATCAGACCGGAGAGCAGGAACGGCGGCGCCCCGAGGCTGTCGGCCGCGCCTTGGAGCACTCGGCTCTCGGATTCCACGATGCCGTTGGCCTGCGCCACCCGCACCAAGGCGGTGATGTAGGCCTCGACGAGGTCCCGCTCCAGAGGAGTCTCGAGACCGTACAGATAGCGAGCAGCGAGCGCGTTCATGCCCGGAGCTTAGGCCGTTATGCGTTCGCCTGCAGGGCCGCCGAGCTCGCCTGCTCCAAGAGGGCCGTCATGCGGCGCGCGAGGCGGTTCGGATCCTCGATCGGGCTGCCCTCGGTGAGGAGCACCTGGTCGTACAGCAGCTCGATCCACTCGGTGACCTGCGCGGACTCGGCGTCCTTGTCGTGCAGCCCCTGGATGTTGTTGATGAGCGCGTGCGCCGGGTTGATCTCGAGGATGCGCTTCGTCTTCGCCATCGTCTTGTCGTGGGCGCGCAGGAGGCGGTCCAGGAACGCGTGGTTGGCGCCTTCGGGGACCACCAGGCAGGCCGGGGAGTCCACCAGCCGACCGGAGAGACGCACCTCGCTCACGCTGTCCTCCAGGACCGCCTGGATGCGCTCCGTGAGGGACTTGAAGGCGTCCGCCTTGTCCTCGACCTCCTTCTTCTCTTCCTCGGTCTCGCCGAGGTCGAGGTCCGCCTTCATGGCCGACACGAGCTTCTTCTCGTCGTACTCGGCCAGGCTGTTGACCGCCCACTCGTCGATCGGGTCCGTCATGAGGAGGACTTCGAAGCCCTTCTTCTTGAGCGCCTCGAGGTGAGGGCCGCTGCGCAGCGCCGACTCGGACTCGCCCAGCGCGAAGTAGATGACGTCCTGCCCCTCGGGCATGCGCTCGACGTAGTCCTCGAGGGACGTGAGCCCGTCGACGCCGGTGCTCCGCCAACGCACCAGGCCGCTCAGCTGCTTGCTGAACTCGGGGGCCATGTGCATGCCCTCCTTGAGGACCGTGCCGTAGTGCACCCACGCCTCGTTGTAGGCGTCGGCGTCGTCGTTCGCGAGCTTCTTGAGCATGTCGAGCGACTTCTTCGTGACCTGCTTGCGGATGCTGCGGACGGTCGCCGAGTCCTGCACGAGCTCGCGGGAGACGTTGAGGGGGAGGTCGTCGCTGTCGATGACGCCGCGCACGAAGCGCAGCCACTCCGGGACCAGCTCCTTGGCCTCGTCCATGATGAAGACGCGCTTCACGAACAGACGCACGCCCCGCTTCGCGTCCCGCTGGAGCATGTCCGGGGCGGGCTTCTTGGGCAGGAAGAGGATGCCGCTGAAGAGCTGCGTGCCCTCGATCTTGAAGTGGTTCCAGGCCGCCGGCTCCTCCCAGTCATGGGTGAGGTGGCGATAGAACTCCTTGTAGTTGTCGTCCTCGAGCTCCGACGCGGGTCGCGTCCACAGGGCGCCCGCCTCATTCACCTTCTCGAACTTCGGCGTGTCGTCGGTGACGTCGATGACGCCGTCTTCGGCCTCGTCGTCCGGCGTGGGGGCGCCCCAGTCGGGCTTGCCCGCGAGGAGGATCGGGTGGCCCACGTAGTCGCTGTAGCGACGGATCAGGTTGGAGAGCTCCCAGTACGTCGCGTAGTGCCGGTGCTCCTCGCCGAGGTGCAGCGTGATCGTGGTGCCGCGACCCTCTCGGGTGGAGGACTCGATCGTGAAGGACTCCTGGGCGTCGGACGTCCAGAGGAGGGCCTCGCCGTCGCCCGCGGGCTTGGTCAGGACCTCGACCTTGTCCGCGACCAGGAACGCCGAGTAGAAGCCGACGCCGAACTGGCCGATGAACCGCGCGTCGCCGCCGCTCTTCTCGACCTCCTCGAGGAACCGGAGCGTGCCCGAGTGGGCGACGGTCCCGAGGTTGGTGATCAGCTCGTCGCGCGTCATGCCGGAGCCGTTGTCGGCGATGTGCAGCAGGCCCGCGTCCTCGTCGGCCCAGACCTTGATCTCGAGCGCCTCGTCCTCGCCCACCAGGCCCTCCTCGGTCAGGGACCGGTGCTTGATTCGGTCGATCGCGTCGGACGCGTTGGAGATCAGCTCGCGGAGGAAGATCTCTCGGTTGGAGTAGAGCGAGTTGACGACCAGGTGCAGGACGCGGCTCACGTCCGCCTTGAACTTGCGGGTGGTCTTCTTGGACTTCTTGGGCGCGGCGTCTGCCGTCGATTCGGTCATCGGATATCCCCTGGGCTCGTGGCCCCTTGAAACGAGGGTGCGGATCTAAATCAGCGAGCGTCGCTGTCAAGTCCTCGATACTCTTTGGAGGCGGGGGTGAGAGGAGCGAGGTTGGCGGCGTTGCCGGACCCGGTGTCGCGAGGGCGCGGCCCCAGCTCCCTTGAATCCCGTGTCCTGCCTCTCCTCACCACGCGAGGCGACGCCCAGCTGATCGCCGCCTGCTTCATCGTGGGAGGCCTCACGATCGGATTGGCCGGCGGCCGGTTCTTCCTCGAAGGCTTCGGCAGCCCCGTGGGCAGGATCCTGGCCGCGGCGGTCGTGGTGGTGGCCGTCCTCACGGGCCTGCACCTCGGGAACCCCGGCTTCGCGGGCATCGAAGAGACGACCGTCGTCACCCTCCTCCGCAGCGGGGGCCTGGCGGGCGCCATCATGGCGGGCGGGATCATCGGGTGGGCCGTGGAGACGACCTGGCGCACGGCGGCCGAGACCATCACCGTGCGCGCCGCGGCGCATCCCCTGACCGACCTCCCCGGGCGCGGCAGCTTCGACAAGGCGCTGGGAGCGGCCCTCGCCCGGGCCTCCCGGAGCGCTCGACCCGTGGGCCTCGCCTACCTGGACCTGGACAACTTCAAGGAGGTCAACGACCGCTTCGGACACTCGGTCGGCGACGACGCCCTCAAGCTCGTCGCCCTGCGGTTGCTCGAGGTGACCCGCGACGGCGAGACGCCCTACCACCTCTCCGGCGACGAGTTCTGCGTGATCCTCGAAGACATCGACTCCGACAAGCGCGGGGTGGTCTCGACCCGGCTTCAGGACGCGATCTCGTCCATCCAGTTCCTGCCGTCGGATCCATTTCGCCTCGCCGCGAGCGTCGGGGTCGTAGTCGCGGAGACGGGAGAGTCCCCGGAGCAGGTGCTCTCGAACGCCGACTTCGCCATGTACGCGACCAAGACGCGTCGAAGCCTGCAGGTCCTCATCGACGAGAGGGACGAAGAGCGCTGATAGGCTCGGCGCCATGTCCCGGCTGCCCGAGCGCGTCCTCCGCGAGCAGATCGTCCGCTTCTCGCACCTCTGCTACGAGCGTCACCTGCTCGTGGGGCTGGACGGCAACCTCTCCGCCCGCCTCTCCGACGACCTGGTGGTGTGCACCCGAGCGGGCTGCCACAAGGGGCTGCTGACCGACGACCACCTCGTCGTCATCGACATGAAGGGCAACAAGGTCCGCGGCAAGGGCGAGCCGACCTCCGAGATGGCGATGCACCTGGCCTGCTACCGGGAGCGCCCGGACGTGGAGGCCGTCGTGCACGCCCACCCGCCGCTCTGCATCGCGTTCACGATCGCGGGCGTCTCCATGGCGCGCTGCGTACTCCCGGAGGTCGTCCTGACGCTCGGCGCAGTGCCCACGCTCGAGTACCAGACCACCGGCACCAAGACGCTCGGCGACAAGGTCGGCGAGGCCATCCGATCGCACGACGCCGTGATGATGGACCGGCACGGCGCGGTCTGCGTGGGCGCGACGGTCGAGGAGGCGTTCTGCAAGCTCGAGGTCATCGAGCACAGCGCCAAGATCATGAAGGCCGCCCGCGACCTCGGCGGGGTGAAGGAGCTCCCCCCGGACGAGGCCGTGAAGCTGCGCTCCATGGGCCTGAAGCGCTACGGCGGCCCGCCCGAGGCCGTCGCGATGGCGGACGATCCCGGCGCCGATCTCCCGGCGGCGTGCCTCGACTGCAGCGGGTGCGGCTGCCCCACGGAGAGCGGCTTGGCGACCCCCGTCGGCTTCTCCCTGGCGCGCGTCACCAACACGCCGATCCTCCAGCGCACCAACCCGCAGCTGGAGCGGGAGGTCGCCCGCGCGATCCGCGAAGTGCTGGGGTGAGAGCCCGCGTCGCCGCCTGCGGCATCGGCGGGGCCCTGCTGGCGCTTCCCCTGCACGTGTGGGTGCACAAGGCGGTCCCCGGCCTCGGCGTGCTGGCGTACGGGGCCGTCGGCGGGGCGGTGCCGGCGCTGCTGCTTGGTCCGATCTGGCGGGACCTGCCCGACTTCCTGGGGCGGGCCTTGAGCGCCGCCGTCGCGGGCATCGGGGTCCTCCTCATCGTCGTCTCGACGATCGCCGTGCGGGGGCCGCTGTACGCCCTGCTGCGGCGGGACGAGCTGCTCGCAGCGACCTTGTCCTTGGCGCTGATCTCGGTGGGCGTCGCCGCCCTGGTGGAGACGCATCGTCGGCTGGCCGCCGTCATCACCTCTCGGGAGCAGGAGCTCGCGGCCGAGCGACGGGCGGCCATCGACGCGCGCCTGAGGGCGCTCCAGGCGCAGATCCGGCCCCACTTCCTGTTCAACACGTTCAACGCGCTCTCGGAGCTGATTCACGCCGACGCCGACGCCGCCGAGGACCTCGTGACCGACCTCGCTCACCTGCTGCGCTACTCGCTGCGCTCGGGGGACGAGGGGGACGTCACCCTCGGCGAAGAGCTGGACGCCGTGCGGCGTTACCTTCGAATCGAGAAGGCGCGCCTGGGCGACCGCTTGACGGTCGAGTACGACATGGTCGGGGACGTGGAGCAGGAGCGGATCCCGGCTCTGGTCCTTCAACCCCTGGTGGAGAACGCCGTCCTGCACGCCGTGGCTCCGCGGAGCGAAGGCGGCACGATCGTGGTGCGCGCCCGCGCGACACAGGACGAGGTGGTGCTGGAGGTGCACGACGACGGCCCCGGCATCCCGAAGGAGGTCCTGGAGCGCGCCAAGAGCCCCGGCGATGGCCACGAGGGCGGCCTCGCGAACGTCGCCCGTCGACTCGCCCTACGCTTCGAGAACGCGTCGCTGGCCACGCACGACGAAGCGACGATCGAGGTGCGGCTGCCCCGGGCCCGCGATCTTTCGCGGAATGTGCGCCGTGGGCCCGGCCCAGGAGCCGAGGACCGCGAAGGATCGCGAGGATGATCCGCGCCCTCATCGTCGACGACGAGCCCCTCGGGAGGTCCCGCCTCGCCCGCCTGCTCGCAGATCACCCCGACGTGGAGATCGTCGGGGAGGCCGCCACGGGAGGCGCCGCGCGAGCGCAGGTCCTGACCCTTCGCCCCGCCCTCGTGTTCCTGGACGTGCAGATGCCCCAGGAGGACGGGCCCACCGCCCTGCGGCTCCTCCGCGAGACGCTCCCCGAGGCGTCGATGCCGTTCGTCGTGTTCACGACGGCCCACGCCGAGTTCGCCCTCGACGCCTTCGAGCTGGAGGCGCTGGACTACCTGCTCAAGCCGGTGGAGCGGGCCGGCCTCGCCCGGGCCCTGAAGCGCGTGCGCAGCCGCATCGGGACCTCCCGTTCGCCCGCCGCCGGCGCGGGGAGGGTGATGGCCCATCGAGGGACCCGCTCGATCCCCCTGGAGATCGCCACGATCGCCGCCGTGGTGGTCGAGGACCGCATCGCGTGGGCGTGGACCCCGGCGGGGCGCTTCCGCCTGGGCGGCACCCTGCGCGAGCTCCAGGCGCAGCTGCCGGACGCCTTCGTTCAGGTCTCCCGCGCGGCCGTCGTGCGGCCGTCGGAGGTCACGTCGCTCAAGCCCCTCGCGTCGGGCACCTTCGAGGCCACCCTGCGCGACGTCGACGGCACGCTGCACATCTCCCGGCGCCGCGCGCGCGAGCTCAAGCCGCTCCTGGCCCGCCGGCCGTCGAGGTCGTAGGGGCGACCGATGGGGCACCCCTCGACCGTTCGGGCGGTCCCCGCGACCGCTGGGACGAACCCCCCGAACAAAGCGCGGAGGGGGCCGTAGCTTCCTCCGCAGCCGGTCACATCCCCGGCGCGATGGAGTCTCCCGTGTCCCTCATCCGACCCCTCGCGGCCACGCTCGCCGCCTCCCTCGTCCTCTCCCCCGTCGCGTTCGCGCAGGACGTCGACCCGACGCCCGCGATCGAAGCGACCCCCGAGCCCGCGCCCGCCGTCGAGGTCGAGCCGACCCCCGTCGCCCAGGAGCGCTCCGGCGCCGACAACGAAGACGTCACCGTGCGCGGGACGAGCAAGCGCACCGTCTTCGCGGGCGGCCGCTCGGTCGACCTGTCCGCCAAGGCCCCCGACGCCGTGGCCGCGGGCGAGACCGTGACGCTGCACGGCGAGGTGACCGACAACTTCGTCGGCGCCGGGCGCCTCGTGACCCTCAAGGGCCCCGTGGGCGGCGACGCGATCCTGTTCGGCGAGACCCTCACCGTGGACGCGGACGTCGCGGGCGACGTGTACGCCATGGGCGAGACGCTCGTCATCCCGGCCGACACGACCGTCGGCGGCAACCTCTACTTCGGGGGCGCGAAGCTGTCGCTCGAGGGCACCGTGTCCGGCGATCTGCTGGGCGGAGGCGCCGACATCGACGTGTCCGGAACGGTCGGCGGCGACCTGAAGGTCGACGCCGCGGACCTGCACATCGGGCCCGAGGCCTCCATCGGCGGCAACGTGGACTACGAGTCGCCCGACAAGGCCGACATCAACCCGTCGGCGACGGTCACGGGCGACGTGGACTGGTCCAAGAAGGTCGTGGAGCACGACGACGACGGCGGCGACGGCTTCGTGGTGGCGATGGTGTCCACCATCTGGTGGATGCTGGGCTCGCTGATCATCGCGGGCGTGCTGCTCCTCCTCTTTCCCCGGGCCGTCACCCGTCCCGCAGAGGTCCTGGAGGAGGACGGCGCCACGTCCCTCGGCGTCGGCTTCGCGGTGCTGCTCGGCGTGCCCGTGCTCGCCGTCTTCCTGGCCCTCTTCATCATCCCGATCCCGCTGTCCCTGGTCGCCATCGCCGTGTGGGTACCGTCCCTGTTCCTCGCCCAGTTCATCGCGGCGTACGCGGTGGGCGGGCGTGTCCTCGAGCAGAGCGGGAACCCGGCCACGCCCCTGGGCGCCATGGCCGTCGGCGTCGTCATTCTCCAGGTCCTGGGCGCCATCCCCTGGATCGGCGGCCTCGTGACCCTCGCGGCCACCGTGCTCGGCCTCGGCGCGCTCTTCCTCGCCGCGCGGAAGGCCGGCCAAGCAGCGTCGGCGGCCTAGACTGGGGGGCATGCGTCGCCTCGTTCTGCTTCTTTCCATCCTCCTCGTCGCCTGCCCGGACGACGACGACGGGTTCCTCCCCGCGAACGACGACGACGCCACCGACGACGACGACGCCACCGACGACGACGACGCCACCGA
>CAZUHI010000109.1:0-13577 GCA_964620495.1 uncultured Rickettsiales bacterium | reverse complement strand
GATCGACACCGCCCCTACGGTTCACGCTCGGCGGTTTGAGGCGAAGCTTCGTTAGGTCTAGGCAGGCTGCTGAAGAACACGCGGGGCAGGAGCCCGGGCATATCGGGGCGACATACGGCATGTCGGCGGGATTTGGGCGCCCACGAGGGCATATCGGGGCGACATACGGCATGTCGGCGGGATTTGGCGACGCTGACGACCCACCAGCCCTCAAGATCCGCCCCGTTCCGCCGTTGGGGATCGGGCCCATGCCCGACCGGAAGCCGCTCACCCTGGGGGCCGCCCAGCGCGTCCCCGCCGACCTGTTCGAGCTGGTGGGGCGCTGCTCCGACGTGCTGCAGGAGGAGCTTCGGGACTCCCGCTACCGCCAGCCCCTGCTGCCCGCGACGGCGGTGGCGGTGCTCGAGGCCGTGGCTCGCGGCGAGGACTCGGCCCGCACGCTGGCGAGCATCGTCCGCGAAGACCCGGGGCTGGCCGTCGAGGTCCTGCGCACCGCGCGCGCCGCGTTCTCCACCTGCCGGCCCATCGATTCGATGCAGGACGCCCTCGTGCAGGTGGGGAACGACCGCCTCGAGGAGCTCCTTCGGTTCGCCTCCGTCGGCCGCCTCCTGCGGATCCCCGGAGCCCCCGGGTTCAGCGACGATCTCGGGGACCGCTCCCGCCGCGTGGCACGCACCGCCCGGGTGCTCGCGGAGGCCGTCGGGGCGGACCCGGAGGCGGCCTTCCTCGCGGGGCTGCTGCACGACGTCGGCCTGGCGGCGTTCCACTCCCTGCTGCCTCGCCTGCGGGTGAGCATGCCCGTCCTCGAGGACCTCGACCCCTCGCACCGGCGCGCGCTCGCCGACGCCCTCCACGAGGAGGTCGGCGCAGGGCTGGCGATGGAGTGGGAGCTGCCTCACTCGGTGGTGGGCGCCATGGGTTACCACCACCGGCCGGCGCTGGCGATCGTGGCGAAGCCCCAGGCCTGGGTCGTCGCGGTGGCCGTCAGCCTCGTCGACGATCGGTTCGGGGGCTCGGTGTCCGGGGCGGTGGGCGCGGGGCGCTTCGAGCTCGCGGACCTCGGCCTCGTCGGCGACGCAGCCGCCGCCGTCCAGCTACGCCTCGCCGCCTGAACGGACCTCCCGCATCAGGAGGGCCGCGATCGTCGGGGGCACGAGGAGGATCGCGAGGGCCGGGAACAGGCGGGAGAATCCCCACGTCTCGCTGACCCAACCCGCGTACGTCGAGCCGATCGAGCCCGCCCCGAACATGCACAGGAAGTAGAGCCCGTAGCCCATGCCGCGGAGGCGGGGGGGCGTGTAGTCCGCCACGAGGTTGTTGGCGAGGGGCTGCGTCATGAAGTGGAAGAAGGCGAGGCCCATGGCGAACGGGAGCAGCGCGGCCGGGCCGACGTCCAGGCCGCCGATCGCGAAGAGGAAGGGCGCCTGGAGGGCTGCCGCGGCGAGGAACATCCGGGGGCGCGAGCGGCCCGCGTCGATGGCCCGTCCGGCGAGGTACATGCCCGCGATCCCCGCGATCAGGGCCGCCGTGGTGAACGCCCCGCCGACGGTCGCTCCCGTCGCGCCGTCGGCGTCCGCGGCGAGCGCGAAGGCCTTGGGCAGGAAGGTCGTGGCCCCGCGGTAGACGACCCCCATGCAGGCCGCCGCCACGAGCAGGAGCACCAGCGAGCGGGTGTCTCCGCGCGACGTCTCGGCCCGCACCTCGGCCTGCGACGGCGTGCGCAGAGTGAGGGCCGCCGCCCCGATGACGACCGCGGGCAGCGCCAGGGACGCGATCGCCACGCGCCACCCGAAGACGCCGCCGAGGGTTCCGACGATCGCGGTCGCCGACGCGATGCCCGCGTTGCCCGCCATCCCGTGCCGGGCGTAGACCGCCCCCGTCGCCTCGGTGGCGTGGGTGAGGAGCGACGTCCCCGCCGGGTGGTAGAGGCTGATCGACGCCCCCAGGAGCATCGCCCCGCCCGCGAACCAGGCCAGGGTGGGCGCCGCCGCCATCAGGATCACCGCCCCCGCCGCCCCCCACATCGTGACCACGAACAGAGTGCGGCTCCCGAAGCGATCGACGAGGAGGCCGGCGGGCAGCGCGCCGAGCCCGAACAGCAGCCCGAGGAGCGTCACGACCTGCCCCATGCGCAGGTCCCCGACGGCGAACTCGTCCGCGATCAGGATCAGCAGCGCCGGGGTCGCCAGCTCCAGCATGTGGACCAGCCCGTGAGCGGCGCAGGCGAGAACCAAGGTGCGCCGGGGTGAGCTGGAGCCGTGCATTGCGCGATGATAGGCGGCGTGCCCGACTCCCGTGCCGACGCCGAGCTCTCCTCCGCCTGGGTGTACCTGGGCGACGCGCGCGACGCTCGATGGTCCCAACCGGGGTCCGTCGCCCCCCTCACGGTGTCCGGCGAGCCCGTGATCCTCGTCCGCGACGGAGCGGGGGAGCTGCGGCTCCTGTCCAACGCCTGCACCCACCGCGGCAAGCTCGTGGTCGACGCGCCGACCCGGGCTCGGGAGCTGGTGTGCGGGTACCACGGCCGCGCGTTCGGCCTCGACGGCTGCGTCCTGCGCGCGCCGGGGTTCGAAGGCGTCGCGGACTTCCCCGACGCGCTCGACCACCTCGCCTCCCTGCCCCTGCGACGGCGCGGCGACCGCCTGTTCACGTCGCTCGTCGCCTCCGGGGAGGCCCCGTGAGATCGCCCCGCACCGTCGGCCTCCTGGCGCTGCTGATCGCGCTCCTCACGGCGTGGGGCATGCCCCGCCCCGACGACGATCAGCTCAGCATGCGCGACGCCTCCGGGTTCGGGAGTTGGTTCGACTCGCCCCAGGAGGTCGAGCCGCTCTACCGCACGGTCGAGGAGTCCCCCGTGGGGCCGCGGAGGACGTGGACGGTCGACCCGGCCGGGACGCGCTTCGCCTTGGAGTTCGTGAGCGGCGACGGCGTCGCCCATCGGATCCCCCTCACGCTGTCGGGGGCGCTCGAGCTGGACGCGCGCAACCTCGACATGGCCCGCGGCACCCTGGCCGTCGACGTCTCGACGCTCGACCTGGGGCTGGAGGAGGGCCTCGTCTCGGTCGACCTGAGGGGCGGCTCCGTGGGCACGATGCCCCGGGAGGTCGGCTCTCGGGCGATGGGCGGCGTACGGATCCGGGTGCGGGTGGGCGATCGGGCGCAGGACGTGGACGGCTCCCTGGAGGTGCGACGGCAGGGCCCCGACCGTCTCGAGGTGCACCTGCACGACCTGCCCGGCCTGGACATGGACACCCTCGGCGTCGGCGGCCTCGTCGCGCGCCTCGGGAGTCGCCTCGGGGCGGGGAGGCTGGAGTCGCAGCCGACGGCGAGGCTCGTCCTGCTGCTGCGGGCCGGTCAGACGTCTTCGTCGCCCTGAACGCCCGAGCCTGCGGCGCCCGCGCCGCGATCGATCCACAGCGTGATGCCCAGGTAGGTCGGGTCCGGCACCCACTCGATGGTCCGCCCCACCATGGCTCCGGTGGGGTCAGGGATGGCGATGATCTCGGAGTGGGCGCCGAGCCGCGCCTTCACCAGCTCGCGTGCGGTCCTCACGAAGCCTTCGGGGATCCGGTCTCGAGGCGCGCACTCGTTGGGCTCGTCCTCCCACCGCCGGGAGCGGTCGAGCCAGATCCGGACCAGCACCAGCCGCGGCATCGACTCCGCTTGGAAGTCCGACGATCCGGTGACCAGCTGCATGTCCGAGAAGCCCTCGAAGGCGAAGGGCCACGGCGAGATCGCGGGCTCGCCGGCCGGGGTCGCCTCGTCCGGGCGGTCGAATCGCCACGCCGAGAGGTGTCCCGGATCGCCCAGCCGACACCCCGACGCCCCGAAGCGGCCCGGGTCCCAGGTCAGGTCGAGCAGACCGAGCTCGAGGCGACTCACGTCGGGTCCGAGGCCGGCTCGTGCGCGCTCGGCCGCCTCCACGTGGGCGAGCCTGCGCCGGGACACCATGTGGTGGGTGACGAGGTGGCGGCCGGAGGTCGAGTGGGTGAACAGATCGATGGGCAGCCCGCCGTAGTGCTCGGGGTCGTCGATGGGGTCCGGCCCCAGCAGGGAGGCGCCCACGGGCGCGGCCATGACGAAGGCGCCGCAGGCGATCGCCGCGGCCGTCCAGGCCTCGGTCGCGATGCGTCGCGCGCGGTCCGAGGCCACGCGATCGCGCAGGGAGCGGAGCGCGATGAGCGCGAGGATCACGGTCGTCGGGAAGACGAAGAGCCAGTCGTTGAGGTAGGCGCGGTTGCTGGCCGCGAGCCCGAGCGGCGGGATCTGGGCGAGGACGACGAGCGCGAGCATCCACTCACACCCCCAAGCCGTGACGTCGTCGGGCCGCCGCAGGAGCCGACCGGGGATGGCCAGCAGCCCCGGCAGGAGGAGGAACGCCGCGCCGGGCATCAGGTGCAGCCAGAACACCTCGCGGATGAGGTCCGCCCCGAGCCGCAGCACGGCGAGCACCGACGCCTCCTGGATCCAGGCCCCCTCGGTGTAGGAGTGCCGGGCCTTCACGTACTTGCGCAGCGAGTACTCGGGCTCGCCGAGGATCTGGCCGAACGCGCCCGTGTACCAGACGGCCATCGCCGCGATGAGGAGGGTGGCGACGAGCCACGGGCGGGCCCGCGCGAGGGCCCCGCGGAGGTCGCGCCGGCGCACCGCCGGGAGCACCTGCACGCAGCCGACGAGCCCCACCGTCACGACGATGTCGGGGACGTGGATCGGGTGGCTGTACACCCGCGTTCCCTGCCACAGGCCGAACGCCAGCCACCACCGCAGGCGCCCGTCCCGCAGCGCGCGGACGGCGAGCCACAGCCCGAACGGCACGAGGCACGCCGCGTGGAACTGGATGTCCCACTTGCGGCTGTAGTTCAGGACGATCGGCAGGCTGCCCACCATGAAGACGGCGAGCAGGGCGAGGCGGGGGCCGGAGAGCTCGCGCGCCAGCAGGAAGGTGCCGAAGAGCAGGAGGAAGAGCCACGGCGCGTTCGCTGCCCGGAGCCAGAATCGGGAGACGCCGAACGTCCCGAGCGTGGCGACGAGGGAGGTCTGGGCGAGCTGGGGGTGGAGGAGTCCGTCCCGGAAGTGGTCGAGGAGGATCCCCGGCATGGCCGTGATCGGCCCGTCGTGAGCGGCGACGGCGGCGGGGATCGAGCGGTGGGTGTAGAAGTCGTCGTGGTCGTCCGGCGGGCGTCGGTCGAGCGCCGCCCACAAGAGCAACCACCCCGCGAACGCGGCGCACAGCGCCACCGCCACCGCGCGCCCGGACCGTTCCTCCCTGGCCGTGCCCGACGTCACCCCCGAAGTGTACGCAGCCCTCGTGTACAACAGGCGCGTGCGCCCCGTTCTGCTCCTCGTGCTGTGCGCCTCGACCGCGGCCTGCGTCCCCGACGGGGAGTGCGGCGAGGGCGAGGTCTGCGTGGTCGCCGGCACCGGCGAGCTGGGCTTCAACGGCGACGGGCTGCCCGCCTTGGAGACCGACCTCTACCTCCCCACGGCGGTCCGCCCCGGGGTCGACGGGGCGATGCTGATCGTGGACTTCAACAACCTGCGCGTGCGCGCCCTGACGGCCGACGGCACGGTCGAGACCCGCGTCGGCAGCGGCATCCACGCCTACTCGCAGCCGGGGACGGCGGCGCCAGAGAGCCCGCTGGAGAACCCCATCGACGTGGGGATCGGGCCGGACGGGCTGCTCTACGTCGCGCCGCTGCACGAGGGGCGGCTGCTCCGGGTCGACGCCGACGGCCGGGTCGAGGTCGTGGCGGGGACGGGCGAGCTCGGCGACTCGGGCGACGGGGGGCCGGCCCTCGACGCGCAGCTCTGGTATCCGGCGGGGATCGCGTTCGCGGGGGACGACGTCTACGTGTGCGACCAGGTGCTCGGGACGGTCCGACGGATCGACGCCGAGGGCGTCATCGAGACCGTCATGACCGACCTCAGCCTCCCCCGCGGGATCTGGGCGGACGACGACCGCCTCCTGGTGGCCGACTCCCGCAACCACCGCGTCCAGCAGCTGGATCTCGCGACAGGCGACGTCTCCACCCTCATCGAGCCGGGGACGCTCCAGTGGCCGGACGCGATCGCCGTGACGCCGGGCGGGACCGTCCTCGTCTCCGAGCAGCGCGGGGCCCGGATCTCGGCCTGGGACGGCGCCCTGCGCGCGGTCGTCGGCACCGGCGAGGCCGAGGCGCCGCCGTCGCGTTCGCGGCCTCCGTTGGAGATGCCGTTGATGGGGCCGGGGGGGCTGCACGTCGTGGACGGCGACCTCTGGATCGCGGACACCGAGGGGTCGCGCGTCCTGGTCTGGGACGGCGCCGTCGAAGCGATCGACTAGAGAGGTGATCCGCTTAGCGAAGCGGAGTCCCGGTGAGAGTGTGGATTCGTGGGCGAGGCGGGACGAGGGAGCGGGCCGGGGCCCGTGACCGAGGAGCAACGACGCTCCACGGAGTCGCAATCCGCCGGGGCGACCTGAGGTAAGCGGTTCACCTCTCTAGGGCTCGAAGCGCCTCACGACGTGGTTGTAGGTGTCGGCCACCCACACGCTGCCGTCGGGGCCGACCGTGACGCCGTAGGGCGTGTTCAGCAGCGCCTCCTCGGGCGGTCCGCCGTCGCCGTCGTAGCCCGGCTCGCCGCACACGCCCGCGGCCGTCGCCAGCGTGCCGTCGGGGTCGATTCGCCGCACGCAGTGGTTGTCCGTGTCGGCGACGTACACCGCGCCGTCCTCGGCGACCGCCACGTCGTGGGGTGCGTGGAAGGCCCCCTCGACGGCCGGTCCGCCGTCGCCGTCGGGGCCGGTGGCGACGACCCCGCCGGTGCCCGCGAACGTGGTGATGATCCCGGTCTCGGCGTCCACCCGACGCACGACGTGGTTCTTCGTGTCGGCGATGAACAGCTGGTCGTCCGCGTCCAGGGCGATCCGGCCCATGGGCACGCCGGACTGCCCCAGCGTGTTGTTCAGCGTCGCGTCCGTGGCGGGGCCGCCGTCGCCTCCGTAACAGTCGAGCACGCCGATGGGGGTCGCCCCGATGCACCGCTGGGGCTCCTCGCCGTCCGGGGGGTCCGCTGTCCCCAGGCCCGTGCCCGCGATCGTGGTGATGACCCCGTCCTCCACCCGACGCACGCGGTTGTTGCCCTGGTCCGCGATCACCAGACGCCCGGTCGAGTCGAACTCGATGGAGACGGGGAGGCTGAAGACCGCGTCCTCCACCGGGTCTCCGTCCCCGAAGAAGCCGCGCTCGCTGGTGCCCCACAGAGCCTCGATGGTGCCCGCGGCGGGGTCGACCCGCTTGATCCGGCTGTTGTGCCAGTCCGCGAGGAGGATCGTGCCGTCGGGCTCGAAGGCGACGTCCGTGCAGTGGTTGAGGCCGGTCTCCAGGACGGGGCCGTCGGGGCCGTCGCCGGTCCTCCCGCTGCCGATCCGCGTGGTGATCCGCCCCGTGTCGGGGTCGACGCGACGGAGGCGGTTGTTGTTCCAGTCGTCGACCCACGCCGCCCCGTCCGGGGCGAAGCGCACGTCCATCGGCAGGTAGAGGCGCGCGTTCGCGGCGGGCACGTCCTCGTCGCCCGGGCCCGCCTCGCCCGTCCCCACGACGGTCTCGATGGACCCCGGCGCGGCCGTGCAGCCCGCGAGGACGCCGAGCAGCCCGGCGAGCGCGGCTCTGCCGACCCTCACAGGATGCGCCTCACGACGTGGTTCTCGGTGTCGGCGATCCACAGCCCGTCGCGCCATCCGAAGCCCGCGGGCCGACGCAGGGTCGCCTCGGACGCAGGGCCCCCGTCGCCGTCGTAGCCCTCGCCGTTGCCTCCGGCGACGGTCTGCACCGAGAGGTCGTCCAGGTCCACGCGGAGCACGACGTGGGCGTCGCGGTCGAGCACGAAGAGGGCGCCGTCGCGCTCGAGGACGTCGTTGGGGTAGAGCAGCTCGACGCCGTCGTCGCCGCCGAGGACGGTGGTGATCTCCTGGGTGGCGGGGTCGAAGCGGCGCACGCGGCCGTGCAGCGGCTCGGCGAGCCACAGGGTCCCGTCCGCCGCGATGCGCACGCGGCCGCCGGGCTGGAACCCCTCGCCGGAGCCGTCGGGGAGGCCGAGGTTCACGTCGCCGCCGAGCCCGTCGCCGTTGAACTCCGCGTCGCCGGTCCCCGCGACGGTCTGGATGACGCCCTCCCGCACCCGGCGCAGCCGCCCGTTGCCGTTGTCCAGGAACCAGACGACGTCGCCGTCGGTGGCGACGCTGTGCGGGTACTCCATGAGCGCGTCGCCCGCGGGACCGCCGTCGCCGGTGTAGCCCGGCTCGCCGCCCGCGAGGATGCCCACCCGGTCCCCGCCGCCGATCCAGCGCAGCTTGTGGTTGTGCCAGGCCGCGAGGATGCCCTCGCCGGTGACCGGATCGAAGACGAGGTCGGTCGGGTGGTTCAGGGCGACGGTCGAGCCGGGGACGCCCAGGGGCTCGTCCTCACCGCCCTCCAGGGGCCCGTCCCCCGGCCACTGCGTGCCCACGATCGAGCGGATCTCGTCGCCCCGGACCCGTCGGACGCGGTGGTTGCTCCAGTCCAGGATCCAGAGCCGGCCTTCGGCGTCGAACTCCACGTCCAGCGGGTGGAACAGGCTCGCCTCGTCGGGGGGCCCGAAGTCGCCGGAGAAGCCCGCCTCTCCCGTCCCCACCACGGTGCAGATCGTGCCCTCGGGGCCGTCCTCGCAGGGGGCTTCGCAGGCCCCGCACAGGAGGGCGGCGACGATGAGGGCGGGTCCGCGCATGCGGCGCCCATGTTGCCGGCGCCCTACACTCGTCGCGATGGGACTCTCCTGCCCGACTCGCCTCGCCGTCGCCGCCTGGCTCGGGTGCGCGATCGTCGGGTGCCCCACGGAGGACCCGGTGACGGACCGCACCCCGACGACGTTCCCGGGCGGGACCCTGCTCCCCTTCGAGGACGTGACGGTCTCGATGCGCGTCGATTTCGAAGCCCCGCCGCCGGGCGAAGATCACGGACTCACCCACACCGAAGACCTCACCAACGGCGGCGGCGCGGGCCTCATCGACCTGACCGGGGACGGGGTCCTCGACCTCGTCCTCACCGCTCCGTACGGCGACAACGCGCTGTATCTGGGCGACGGCGACGGGTTCACCCGCGTCGACGATCCCGCCTTCGAGGACCTGCCCCTCACCACCTGCGTGTCGGCCGCCGACCTCGACGCGGACGGGCTGCGCGACCTCTTCGTGTGCAGCGACTCCCGGGTGCTCATGTACCGGAACCTGGGGGGCGGTCGGTTCGAGGACGCGGGGGCGCTGCTGATCGAGCCCGACGACCGGAGGCCCGAGGGCGTGGCGATCGCGGACTACGACGGCGACGGCTTCGTGGACCTGTACGTCTCGATCCAGGGGCGGCACGTGGTCGGGACGCTGCCCAACGACGGCGCGGACCGGGTCTTCGTCGGACGCGGCGGGTTCGCGTTCGACGAGGCGACCGATCGCTTCGGCGAGCCCGGCGATCGCGCGGGGCTCAGCTTCGCGGCGAGCTGGATGGACGTGGATCGCGACGGGGCGTTGGACCTGGTCTCGATCAAGGACCGCGGCGCCGAGCTGGTCCCGGGCCGGGTGTACCTGCAGCCCGCGGACCCGAAGACGCCCTGGGCGGAGGCGTCGCAGGCGTGGAACCTCGACGTGCCCGTGGACGGGATGGGCATCGGGGTGGGCGACGTGCAGGGCGACGGGCGGGTGGAGGTGGCCGTGAGCGACAACTTCGGGCGTCTCCACGTGCGCTCGATCGGAGACGAGACGGCCGACGACGTGGGCCCGTCCTGGGGCGTGGTGAACCAGGACGTGGCGCTGCACGAGACGTCCTGGGGGCTCGAGCTCGCGGACCTGGACAACGACGCGGACCTGGAGCTCATCGCCGCGTTCGGCCGTCGGGAGTACGGGGTGCACGTCGCGGAGATGCAGAACAACCTCTGGGAGTGGCACCGCCCGGCCGAGCGCTACCGGACGCGCACCGACCTGCTCGACTTCGAGCCCACGGACGGGTTCGATGCCTGGCGCGGCGTGCTCCCCGGCGATCTGGACGGCGACGGGACCCTCGAGCTGGTGTTCACGTCCCACGTCGGGCCCGTCTCCATTCAGCGTACGGAGCCCACGTTCCACCGTTGGATCGCGATCGCCGTGCGCGGTCCCGCGACGAACCCCGACGCGCTCGGCGCGGAGGTGCTGCTGCGGGTCGGGGAGCTCGAGTTCGTGCAGTGGATCGGGGCCGGGACGACGGGGGTCCACTCGGTCCGCGAGCCTCGGGCCCACTTCGGGCTGGGTCCGGGAGACCCGGACGTGGAGGTGGTCGTGCGCTGGCCGGACGGCGAAGAGCGCACGTTCACGGACCTGGCGCTGGACCGAGCCCACCGGCTGGAGCGCTGATGGGTGGTCTTTGCGCCTCTATTCCGGACGAAATCCGGAATGGATGTGCTGAACCCCGATCCAGCGGCCCTATTCCGGATTTTGTCCGGAATGGGCCGGCAGCGGGTCGGGTTCAGTCCGCTTCCTCGGGCGCGCCGAGCGGCTCGTCGAGGGTCTGCACCGCGTAGGTCGACGTCGCCGTTTCGCGCCCGCGGAGCGTGATCGTCTCCCGCTCGCGGTACTTCTCGGGGGCGTCGGCGCCCATGGCGGTCAGGGCCTCGCCGGTCATCCAGATCTCGCCGGGCGGGGTGATCCCCTCGAGGCGCGCGCAGACGTTCACGGCGTCGCCGAGGATCGTGTACTCCATGCGGTCGACGGTGCCGACGTTGCCCGCGATCACCTCGCCGTAGTGGATCGCGTGGCGGACCCGCATGCCCGCGAACGACGCGCACGCCTCCCCGATCTCCGCGCCCCGTCGCCCCAACTGCGCCTGCATCGCCTCCGACGACGCCACCGCTCGCGCCACGGGGTGGTCCGCGGACGTCTCGGCCTCGGTGTCGTGCAGGAAGACGATGAGGATCGCGTCGCCGATGCGCTTGTCGATGATGCCGCGGTGCTTGCCGATGATCGGGTCCGCGATCGCGAACCAGGCGTTCAGCGCGGCCACGACCTGCTCGGGCGTCGACCGCTGGGACATGGACGTGAACTTCGCGATGTCGCAGAAGACGATCGCGGCCTGGATCGTCTTGCCGCCGAGCTGCAGCGCGGCCTCGGGGTCGGCCTGGACGTCGTCGACGACCGAGCGCGGCAGGTACTGGATGAACTTCTGGTTGATCGCCAGCGTCTCGCGGGCCCGCTCGTACTGCTCGGCCGAGGAGAGCCCGGCGCCGAGGGACCCCGCGACCGAGGCGACGACGTCCAGGTCCCGCCCGTCCAGTCGACGTCCCGCGCCTTGCCGATCCACCAGCAGGAGCCCGTGTCGCGTGCCGCGCCAGGACACCGGCGCCGCGATGAAGCCCGTGGAGCCGATGGCCTTCAGCCGGATCGCGTTGTCCGGCAGGAGCTGCTCGGCGTACTCCTCGATGTCGGTGATCAGGATCGGCGCGCCGTCGTGGAGGATGTTGGCGAACAGGCGACGGTCGTCCCCGGACGGACTCAGGGAGATCCGGATGTCGGCCAGCTGCGTGCCGATGTGCGTGAAGCCGATGCTGCTCGTGGCCACCAGCGCGTCGTCCCTCGCCGCGAGGTACAGCGCCCGGTCGTAGCCGAGGGAGGCGCGCAGCCGCTCCAGGACCTCCTGCAGGAGGGCGTCGGGGTCGAGCGAGCCGCGGATGGCGTCGGCCACCTGGGTGGTGGCGGACAGCTCGCGGACCCGACGCTCGTTGGTCTCCACCAGCTTGCGGGCGTCCCAGGCGTCCTGCTGCCGCTTGCGGTTGTCCTGGGTGGTGCGCGTGAGGGCCACGAACCCCGCGCCGAGGGCCAGCCCGAGCGCAGGCGGTCCGAGGATCGATCCGGCGACGATCCCCGCGACCCCGCCGACCCCGGCCAAGAGGGTCGTCGCCCAGAGGATGCGTCCCCACTGCGGCGGATCGGACCAGCGGACGTCGTACACGCAGGCCGCGCCGCCCGCGTGCAGGCAGGTGGGATGCTCCACCTCCGTGCCGGGCAGGCCGACGACCTGGGGGAGGCTCTCGAGGGTGCCGTGGCGGTTGCGGCAGAAGGTGACGTCGTCGTACTCGGGGCCCGCCGCGCGGAACGTCACCCGGGCCCGCCCCGTCCCCTGGATCTCGACCTCCCAGGAGGAGATCCGCGAGACGCTCTCGGACACCCTCGGCAGCGCCTCCAGGGCCTGCTTCGTGGACACGATGTCGAACAGGCCGAGGCGTAGCGGACCGAGGGTGGCGGGAGCGACGATGTCGCGGCCCGCGCGGTAGGGCATCTCGGGGTCGTCGGCGCGCTCGACCATCGCGCGGTTCACGGCGATGAACCGCTCCGCCGAGAACCATCGATCGGGCTCCTCCACGAGCATCAGGGTGGCGCCCAGCTCCTCGATCAGCGCCTTCAGCCCGTCCCGCCCGAAGCGCTCCTCGTAGAGCGTCAGCATCGGCTTGAGCAGCCGCGCGTTCAGCTCCTCGGGGCCGTCGCGCCACGGATCGGTCGGGGCCGACGCCCCCCGTGGGCTGTTCAAGGCACCTCGCCCCAGGCGCCGTAGCCGAGCGCGTGTCCGAAGAAGTCCGGGCGTGCGGCGGCCTCCCGGAGGGCGTTCAGGGTGTCCTCCGCGGCCGCGGGGTCGACGTACCTCGTGTCCAGGCCCTCCGTCTTGAAGGCCGTGGTGACGTGGACGAAGGCGGCGGGGGGCACGTGGTCGGTGGTGAGGATGCGCGCGCTCGCCCGCACGTCGCGCAGGCCCGCGTCCGCGAGCATCCCCCGCAGTCGCCGCCCCACGCGCCGGTCGCCGCCGCGATCGCGCTGGGACGCGGCGGCCGCCTCCAGGAGTTCGCGCCAGCCGGGGGGCTCGGGGTGGACCAGGAGGCCTGCGTCGTCGGTGTCCATGACCATCACGACGCCCCCGGGCCGGACCACCCGCCGCATCTCGGCGAGCACGTCCATGGGTCGATCCAGGTGCTGGAAGAGGAACCGCGCGTAGGCGAAGTCGACGGCGTGGTCGGGCAGCGGGATGTCGACGCCCGAGGCGAGCACGTACTCGATGGCGGACTCTCGCTCGGCCGATCGCGCCCGGGCCGGCTCGAGCAGGGCGCCGTCCACGTCCACGCCGGTGACGCGACCCTCGGGGACCAGCTCCACGGCGGCCAGCTCGGCGAAGAAACCCGGGCCGCAGCCGAGGTCGAGGAGGTGGGCGGTGGGCGAGAGGCCCGCGTTCCGGAGCGCGGGCAGCTCCATCTGGGCGACCAGCCGGACCTGGGCTTCGAGGCGCGTGAGTTCGGCCGCCGCATCCAGGGTTTCGATGCGGTAGCTGGACGTGCGCCCTGTCTCGATGCGAAGCGGATCGGACCCCACGCGCGAATCGTACACGTGCATGATGCGCGGATGGCGCGTCGGCTCCTCCTCGTTCTGCTGCTCCTCTTCGCCGGCTGCTACGGCCAACTCGGCGGGGACCGCGGCCGGGCCCCCTCGGACGACGACGACTCGACGGCCGACGACGACGACGCGGTGGACGACGACGACGCGACGGACGACGACGACGCGACGG
>CAZUHI010000108.1:0-13895 GCA_964620495.1 uncultured Rickettsiales bacterium | reverse complement strand
GTCATTTGATCAGGCTGGATCTATTTGTCCAGACTTTTCTGACTCAGGTGACTAGTCCCCCCGGGGACTACGCCCGGGCGCGGAGCTCGCGGCGCAGGATCTTCCCGGAGGCCGACTTCGGGATCGTATCGATGAACTCGACGATCCGCACCTGCTTGTAGTGGGCGACGTGCTCGGCCACGAACGCCTGCACGGCCGCCGCGTCCAGCGATTCGTCCGAGCGGACCACGAACGCCTTGGGCAGCTCGCCCGCCTCGTCGTCGGCCACGCCGATCACGGCCGCGTCGGCCACGCCGGGGTGAGTCAGCAGGAGCGCCTCGAGCTCGGCGGGCGGCACCTGGAACCCCTTGTACTTGATGAGCTCCTTGAGCCGGTCGACGATGAAGGTGTGCCCGTCGGCGTCGATCACCGCCACGTCGCCCGTGTGCAGCCAGCCGTCGGCGTCCACCGTCGCGGCCGTCGCCTCGGGGTTGTTCAGGTAGCCCTTCATCACCTGCGGGCCGCGCACCCAGATCTCGCCGGGCTCCCCCGTCGCCGCGTCCGCCCCCGTCTCGGCGTCGATGAGGCGCGCTTCGGTGCCCGCGACGAGCGTCCCCACCGACCCTGCCCGGTAGTCCCCCTCGCGGATGGCGTGCGTCACCGGCGACAGCTCGGTCATCCCGTAGCCCTGCGCGATCCCGCAGCCGAGCCGGGCGGCCGCGGCCTCGGCCACCTCGCCCCCGAGCGGCGCGGCCCCCGAGAAGATCTGCCGCACCGACGACAGGTCGTACGCATCGATGATGGGGTGCTTGGCCAGCGCGAGGACGATCGGCGGCACCAGGAACAGCCGCGTGATGCGGTGCGTCTGGGTCAGCTCGAGCATCTGCACGAGGTCGAAGCGGGGGACGGTGACCACCGGGATGCCCAGCGACACCATCGCGTTCATCAGGATCTGCATCCCGTAGATGTGGAAGAAGGGCAGGACGGCGTAGCAGACCTCGTGGTCGCCGAACGCGCTGTGGGCCCGGAACTGCTCGAGGTTCGCCACGAGGTTGTGGTGCGTGAGCATCACCCCCTTCGGGAAGCCCGTGGTCCCCGACGAGTAGGGCAGGACCACGACGTCCTCCCGCACGTCCACCGGCACCTGCTCGATGGGCTCGCCGAAGAGGGACGCGAACGGAGTGGCGTCCCCCGGCCCGATCACGACGACCTCGTCGATGCCGACGATCGCCGCCGCCGCCTTCGCCGTCTCCAGGAACAGCCCGACCGTGACGATGCACGTAGCACCGGAGTCCCTGAGCTGGAACGCGATCTCCTCGGCGCCGTAGGTGGGGTTGAGCGTCGTGATGGTGGCCCCGGCCAGCGCCAGCCCGTGCAGCGCGACGACGTACTCGGGCAGGTTCGGCGCCAGCATCGCCCACGTGGTCCCGGGCCCCACCCCGCGGGACGCGAGCCCGCCCGCCAGGGAGCGGATCGACCGATCGAGCTCCGCGAACGAGACGGTTCGGCCGGTCGCGCCCTCGATCAGCGCGGGTCTGTCGCCGAACTCGGAGGCGCGACGGAGGATGTAGTCGGTCACCGACAGCTCGGGGACGACGGGGGCGGGCAGGGTGCTTCGGTAGGTGGTCACGGCGGGAGTACATCACTTCGACCGGCGGTGCTCTACCCTCCCGCTCGATGCGTCGCCTCCTCGCGGTCCTGCTGCTCGTCGCCCTGGCGCTCGCGGCGTGGTCCCTCGCCGCCCCGGGGGAGGCGCCGACCGTCGTGGTGGCCCCCGGCGATACGCTCGGGAGGCTGGCCGCGAACCACGACGTCACCGTCGACCAGCTGCGGGCCTGGAACGACCTCGCCGGAGACCTGATCCACGTCGGCGACGCCCTCGTCGTGGGCCCGACCCCGCCCCGCCGGTTCCCCTTCGCGGCGCGGGACGAGCCCGAGATCGAGGCGGCCGAGCCGCCTCCGCCCGTCACGTCGACCGCCACGAAGCGGCCGCGCGCCACCCCGACCCCCGGCGACGAACGTCGCACCTGGCCGAAGCTCGTGCGCCCCGCCGCGAAGCCCTGCCTCGACGCCACGACCCTGGGCGACGGCGACGCGTCCATGGGCCGCAGCGTGGGCCTCGACCCGGACGAGGTGGGCGCCGTCGTCCGGTCCTTCCAGACCCAGACCCTCCGCTGCGCCGACGAGCACCCCCAGGCCGGGGGCACGATCCACGTCGAGCTCGCCATCGGCTGCGACGGCCGGGTCCTGCGCTCGGACGTGATCGACGACGGCGTGGGGGTCCCCGGTTATGCCCTCTGCGTGGCCGACGTCATGACCTACGCTTCCTTCCCCGCTCACGCGCGAGACGAGGTCGTCACCCAGGTCCCGCTGATCTTCCGCGCCGCCCCCCAGGAGCTCCCATGACCCGCGCCTGCCTGCTCGTCCTCCTCACCCTGGCCCTCGTCGGCTGCCCCCCGTCCGACGACGACGACACCGCGACCGACGACGACGACGCCACCGACGACGACGACGCCACCGACGACGACGACGCCACCGACGACGACGACGCGGCCGGCGAGACCGTGGAGTCGTGCTTCGAGCACATCACCGAGGCGAAGAACGAGACCGAGATCGTGGTCTTCGAGGAGGCGGGCGGCGACGTGCGCGCGGGCCTCGTGCGGGTCATCGATCCCGACGGCGTGGGCACCTCCGGGACCCGCATCTGGGTCGGCGGGGGCCTGGCGGTGGAGCATCCGGACGGGGTCGTGTGCGTCGTCGAGCCGGCGGCCCTGGTGTACGGGATCACGCACCACAACTTCGACGACACCCTGCACACCGAGGTCGACGGAGTGCGCTGGGCGATCGGCATGCGCGGCGACTTCGACAACCCCTGGGACGTCTGGGTCCAGCAGGAGCCGCTCGGCGGAGGCGAGCCGAGCTGGGGACCGGTGCACGTGGCGCCCGTCAGCTGCCTCGAGCACCCGGGGGCGACGGACTGCCTCCCCTGGCCTCGCTGAGCGCCGACCACGGGTGCTCTAGACTCCGGCCGTGCCGACACGCCCCTCCGAGCTCCCCGCCCCCGGCGGTCGCGTCCTGCACCTGGGCCTCGCTCCCGGAGAGATCGCGGACCGCGTGGTCCTGGTCGGCGACCCCGCCCGGGCCCTGCGCGTGGCGGCGCGCTTCGAGCGGATCGACCACGACGTGCGGCGGCGCGAGTACGTCACCCTCACCGGGCGGCTGCGAGGCGAGCGGGTCTCCGTGATCGGGACCGGGATCGGCACCGACAACGTCGAGATCGCCCTCATCGAAGCGCACGCGGTGCTCTGCCACGACCTCGCCACCGGCCTCCCGCTGCCGGACGCCCCGCAGGTGAGCTTCGTGCGCGTGGGCACCTCCGGCGGGGCCCACCCGGACATCGAGCCGGGCGCGGCCGTCGTCGCGGCCTACGCGCTGGGCCTCGACAGCACGGGCCTCTTCTACGAGGGGCCCGCCGAGGACGACGTCGTGCTCGATCTCGAGCGCCGCGCGACCGAGCTGCTGCGCGAGGGCGAAGACGTACACAGCCGGTTCCGCGGCGCCGTCCGTCCCTACGCCTCCAAGGCCGACCCGGCCCTCGTCGATGCGCTCCGGCGGGCCGCCGCCGCGGGGGGCTTGCACACCCTCGTGGGCGTGACCGGCACCCTCCCCGGGTTCTATGCGCCGTCGGGCCGGTACGTGGAGCGGCTCGCGGCGACGGTGACCGACATCAAGGAGCGCCTGGGTCGCGTGCGATCGGGCTCCTGGCGCCTGCTGAACTACGAGATGGAGTCGAGCCTGCTGTTCCTCCTCGCGGGGCAGCTCGGCCACCGCGCAGGGACCATCTGCCCGATCATCAGCACCCCGGGAGAGCACGGGCGCGTGATCGACTACAAGCCGGTGGTGGAGCAGGCCATCGACGTCGGGCTGGCCGCTCTGCTGGCCTCGTGATCTCCAATACTGCAATTCTGCAGTTTGTGCGAGCGCACTCGCTTCACGAATCCGCAACCAAGCAGCTTAGGCTCCTCACGTCGGGCCGGTTCGACCTCGCCCACCCACCGACCCCGTCCAGGAGACCGTGATGCCCCCCAAGACCCTCGCCAAGTTCTTCATCGGCCTGCCCGGCTTCTTCATCCTCGCCTCGGGGCTCATGTTCATGTTCGCGCCCGAGAACGCCGCCGCGAAGCTGATGCTCGAGCCCCAGTCCGTCGACGGCTGGTCCAACATCCGCGGGTTCCTGGGCGCGCCGGTCATCGCGGTCGGCGCGTCGATCCTCCTCGGGGCCATCACCGGGAAGCTGGAGTACGTCCGCTCCGGCGCGATCTTCGTGCTCGCGCTCGCCTTCGCCCGGATCCTCTCGCGCGTCGTGGACGGGCCCTACGACTCCTTCGGCGTCTACCTCGCCGTGCCCCTCGTGGTGTTCGCGCTCCTGGCGATCGGGCACAAGCTCCTGGTGAGCGGGGACGGAGCCGAAGCCACGGCCGCCTGACCGAATCGGGCTCGAGCCGGACGCAGCGACGTCAGCCGGCGATCTCCAGGCCGACCTTGCGCCGGTCCCAGGCCCCCGACGGCTCATCGGGCGCCCACGGCTGCAGGTACATGCTCGCCTGCGTCGCACCGAGAGGCCGGGAGAAGTGGTAGCCCTGCCCCTCCGCCACACCGTGATCGCGCATGGTCCGGTACTGGGTGCGGGTCTCGATCCCCTCGGCCACGATCGCGAGGCCCAGCCGATCCGCCATGTAGATGACCGTGGCGGCCAGCTCGTCTCCGCCGGCCTCGTTGATGGGCGAGATGAAGCTGCGGTCGATCTTCACGACGTCCAGCGGGTATTGCTGGATGTAGCGGAGGGACGACCAACCCGTCCCGAAGTCATCGAGCGCCAGCACGACGCCCACTTCTTCAGCTCCGAGAGCAGCTCGCGGGTCCGCCGGACGTCGGCGGTCAGGCCGCTCTCGGTCAGCTCCAGGTGGAGCCGCTCGGGCGCCAAGCCGGTGTCGTCGAGCACGGCGCGAACGCAGTCCAGGAGATCGTCCGTCGAGAACTGGGCCGCGCAGAGGTTGACGCTCACCCAGGGCTCCGCGCCGGGATAGATCCGGTCCCACTCGACGAGCTGACGACAGGCCTGCCGAAGCACGAGGCGGTCGATCGCCACGATCGCCCCCGTGGCCTCCGCTCGGGGGAGGAACTCGCCCGGGGATACGAAGGCGTCGCCTCGCTTCCAGCGGACCAGCGCTTCGAAGCCCCGCAGTCGGCCGTCATCCAGGGACACGATGGGTTGATAGAAGGGGAGCAAGCCACCACCCTCGATCGCGTCGGCGAGCCGATCGTCGAGCTCCAGGTCCCTCTTGGCCCGCTCGACCATGGCCTCGTCGTAGGTCCCGATCGGCGTCCCAGTCATGCTCTCGGCCGCCTGGAGCGCGGCGTGACCGTCGCGCAGCACGTCGTCAGGGGACTCATGATGTGGCGCCAGGAGGACCACGCCGGCACGGACTCGAAGGGAGATGGTCCGCTCGGGGAGAGCGACGGGACTCTGGACCCGCGTCGCGAGGTACTGGGCCCGCCGGGAGGCTTCGGTCAGGCTGTCCACGCCTGCGGCGAGCACGGCGAACTCGTCTTCGGAGATCCGGCCCACGATGCAGCGAGGACTGATGACCCCGGAGAGGCGGTCGGCGGCGGCTCGAAGCATGAGGTCGCGCGCTCGCGGCCCCAGACCCCGTCGGACCAGGCTCCCCCGCTCGATGCCGATGACGAGGAGGGCCGAACCCTCCTCGGCGAGCCCACTCCCAAGGGCCTCGTCGATCGCGCGCCGAAGCGCGGTGAGGGACAGGAGCCCGGAGACCGGGTCCATGTCCTGGGCTTCGACCAGCCGCGACCGGGCCTCGCGCTCCCTCAAGCTGACGTGGTCGAACGCGTGCTGCCCCATCCGGAACACCAGCACGATCATCACGATGTTCCCGATCACCGCACCAGCCCCCATGATGGGGGTGTTCGGCGCGCTCGACTCAGGCAGCCGGCCGGTGGCTGGCCCCCCACGCGACGAGGACCGACACGACGATGCCGGCGAGCGCCGCGCCGTAGAGCGCCCTGGGCCCGAGCAGGACTCCGCACAGCGCCACCGCCGAGACGACCGCCACCGCCGCGGAGGTCTGGACCCCTCCGAAGAGAACCATCCCGACCAGAGCGGCGGTGAGGAACGTCCATCCGAAGAGCCGCGCGGCGGTCAGCGCCCGCCCGCGGACGGCCGCGGCGGCGGCCCACCAGCCCGCCACCACGATGGCCAGGAGCAATCCGAGGGCCTCCAGCGGCGCGGATTGACGGAACGCGACCAGGCCGAGCGCGCCCGCGCAGAGGACTCCCCCCAGCCCGAAGGCCCGAACGGTCCGGGGGGTGAAGGCCTCGTAGACCGGGGCGTCAGCGGTCCTGCCGGAGGGTCGCTGCACGTGCCGCGAGGCCGCGGGGGGGGTCTCTGTCATGGAGCACCTCTTCGGACGGCTCGAGTCGAGCTTGAGTGGACACAAGATCAGGCTGACCGGCACCAGTCCTCGACGGCCAGACCGTCGACCTCCCGGAAGTGCCTCGTGTCGTGGGTCACGAGGGTCAACTCGCGGCTGATGGCGTGTCCGGCGATGAGGGTGTCCATCTGCCCGATGGGGCGGCCCTTCCTTCGAAGGCCGGCGGCGACCTGGGCGGCGGCGTCCGTGTCGTCCCCAGTCAACGGGAGGATCTCGAGCCCACCCAGGAACCCGCGAAGCGCGGTCCAGAGCCTCGGCGACGCCCGAAGGTGTGCGCCGAACTCCAGCTCGAACTTCACGAGGACGCTCGTGCAGACCTGCTCGCGCCCGGCCTCAGAGGTGAGTCATATATCTCGATATGTACCACGCAAGAGCGGTGCCGCGACCGCTACCCCTCAGCGAGGGACCCCCCAGGATTCTTCGCCAGGTACTGCTGGTGGTAGTTCGGAAGTACTTGAATTTCAAATAGTTGGCGACGAAGTGGACACAAGACCTGGGGAAGTGAACACAAGCCCCTCACCCTGCTGGCCCGTCTGCCGCGGAGGAGTGGAGGCCAGCCACGAGCGCGTCCAGCCTCCGGCGGACCTCATCGAGTTCACCCTGCCATGAGGAAGGCCCCTTGCTCGCCGCCAGGACGAGCTGAGTCGAGTCGGGCTCTCCGATCCACTCAGCCACCTCCCGCACCACCAGAGTCTCCTCGCGAGTGGCGATCGTGCCGATGTCCCGGCCGAGCAGCCAGGCCGGCGCCAGCTCGTAGGCCAACCCGGAGTCGAGGAACTCGTCCGAGAAGCAGCGTTCCGAGTCGGCTTCCCAACGGTCCAGGAGCCAGCACAGGTGGTCGATGTCTCTTCCCGCCCGCTGCAGCAGGCGCACATCGGCCAGCGTGACGAGCTTCAGCAAGGCGACGGCGGGGGGCGTCGCAACAGCGAGGCGAACTCCCTCCACCGGCTCCATCTCGGTTGCCGCGGTCCGGGCCGTTCGAACTCCCGCGAGGGACATGACGTTGCCGTCCGCCCATTCGATTCGACCGGCCGCGATGGCCTCTTCGGTAGCCGGCAGGAGATCGACCATCGCCGGCTGCCCTTCCCGCACCGAAATGGGGGGTGTTCCCGGAACCCGCTCGACGGGTGCAACCCTCTTGAGCCAGCGGTGCTCCTCGCGAGCGCGCTCCCACCCAGGGAGAGTCCGCATCGCTGCGACGATGGCGGCCTGGTCGAGAGATACGCACAGGTCGAGGTCACGCGTGTTGATCGGCAGCCCGGGAACCCCCAGCCGAAGGGCCGCTGCGCCCACCAGGAGCGGACGTCCTGCACCGAGTGCCTCGAGAAGCTCACCCAGTACTTCGAAGGGTGGCGAGTCGCTCACGAGCCCGTCCCGTTCAGGCCGTCACACCATCGAAGAACCATGGTTGCGACCTCACGGGCACGTTCGGTCCCTTCCACGAGCGACTCGGCGTGAATGAGGAGAGGGTGTGCCAGGGCGCGTCCGCCCGCGTCGAGGGGCTTCATGAACGCCATGGGGCCCGGCGGCGCGACGACGAGGAAATCGCCGTCGGGGTCCGGAGCGCCGCCGATGGCCTTACCGAAGTCCGGAGGAACCGCTGAGGCGTGGAGGACGTAGCGCCGACCTTCGTAGTAACCCGTGAGCGCGCCCGCGGCCATGGTGCCTCCCCATCTCCACCGCGGCGGCTCGTCCGGGTCGCCCAACTTGTCGTAGACCTGCTTCTCCGGGAGGGCACGGGTCCCTCCCAGTCGCCATGCGCCGAGGATCAACTCCGGGCGCAGCACGTCCAGGTACCCGGCCACCCAGCGCTGCACGGCCTCGTGCAGGCGAGAGTCCATCCACCGACGACTCCTTCCCCGCCCGACTACCCAGCCGGCGTCCGTCATCCTGGCGAGCATGTCGGAGACGGCCTGACGGCTGGCGCCGGATGCCTCGGCGATCTGCCGGAGGGGCGCGGCCAGCAGTGGGGGGCGAATCTGCGACCGAGGGCCGTGAGTCCGGTCCGCGGGAGGCCGAGGCGGGCCGACCGAGCGTACCGAGGTACGCGACGGAGGCCCAACGAAGGGATCGCGTGGATCCGGGCCACGGACCGACCGAGCCAATTCGCCCTTCGCTGCTGGGAGGTCGCCGCCGGGCCCGGGCAGCGTGCGGTCAGCCAGGAGGGCGAACAGGACTCGGTACCCCGCTCCTCGAACACCCCGGGAGTAGGCCGGGCGGCGCGGCATCGGGCGCCCCTCGACGTGCAGCAACGCGCCGGAATCGAACTCGAGATGGCAGTTGCCTGCGGCATCGATGTACTCGGCGCCACGCTCGACGAGGTGGGCGGCCATCGGCCGGCTGACCCACGGGGCCAGGAGCAACCATCCGGCGGGGTCGCCCATCTGTGCAACAGCGTGGTCCACCATCTCGCGGGTGAGGTTCGAGCGAAGCACCATCGGGGCCAGCCTGCGCGTCTCCCTGCCCAGCGTCAGGGCGACCCAATGGTCCTCCCGGCGGGCGGTCAGCCCCGGGAGTTCGGCCAGCCGCTGTAGGTGCGCCCGGATTTCGTCATTCTCAATCACGAGACATTTATAGCATGACAAGCCAGGGCGGGGTCATGGGCGGGGGGAGATGGGACGACGCGGGGCGGGTGCGTGTGTCCAGCTCGGCGAGAAGCGGAAGACCTCCCCTACTCCGGCGCGAGGGGCGAATCGGGGCACGACACGCCAGTGCCGCCAAGTCCGCAGTACCCGTTCGGATTCTTCGCCAGGTACTGCTGGCGGTAGCTCGTAAAGCTCGTGATTTCAGGTGGTTAGCGGCGAAGTAGACACAAATTCTCCGAACGTGGACCCAAGAACCGGCCTCAGGGGCCGATACGGCGGCGGCAACTCTCGGCTCGGCGGGCCAGCCCTTCCGCCAGCCGACCGATGAGCGGGTGGCTGAGTCCCGCATCCTTCATCTCGTTCGCAGCGCCCTCGAGCTCGTCGGGTAGGCGGTCGGTGAGGTGGGCAATCGTCGAGATCGTCTCGTACGGGTCGATGGCGAGTTCCTCGGCGAGCTTCCGCCAGCGCCGGCCGTCGATGTTCGGCAGGCGGTACTCGCCTCCAATCTTCATCGCCAGCTTCAGGCCCCGCTCCTCCATGTGGAAGTACGCGAGCGCAGAGCCGAGGTCGTAGAGCGGGGCGAGGCGGACCCGACCGGCGCCGGCATGCAGGAGCGAGTAGTTCTTGGCGTGTCCGTCCGTCCCCCCGATCAGCCAGTTGAAGGCGAGCGCATCCAAGAACGCCCCGATGTCGTCGGCCGGGCGGCTCGAGTGGGACCGGAGCACACCGACGACGGCAGCTGGGGTCGGGCCGCCTTCAGCCTGGTACTTCCGGGTCGGCGGCAGTCCGAGGGCCTGGCACAGGTCCTCCTGGTGGACGCGCAGGATCGGCTGGGTCTTCGCGAGGGCCGTCAGGGCCTCGGCTCTCCGACCGTCTCCCGCCTCGCCCGCCGCGACCGCGAGGGACGCCGTGAGCAGGCGGTCGTAGCGCTCGATCACGGTCGCGGGCTCGTCTTCGAACCAGACAACCTCGGATGCTGCCGCGGGGAGCCCCAGACGGCGGGCGAGCGACAGGCACAGATGCTCGTTCTCGACGTGCCCGTCGAACTCCTCGGAGCGGGGCTTGAGGATGTGCGTGGTCGGCGTCCAGCCCCGCGGCACGCCCCAGCGGCCCTCGAGTCGAAGCAGGGCCGTCTTCGGCTGGGCTCCCGCGAGACTGAACTGGCCGGTGTCCTGCGGGATCCGCCATGCGGCCCGGTCGGCGCGCAGGGTCCTCAGCCGGTCGGCGACGTCGGCGTCCGTGAGCCACTCGACCTCGATGCCCGCAGGAGGCGCCTTCGCATCATCCAGCCGATCTGGCCGAACGAAGCGGACCGCGCCGGCGCAGTCCTCGCCGACATGGGCCATCAGCGCGTACGCGTTTCGTGCCGAGACCTGGAAGCGGGTCCCCCAGCGGCGCAGCACGGCCTCGCTGTCTGGGAGCAGCCCCCACAGGAACGCGTCGATGGCGTCGTGGCTGTGCTCCCGCGCGGCCAGAGGCATGGACAAGGAGAGCGGAACGGCCCCCGGGCTTCGTCGCCAGGCCTCCTCGTAGACGAACTGCAGGCGGCCGCCGCGTGCCCGGCGCACCTCGCCGACCTTGTCCGAGCCCAGGATGGCGACGAGCAGTTCGCTGCTCACGGCTTCCTCCCCCTCGCCCGGTCGAGGAGGGCATCGATGTCGGAGCTGGAGATCGCCGGGCCCGGCGCGCTGGCGGTGCTCCCGTCGTCCATGGCCAGGTTCACGCCCAGCGCCTCGAGAGTTCGAAGGACGAGGCCGAGCTGGGCGCGGCTCTTACCTCCTTCGATTTCGACGATCCACTGGCGGCTCACACCCACCCTCTCCGCCAGTTCGCGCTGGCTGAGGTCGAGGGCGCGGCGACGGTCGCGGATCGCCGCTCCAAGGTCGCTGACGGATCGAATGGGTATGGGCATCGGTCTCCAGGCCAAGTCGTCGTTCGCCGACATACTAGATTTGTCAGCGAAAGGCGACAAGTCCAGAACGTCAGCGAGCGGCAACTGCTCCAAGCCTGGAAGTGGACACAACTCCAGAACGGAACGGGCCGGCATGGGACGGATCTGGGCGGGCTCTTGTGTCCACTTCCCCGGGAAGTTCCTCAGCCGTCGGCCAGCGGCGAGACAGGGCACGCCCGTCCCCCCCCAACCCGCAGTACCCCCCCGGGTTCTTCGCCAGGTACTGCTGGTGATAGTTCGGAAGTGCTGGGATTTCAGGTGGTTGGCGGCGAAGTGGACACAAATTCGGAGGAAGTGGACACAAATCCTCAGCCCCCCCCACCATTCCCTTCCAGCCCCGCGCTGTGGCCGAGAATCTTCTGCACGAAGGAGTCCGCGCCAGCGACGATCCGGCAGGCAGCTCCGTGGACTTCAGCCTCGTTGGGCCTCCCGGCCGAGGCCTCGTGGGCGTACTGCCAGGCGAGGCTGACGTCCCGGCTGTCGATCTCGTAGCCGTAGCCTGCGGCGAGCCAGTGGAGGGACGCGATGGCGCAGTCCGCGGCGAACTCCGGGTTGCTGTCCAGGTGGTCGCGGGCCGCCCGGTTCAGGGTCTTCGGCGAGCAGGGGGACCGCCGCGCGAGGGAGCCGGCGAGGTGGTACAGCTTGAGATGCTTCGCGGTGGCGAACCACTTGCCCTCGTCCCCGGGCGTCGAGGCGATCAGGTCGGCCAGGATCTGCTCTGGCTGGCGAGCGGGGTACTTCTTCGCCAGGGCTCGGAAGATGGCGAGGTTCGTCGTCTCGGACGGGGCGGAGAGGGCGAAGCGCTCGTAGGCCTCGTCGGCCCGGCCTGCCTCGAGCAGGATGCGCTCGCACAGCTGCGCCATCGAGCCGGGGTGGTCATTGAGGCCAAGCGACCGGGCTGCGTACTCGATGGCCTCGTCGACACGGCCGAGCGCGGCCAGTGCACGGACGCCGTACTTGCGGTGATGCCACCAGACGAAGGGCGCGCGGTCGACCAGCGCCAGCAGTTCGTCGTGGCGACCCGCGGCGAGCAGGCTCGACAGGCAGGCCTCCGTCCCCTTGAAGTAGCGCCCGGGCCGATGGTCCGCCCAGCTCACCCGAAGCGGCTCGACCAGACGGTCCGCCCACGCCGAAGCGCGCTGGGGGGATGCGCACAGCTCGCCCCAGGAGTCGGCCAGTCGCTCGATGTAAGGCATGTCGTCGTCGACGTAGGCCTGCCAGAGCCGCTCCATCCAGCGGTCGCGCGACGGCTCGTCGGCGGGCGCGGCGATGAGGATCGGAACCAGCGCGTCGATCGCGCGGTTGACCGCGCTTCCCATCGAGCCCGACGAGCTGTCCACCTGCGCGATCGCGGGGGAGACGCGCTCCAAGAACAGGACGGCCCCCTCGGCCCCGAGCAGCGGGTCGCTCTTCGCGGCCTTCTTGATCTCGGCGACCGCCTCCCGGACGCGGGTCACAGCGGCCTGGGAGCGCCAGCCGAAGGCGCGGGCGCGGAAGCGCGCGCGAAACGCCCACTTGTGCCTCTTCGCCGCGCCGGTCCCGGTCATCCCTCCTCGTGCTCCCTTGCTGGGACCGGCCCGTTCAAGAGGAGCGCATCGGATCGACTGCGAGCGCGCTCGATGGCGGCGCCCAACCTGCGTTCGAGCAGCTCTCGGGGCGGCAACTCGGTCAGGTACTCGGCCACGTGGATGCCGCTCGCCTCGAGCTCCAGCAGCTCGACCACCTGCTCGCTCTTGCTCGCGCACAGAATCAAGCCGAGCGGCGACTCTTCCCCGTCCCGGCGCTCGTGCTTGTCCAGCCACCGCAGGTAGAGCTCGACCTGTCCCTTGTCTCTGGCCTTGAACCGGCCGAGCTTGAGCTCAATGACGATCAGCCGCCGCAGGCCGCGGTGGAAGAACAGGAGGTCGAGGTAGTAGTCCTCGCCCCCGATGATCAGTCGTTTCTGGCGCGCCACGAAGGTGAAGTCGCTGCCCAGCTCGAGGATGAACGCCTCCAGCTCCCGGAGGATGGCGGACTCCAGATCGCGCTCGCTGAAGGTGTCCTTCAGCCCGAGGAAGTCGAGGAAGTAGGGGTCGCGGAACACGACCTCGGGAGTGACGCGCTCCGCCTCTGCCAGGGCGTCGAGCTCGTGCCGGATCAGCGCTTCGGGCTTCTTCGACAGGGCAGTCCGTTCGAAGAGCATCCCGCCCACACGCTCTCGGAGCGCGCGCACGCTCCAGCGCTCAATGCGGCACATCTCGACATAGAAGTCGCGAGCGAGGGGGTCCTTGACCAGGAGCAGCTCCGTGAAGTGGCTCCAGCTCAACTGGTTCGACAGCGTCGAGACTTTCTCTGCATCGGGGAACGCTTCTGCGAACCCGATCATCCGGTGCAGGTTCGGGCGGCTGAATCCGCGACCGTAGTCCGCGGTCAATTCTCTCGACAGCGTCGAGACAATCCGCTCCCCGTAGGCCGCCCGTCTGTCATCGAGCAGCTCGACCCGAATGCGGTGCCCGACCTGCCAGTAGAGCGCGACGAGCTCGCGGTTGACGGTCGTCGCGACCTGGAGCCGCGTTGTCTCGATCAGATCGCGGAGATCGGCCAGGAGCCCGGAGGTTGTCAGGTCGTCGGACATCAGGGCGCCAAGGTACGACTCCCGCGGGGGCGAGTCCACGGCGGGGACACAGGAACGGTCGGGACGGCGTGGGGCGGAATCTTGTGTCCAGTTCGGACGAAAGTCGAAGCCTGCCGCTACCCGTCAGCGAGGGGTGAAACGGGACATGAGACGCCTGTGCCACCCAACCCGCAGTACCCGTTCGGGTTCTTCGCCAGGTACCGCTGGTGGTAGTTCGGAAGTAGTGTGAATTCAGATATTTGGCGGCGAAGCAGACA
>CAZUHI010000107.1:0-14075 GCA_964620495.1 uncultured Rickettsiales bacterium | reverse complement strand
CTAGGGGATCAACGGGAGGACCACACCGGCGACCTGCTTGAGGACGTCGACGACCTTGCCGACCGTCTCGAGGGCCGTCTTGAGCTTCCCCAGGTCCGCCGCGGTCGCCTTGAGGTCGGCGTTGAGCGGGATCAGCAGGGCGGTCGCTTCGCCGTAGGCCGCCGTCGTGTCGTCGATCTCTGCGTCCACGAGGAGGTCGAGGAGGCGGCCGAGCTCGGCCCGCTGGGCGTTCACGCCCGCGCGACGGGGGTCCGTCAGGTGGAGGTCGAACCGGATCAGGTCGAGGTTGGTGAGCGCGTCCCCGACGGCGTGGATGAGTTCGGCGCGGGTCATTCGGTCTCTCCGGCGACGGCCGCGGGGTCGGTCAGACGCAGCGCGTCCACGAGCTGGTAGGTGGCGTTGCCGAGGGCATACACGGCCGTGGCGGCGTCCACCAGCGCCTCCTCCTTGTGCCCGCCCTCGGCATAGACCTTCAGCTTCCCGTGGGCCACGAGCAGCGCCCGGGGAGCCGCCTCGGGACGCACGGCCGACCACAGCCGCAGGGCGTCGTCCGCCGCCACCACGCGCTCCGTGAGCTCGATGACCTGGAGGAGCGCGGCGGGGTCGGTCTTCGCCGCCTCGACCGTGTGCTTCAGGGCGGTGTTGAGGACGTTGCGACGCTCGCCGAGCCAAGCCCTGCGGTCTGCGTGGAGGGCCGCCACGTCCCTCTCGAGGGCCGGCGCCAGCGCGGCGATGGCTTCGGTCCCGCCCGCGATCGCCTCGTCGAGGGCGTTGCGGATCGCCGCCTCGAGCGCCGCCTTCAGGGCCGCCGAGGACAGCGCGGCGAGGGGATCTCCGAGGCCCGCGAAGGGGCTCTCCCCGCCCACCGCCTCGGACGTCACGACGGCCGTGATGAGGTCGTCGGCCGCGCTGCCGAGGGTCTTCGCGGCGGCGGCGGCGTCCCCCGGCGTCTCGGCCACCGAGAGCTTTTGGAGGAGCGCTCCGTACGCCCCGAGGAGCACCAGCGCCTTCTTGCGGGTGCGGCGCTGCTCGTCGGTCATCCGGCCGCGCGCGGCCAGGGCCGCCGCCTTGGGCGACGCCATGGTGGACAGGTCTTCGAACCCCCCGTAGCCCTCGAACACCGCCTGCTGCCGCGCCTGCACGTCGGCCGCGGACATCTGGGAGGAGAGCGCCTCCGAGACCGCCACCGTGGACAGCGCGAATCGGGCCACAGCGTCGCGATAGCCCGTCGTCACACACCCCGAGGTGAGGACGAGCAGGCAGACGATCAGGAAGTGGACGACGCCCCTGTGCACGGGGCGAGTCCTAGCAGCGCGGGGATGTAGGAGCTACTCGATGCCGTCCCAGGTCGCGCAGAGCCCGCCGAAGCAGGCCTCCATCGGGGCGTCGTTGTCCGCGTGCACGGTCTGCGAGACCCCGCCGTTGGACCACTCGGGCAGGAGCCCGTGGACCACGCGGCCGTCGTCGGTGGTGGCCACGACGGACAGGAGCGAGTGGTTCTCTTCGCCGTGCTTCTCGGGCATCGCGAGGATGTGCAGCTCGGCGAGCTCGTCCTCGCTCACCGCCAGCACCTCGATCTCGCGCGACGCGTCGCCGATGTCCATGGAGACGGAGCCGCTCTCGGTCACTTCGACGGTCAGGAAGGAGCCCCAGGACTCGAGGCCCCAGTCGTCGCTCCAGTTCGTGAGGTCGGTGTCCCAGGTGACGTCCACGGTGCCCACGAGCGGGTTGCCCTCGTCGTCCAGGGGCGCGGGGGTCAGCGTGATCGTCGAGCCCTCCAGCAGCGCCGGGGAGCTGCCGCGATCGAAGACGAAGTCCGCGAACTCGGGGCAGTCGTCCAGCGCGACGCCCAAGGCCACGTCGTCGACCTCACGGGCCGACGTGCTCACCCGCTCGCGCTCGATGCCCCAGCCGTCGGCCACCACGATGTCGAAGTCGCCCTCGCGCTCCACCGTGCCGTAGCTGTAGCGGTACTCGTCCATGCCGGGGAAGAGCGACGGGATCGCCATGCCGCCGTAGAAGGGGTCGCTGTTCTCGACCACCACGGGGTCGCCCTCGTTCTCGAAGGTCACCTCGTTGGATCCGAGCATCGCGCCCTGGGCCGAGATGCCGATGTCGCTGCCGACGGCCCAGTTGCGATCGTCGAGGACGTGCCCGCCGCTGGTCTTCAGCTCGAGGGAGGACTGACCCTCCACCGAGGTGCAGCCGACGCCGAGCGCGAGGAGGGAGAGGGGGAGGAAGAAACGAACACGAAGCATGAACCGGGTCTCCTGGGACAAGCGAGAGGGTGCCCTCGAACATCTTTGCAGGATCTCGGCCGGCAGCGGGGGGCCAAATTCGGCCGATCTCGCCGCCGGGGGGATCCGCTGTCAGAATCAACCCCCGTGCGCGTCCTGATGGTCCATCCCCACGACATCCACTCCCCGGTGGAGCCGTGGACCATTCGCATCACGTCCCTGGCCCGCCGATTGGCGGCCCGGGGGCACGAGATCAAGCTCGTCCACCACCTCGCGGACCCGAAGGTCCTGCCCGAGGACGTGCGCGCCCGACAGGAGTTCCCGTTCGAGACGATCCCGTGGATCCGTCACATGGGCCTCGGCGTGCGCAAGTCGCGCGACATGGCCGCCCTCGCCGGCTGGGCGGATCTCGTGCACGTGCAGAAGGGGCTCGCCCACGCGGCCCTGCCCTCGGCCGTCGCGGCCTTCTGGAACCGGGTGCCGCTGCACTACGACTGGGACGACTGGGAGGCGCAGATCTACGCGGACGCCGTCGGCACCCGGGACGCTCACTGGCGTCGCATCCATCGATTCGAGGTCGGGCTGGCGAAGATCGCGGACACGGTCACGGTCGCGTCCGCGGCCCTGCGCGACCAGGCCCGGGCGCTCGGCGTGCGGGACGAAGATCTCTTCGACGCGCCGGTGGGGGCCGACCTGGACCGCTTCCGCGCCGGCGGCGACGGCGAGGCGCTGCGGGCGGAGCTCGGGCTCGACGGGCCCATCGCGCTCTACCTCGGCCAGCTCGCGGGGGCGCACGCGGCGCCCCTGTTCCTCGACGCGGCGGCCCTCGTCCTCCAGCGGGTGAAGAACGCGGGCTTCGTCGTCGTGGGCGGCGGGCGCACGCTCGGGGAGGTGAAGGCCCACGCCGCGCGCCTCGGGATCGCCCATCGAGTCCGGTTCACCGGAGCCGTCCCGCACTCGGCGGTGGCCGACCATCTGGACGTCGCGGACGTGGCCGTCGCGACGCTGCCGAACACGGACCAGGCCGCCACGAAGTCGCCCCTGAAGATCGTGGAGTACATGGCCGCAGGGAAGGCGATCGTGGCCTCCCGCGTGGGCGAGGCGGTGCGCTTCCTGGACGACGGGCGCGTGGGTCGCCTCGTGGATCCCGGCGACGCCGACGCCCTCGCCGACGGCATCGAGGGCCTCCTCGCCGACCCCTACCTGCGCGACGAGCTCGGCGTCGCGGCCCGCGAGCACCTGCGGGACCGCTTCACGTGGAACCACACGGCCGACCGCGTCGAGCAGGCGTGGCTGCGGGCCCGGGCCAGGCGCGGCCTGTCCGGTCACGGACGCGCCCCGAGCCGAGGCCTCGGCCCCGACGGTCGAGGCGGTGCCGCGAGCAGCGTCCCCCAGTCCACCATCGCGCCGCCGCCGCCGCCGCCGCTGAACCGCGCGACGGTCCAGCGCCTCGCCAAGGCCACCCCCGACCGGCTGCGCGAGGCCCTGCGCGGCCGCCTCGACATGGCCGGTGTGTTCCACGGCGAGGCCGCGTTCACGGGTCCCTACACCATCCAGCTCGACGTCACGAACCGCTGCAACAACGACTGCATCGCCTGCTGGCTGCACTCGCCGCTGCTCCGCAAGTCCGGCCCCAACGCCAAGGATCTGCGCGCCCAGCTGCGCTTCGACGTCGTCGCCCAGCTCCTGGACGACGCCGCCGCGCTCGGCACGCGCGACATCTACATGGCGGGGGGCGGCGACCCCATCGTCTACCCCTGGCTCCGCGAGACGGTCGAGAGGGCGAAGTCCCACGGGATGACCGTCGCCATCAACACGAACTTCGCGCTCGCCAACGACGACTGGTGCGACTGGGCGTGCGAGGTGGGGCTCGACGACATCACGATCTCGGTGTGGGCCGGCTCCCCGGAGACCTACGACGCGACCCACCCCAACAAGAAGGCGAAGGACTTCGACAAGCTGCGCAAACAGGTGACGTACCTCAACCGCCGCAAGCGGGAGGTGGGCCGCGGCCCGACGGTCAAGGTCTATCACGTGGTCAGCAACCTCAACGCCCACGAGTTCGACGCCATGTACCGGTTCGTCGAGGACACGGGCAGCGAGGCGGTCGAGTTCACCGTGGTCGACACGGTCCCCGGCAAGACCGACGTGCTGCTCTTCGACGACGCGGCCCGCGCCCGGCTCCTGGACCAGTCGATCGCGCTGCAGCGTCGGCTCGAGGCGTCCGGCGACGGCGACCGGCTCTTCGGCTACGACCACTGGCTGCGGCGGCTGCGCACCGAGGACGTGGTGGACGGGCGCGGGGATTCGTCGATCGTGCACACCTTCCCCTGCACCATCGGGTGGACGTTCCTGCGCGTGATGCCCGACGGCAAGGTCGCCAGCTGCCTCAAGTCCCACCGGATCCCCATCGGCAACATCAACGAGCAGCGGCTGCCCGAGCTGTGGAACAACCGCCCTCAGCGCGAGTTCCGGCGCAAGACGAACGTCCTCCAGAAGCGCGACCCCTGGTTCAGCAACATCGGCAACGACCCCGACGTCGCCTGCGGGTGCGAGAAGTCCTGCGACGACCTCGGCCGCAACCTCGCCATGAACGACCGCCTCAAGACCCTCGGGCGCCACGAGAAGACGCTGCTGACCACCGCCGCCGGGCGGCTCCCCGTCATTCGATCCTGAGCAGCTCCCACTCCGCGTTCTTCCCGAGCGTCGTCACCAACGGCGAGCCTCCGAGGACCTCCCGCAAGCGTCGGTAGTGCGCGATCTCGGCCGCGCGGTCGGGATGAGCAGGGTCCCCGCCGATCCGGAACAGGACCCAGTCGGCGCCCGCGGAACGCGCGACGTCGAGCCGCGCGGCGAGCGGCGTGGGCGGGGCGATGAAGGTGCGCCACGCGGCGCCCTTGTCGGCGAACCCCGGCGTGTGGCGGCTGTGCCCCTGGACCACGCGGAGGCCGCTGACGGCGGGCACCAGCATGCCGACGCGGGCGTCGCAGAACACGACGTGGTCGACGCCGTGCTCCGTCTCCGCCGTGGAGAGCAGGTCCACGAGCGAGGCGGAGGGGTAGTAGACGTCGCGCTCGGAGGGGACGGCCCCGTCGAGGTAGCGGAGGTTGTCCGCGAGGTTCAGGGGCGTGCCCACGGCACAGACCGCCAACAGGGCCACCCCGACCGCCGGCTTCCGGTGGCGCAACCAGAGCCACGCCGCGAGGGCGACGGGGACGATCAGGGCGAGGCCGAGGCGTCGCTGGACGTCGAAGGGGAGGTACGGCAGGACGAGGTGAGCGCCGAGGAGCAGGGTCGCCGCCACCTGCGCTTCGTACCGACTCGCCTCGCGCTTTCGGAGGGCGTCGAGGCCGCAGGCGACCGTGGGCAGCGCGAAGAGCAAGGGGACCCCGAGACCGAGGGCCAGCAGCACCGGCGACGGGGAGGCCTGGACCAGGGACTCCTCGAGGATGCGCGCCCAGGTGGGGTCCGACGCGAGCAGCGCCGCCACCCCGGCCACCGTGGGGACGGTGCACAGGGCGAGGCCGCCGAGTCCCACCGAGACGCGACCACGGTCCCCGCGGGCGGCGACGTGCGCGACCCCCAGCGCGACCGACCACGCCAGCAGGATCGCGACGTCCGGGGGGTGCTCGATCGCGAGAACGAACGCGGGCAGCAGGCCCCTCCAGAGGGCGCCCTCCGCCCGCCACCACCGCACGAGGCCGGTGACGGACCACAGCAGCAGGGCCACCGCGAACAGCAGGTGCGGCAGGTACGTCAGCAGCTGGCCGACGTACAGGTCCGTCCACCAGTGGCCCACCGGGAAGCCGGGCAGGTCGCCGTCCAGCGCCGTGAACCGGACGCCCGCGGCGTGCAGCAAGACGTCCACGCCGGACGCGGTCGCAGCGAGCACCAGCGCCCCGAGTCGCTTCCCCGGACGCAGCCAGAGCGCGAAGAGGCGGTCCAAGGCCACGAGGCAGGCGAGCCCGAGGACCCACCGGGAGGCCTCGTAGACCGCCCGGGGGTCGGCGTCCAGAACCCGCGCGATCTTCCCGAGCACCACGAAGAGCGGCCGGACGACGACGTCCCCCGTCGCGTCGGCCGTGTAGCGGTTGGGCAGCAGCCAGTCCCCGGCGGCGGCGTCGCGCATCCACGCGAGGTACTGGTGCTGGTCGCTCGGCAGGATGAGGAAGCCGCTGAACAGCTCCCCGGACCGCAGGGAGGCGTTCGCGAGCAGGGTGGGGATCGTGGCCGCCAAGACGAGGACCCCGGCGACGATCAGCAGCGCACGATCGTGCGTCGTCTCCTCCGGGTGTGCCACGACCGCCAGCGTATCAACGTGGCAAAGTCCGCTGCGTGAGGAGCCCCCGATTCGGCCCCGCGATCGTCGTCGCGGCCTTCATTCTGGGCGGGGTCCTGTGGCACTCCACGTTCCCGTTCCTGCTCGGCGTCGACGGCTTCTATCACCTCGCCCAGACCCGCCTGATGCTCGAGGAGGGCCTCGGGGCCGCGATGCCGTGGATGAAGTTCTCGGTGTTCGACGACGGCTGGGTCGACCACCACCTCGGCTACCACGTGGCGCTGCTCCCCTTCGTCGCCTGGCCGGGGGGCATCCTCGGCGGGAAGCTGGCCGCGGGCGTCTTCGCCGGGGGCGCCGTCGCCGCCATGTTCCTCGCGCTCCGGGCGCTGCGGGCCCCCTACCCCGCGCTGCTCGCCCTCATCCCCGTGGCCGCGTCGTGGGGGTTCGTCTTCCGGCTCGGCACCGTCCGGGCCGTCGCGCTGTCCACGATCCTCCTCTGCGCGGCCCTCGTGTTCGCCGTGCGCGGCCGCGATCGGGCCCTGTTCGCGACGTCCGCGGCGTACGCGTTCAGCTACCACCTGTCCGTCCTCGTGCTCCCCATCGCGCTCGGGGCGTGGCTCGCCCGTCGGCTCCTCGGCGGGGACGACGGCCCCACCTGGCGGACCCCGGTCGCGGCGGCGGCGGGCTTCGCGGCGGGCCTCACCGTCCATCCCCACTTCCCGCGCACCTGGCGGTTCTTCTTGCACCACGTCGTCATCGGCACGGCGGCGTCGGCCGAGGCCGAGGCGTCGGGCGAAGGAGCGACGGGCCACGGCACCGAGTGGGTCGCGGCGACGGCGGGCGATCTGTGGATGCAGGGCTTCGTGTGGGTGGCCGTGGTGGCCGTGGTGGGCGCCGTGCTCTTGGTTCGGTCTCGCCGGCGGCCGCCCTGGGACACCCTCCTCGTGGTCGCGGGCGCGGGCGTGGCGGTGGCGCTCTCGGTCCTCTCGGTGCGGTTCGTCGAGCTCTCCATGCCGCTGCTGACGCTCGCGGCGGGGCTGCTCCTGCGGGACGCCCTCCCCGACGGCAAGCTCCCCCGGCCCATGGTCGCCGGAGTGGCCGTCATCGCCCTCCTGGGATCCGCCGCGACGCTCCAGCGGGCCACCCGGAACGGCGACCTCGACCCCCATCGCTTCGAGCTCGCCGGACAGTTCCTGCGGGAGCACGTCCCCCCCGGCGAGTTCGTCTACAACCTGCGCTGGGGCGACTGGCCCGAGCTGGTGTTCCACGCGCCCGAGTACGTCTACGTGTTCGGCCTGGACAGCTCGTTCCTGGCCGACAAGTACCCCGAGAAGTACCGGCACCACCGCGCGATCCGGACGGGGCAGTACGGCAACGTGGGCGACGCCGTGAAGCACGAGTTCGGGGCCCGTTGGCTGATCACCGGGCTCCCCGAGCCGGGGGTCGTGCCCTTCCTGGATCGGGACACGGGGCTGGAGCGGGCGCTCGTGACCCCCGACTTCGCCATCTACCGCGTACGCGACTGAGTAATAATGAAGACGCCTCGGGCTCCCCCCCGGGGTCCATTTGTGAGGATGTCATGCGCATTTCCCGTCTCTCTGCCTTCGTCGCGGCCGCGACGCTCCTGCTCACCGCCTGTCCCGACACGGACGTCGACGACGACGGCGACGGGGTCCCCTCCGCCGAGGACTGCGACGACGAGAACCCCGCCGTCTTCCCGGGCAACGTCGAGACCTGCAACGGCCTCGACGACGACTGCAACGAGCTCATCGACGACCGGCTCGAGTTCGCCGACTGGTACCCGGACGTCGATCTCGATGAGTACGGCGACATGGACGCGGATCCCGTCTCGTCGTGCATGGAGGCCGTCGAAGGGCACCTCCTCGACAACACCGACTGCGACGACACCGAGGCCGACGTACACCCCGGCGCGCCCGAGCTGTGCAACGACCGCGACGACGACTGCAACGACCTGATCGACGACGATGTCCAGTACCTCGACTGGTACCCCGACACGGACCTCGACGGCTTCGGCGACGCCGACGCGGAGCCCACCAACGCGTGCGACCGCCCCGGCGACGACTGGGCCGCCGACGGCGGACTCGACTGCGACGACACCGACCCCGCCATCAACCCCGACGCCGAGGAGATCCCCGGCGACGGCGTCGACCAGAACTGCGACGGCTTCGACGCCGAGACGTGCTTCGAGGACAACGACCTCGACGGCTACGGCAGCGAGAACGTGGTCGTGAACCCCGACGGCGACTGCACCGCCCCGGGCTTCTCCACCACCGACGACGACTGCGACGACGACGACGACACCGTCTTCCCGGGCGCCACCGACGTGCCCGACGACGGCATCGATCAGAACTGCAGCGGCTTCGACACCGTCACCTGCTACGAGGACCTCGACCTCGACACGTACGGCTCCACCACCGTCATCCTCCAGGACACCGGCGACTGCTCGGCGCCCGGCGTGTCCGCCACCGCGGACGACTGCGACGACACCGACCCCATGCAGTTCCCGGGGCAGATCTGGTACGCCGACACGGACCTCGACAGCTACGGCGACCCGACGAACACGCTGACGCAGTGCGAGGAGCCCGCGGGCTACGTCCTCAACGACCTCGACTGCGACGACACCGACCCGAACCAGCTCCCGGGCCAGGTCTGGTTCGAGGACCTCGATCTGGACACGTACGGCAACCCCGCCGTGTCCCTGACGCAGTGCGTTCAGCCCGCCGGGTTCGTGCTCGACGACACCGACTGCGACGACAACGACCCGAACGAGTTCCCCGGCCAGGCCTGGTTCGAGGACTTCGATCTGGACACGTACGGCAACTCGGCCGTCACCCTCGTGCAGTGCGAGCAGCCCGTCGGGTACGTGCTGGACGACACCGACTGCGACGACGCCGACGCCGACGAGTTCCCGGGGCAGACGTGGTTCGAGGACTTCGACCTCGACGGGTTCGGCAACCCCGCCGTCTCCCAGGTGCAGTGCGAGCAGCCCGCCGGGTACGTCGTGGACGACACCGACTGCGACGACAACGACGTGGCCGAGTTCCCGGGGCAGATCTGGTACCTCGACTTCGACCTCGACGGGTACGGCGACCCCAACGTCTCGTTGGTGCAGTGCGAGCAGCCCGTGGGATACGTCCTGGACAGCACCGACTGCGACGACAACGACCGCAACGCCCTGCCCGGCCAGGTCTGGTACGCCGATCTGGACAACGACACCTACGGCGATCCGAACAACTCGCAGACGGCCTGCCTCCAGCCGGCGGGCTTCATCCTCGACAACACCGACTGCGACGACACGGACGCCAACGCCTTCCCGGGCGCCGTCTGGTACGCGGACACCGACACGGACGGCTTCGGCGATCCCGCGGTGTCCTTGACCCAGTGCCTCCAGCCCACGGGCTACGTGGCCGACAACACGGACTGCGACGACACCGACGGAGACGAGTACCCCGGCCAGACCTGGTACTACGACTTCGACGGCGACACGTTCGGCGACGTCACCGTGTTCCTCGTGCAGTGCCTCCAGCCGACGGACTACGTGCTCGACGCCACCGACTGCGACGACACGGACGTCACGATCAACACCAACGGCGTCGAGGTCTGCGACGGCTTCGACAACGACTGCAACACGATCGTGGACGACGGCTTCCCGGACTTCGACAACGACCTCATCGCGGACTGCGTGGACCCGGACGCGGACAACGACGGCGATCCCGCGACGTCGGACTGCGACGACCTGGACCCGCTGGCGTGCTCGAACTGCGGCTTCGTGGAGATCTGCAACGACGGCGCCGACAACGACTGCGACCCGTCCACCACCTGCTTCGACGGCAGCTACGTGGACCCGACGACCGGCAACACGGTGTCCCTGGGCAACCTCGCGCCGGTGTCCACGGCCGCCGGATTCGCCGCCTGGTACGACTACGGGACCAACCCCGCGTCGAGCAACACCGGCCTCGAGATCTCCGACGAGGTCGTGATGATGACGTACCTCGATCCGAACAACGGGAAGATCGGCATCGTGATGATCGCCGACATCCCCAACGACGGGGACGGCGGGACGCTCTCGGTCTCCCTGAGCGGCATGACCGGCGGCCAGATCGCGGTGATGGACGACCCCGGCGACAACCCGTCGTACACGAACCCCGCCGGCGCCGCGCTGAACCAGACCACCGGCATCGGCACGCTGACCTACTACTGGGTCGCCTGCTGCACCGACGGGTTCGTGGTCACGGACCTCGATCCCCTCGCCTGCGGCACCGTCGACATCACCGCGTCCTCGGGAGTCAACGGGATCACGGTGTACGACAGCGCGAGCACGCCCATCCCGATCCCGGGCGGGCCGGCGGCGGGCGGCGGGGCGCTCCCCGCGATCACCTTCTGCGAGACCTTCTAGCCCGCGGGTAGGCGCCCCGGGGGCCTACCGGACGAAGACGAGGATGTCCCGGCCGTTCTGGGTGCCGGTGCTGAACTCGCCCCACGTCTTGGTGTAGTCGCCGGTGCTGAAGGCCCGGTCGCCCATGGCGCCGAGCCACGCGTTCATGGACAGCGAGAAGTCGGCGTCCTGGCCGCCGATGCGGGCGTTCTCGGCGGTGGGCGAGTTCGTGTACCAGTCCTCGTTGCTGTCGCTGCAGTTCAGGCCGTTGGGGGTCCCGGTCGACCCGGAGAGGACGGTCTGGGTGTGCGACGAGAAGTCCGCCACGCAGGTGCTTCGCGTGTTGTTCGCCGTCGCGAAGGTCACGTCGAGGGTCGCCACCGGGCTCAGGCCGAGCCCCACGAAGTAGGGCGCCGTCAGCTGCTGGCCCGCGGCGATGCCGTCCATGTAGATCAGCTTCACGTCCGTGGCGGGCAGCTCCGACCAGGACCGGTACTTCGCCGACAGCGTGAGGGCGTTCGTGTAGTCCGGCAGCAGCGTCGGGTTCCGGGTGGAGTCGCTCTCCCAGGCCCCGATCCAGGTCGCCGAGTAGCTGCTCGTGGAGCCGTGTCCGAAGAAGGGATCGTTCACGTCGTCGACGTTGGCCACGAGCGTCCAGCCGCCGCCGTCGAGGGACTGGTCGCAGAAGACCTCGAAGGCGACGCCGGTGGCGGCCGGGTCGATCCAGTAGTCGCCGTCGGGCGAGGTCGGGAAGGCCGTGAGGATGCTGTCGCAGTCCACGCCGGGGCAGCCGTTGTCGTCGCCGCTGCCGGGGCTGTTGCCGTCGCCCACGCCGTCGCAGTCGTTGTCCTGACCGTCGCACGTCTCGAGGAAGCCGGGCGCGTTGAGGATGTCGTTGTCGTCGCAGTCGAGGCAGAAGAAGGACCCGTCGGTGTCCGTGTCGATCGTGGCGGCCGACGTGATGAACACGCCCCAGTCGTCGAGGTTGCCGATGTCGCCGGCCGTGTCGTCGGTGACCGTCAGCGTCCACACGCCCGCCGACTGCTCGCCGTCGAAGTCGCTGAGGAGGCCGTCGGGCTGGAAGTCGTCCGCGTAGGGCGGCGTGCCCGCGCCGATGGCCACGGTGGCCTCATCGTCGAAGACCGTGCCGTCGTAGTCGTCGCCGTCGGAGCCGTTCTGGGAAGACAGCACCACGACGGTCCCGGCGGGGGACTCGAGCTCGATCGTGAGGTCGCCCACCCAGGTGTGGGTGATGTCCAGCGTCACGTCCACGTCGCCGATGGGCAGGTCCTCGACCACCGTGAGCGTCGAGGTGGCGCCGGCCACGTTGTTGTCGGGGATCGCCACCGGGACCGCGCCCGCCGCCACGTTGGTGAGGACCTCGGAGCCCTCGACGGTGGAAGCGAGGCAGTCGTTGTCCTGCCCGTCGCAGATCTCGGGGTTGTTCGGGAAGTTCGCCGGGTCGGCGTCGTCGCAGTCGGCGCACAGGAACGAGGTGTCGTTGTCGCCGTCGACCTCCGCGCCGCCCACGCCGGGGGTCCCGAAGTCGTCGAAGGTGTTGCAGTCGTTGTCCTGCCCGTCGCACAGCTCGGGGTTGCCCGGGAAGTTGGCCGAGTCGCCGTCGTCGCAGTCGGCGCACGCGTTCGACGTGTCCGCGTCGAAGTCCGCCGAGCCGTCGTAGACGAGCGTGATCGACCACGCGAGGAGGGTCCCCACGTCTCCGGTGGTGTCGTCGGCGACGTTCAGGGTCCAGGTCCCCTGGGCCTGCTCGCTGATGAAGTCGGACAGGTTGCCCTCCGGCTGGAAGCTGCCGGTGAAGGGCGCGGTGCCCGCCGTGATGGACACGAGCGCCTCGTCGGTGAACACGGTGGAGGCGTAGTCGTCGCCGCTGCCGCCGTTGTCCGTGGACAGCTCGACGGTCGTGCCCGCGGGAGAGGTCAGCTCGATGTCGAGGTCGTCCACCCACGTGTGGGAGATCGAGAGGGTGACGTTGATGTCGGAGACCGTGCGGGGGTCCACCACGGTGGCGAACACGTCGACGCCGAGGGTGTTCGCGTCCGGGATCGTGGTGCCCGCGCCCCCGCCGTTGATGGTGTCCGTGCCGCCGTCGAGGCCGTCGCAGTCGTTGTCGACGCCGTCGCAGGTCTCGAGCGCGTCGGGGAAGAAGCTCGCGCCGGTGGCGAGGGTGTCGTCGCAGTCGCCCTCGCAGATGGAGAAGCCGTCGAGGTCGAGGTCGCTCTCCTGGTCGGCGACGCCGGGGTTGCCGAAGTCGTCGAGGGCGTTGCAGTCGTTGTCCTGGCCGTCGCAGATCTCGGTGTTGCCGGGGTAGTTGGCGGCGTCGTTGTCGTCGCAGTCGTCGCAGGCCACGGAGCCGTCGTTGTCCACGTCGTCGGTCTCGTTGGTGGGGACGGTGCCGTCGCAGTCGTTGTCGAGCTCGTCGCAGATCTCGGGGTTGCCGGGGAAGCTGGCGGGCTCGTTGTCGTCGCAGTCGGCGCAGGAGACGGAGAGGTCGTTGTCCAGGTCGTCGATCTCGTCCTGGGGGATGACGCCGTCGCAGTCGTTGTCGAGCTCGTCGCAGATCTCGGGGTTTCCGGGGAAGGACGCGGGCTCGTTGTCGTCGCAGTCGAGGCAGGCGACGGACAGGTCGTTGTCCACGTCGTCGGTCTCGTTGGTGGGGACGGTGCCGTCGCAGTCGTTGTCGAGCTCGTCGCAGATCTCGGGGTTGCCGGGGAAGCTGGCGGGCTCGTTGTCGTCGCAGTCGGCGCAGGAGACGGAGAGGTCGTTGTCCAGGTCGTCGATCTCGTCCTGGGGGATGACGCCGTCGCAGTCGTTGTCGAGCTCGTCGCAGATCTCGGGGTTTCCGGGGAAGGACGCGGGCTCGTTGTCGTCGCAGTCGAGGCAGGCGACGGACAGGTCGTTGTCCACGTCGTCGGTCTCCTCGGCGGGGACGGTGCCGTCGCAGTCGTTGTCGAGCCCGTCGCAGATCTCGGGGTTGCCCGGGAAGCGCGCCGGGTCGTCGTCGTCGCAGTCCTCGTCCGCGGGCGAGCCGTCGTTGTCGTTGTCCACGGGGGCCGCGTCGTCGTCGTCGGTGGCGTCGTCGTCGTCCACCGCGTCGTCGTCGTCCACCGCGTCGTCGTCGTCCACCGCGTCGTCGTCGTCCACC
>CAZUHI010000106.1:9082-14613 GCA_964620495.1 uncultured Rickettsiales bacterium | reverse complement strand
TTCACAAGCGCTCGCGAAGGACCGGCCCTGGGTGATGGAGGATGAGTCGAAGACCAGCGCTTCCTTGAGGTCCACTCGCTTCCGGAGCGGGAGCGGGTCATCGTGGAAGGGCTCCTTGAGGCTGAATTCGCTCAGCCAGAGTCCGGGAAAGGCGTGCCCATCCACGGCGACCATGACAGGATGCACACCGCACTGCTCCAGCAACGCCGCCGCCAGCACTGTGATGTCAAGGCAGGTCCCCAGCCGCGCCGAGAGCACCTGTTCGTGGGTGCGCACCTTCTGACCGCGCCGCTCGAAGCTGGCTGGCGGGTTGATGTAGCCGAGGCCGCGTGCCTGCAAGACCGCGTACACGGCCGCCGCGATGTGGGCCACCCGCTGCGGATCTCGGCTCTGGTAGCCGTTCAGCGCGGAGTCGGAGGTCAGCTCCTGCAGCTTCGCACCGACGGCCGGAAGCAGCGCCTCGACAGCTGGGTCGTTGGGTGAGACGAAGGCTGCGAGCAGCTCGGGCACACGGTCGATGCCGGGCCACTCGGTCGCGGCCAGGACCTCGATGGATTCCTGGTGCTCGGCGATACGCTCTTCCTCGGCTACGACATGGACCCCAATCGACCCGCGCACTCGCTCAGTCTGTTCTCGCAGCGCCGCCGGGGAGAGCTTCAGATCGATGTCGGTGAGCCGGTGCGTGGACCCGGCTTCGATCGCGTCGATGCGACCTTCCCACGACCCGATCGGCGGATCGAGGGTCACCTGGACCTTCAGGTCGGCCAGGGCGTGGTCCGACGCATTGGTCAGCAGGATCTCGCCGATCACGGGGACCGCGTTCTGCTGAGCTGCGAGGTTGATTCGAGGGTCGAGGGTGAGGTCGATGCGCAGGGTTGTGGCGGCGGGCATAGCGTTCCTCGGGACGGGCATCCTACTGCTCGCCGGCCAGCGACGGGCCTTGCCCGGGACGTAGACCGACCCAGCGCGCTCCGGGGTGCTGCTCAACCACCCTTCACCCACAACCGCAGCGTCTTCGGCGTCACGTCCACGAGATCCCCCTGCGACACCCCCCGACTCCGCGCCACGCGCCGAACCTCCTCCGCCATCCACCCCTGAACCGCCCGCTGGAACCCGCGTGTGTCGAGCTCGCCGCCCTGCGGGATGAGGTCGTCGATCGGGGCCCCATCGGCGAAGCGCGCGGCGATGTCCCGCGTGACATCGCCCCGGGTCGTGGCGATGGGGCTGTCGAGGGCCGTGGGCAGCCACGCGACGAGCTCGGCCTCGGACGGGTCGGCGTCCAGCCATCGCGCCAACAGACGCCAGGCCAGCGTGAACAGGCCACGCAGGTTCCCCGGGAGCGGGTGCCCTTGGAGGAACTGCACGATCCGTGCGTGGTGCGCCTCGGCCAGCTGGACCACCACGCCGGCCTCCTTCTCGACCCGGGAGTAGACGGCGGGCCAGAGCCATGTCAGCTCGTCGGGGATCTCTCGCAGGCTGGGGGCCCGTAGACGAAGGACGGCCACCCGGTCGAAGAAGTCCGCGTCCAGGCGCGTTCGCAGCTCGTCGAGCGGTACGTTGGTGGCGGTGATCAGGCGGAAGGTGCTGCCCTGCCAGCTCGTGTCGCCGAAGGGCTGGAACCGGCGCTCCTCGAGGGCCTTGATGAGGAGCCGCTGCATGTCGCGGGCGAGGTCGCCGACCTCGTCGAGGAACAAGGTGTCGCCGTCGGCCCGGGACAGCAGGCCCACGTGGTCGCCGCTGGCTCCGGTGAACGAGCCCTTCTTGTGACCGAAGAGCTCGGAGCGCATGGTGTCGGCGCGGTACTGCCCGCAAGCCACGGCCGGCCACCGCGAGTCCAGGGACTCCCTGCGAAAGGGGCTCCGCATCCGGATCCAACTCGCGAGCGTGGTCTTCCCGGTCCCGCGCTCCCCGAGGAGGAGCACGGGGGCACGCAGGCGGGCGACCCGAGCGGCCTCGTCGTAGAGCCGGCGCAGGCGGTCCCCCTGGAACTGGGCCGGGTCCCAGAACACGGCCTGGTCGTCGGCTGAGACCTCGGCGGGACGGGTCTGCTTGTACCGCTTGTAGAAGGTGTCGATGTCGAGCTTCACAGGCTCGACGGCAGTACCGCCGTGTCGCTCGTGAGGCTTGAGCGACTTCAGCAGTCGAAAGGGCTCTTCGATGAACCCGGTCTCACCCATGAGCACCCACACCGTCTGCATGGTGGGCGTTCCGGGGCTGATGTGGACGAGCAGCTCGCCTGGGTGCTGGCGGCGGATTCGAGGAAGCTGGGTGCGCACGAAGGCAAAGATGGCCCGATGATCGGTCGGGTCCGTGCCCTCCCAGAGCAGAGCACGGCACCGGATGTGCGGAGCCTTGGCCTCCACCTCGTCCATAGTCGCCCGGGCCCGGACGGCAGAGACGTCGTCGTTGCGGTGCAGCATCACCAGCTCGCCGACGCGACCCTGCCAGGGCGACTGCTCATCGAAGAGGAAGGTCAGGGTTGGGCCGGGAACCCGTTCCCCGCTCGAGGTGCGCCGGTAGTCCTCGGACCGGAACACCCGCTCGTAGGGGTCGTGGTTGTAGGCCAGCCAGCTGATGAGCACCGCGTCAGGCTTCTTCATCGGGTTCTCCGTCGCTGCGTTGGCCACACTGGGTGCAGAGATAGACCTCGGGCGCCACCGGGAGCGCGAGCACATCGCAGCCGTAGGCGGTGTCGGCCGAGAGCGGATCGGCACCTGGGGTGTTGTCGGGACAGTCGATGAAGGGGAACAGCCCGCCACACGCCGAGCAGTCCCGCAGTCCCCAGGTCGAGTCGCAAGCTGAGCAGGACACGCGGAACCGTCGCTCCACGTGCTCGAAGCGATACTGACTGCAAGCGTGGTGGCAGACCGGACAGGTGAGCTGCTCGGTGAGCGATCGGCCGGCCTGGTCCAAGCTGTCGCGCACCGCTTGGTCGGCAGCGAGGGCCCTCGCAGCCTGAGCGCGCTTGTTCTTGAGGTGGAGCTTGTCGCGCGTGCGCCTCGGGTCTCGTGGGTCGATCGCGTCGAGCTGGGCCTGGAGTGAGTCGACCTCGCGCTGAGCCTCCTCGATGCGACGCTCGAGATCGGGCCAGCCCGCCGCACGAGGGGGAGCGACGACGCGGAGGCCGTCTGAGTGCAGCGTGATCCAGGCCAGGGGCCGGGCCGGCGCTCTCCAGTCGTTGCTGCCCGGTCGAACCTCGGTGGGGTAGGCGCACATCCGGTCCAGCCACAGCCGCCACCTGAGCGCCCGCGCCAACCGCTCGACGCTCTCGAGCTGCCACGGTGCGACGGGGACGAAGATGGGCTCGCCGTCTGCTGGTCCCGGTCCCCGCAAGCGGATTCTCTGCGGGAGCGGAGCACGCGCGACATCCGCTTCGAGATGTAGGACGATCGTGCGTGTGGGTTCGACTCCTTCCAGCCACGCCCCCGTCCCGGGCGAGCCCTCCAGCATCGCGGGCAAGGCGCTGACATGGAATGAGGGGTGGCCGAGCTGCTCTACCTCTACGGTCCCGGTCTGGCCCCACACCAACCGAATGGTCCCGAGCGGCCCCTTGAGCTCGAGCTGGGCGCCGGGGCACAGCGCCACCTCGATCGAAGCGTCCGTGGGCTCGAACCCCAGGACATCCAGGGCGCGCACGACCAGCAGCACGGCGTAGAGCCGCATGCCCTCCACAGCCTCTTGCTCCTGGTTCCACCGGGTCTGCGGGTCCTCCTGGCCGATCAGGACGTGTCGTTCCCAGGCTTGCCACAGCTCGGCGACGCCCCTGTAGACATCGTCGTGGGTGAGCACGTTGGTCATGCGGAGGTGGATCACCCCCTTCCGGCCGCCGATCCGGCGGTAGAGCCCGGTGTCCTTCAGGGCCAGGACCCGCCTCCGGAGCTGGAGCAGCCTGCCCAAGGCGCGCTCGGCTCGGGCAAGCAGCCCTTCGTCGGACCACAGCTCGCCCCACAGCGAGCAGACCCGCCGTGCACGGCGGTAGTTGGAGCCGCTCTCCAGGAGCTCCTGCCACTCCTCCATGCTCCTGGCCTGCTGGACGACCCGGCGCACCTCTCTCACCCGCTGGGTCAGGGCCTCGTCCAGTCGGTCCACGAGCGCCACAGCCAGGCGGTTCTCGTACAGATCGAAGAGGTCCTCCCTCACCAGCCCCAGGACGCGCTTGGGCCGGATCCCCCACAGCGTCCTGCGGTCCCAGTCCTCCGAGTGGGACGCCAGCACGATGGGTGCGCGGCTCGATGGGCGCCTGCACCGTGAGACGAGCTGCCGCTCCTCCTCGAGCTTCAGATGAGTGCGAGGACGGCGGCATGCCGCCTCCATGTGCGGGAGCTTGGCTCGGGCCACCTGCTCCAGCTCGGTCTCGTCGAGGGTGTCGTCGACGGGAGGCATCAGCGGGGGCTCGGCCAACCACTCCAGGAGCGGCTCGCCGATCCGTCGGCCGATGCCGTGGCCCATCACCCGTAGGCAGCGCAGGGCGTCCGGGTCCGGGAGGGTCTGGGGGTCCACTCTGGCATCGGAGAGCGCTTCTGCGTGAAAACGGCCGTCCGACGCCGGGATGAGGGTGTGTCCGGGTGCGGCGAGCGCGTGGCGTATGCGGAGATCTCCGGGACCATCCCATCGGAGCTGACCGCAGGCCACGCGCCCAGGCAGCACCCCGCACCCTCGTCCGGTGAGTTGGTCGGTCCAGCTCAAACGTCAGCCCCCAGGCGCTTGAGCTCTCGCCGCAACAGCCAGGTGGCCGCGGCCGGTGGCGTCGGCTCGACCCAGGCCGTCTCCAGGAGTCGAAGCACCTCGCGCACGTCCTCTTCCATCAGGTCGTGCCGCCCCTGGAGCTTGCGAAGCACCCGTGTGCAGATCATCTGGTCGAGAGCCTCTCCAACGGTCCCACCCGCAGCCAGGACCACCGGGATGAACCGCTTGGCCTGGCTCTCGAGGCGACCGCCCCAGCCCACATCGAAGTGGTCGACCATCGGCCTGCGGAGCTTGGACTCCATCCACTCGAGGCCAGCCTCGGCGCTCTTGGCGTGCTCTTGTTGCGCTGCGTCGAAGGCCGCCATGACCATGGCGAACGAGACCGGCGGTCGGGGCCGGACAGAGCGCAGCTTCAGGGGCTTGGGACGGCCGGGCAGGGTCAGGACGAACGAGCGGTCGTAGGTCTTGTCGGCGAAATCCTTGGTGGTCTCGTCGTGGTTGGCGGTCCCGACGAACCACACGTTGTCGGGAAGAGGAAGGTACCGCCCGTCTTGGACCGCGGCGGGCGTGTCGCCCTTCTGCCGGGCGCTCATCAGCTCGAAGCGGCGTGTGGATCGGTCTCGGCGCTCCAACACGTCCAGCACGTCGGCGGCGTACTGCTCGGGGTGCGAGAGGTTCATCTCGTCGAGCAGCACCACGACCACCCGGTCACGGTACTTGGGGCTCTGCGCCTTGTAGAGCGCCTGGACGAAGCCGGACTCGTAGTAGCGCCGCTCGAAGGCGTTGAAGTAGCCGAGCAGGTCGTTGCGATCCCGCCAGCCGGCCTGCACGGACACCGTCTCGCA
>CAZUHI010000106.1:5935-8982 GCA_964620495.1 uncultured Rickettsiales bacterium | reverse complement strand
CATGAGCTCGGGGAACACGGGCTGCTCCCGGTGCTTGTCGAGGCGCTCGTCGATGTCCGAGCGCAGGTCATCGAGGGCCGCGCGCAGCAGGCGTTGGTTCTCCTTCAAGGCCAGGTTGCGGTCCTTGAGCAGCTCCACCTCGTCGACATCGATGTTGCGGGTCTCCAGCTGCCGGCGGGCCGTGCTGAGCTCGCGGAGCAGGGTGCGGCGTTCGTCTTGCCAGCGGCTCTGGGCGTCACGGAAGTCGCGAAGCTCGGCTGCTTCAGCGGCGCTGGGACGGTCGGCGAGGTCTGCCTCGAGCTCGCGGATCCGAGTCTGTTGACGCGCAAGTCGATTCTGCACTTCCTCGGGGCTCTCGTGGGAGAGCGCCCGCTCCGCGTCGCGCCGCTGCTCCAGGAGGCTCTCGAGCTCGGAGCACCGCTGACGAAGCTCCTCTCGTCGCGCTCGTTCGTCGGCCAGGTCGGCCTCGACCTCCGCCTTCAACGCCTGGGCGCGGGCCTCGATATACTCGCGGACATCGGCCTTCAGCGTGTCGGCTTCCTCCTGCGCCCACAGGGCTTCCCGGCCGGCCTTCGAGGCGGCGGCCTCGCGCTCTCGGAGCTGTTCACTCGTCGCTTCGGCAGCGGCTTCGAGTTCGTCTCGCCGCGTCTCAAGCGCGGCCTCCGCCGCCTCCAGTCGCTCGCGGTGCTGGCGCTCTCGCTCGTGGAGTTCGGTTGTGTGGGTCTGGCGCGCCTCCTCCAGCTCGGCGGCGAGCTCCGCGTTCTTGCCGAGCAGGTCGGTGTGTGCGGCCTGCAACTCGGCGAGCACCTCCTCTCGCCTGCGAATGAACCCGGCGTCGGCGTCGACCTCACGGGCCGTGACGGTCTCCGCTCTGGAAACCAGGTCCGCCCGGAGCGCGTCGAGCTCCTCGCGCTCAGGGGCCAGGGCGGCGCGTTCCGCTTTGGCTTCCTGGAAGGTCTGAGAGGCTGCGGCCTTCTGCTCCGCGGTCCTCGCCTGCTGCTCGTCGAGCTTGGAGGCGCGCTGGTCGAGCGCCTTCTTCTTCGTCTCCGCCGACTCTTCAGCCTCGAGGACGGCCATCTCGCGAGCGTCGAATCCCTGGGTGGCCACCGTGTACGCCTGGACGACGCCGGCCAACCGACGCTTCAGCTCGTCGAGATCCACTGCGGGCGTCTCGGCCGCGGGCGTCGGTGACAAGCCCGCCCTGGTCGCCTGCTGCTCGGCGGCTGCCACCTCTGCCTGTGGCCCTGTGGTGGTCGGCGAAGTCGGCTTCGTCACGCGGGGCGATGGGGCCGCAGGCTTGCTCGCCGCGGCAGGCGAAGGCCGAGGAGCAGGTGCCTTGGCCTGGCGGTTGTTCCGCTTCTTCTTGTTTCGTCTACCCATGATTCGTTCCCCCAGTCGCGCTTCCCAGCGCATTCATCAGAGTGCGGAGGACCGCGACGCAGACCTCCATGTCGTTCTTGATGGCGTCCAGGCCGCGGGCCCGACCCTGACCCGCATGGACCTGACCACCAGCAGCGTTCGCGATGTGGTCCACGTCCATCAGCCAAGACGGGTGCCTCGCAGCGACCTCGCGCAGCGGATGCTCCTGCTCGTCGCAGGCCGCAAGAAGGAACGCGGCTGCAGTCGGACGGATCCGCCCGGGATCGCCTTTGCAGGCCCACTGGATCTGGCCCGGTTTCGCCCGAAGGATGGAGCGGGGAATCTCCGCGCTGTCGAAGCCGGTAGCGTTGGCACAACGCTCGATGAACGCCATGCAGGGATCTCGCCGCATGGGCCCCCGGCGTGCGTACAGCTTCTTCCAGACATCCCCAGGCGGGAACCTGGAGTGGCACAGCACCAGCCCGGCCTCCAGTGCCTGCCGGAGCCGCAGGTACGCCGTGTCCAGATCACGGACCGACACTCGGCCAGCCTGGCTCGCCTGCTCCAGCCGCGCCAGCTCGAGGAAGCCCTCTTCCAGTGCCTTCCTCACGGGCTCGTCGTCTGCGAATGCTCCCCGCGGTAGCGCTTCGTTCGCCTTCCGCCTGGCCTCGTCCCGAAGCAGGGTCTGCATCTGGGCCCAGTGCTCCCGGTGCTGGTCCAGTGCAGCCCCGGTGATGCCGTCCAGCATCTGGCGAAAGGAGCCCGTTGCGCGCGTTCTGAGGCGTTCGAGCTGTTCCCGTAGAGCCGGCGAGGCCCCAAAACCAAAGGGCTCGGCCACGTACCAGGGCAGCTCCTCGGACTCGCTCTCCGGCACGTACACGAACGACAGGAGGTGAACCCGCTCCGGGCGGTCGGACACGAGAGAGATCTGGTCGAGGCCCTTGATCGCCTCGATGCCGACATCGATCTGGGCGCGCTGGTGGCGCTTGGTGTGCCGACGGTGACGGCGGGCGGCGTCGAGGATGTCCCGCGGGGTTGGACTGGGGAAGGTGTGCCGCGAGCCGGGAACTAGGAAGGCACGGTTGGAGAATGGCCTACCCTTCGAGCCAGCCGTGACCAGCGGGTGGCCGCCCGAGTCCTCCGCGACGTTTGCGAGGGGCAGATCCGTGACGAATCGAGGGAACAGCTTGCCCGTGTCGCCGTCCTGGAAGACCCAGCCGACCCGAAGCTCGCCCACGTCTACCTCAGACTCCTCCAGGAAGCGGCTGGCTCGGACCGTGGGTGTGCCGTCGCCGTCGAGCAGGCTCATGCCGATCAGCTCTTGAGCGACGTAGGCGATGAGCTCGGGGTCGAGGCCCAGGAATTCGCCCGCCTCGACATGCTGCCTGCAGCCGGCCACGCTCAGGCGCAACACGACACGCTGCAGCGGGTTCAGCTTGCGGTCCTTGACCTCGGGGGCGACGACCCGCCAGGCCCACGCCGGCCACAACACCAGGCGCTTTCCACCCTTCAGATACCGGCAGTGGTTGCGCGGGCGAAAGTCGAGGACCGCATCAGACGACCAGTCCATCTTCGCCTCCACACAGCTCGAGGAACCGGGCGAGGCCCGGCACATCAGGCTTCTCTGTGTCCCCGGGGAACATCTCGTGGTCGCCGACCGCGACGAGCAGGCGCTGCTGTCGGCTCAT
>CAZUHI010000106.1:3166-5835 GCA_964620495.1 uncultured Rickettsiales bacterium | reverse complement strand
GGTCCCGCTCGGTCAGCCCCTCACCGAGCATCGCGTGCAGGATGGCGCCCACCTGCGCCTTGTAGAAGGTGATCACGCCGACGGTGAGGTCGTGGGCGGGCCCGTCGACCAGCTCGCGGACCTGGCCTGCGATCCATGACGCCTCGGCGGTGCGAGCCCAGCTCGTTCCTCTTCGCTCCTCCCGACCGTCGGAGTACGGAATGCGCTTCCAGGCCCCGCACACGGGCCGTCCGCCCTTCATCCACGAGGGCAGGTCGTGGGTGAACTCGGAGGCGGGCCGCGGCGACTTGAAGGCTTCGCCGTGGTGCTTGTAGAACACGTCGCTGACGAAGGTGCCGAGCACGGGGTGCATGCGGAACTGCCGGTCCAGGGTCTGGACCCGGCGAACGCCGTCTCGCTGTTCGCGCTCGCACAGGTCGTCGAAGAGGCGCTCGAAGAGGCTCTGCTTGAGCGCGCGCTCAGAGGCATCTGAAGCGCTCTCGGACAGCTCGCGCTCGATGTCTGGTTCGAGCATGTGGGGGAGCTGTCTGTGGTCCCCGACCAGGATCACGCGGCGCTGGCCCAGGGACATGGGGATGAAGAGGTCCAGGGGATTCGCCCGCGCGGCCTCGTCGACCACGACGTTCTCGAAGGACAGCGGGGAGTCGAGGCCCTTGGTGATCGAGACCGCATGTCCCACGGCCTGCTGGCAGGTGGCGGCGAACACGGCGGAGTAGTGCCGCAGCGTGCGCACGACCTCGCTCGGCCGCAGGCGCAGGGCCTCGGCGTACTCGGTGAGCGCGTCTGCGGTGCCCCCTCGCGCGGTCTCCATGCGTGTGTACAGGGCGTCGATGGCCATGTTGAGGGCCTCGGTCACCTTGGCGTCCCGACTCTCCCGCTCGCCAGGCACGTGGTCAGCGACGAGGCGGTCCAGGAGCGAGTCGCGCAGCTTGGCCAAGCCGTCGATCTCCGAGAACGGCTGCCCCTGCTCGACCTCCGAGGCACGCTCGAGCAGGGCCCGTTCCTCGGGGGTGAGCACCGCTGAGAGTTGGCGAAGCGCCCGGGTGGCATTTCGGGGGCCCCCGTCCGCGAACGCCGTGTTCTGCGGAGGGATCCCGCGGGCTCGCTTGAGGTTGAGGGCCTGTTCGAGGTCAGGTGCGCTGTTCGACTGGACTCGGCGGTGGCGGAGCCCGTTGAGGCGATCCCAGAGGTCCGTTGGCAGCGTGCCTGGCTCCAAACCGAGCATGTCGTCGAGGAGCTGTCGAACCTCATCGCCCGGCATCTGACCCGAGGCGTACATCGCCACGCGATCGCGGAAGTGCCGGTATTCGGCGTGGGGTCGATCTTCGTCGAGCTCCGCGAGCTGGGCCAGCACGCGTTCATGGGCATCCGCCGCCCAGCGCATCGCCTGGTCATCGACGGCGCGAGAGCCTCGCTTCCCGCCAAACCGGGCCGGCGGCAGGCCGAAGACGATCGTGCGGTCCACGGCGTTGTCGACGGCGTCGTGCTGGTAGCTCGTGAGCAAGGTGCGGCCACTCACGGTCGCCTGCTCCGCCTCCAGCTCAGCCAGACGAACCAGGATCGCCGCGATCACCGTGGTCTTGCCGGTCCCTGGAGGTCCCTGGATGAGCGCGATGTCCGGTGTGTTGAGCGCTTGGTCGATGGCGTCCCGCTGTGCGGGCGTGGGGTCGAAGCGGAAGACGTCGCGAGCGGCAGGGCTGAGCGCCCTCGCCGCGTCGGTTCGGCGCATGGGGGCGGGCTCGTTCTCCAAGATCAGCGCAAGCTGCGGAATACGGGCGTCCGCCGACCGGAGGCGCAGCACGGCCTCTTCACGCCGCGCCAGTCGCTTGCGATCCCCCTGCAGGGCACCGAAGAGGTACCCCTTTCGCGGTGGCACCACGTCAGAGTCCTCATCGAAGGGCCGCAGCAGGATCTCATTGCGATCCCACCGGACTCGGTCGACCAGCCCGATGAAGGGGCGATCCCCGCCGCCCCGCTGAACCGCTCCTTCTGCATCCGTCAGCTCTGCGGGCAGGTGCCCGGCGGCCTCGAGCTCCTGGCCGTCCCGCAAGCGCTGCTCGAACTCGGCGAGCTGCTCCTTGCCTCGGATCTTGAAGGCCCAGAGACCTGAGGCCATGGCCTTGTACGCCTCGAACTCCACCCAGCCCAGCTCCCGAGCCTTGCGGATGAGCTGCGCCCGCTCCATGTCCTGGTAGCGCTGCCAGAGCGCCAGGTAGCTGTTGTCGGACTCGGCGACGATGCGCTCGAGCTGGGCGCGCACCGACTGGCGCACCTTGCCCGTGGTCGTGGCGTCCTCGAAGCGGACCTCGGCTTCGATCAGGAACTCCGGGGGACGAAAGCCCTGGCGGTTCTTGCGGAGCTGCACGACCCGATCGACCTTGAGCACCCCATCGACGGTCGCGACGTCCACGCCCACGCCTCGGCCCAGCAGTCGGAATCGCTCGCCCTTGTCGGGTGCGCCGGTCGCGATGAGGCGGGGGAGGTCGGGGGGGCTCGGCAGCAGCACCCGGTCAGCCAGCCAGGCGCACGCCTGCTCGACGCCCAGATCGCGCCGTGCGAGCTTCTGGACCCGCTCGACGATTCGCTCATCGATCCCCAACACCAGCTCCGTGTCCCACCGGACCTTCGACTTGAAGCGATGCACCATCAGGGTCACGACGGTCGTGCCG
>CAZUHI010000106.1:0-3066 GCA_964620495.1 uncultured Rickettsiales bacterium | reverse complement strand
TCATGGCTGCACCGCCGGGATCCACTCGAAGCTCAGGGCTCGGTGGAGCGTGGAGGAGGAAGCGGGGAGCAGCCACCAGCTCCGCCCGCCCGCGCTGAGGTCGAGGTGCTCGGTCTTGCCCGCCAGTGGGAGCTCTCGCCCCGTCTTGTGTCGCAGGACCCACTCCATGCCAGCAGAGCCACGGACGGAGAGCCGATGGCTGCTCGTCGTCAGCTCGACGAGCGGTGCCTCGTCAGGCGTGCCTCGCAAGATGCGATGGCCCAGGGCGGTCTGCTTGGACTCGGCGATGGCGAGCCGCTGGACCGGGCGTGGCTTGCCGGGCACGCGACAGACGAGGTGGAAGGGGTTGCGGCTCGGGTCGGTCAACGCCGGGTCGCGCAGGTAAACCGAGGCGAGCGCGAAGCCCGGTCGTGGGGCTTCACACCACGGACACGCGCGGCTGGTCAGGTAGTAGCTGCCGGTGCACTCGGGGCAGACCAGCGCCTGGTCGGCGGCTCGATGCAGCTTCTCCGTCCAGCTCGACACCCCTGGACGCTGCAGCCGATCTACGCGGCTGTCGCCAAAGCAGCGGGCAGCCAGGGCGGCCAGGTCGGGGGTGAGCACCATGTCCCGCGGCAGGCCACGGCTGGCTTCGTTGGTCCCGCTGGGGTCGTCGACCCACGGCAGCTCGCCGCGGAACGCCTCGTCCTCGAACTCGGGCTCGCCGTCGTGCACTTCGTCGCCGACAAAGGGGTGCAGCACACAAAGAGCCTCGAAGACGATGACGGCGAAGGACCAGGCGTCGGTCAGCGAGTCGGAGCCGCGGCTCCGGAACAGCTCGGGCGCCGCGTACCCGGGTGTGTAGATGGACCGCCGGCTCACGCCGCTCGTGACGTTGTCGCAGTCGATGAGCCACGTCTCCGTGGCGTCCATGTCCTCGGACACGAAGACATTGGAGGGTGAGGTGTCGCCGTAGCACAGGCCGCGCGCATGCAGGCCACCGAGGACCTCGCCGGTGTGGGCGAGCAGCCGCAGGCGTCGGCGGAGGCCGCCGGTCTCCAGGTACCAGGGGACGAAGTCTCCGGCCGCATCGGTGGGCACCCGGCTCAACCGCGAGAGCGGCTGCATGCCCGTCATGAGCTCCATGACGTAGCCGACGTGCGGGGCGTTGAGCGCACGAAGCGGCCGGGCGACGTGCAGGCCGTCGAGCGGCAGCCGCTTCACCCGAGCGATGGCCTCCTGGACGCGCCGTCGGGCGGTGGCGGTGGCCGCGTCCGATAGCTTCACCGCCAGGGGACGGCCTCGGACCTGGAGCACAGCGCCCTGGCCACCGCGGCCAAGCACCGCGCCCAGCTCGTAGCGTGAGCCGCTGGTGTCGGTGACGACCGACGGGAACTCAGAGGTCATGGTGTCTCGCTCATGGTGCGCTCCGGATGACCGCGAGGGTCTTGTCGTCGATGTGGTGCGGGGTCGGCCACGTGCGCAGCTCGGTCGCGAGACTGCGCCATCTCGTGCTCGCTGGCAGGGGTACGAGCTCGTCCTCGACCCACTCGGCAAAGTCCCGGTGCTTGTCGCTCAGGAGGTCATCGGCCACGCCGTCGGTACACAGGATCACGGTCCTGTCTCCCGGGGCCAGCGTCTCCACGACCCAGGCACCGAGCTTGCGCGTGACGCCCATCGCCAGGGTCTGGTTGGAGAAGCCGCTGTCGTTACGCTGCCTCAAGCTGCGCACTTCGCCTCCCTCGTGGATGAGCAGAAGGCCATCACCAAGCTGCCCCACCAGTCCGCTGCCTTCCTGCGCCAACAACGCGAACAGGCAGGTAGTGGCGGCGTCTTCGGGCGGGCAAGCGCCGAGCCGCGCGCGCCAGAGCAGGTGGATGAGCCCCAAGAGAACCTGCGTCGACGCATCGGGGTGACGGGACCACACCCGGAGCGCCTCGGGGACGGCTCTGCAGGCGGCCTGGGCTCCGATGTCTGCGTGGGCCTTCGACCCCATGCCATCCGCGACGACCACGACCCGGCCTCCAGCCACCCGGGCGTGCGCCCAGGCGTCCTGGTTGGGCAGGCCATCTCGAAGATGGGCCGGACCCGCCACCGTCGCTCCGAAGGAGGTCAGCGGCATGGCTTAGAGGAGCTCGTCGAGATCGGTGGGCGGGAAGTCGGCGACCACCGAGGCGTTGGGCGTGGTGCTCCGGCTCCGTGTGGTCACGCTCATGGTCACCCAGCGGAAGAAGCTCTTGATCTGCCGCGCGTCGTTGGCGGCGTAGACGCGGCCTTCGGGGTCGGCCAGGAAGCTGCGGAGCACGTCGGCGTCGGCATCCTCGCCGATCCCGAGGGCGAAGCGCTGGGCCTTCTTGGCGCGCTCGGAGCCGAGCAGACGCTCCAGCGCTGGCTGCCAGGCGTCGTTCGGCTGTCCGTCGGACACCAGGACGATGGCGGGGGTGTAGGCCCTGCCGGAGACCTGGGTGCGGTCTTCCACGACTTCCCGGGCCAGGTCGAAGGCGCCCCCCATGGGCGTCATGCCCGAAGCGCCGAGAGCCTGGAAGCTGACCTTCGCGGCGGGGCTGAGGGCCTGGTGCACGGCTGCGGTTCCGCCGAAGGTGATGATGCCGACGTGGATCTGGGCGCGGCCGTCATCCTCTTCGGAGAAGGCGTCGATCATGTCGGTGAGCGCGGTGTTCAGCGCGTCGATCTTGCCGTCGACGCTCATGGAGCCGCTGGTGTCCGCGAGGACCAGGACGGGCAGCGGACGGGCGGTGCTTGCAGTGAAGGACTTCAAGGGTCGAGAGGCCATGGTGTGGGCTCCAATCAGTGGATCCGGCGGTGGCGCCGGCGGGAGTGGGGGCGGAGGTCGAGATTCTGCCGGTTGCGGTAGACGGTGATGATCTGGCCGTCTTCGCCGCGGATGACGTGCACGCCATCGTGACGGGCGATGTCGATGCCCGCGGCCTGTGCGCGGGCGATGTCCTTGCGTCCGATGACGTGGAACCAGGCGCCGCGGGTGTGGATCTCGCGGCCGTGGTCGATGGCGGCGAGCACGGCGGCGGCGCGGAGTCCGCGCTGGGCCATTCGGGTTCGGGCGTGGTG
>CAZUHI010000105.1:5609-15130 GCA_964620495.1 uncultured Rickettsiales bacterium | reverse complement strand
GCGAACGACGTCCAGCGGATCGTCTCGTTCACCGGCCATCAGCAGCGTCAGCTCCACAGGATCGGGCGTCGACCAGCGTGCCTCAACGGGGGCTCGCTCCGCCAGCCGACCCAGGCTCAAGCCGGCACTGTTCTTCTGCGCCGGCTTGAGCCCGTTCCACACCTGCACCGAGCGGTAGCAGCTCACGCCTCGCTTCTCCCTGAACGTGTCTGGCTGCGAGGCGACGGACAGGTAGACCCCGACACCGTCCTCCTGTTCTCCTGTCATCCGGTACAGGCCGCTGCGGGAGGTGGGCCTTCGTACCACGCGTTCGCGAGCGAGCTCGGCAGGTGCCGTGGCGTCCTCGACCCCCGACTCGGCCAGCGCGACCTCGATGTCGGTCGGCAAGGCGGGCACGCTCCCCTCCCGGACCCGCACGAACCGCATGCCCTTCCAGTCCTGCTGCATGAGACTGCGGTTGGCGATCTTTATGTTGGAGGGATCCACCTGCTTGTCCGCCAACCACGGCCACAAGCGAGCGCCGTTGGTCGAGTCGATGAGCACCACGGGATGGGTCTCCGCTTCCACCGCCTCGTCCAGCGTGCCCGCTACAAATTCCTGGAAGTTGACCTTCTGCTCTCTCCAGTCATCGCCCAGGATGGCGGGCGTGAGCTGGGCCACCTTGGAGAGAGCCCGGGAGAATGGCTGCCATGTCGTCGCGTGAAGCCTGCCGTTGGGTCCACGATGACCGAAGCGCAGGAAAGCCCTCCCCGTGTTCACTTCGAGCTTGATCGCCACCGCGATGAAGCTCTTCTCGAACAGCCGGCCGAACGAGTTTCGGCGGACCACGGTGAACCCGATGATCTCCTCTGGCGGATCCTCGGGGAAGTGCCGTCGGACCCGCTCCTGCAGATCATCGACACGCCCGGCGTGGGCGAAGACGAGGTCGCACAGGGCGGCCTGAAGCCGGAAGAAGAACTGCGCGATGTCGACCTCGTCGCCGCCCGGTACGGTGTCAGGCGGCGACAGGTACTGGACATTCCCCCCGGCGACCGCGGCCAATGAACGCCGTCCGGCGGCTTTGTTCACCAGGTCATCGTGGCGCCGTCCCTTGCCTCGGGGCCCGTACCACTCCCGCGAGAGAACGAGGCACATCGGGTGATCGACGGCCTCTCGAATGGCTATCGCTGTGGGCTCCCACGCCTGCACTCGAGCTTCGAAGCGAGCCTGAGCGGCCGCTCCTCGTTCTGGGAGATCGGCCCTGGGGCCGGCGACGTCGGCCGGCATCTGCTGGGCGTGCACCGCCACACTGTCGCCGAGCAGCAAGCGGACGCAGTGCGAGGCAAGCCGGGCGAGGCCCTTGGGGAGCCCACGCTCGTGAAGCAGGACCAGCGTGGGTGACTCGGATGGGCGGTGGACCAGAACACCATCCGCGTTGCGCTCGGCCAGCTTTGCGAGCAGGTCCAGCTTGGGGTCCCACTGCGCGGGGTCGTCGGCGATCTTGTGCATGTCGCTGATCGCCAGGGACATGCGCCGCCGCAGGACGGCCTCGACATCGACGTCCTCCAGAGCGCTTTTCGGCTCACCCGCCACGCCGTCTTGCGGTCCTTCTTCGCTGTGGTGCGCTACCGCGTGGAGCATGGTCTCGGCGTTCATGCGGCGATGGGCGGCGGGAGCGGGGCCGGTCGTGCGGCCCAGCGAGGTCGGGACCGGCAGCGGCACGACGCCCAGGGGCGCCAGCAACCGCTGAACATTGGCGAACAGATCCAGCTTGTCGCGCTCTGGTACGCCCGAAAGGACCTTCGGACGCTGCCCGCCCGCCGTCCCGGCGCTGTAGACCAGGCGCACCTCGGCCTCCGGCGTTGTCGCGAGCCCCGCCACGATGCTCTCGGCGTCCCAGGCGTGAGCATTGAGCCCGAGCCGCTGGATGCACGCCTCGAGGAGAGCGTCGGTCTCCCACGCTCCTCGCGCTCGGCGGTTGACATCGAAGGTGAACACCCTCTTTCGGTGCCCGGCGCTCCAGATGTGGCCGGTGATGCGGCCGTTTCGGGTCCATCCCGTCGGGAGCTTGCTCAGGAACCGCCGCTTGGAGAGGCGCACCAGGAGGAGCGGCTGGGGCTGGAAGGGGATGGTGCTGACCCTGAGCCTCAGGCAGAGGCTGAAGCGGGGCCCACCGTCCTTGGAGGACAGAGGTGCCGTGAGGAGCTCGGCCTCGGCGTCATCGCCTGACCGGCACACCACGCGCCGCCAAGAACCTGTGCCTGGCAGAAGCTCGTGCCCCGCGAGCTGCCGAGCAGCCCAGTCGGCCAGCGCTCGAAACGAGCTCCAGTGCGGGGCCGCTGTCGTGCCGGTGGTCGGATGGCGCCCCCAGGGCACGACCGTCGCCTCGCTGGGCTCGAATTTCACGGCCTCGCCTGCCGCGACCACCTGGTGGAATCGCTCGACCAGCGCAGCCGCGCCAGCAGCGCGAGATGCCCACCCCACCAGGTCTTCCAGGGTCCAGATGGAGACCGCTTCTCCGAGCGCGGCTCGGGTGGCTTCGACGGCCGCGCCTTCATCGACATGGAGAAAGACCGTCGGCTTCCTCCGCCGCCCGAGCTCGCGCAACGAGAGGCCCAGCGACCGGCGGATCCGGCTCGAGGCAGGCAACTCGAGCTCCAGCAATGACCGGAGAGAGGCATACGGCAGGCTGATGGCCCGCACATCGCGCGCGTTGGCCACCTCCTGCCGGATCTGGCTGAGCAACTCCAGGGCCTGGTACGTCCACGTGGCCACCACTCCCCTCGCCACGATCTCCGTCGCCTCCGGATCAAGCGTCAGTCCCAGCGGGACGAGCCGCTCGGCCGGCCTCTTGAGCTTCACGTACAGGGTGTCTTGGTCCAAGGTATCCGGCATCACAGCTCCAACTCGGCCAGGCGGGCCCGCAGCGCATCAGGGAGATTGAGACCGTCCATCTTCGACATGGGAGAGAAGAACGGCATGTACAGCTCGCGGTAGATCGCTCGCTGGGCAGGGTCTGGGTGTCCGACGCAGTCGGCGAGGATGTCGACCATCTGGACGAGCATGGAGGTGTCGCTGGCGTCGGTCTCGTCCTCTGCCGAGCGCGGAGCCCAGGCCGCGTCGACGAAGAACGCCTGCACCGGACGGTGTCCTCGCATTCCGCGGCCGATGGTCTGGAGGATCTCGACCATGAGGTTCGCGGTGAAGGGGCGAAAGAGCTCGCCCAGACGGCTGGCCATCAGGGGTTCGCGCATCAGTCGGTCGGCCTGGGCGTAGAGGGTCCCGCGGGCCTTCGCGTAGGCGGCCACCAGATCCGACACGGAGGCGTCCTCCGGAAACGTGCGGCGGTCGAATTGCTCTGACGCCTGCCCCGCCAGGCTTTCCAAGAGCCCGAGGTCGCCCGCCGGAGGGTGGGGGCGTGTCAGGAACCAGATGCTCCCAATGGTGGCGTGACGGGTTCGTGGCCCGGTGGAAAACACCACGTTGGTCCCTCGCCCCAACGCACCGCGCGGGAACACCAACAGGTCCCAGTCGGGGTCGTCTCCGAGCTCGGGCACCTGCGCGGCCGTGACAAAACCACGCTCCAGTGAGAGCTCAGGCCGGGCTCTCACCACGGCGACCGTTCGGCGGCCGACCTCGGGGTGACGCCGATCGATGTGCTCCTTGATCAGCTGCGCCTGCGCGTAGGAGTTGACCACCAAGGCTGCCTTCCGATGGAGCCCGTCAACCACGTCGAAGCTGCGGGCCACCTTGAGCACCTCCGCCCGTCGCAGGCCGCGCCCCACCAGGTGATCGACCATGGCGAGCAGATTGGCCTCAGCCTTCTTGCCGGCGCCCGAGTAGCGCAGCGGGCGACCGCCGAAGCTCGGGTCGGCGATGGGACTGAACACCATCCGACTTCCTTCATGGCCGAAGCCTGCGCCGGCCTTTCGCAACACATAGGGCAGGCCGGCGTCGACGTGGAAGGCGGGGCTGTCTTCCAGGTGGGAGGTCGCGCTGGTCAACAGGACCGCGGGGCCGGCGCGACCGTCTTCGCCAGCGAGGAGATCGGGGAGGCGCGTCATCAGCAGCCGAGGTGCCGCGATGAAGCTGACATAAGAGAGGCGAACGTTCCGCGCATTGGGTCGGGTGGTCTGCGCCTCGTCGAACTCGAACCGGACTCCTGACATCCTCCCCAGCAGGTTTTCTGGGCAGTAGCGGCGGAGGGAAGCGGACACCGCGTTGGAGACGGCCTGGTCGTGGAGCAGTCCCTCAGCGACCATCGTGCGTGTCCCCGGCACGATCCGCTGGTAGGCGCGGATCACGAAGGTGACGTGCAAGAGCAACAGGATGGCCCCCCGGTCGGCTGGGGTGGCACCGCCCCCCAGCGCCAGCCCGGAAACCAGGTCCACGATCTGGCGCTCGACCTCGGCACGCCGACGTGTGTACACGGCTGCGAGATGCTGGCGAAAGAGGGCACGCAGCTCGGTCTCCCACCCTTTGAGCGCTGCCGGTTCGAGCCCGGCGATATCCGATGGGGCGTGTTCCCGATCACCTCCGGCGCCTTGTCCGGTGCGGTCAGCCATCACAGCGCGAGACGCTCGGTCCCAGGCCCCCACGACCGCCCGGATGCGACGGCGGTGCAGGTCTCGTACCGCCTCGTCGTCGGTCTCCTGCCGACGGCTCCACATGAGCTCACCGAGGATCCGCGACGATGTGAGCAGCTGGCCCTTGTGTCGTCCCGAGACGCTGCGGTCGAGGTTGGTCAGGCAGTGGACCAGGTAGTTCGTCTGGTTCCCAAACTCCGCGAGCTCCCGCGTGTAGACGTTGACCTCGGCGTCGCTCAGTCGGTGATTCTCACCACGAGCGAACCGGGTCTGGACTTGCTCCTGCACCAACCGGTGCATGGAGTCCGCAGTTCCGGAGAGCGACAGTCTGTTGGCGCCGTACTCGTCCAAGGTTCGCTGGACGAGGTCGGCCTCATCGAAGACGACCAGGTCGAAGGTCCGAGCAATGAGTTCGTAGTAGGTGAGCTCGCGATCCGAGACGGCTGAGGGAACCGCGGTGTCCATGGAGCGCACATGCCCCAGCCAGACCTGGGCGGTCGCCAGCTCTCTTGGCGCACGGTTTCGCCCGCATACGCCCCAGAGGGGGCACAGCCGCTTCTCGGGACGCGAGCCCTTTGACCCTGCCTGGATCACCTTTGTGCATGGGGCACTCCCGAAGGGCCACAACGCTGCACCGTCCCGAGCAAACCCGGCCAAGACGCAGTTCGCGGCGAACCTGTCGGCGCCAGGCAGGGTCTGTCCAAAGCCCCGGTGAGGGCCGGCGCCGATGGTCTCTGCGATGCGGTCCATGTGGCGCCGGCGGGTCAGGTCGCTCTGCCCAACGAGCAGCCCTACCTCAACGCCGTACCGCTCGAGCAGTGCCAGGTACTGCCGGCAGACTTCGATGGAAGGCAGAATCAGGGCGACTCGCCGCCCTCGGCTAGCCAGCATCCGTGCCAGCACGACAAGGAGCGTGGTCTTTCCGCTACCTGGCAGTCCAATCAGGTGCTGAACGCCGTCGAGGCGCAGAGTCTTGGTGTCCTGCAGCCCGACAGCGGCTTGGGCGTGCAGCAGCTCGGCGGCGGCGAGGATGTGCTCCCAGTTTCCTGGTCGCTCTCCAGGGTTGTCTTGGTCCCACCGGTCCATGGAGCGCGCCTCCTGCAGAAGCTCGCTCCAACCGACCTCGATCCGCGGCCCCCTCTCCCTGTCGAGGTCGTGCCCCGTGGGCTCCGCCGGCGCGAAGCCAAGAGGAGGCACAGGCAGCGGGACACTCTCAGTGCCGAACTGGACGGCCATCTCCCGGCTCGGATCCGCTCGTCGCTTCCGGCTGACCCGAAGCTCGAGCACCCCCGTCAACACTTCTCGGGCGGTGGCCAGCTCTCGTGCCAGCAGGAGAGTCGGGGGGCGCTGGAAGCGCAGTGTCTCGGGGTCGACATTGAAGAGGGACTCAAGCCTCCCGATGTCGTGGTGCTCCAGGTATCGCTCGGCCGCGTGCCGGAGCGCGGCCAACGACGAATAGTCCAGGGTGAGCTGTCGAAGGTTCTGGACAGCGAGAGCGTAGGATTGCATCGGCGCTGAGCCAGTCACCGAGCCCATCCCGGCGAGCAGCGCGGGCGCCGTGGCCAGCGAGTCCTCGCCAAGCAGTTCCTGGAGCACGAACAGCCAGTTGAGACGCTCGGCGCCCTTCCAGAGGTCTGGGAACTGACGCACTTCAGCCTCCCTCGATGACGGCGACCGCGTCCGAGACGCTCATCACTTCGACGCCGGTCTTGATGAGTGAGGAGCCCATCGCCGCCCGGACGCGGCCCAGGTAGTTGGGGGTGGCCTGCAGCAGCTCGTCTCCGATCGCCAAGATCCGCCGCTGGTACGACATGAGGCCGCCGACCCCTTTGCGCCGCAGCCGAGAGCCCAGCGCGAAGGGGCTGGTGTAGGACTTCGCGTCGATACCCAGCGCCAGTCCGTCCACTCCGACATCGCAGGCGTCACTGCGCGGATAGAGCTCCGCGTCCCGGCCGGCCTGCACCGCGGCGTCAAAGAGCTCGAGCTCGTCGAGTCCAGGCCCCACCCAGTACACCTGGATGGGATCTACCGCCAGCAGCCACTCCCCATCGACGTATGGCTCCTGGGCAGGCGCTCCCGCTGGGCCCTTCTCCCGGCACTGCCGAAGCACGCAAGGGCGGAACCGATCGCCTCGCCAAGGCGCCGCGGGCTGCAGCATGGTTCCGCATCGCCGACACCGCCAGACGGCACCATCGATCTGCCAGGTTCGGGGAGCGTGTGTGTAGAACTCCCGCAGACTGCGAAGCGCGGGACGAAGGGCGTGCTGGTGGCAGAACTCCAGCAGCTCGGCGTGCCGAACCAGCGGATGACGTACGACGAAGCCGCGTAGCAGCGAGTACACCTCTGCCTTCCGGGCGGCGCCACATCGCTCCGAAGCGGTCACCAGCTCCCGGTGGCAGCGCTCCTCCAGGAGGTGTTGCTCTCCGACTCCACCGGACTGTTCCGCGATCTCCTGGCAGTCGGCTGTAGGGATCCTGAGCTCCGGATCGATCAGGACGCTCTCGCGAAGATCGAAGCCAGGCGACTCCAGCGCATCGAGGCCCCAGGTGTGCAACGGGCGACGAGCCCGGTCGAGCAGGTCATGGACGCATGCGGCCTCGTCGACTCCCCCGGCAAGCAGGTACAGGCGTCCGAGGTGGCACATCGCCGATTGGAGTGTGGGCGGAATCGTCCGATCGTCTTGGCGGACGGCCTGGCCCGCCTGGACTCGGTCGTAGAGCTGGAGGAGCCCCTGGGCCAGGAGCGCCACCGCCATGCTGGCGTCCTGGTGTTGCCGCGCCGGGGCACCCACAGGTAGAGGAGCGCTGTCGCCCAGGGCGTCGTCGATAGACTTGTGCAGGTCTGCGTCGCTGCCATCGGCCACGAGCTTCGCCACCAAGTCCAGCCGCCAGCCGGCGGCCTTCAAGGCCATGGCCGCGAGACACTCGAGGAGCTGCCTTGCCCCGAACCGGGCCCCCTTGGCGTGGGTGAAGATCCCCTTGACCCTCCAGTCCCGGACCCTCCGCTCGGAGGGCACGAGCGCGGCGACCTCATCGGGGAGCCCAGCGCGCTCGCACAGCCCTGGGACTACGGAAACCAGATCCGCGGCGCCGCCGGACCAGTCGGCGTACGGGGTCAGGACGTGGAGGAGCGAAGGCATGATTTACATCTCTACATGACAACGTCCCAAAATGCAAACTACTGCAAGCGCTCTCGCCCCCCGGTCGTCGCGGTCGAGGGCCCGGCCGATCGCGGGGCTGGACCAAGTCGACCGGAACACGATTCCGCCCCACCCGGTAGGCGCCGACAATCCAGGCATCGGGCCGCGAATCGCACGATACTGCCCTGACTACCGCCACTTGCGCCGACGTGAGCGACATCGCCCACTATGTCGCCCACCCAGCCTTCGAGCTCTGGTTTCGCGCACTTATACGTATAAGGGTCTGACGTCGCCCAGCGACCGAGGCGGCTGGCTGGCAGAGAGCGGCGGCGGGATCTGGAATGAGGGACGCCGCCCAGCTACCGTGAAGGCATGTCTCTTCCGCAGTGCCAAGCCATCGTCCTTCACGGGCGCGACACCAAGGGCAACCGAGCCGGGTTGGTTCCTCCTCGCCGGTGCCGGCGCGTCGCGACCGAGCCGCCCTACTGCGGCCTTCACGCCAAGAACGCGGAGGCCATGGACCTGCTCAGGGACCTCATGGTGCCGGGCTGGGAGTTGAAGGTGCAGCACTGGGAGGACCGTCGAAGGCGAGAGGCCGTGCGTGACGCCGAGCGGACCGTCCGGCGGTTGGCCGAGATCGCCGAGGACACCGTGGGCCCCCGCCTGGCCCGGTTCTTCCGGCGGAACAGGCGCACGCTGGCGGAGTCCCTGGCCAGCGCATGACCCGGCCGAGGTGATCGGGTCAACGGCGTCGGTGGGGCGCTCGAGTCCGGCGCATCTGGTGCAGCGCCTTGACCATGTGCGCACCCTCGGCGCGATCGACAGCGGCCCGCAGGTAGGTGGCGGAGCCAGGCCACGCCGAGCGGCTCGGCACGAGCCTGTCGCCGTCGTCGAGCCGCACTACCGCGGCGCCTTCGAGCGGGCGTGGGGGCGTCGCCCGCCTGTTCCTCATCGACGACCCCCGCCCGGCTGACGGGCGGAACCTCGATGCCAGCGAGGTCGAGCTGCTGACTCTGTGGAGGCGGATTGGAGGGGAGCGCCGCGAGATCCTGGTCAGGCTCAGGGGTGAACCTATCAGCCACGCGCTCCTTGCCACACATCGTCGAGTGCGCCACACACGGCGGCCCGATGTATGGCGCCGAGAGTCGGCGTTGGAGCAATGTTTGCCATACATGCCATACATGCCGGACTTCTCACGTCCTCTGCGCGAGGAGAGTCTGGCGAACCGTAGCCGAGGATGGTTGCGCGGCTCCGGGGCTCACGTATGGCACGTTCGGCACCTTGCGAGTGCATCTGGGGCGTGACATCACGGTATCCAAGGTTCGACCACAGCAATCGGCGCTCGGAGACGGGCGGCTGGGTGTGCCCAACGTGTGGCGCTCCATGGGCGGGAGTCGCATGGCTCGACCAGGGTCATCGCCGCGGGCGGCATCTCTACGTGGTGGTCTGGCTCCCGGCCCTTGCTCCGGCCGCCGGTCGGCGGCGGTCTACGCGACGCGCTCGAGCCAGTACTCGCTCCCCTTCCGGCCCTTCTTCCGGCGGAGAGTCAACCCTTCCATCACGCGGTCTCGGAGCCCACCCAGGGCCCTCCCGAGCTTGCTGTTCTGGCTGCGTTCAGACCCATCCCCCAGCACGCCGCCGAGCAGGTCCTCGGCGCGAGCGAAGGCCCCGAGCTCGCTGGCCCGCATGGTCACCGTCCGTGTCGGGTGCTGGTGTCCGGGGTGGTCGGCCGTGGCCTCCACCCGCTCTTCGAACCGGTGGTCGGGCATCTTCTCCCACCAGGTTCTGACGAAGGCGTACCACTCGGCCATCTCGGA
>CAZUHI010000105.1:0-5509 GCA_964620495.1 uncultured Rickettsiales bacterium | reverse complement strand
CCACTCCCACGGCCGCTCCATCTCCCGATCCAGCCTGACCCGCACCGAGCGGCGGGCAATGTCGGTGTTCAGGGTCGCGTTGTTCGCGGTCGCGACCCACGTGGCGCGGTTGTCGCAGGTGATCGAGGCGTTCGTCCCGAGCTTCCGGTCCTTCCACTGCTCGCTGGTCAAGGCCCGCGCCAGCGATGCCGACTTCACCAGGCCCTGGATGTTGTCCAGAAACATGATCATCGACCCCTCGCTGAGAAAGGCGGTGATCACCTTTCGCATCTCCTCGTCGTTGGCCGTGTAGGTGATCGGCGGCGGCGGCCCTCCGTATGCGACGCCAACCAGACAGGCAGCCAGGAGGCTCTTGCCAGTTCCCTGCACGCTGGCCTCGACCAGGTGCAGGGGTGTCGGGGAGTGGATGAGCCGGCGAACGAACGGGAGGAGCGCGATCGCGATGGCGTGGGCGCGGTCGCTCGACTTGACGAAGGGGAAGTCGCCGAGCCAAGTGTCGAGGAGGAGGTCCCGTGCGTCGGCGAGGTCCCGGTCGGTGGGCTCGGACTTGGTCTCCGGCACCGAGAACCCCGCCGGCGGCTCGAACCACAGCGACGCTGATGGCGAGTAGCCGGGGGCCAAGACGAGCTGCCCATGGCTGTCGAAGACCGGGACCGCGACCACGGCGTCGAGCTGCGGCAGGTCGAGATCGGGCCGGTCGACCATGTCCGGCGCGAGGTATTTGGGGGGCTCGAAGCGCTCGACCTCGACGTAGCCCTGGCGCTCCGGGTCGGACAAACCTGCGCTCGTCTCCGCTGCTGTCGCCTTCCTCCACCGCGTCCACCGGGCGGAGCGTGCCAGGACACCTTGCATCCCGATTCGATTGAGCTCCTCGATCCGTGCTCGCCCCTCGCGGCCGAGCCGGATTCGCGCCAGGTAGCCGGCGCGCAGGAAGAGCGTCGGAGGGGAGTTGGTCTCGTGGACCGCCTTCCATGCGTCTTCGATGATGTCGGCCATCTGGCGGTCGGAGGGGTTGACCTTCGGGAGCGGTCGGCGGCGACCCGCCCCGGCCGATTCGGTCCTTCCAGGCGAGTCCTGGGTGGGCCGCCGGTCGGCCGCTCTCGCCGTCACGCGCTCGGCCGCGACCTGGGACCGGAGTGCCTCGACATCGACAGGCTCGGCGGCATCGACCAGATCTGAAACCGGCCCGCCGAGGAGCAGCACGTCTGAGAGGTCGAGCTTGTCATCGGCGGCCTTCCCAGCAGCCTCCCGCCACCTCTCGAGGGGGATCCGCGCCACAGGTCGAGGGTGAAGCCCTTCAGCGAGCTTCAGCAGGTAGCGCCGCCCTGGCGGATCCGGGTCAAGCGCCGCGAGGAAGCGGAGGGGGCCTGCCCGGCCGCTGGTCGGGAACGGTAGACGCCCGAGCGTGCTGAAGGAGCCCGCAAAGCCACCGAAGACAGCACTCCTGCCGTAGCCGCCCATTTCGCTGCACTCCCCTCCGGCCACATGGCATGCAGCGGCGACCCAGTCCGTGAGCCCCTCGGTGAAGAAGACCCGCTCCAGGCTCGGAGGAGGCTCGCCACGCGCGATTGCGAGAGCGGCACGGTCCGCGAAGAACAGGCCGCTGACCTGGTACCGGTTCTCCGGGTCGGGGTGCTTGGGCCACAGGGTCTTCGGTCCGGAGTGCTCCCGGTCGGTCCCCACGTCGAACCTAGGAGGCAGGCCAGGTACCCGCGCATGGATGCTGCCGAGCTCCCCGTTCACGTCCCAGGCCCGGGTGGCGACCAGCCAGTGGCGCCGGCGGCCCGCCGGCCAGCACTCCGGGTAGGCGTCCTGCTGCGGGGGGAGCTCGCGCACCAGGTCCTGCTCGTCGAGGAACTCCAACCAGGGCGCGTAGCCGCGGTCCTCCACGAACTTCCGAACCCGTTGGTGGCGACTCGCGCTGAGGGGACTCGCCGCCCGCCAGAGCTGCTCCAACTCGGCTCGCGGTGCCCGCTCGGCCGGCCTGGGTGGCACTGGAGGCCGCGCCACCGAGCGTGACTGCGTTGCTCGGGCACTGCTCGTTCCGGGCTGCCAGGGGTCGCACCAGCCCTGGGCCGCCAGCCAGGCGCGGACACGATGTCGCTGGACCGGTACGAGGCCCTTGTATCGGTCCCCCTCCAACACGAGGCACGCGTAGTCGAGCCAGCTGCCCTTCCCGTCGCAGTCGTCCCTCTGGCATGCCCAGCCCAGCTCGTTGACGAGATTCGCCGGAAGGCGTCGATCACCCCTTGAGCGCCGCTCGCGCTGGCACACCGGGCAGTAGACCGACCCGCGTGGACCGAGCGGGTTGTCCGGCAGGACCGCCACCGCGACCTCGGCCGTCGGCCGTTCGGCCTGCTGGATCCACCGGGGTGAGGTCATCGAGGGACTGGCCGCAGCCGCGCGATGACCGGTTGATCCACACCGAGTGGTCCTTGGTGCCTGCTGGAAACTGCGAGGGTGTCCTGGACCTGCACCGCGGCCTCCAAGCCATCGCCGGTGTTGGCGTCGCGAGGGAACATCCTCGAGCGGCGCCGTCTCTCGTGGGCTTGTCGACCGCGCTGCGCTCAGCTCTCCGAACGTTGGCCCACGCGATCACGCTGGCCGCGGCGGGCCGCAGGGGTGCGGCCCAGCGCCGACGGCCCCGTCAGCTGGGCGTCGCCGGTGACCTGGCACTGACCTTCGGAGCGCGCGGAGGCGGCACCGAGGAGAACCGAAACCAAACGGCTCCTGCGGGAGCCCGCATCGCTCGACTCGGTCGCCGTGACCTCTGCCCGCCAGCGGGAGGCCCCGGCGCTGCTCGTGGCCCGAGTCGAGCTCACGCGGCCGCCTCGTCCGAGACCCGCACGAAGAGCTCCCCGAAGCTCATTCCTTCGAACGGCGGAACCCCGAGGAGCAGACGACGCACCTCTGGGCCTGGGCACCGCTTCCCAGACAACAGCTGGCACACGTAGCCGCTGGACAGCCCGGTCCTCCGCGCCAGCCAACGCTGGCTGAGATTCCGCTCGGCAAGGAGCTCTCTCGCCTGCGCTCTCACTCGGTACTTGATCATCTGCTTTCCGTAGTGAGCAGACATTAGCTGCGGGCGAGACCCAGATCCATCACCGCGGTCAAGAATCCGCTTGCAAAAGTGAACAGTACGGCTAAGCTGCCCCCCGGGGAAGCCGTGCCAAGACTCGTGACCGTTGAAGCCGACACCTGGGCTGAGGAGACCATCGACGTTCGCGGCGGTCGCTCGAGCGGGGAACGTGGGCTCGGATACGCCACGTTGGGCGCCTACCTGCGCGAGCTCCGCACCCGCAAGGGACTCTCCCTGCGGGAGCTGGCGGCCGGCACCGGCTTCAGCAACGGCTACCTGTCCCAGGTCGAGACAGGGGCGAAGAAGACCGTCCCCAGCTTGAAGGTGCTGTCGGCGCTGGCGGAGTTCTACGACATCGGCCTCGACACCCTGCTCTTCGTCTCCGGCCTCCAGCCGGGAGCGGTTGGTATGGGCGCAGATGCCTCAGGGCTGGATGAAGTCGACGACAGGTTCCGTCGGCTCGTCCTCCATCCGGCACTCAAGGAGGCGCGGATCCGCCAAGATGACCTCCGATGGCTCGCGCCCGAAGTGAAGCGGATGTGGCTGCGGTTTGCCGAGACCTTCGATCGGCACCTTCAGCTCTACCCAGGGCACACCCTGAACGACCTGCTGGCCGACACCGACCCCGAGGCGAGCGCACGGCGTGATGAGCTCGCCGACATGCGGGAGAAGAACCCCGCGCTGGCAGAGGTCTTGGACCGAAGCGTCGAGAACATCCGTGATCTGGCGCGTAGCCATGCGGAAGGACGAGACGACCAATGAACCCGTCCCAACGCCCCGCTCTGCGCTGCGTGATCTACAGCCGCGTCTCCAGCGACCGGCAGCGCGACGCCCGCACCATCGAGTCTCAGCGTGACGAGCTCCAGACCTACGCGGACGAGCAGGGCTGGGCGGTGGTTGCCGTGGAGGAGGACGACGGTGTCAGCGGCGACGTCGACCCTTGGGAACGCCCGGCCATGGCCCGCGTCCTCGACATGGTCGTCCGGGACGCAGTGGACGTCGTCCTTGTCGTCGATGTCGACCGTGTGTCCCGCGACAGCCACAACATCGCCTTCGCGCTGGTCCGCAAGGAGCTGCGGGACCACAAGGTCTCGCTGGCCACTCCGCGGGGCGTTCTGGACTTCGAGAGCCCTGAGGCCCGTCTGTCCCAGGACATCCTCGCGGCACTCGCCAGCTACCAGCGCCACAAGATCAAGCGCACCACGACTCGCGGTCGGCGCAAGTCCCTTCGTGACGGCGGCCGACCCATCGCCCACCTCCCGCTCGGGTATGGCTGGTCACAGGAGTTGGGGGAAGTCGTCGTCGTCGAGGCCGAGGCTGCGGTCGTACGCGAGATCTACCGACTCGCTGCCGAAGATGGGTTGTCCCCGCGCGCCATCGCGACGACGCTTCGCCGGGCCGGAACGAAGAGCGGACGCCTGGTGAAGGGCTCCACGAACTACCTGGCCGCGAATACCATCAGGCGGATGATCAAGCGTGAGCTCTATGGCAATGGGGACTACCGGCCGTGTCCCAAAGCCATGCCGGAGCTCGTGCGGGTGGTCACGCCCGTCGTCTCGTCCGAGGTCTGGAGCGCTGCCAACGCCACGTTGGACCGAAGGAGCAAGACCTACACGCGAAAGGTGAACTACCCCTTCCTGCTCCGCGGCTACGTGCGCTGCGCCCACTGTGGCCGGGCCATGCGGGCGCAAGGTGTGTCGAAGGGTCGGTACCCCTACTACCGTTGCCCGAAGGCCGAGGTCCCAGCCATCAACGGCGAGCGGTGCACCAACAACCGGGCGGCCCGCGCTCAGGAGGTCGACATCCTGGTGTGGGAGATCGTCGCCCGCTTCATCCGGGAGCCTGGCGCCTTGCGCGCAGAAGTGGAGCGGATGGTCGAGGATCAGCTCCCGGAGGGGGAGCGCCCCGCCAACGTGCTCCGGCGTGTCGATGAAGCGGTGGCCAAGCTCGATGACGAGCGGGTCCGCCTGATCCGGCTGTTCCGGAAAGACCTGATCAGTGAGTCCGAGCTGGAGGGGGAACTCCAAGACATCGAGCGCCAGAAGAGCGTGCACCACCAGCGCCGCGAGCTGGTCCTGCTTCGGCAACGGACGGCCGAGGAACGGGCGGCTCGGTTCCAGGCCGTCGAAGAGAGGCTCGCGGCGATGCGCGTCGTGGTCGATGAGCTCTCGGCTGATGAGCGGCGCGCCGTCATCGAGGAGATGGTGGACGAGGTCAAGATCGACGGGGTCAACCAGCGGGTTGAGGTCCGCGGTATTCTCTTGTCTGCATCAACCGAGGGAACACCGGACGGCGGTCCCGGTGGCGGTGGCCGTCGCCAGTCCCGGAAGAAGCCCCAGGGAGCTGTGCCGGGGGTTTACGGAGCGGAACTCTCTCCCCGACCAGCGTGACCAGGCGCTGACCGGCCGCCAGCGCCTCGTCGAGCGCAGA
>CAZUHI010000104.1:0-15252 GCA_964620495.1 uncultured Rickettsiales bacterium | reverse complement strand
GCGTCGTCGTCGTCCACTGCGTCGTCGTCGTCCACTGCGTCGTCGTCGTCACCGCTGCCGCCGCCGCCTCCGCCTCCGCGTCCGCCGCTGCGGGGCGTACAGGCTGCGCCGACCATGACGAGGGTGAGGAGAAGTGCGAGGAAGTGGCGCAGGCTCATGGGGGGCTCCGTTGGTCCCGAGGAATGGGTCTTTTACTGAAGGTGCCGCGATTGTGCACGCGAACCTTGCGTTCACAACGGGGAATCCCGCGCCCCTCGCGTGTCGCCCGCTCGACGACCGCCGATCGAGGCCGCATGCTGCGTTCGTGCCTCCGGTTTGGATTTCAAGAACATTTCTCGGCGATTCGGATCGGGCGTCCCTCCAAGAGGTCCTGCGTCTCCGGGACGCCGTGTTCGTCGTGGAACAGTCCGTGCCCCTCGACGAGGAGGTCGACGGTCTGGACGGCGGCGCGACGCACACGGCCCTGTACGCCGACGGAGCGCTGGTGGGGACGGCGCGCCTGCGCGTGGTCGACGGGGTGGCGAAGATCGAGCGGGTGGCCGTGGACCGCGCCCGTCGCGGCCTCGGGCTCGGGCGGCGCGTGATGGCCGACATCGAGGACGCCGCCCGGTCCGCCGGATGCGTCGAGGCGAAGCTGGCGGCCCAGATCCAGGTCCTGGGCTTCTACGAGGACCTGGGATACGTCGCCGAGGGGGACGTGTTCCTGGACGCCGGGATCGAGCATCGCTGGATGCGCAAGCCGCTGTAAGGAACTTTCCGGTCCGCCCGCGTGTCGTGGTCGTGCAGTGCGCCCCACCCCCGGAGGACCCATGCGCAGCTGCCGTGCCCCGACCCCCGACCCCCGCTCCGACCGCGGACGACTGCTGCCGGCAGCCTTCCTGGTCTGTGGCCTCACCGTCGGGCTGTTGGGGCCTCGCCTCGCCGCCGAGGCGCGTGAGGTCGTCGCCGACTTCGCGCCCGACTGGTTCGCCGCGGACGCTCGCGCCCAAGACGCCGCCGCGGCCGCCGCGCTCGTCGAAGCGGGCCACGGCACCGCCGCTCCGTACAGCTTCCCGCGACACGCCGAGGGCCTCCGGGTCGCCCTCGACGCGGCCCGCTCGCCCGCCGCCGTCGCCGAGCTCACGGAGCGCTTGGGGATCCTCGGCGACTCGTCCGACGTCCCCCGCCTCGAGGTCCTCGCCGACTCTCGCCTCACGCAGGTCCGGATCGCCGCCCTGGGGGCGCTCGGGCGCCTCGGCTCGGACCGCGCGCTCGACCTCCTGACCACCTACGTCCGCTCCTCCGACTGGGAGCTCGCGAGCCACGCGATCGCGGCCCTGGGCAAGTCCGACACCGACCGCGCCCTTCAGGAGCTCACGATCCTCGCCGACCACCCGCAGCCCGGCCGTCGCCAAGCCGCCTGGTCGGCCTTGGCCCTGCGAGGAGGGGCGGGCGCGCGGGCCGTGCTGCACCGGGTCGCCCGCACCTGCCCGTCGAGCGAGTCGTGGTCCGCCATGTACGCCGTCGCGGCCCTCGGCGAGCCCGTGGATCAGCGCCTCCTGCTCGCCATGGCCAGGGGCGGCGACACCCAGAAGGCCTCCAGCGCCCTCAACGCCTTGTCGAACTTCCCGGCCACGGCCATCACCGACGCGCTCCTCGACCTCGCGCGCACGGCCCCCTCCCATCGCCGGAACGACGCGCTCGCGGCCCTCTCCGGGCTCGACGACCCCCGCGCCGTGGAGGTCCTCGAGGAGGCGGCGCGGGGCCGCCGCCACGAGCGGAACACCGCGATCCACGCCCTCGGTCGCAGTCGCGCGCCGGGGGCCTTCGAGGCGCTGGTGGGCGTCGCCGACGAGGCGGGTCCCAACGAAGTCCAGGCGGCCGTGTCCGCCCTCGCGGGGCGGAGCGAGCCCGAGGCGCGGGAGATCGTCCGGGACATGGCGAAGGAGCCCTCTCCCCTGGGGCCCGCGGCCCTCGCCGCCCTCGCCGGCGTCGACGATCCCCGGACCACCGAGCTGCTGGTCGAGGCGTTCGACGAGCGCGGCGTGCTCCCCCCGGCTCACGCCCTCAACCACCTCGCCGTCCACGGCGGGGAGGACGGCTGGTCGCTGCTCGAGGAGGTGCTCGCCACGGGCGACGCGGGCACGCGGAACAGCGTCGTGTGGGCGCTCCAGCAGCGGGGCGGCGAGGACGCGGTGGACCGGCTCCTGGACCTCGCGCGCACGGGGGACCGCAACGTGGCCTCGGCGGCGCTCGGGTCGCTGGAGCAGATGGACGAGCACGCCCGCGACGGACTCCGATCGCTCCTCATCGAGCGGGTCTCCGAGGGGGCCGACGCGGACTACGGCCAGAGCCTCACGACCCTCGCTCGACTCGGCGGCGACGACGTCCTGGAGCTGCTGGAGACGCGCCTCGACCAGGGCACGGTGACCGAGAAGCAGCAGGCCCTCGGCGCCCTCGCGCAGATGACCGACCCGGCGGCGTCGGCCGCGATCGAGCGGATCTACCGGGAGAGCGAGGAGCCCTCGATGCGGGTGCAGGCGCTCAACCAGCTGCTGTGGAGCGACGACGTGGGCGACGACATCCTCGACTCGGCCATGGCCGACGACGACCCGTCCGTGGTGGCGACCGTCGCCTCGATGCTCGCCCAGCGCGGCGGCGAGGACGCGTCGGCGCGCCTGGTGGAGATGGCGGAGGCCGAGGACGCCCAGGTCCGCACGGCCGCCATCTCGTCGCTGGCGCAGATCGGCGGCGAGGGGGCCGAGGCGGCGCTGCTCGCGGGCCTCCAAGACCCCGACGTGGCCCCGTCCATCATGTGGTCCGTGAGCTCGTCGAGCTCGCCCGTCGTGAAGGACGCCCTGCGGGAAGTGGCCCGGGAAGGCGACCCGGCGATGCGGGCGAACGCGCTCTCGGCCCTCAGCATGGACGCGGACCCGGGCACCACCGACATCCTCGCCGCGGCCCTCGCCGATGAGGACTCCACCGTGGCGACGTCCGCGCTCTACGCCCTGCAGAGCCGAGGCTCGTCGTCGGCCGCCGAGGTGATCGGCGCCGCCCTGGACGAGCTCCCGGAGGACGAGGACGCGTACGGCATGCGCCAACAGGCCGCCAACGCGCTCCGAGCCATCGGGGGCCCCGCCGCGCGCGATCGCGCCGACCTGCTCGACTCGATCCTGAACCCCGACGAGCAGGACTTCGGCCTGGGCATGTACGGCCGCGGCTACGACATGCCGTACCCGATCGACTGAGGGGGCCCGCCGGGCGCGATAGAGTCCGGCCATGCGTGACCGGGTCGCTTGGGCCGTCGTACTCGTCCCCGTGGCGCTGCTGACGCTGCCGGGCCTGTTCGTGGGTCGCGCGCCCCTCGAGGGCGACCTCCTCGTCTACCAGTTGCCGATCTACGAGGTCCTCTCCGACGCGGTCCGCGCCGGGCAGCTCCCGTGGTGGGACCCCACGGTGCAGAGCGGGACCCCGTTCTTCGCCAACGTGCAGACCCAGCTGCTCTGGCCGGCGACGTGGCTGCACGCCGTCCTCCCTCACGGGCCCGCACTCCTGATCTGGCTGCTCCTGCACGGTCTGCTCGCCGCCGTCGGGGCGCGCCTCTGGCTGCGCGGACGGGACCTGTCGCAGTCGGCGGCGACGCTCGGCGCCCTCGTCTTCACGCTCGGCGGGCCCGCGCTGTCGATGGTCACGAAGCCGGACAAGCTGCCCGCCTTCGCCCTCGTGCCGTGGCTGCTGTGGGGCGTCGATCGGTGGGCGCGGGGGGACCGCGTGAGGGCCGCGGCCGTGGTCGTCGCCGCGCAGGTGGGCATGGCCCTCTCCGGTGGCTTGGAGATCTGGATCCTGGCGTTGCTCGGGGTCCTCGTCTTCGAGATGTGCGAGCGGCCTCCCCAGGGACGCGAGGTGTTCGTCCGGGCCGCGACGTTCGCCGCCGCCGTGGGCCTCGCGTTCGCCCTCGCGGCGGTCCAGCTGATCCCGTTCCTGCACCTCATGGCCGAGACGACGCGATCGTCCGGGATCGAGTACGGCGCGCTCTCGAAGTGGTCGCTGCGGGTCCAGGATCTGCCTGGGCTGCTCATCCCGTGGTGGACGTTCCTGGGCGATCCCCCGGTGCGGTTCCTCGCGAACCTCGGCGTGGGCACGCCCGCCGCCGTCGCCTTCGTCGCTTGGATGATCCCGCGCGACGGTCGGCCCCGCGGCCCGTCCGGCGAGACGTTCGCGGTGGCCTACGGGATCGTCCTGTTCCTGCTGCTCGCCCTGGGCGACGCGACGCCGGTCCATCGGTGGGTGTCGAGCATCGTCCCCGGCCTGGACAGCATGCGGTACCCCGAGAAGTACGTGTGGGGGGCTTGGCCCTTCCTGGTGCTCGCGGTCGCGCGGGGCTGGGAGCGCCTCCCGACGCTCGGGGGGGGCGCCACGGTGGGGGTCTTGGTGGTCGCCGCCCTCGAGCTGTGCGTGCTCGCGCGGGTGCTGCTGCCGCCGGTGGACGTGAGCGAGGTGCTGGCCCGCGCCGGCGCGCGCGACGAGCCCGTGCCGCGCTACTTCAACGTGGATCGACACCTGGACAAGCGCACGCCCCTGCCGCCCCGGGAGAGCGCGCAGCAGCGCCTGGTGGACGTCTCCGACCGGGCCTGGCCGAACGTCGGCGTGATCCGCGACGGCGACGGGCGACGTCGCTTCGAGTACGCGGACGGCGTCCGGGCGATCCGCCTCGAGCGGCAGGACCTGTACTTCGATCACGTCGCCCCGCAGCCCGTGCCCAACGCGCTGCTGCTGCTGCGTCGGGCGGGCGTCGGCGCCCTCGGGTTCCTGAGCCCCGAGCGGCACGACGAGTGGACGTCGGCGGCGGGGGTCGCGTCCACGTGGCAGGCCCCCCACACGGTGGTGGAGGTGCCGGGCTTCCGACGGGTCGGATGGGCCCGCTCGGCCGAGCGCGCGACGGACGACGGAGCCGCGTTCCGGGCGCTCGGGGGACCCGATCTGCTGGAGGCGCGGCGCGTCGTGATCGAGCCGGACGGCCCCGGATCGGAGGAGGCGCTGAAGGAGGAGCACCCGGCTCCGGACGTCGCCCCGCCGGACCTGGTCGTGGAGCGCCCGTCGCCGGACACCTTCGTGATCGACGTCCCCGCGGTGGGCGGGTGGCTCGTCGTCCGCGAGGCCTGGGCCCCGGGCTGGCGCGCCGAGGTCGAGCGCGGGGGGTCGGTCCGGCCGCTCCCGCTCGCCAGGGCCGATTTCTACCTGCAGGCGGTGCCGGTTCCATTCGTCGAAGGGGGCGAGACGGTGCGGATCCGCCTGTCCTATCGGCCCTCCGGGTTGGGGACGGGTCTGATCGTCAGCATCTTGGGGCTGTTGAGTTTCCTGGCAGCGCTCGGGGGCCTCAAGAGGCGATAGGCAGGCGCCCGCACCGTCTCCCCTTGCGGGTCAGCCCCGATCGAGGTGCGCGTACGGCGCCAGGGTTCGAAGCCGCGCGTCGTCGACCGCGCCCCCCACCGTGAAGTGATAGATGGCGTGATACCGGGCGTCGCGGAGGCCCAGCAGGTGGTGGGTGCTGTCGTCGTAGAAGCAGCCGATGCCGGTGGCGCGCACCCCGATCGCTTCCGCTTCCAGGTAGAGGAGCTGCCCGAGGGCGCCCGCCTCCCAGTGCAGTCGTCGGTACATGGCGGCCCCCTCGCGCTGGATGCCGGTGCTCAGCTCGCCGAGCATGCAGGCGGCGAACGCGCCGTCGGCGGCGATGTCCTGCCCGCAGGAGACGGCGCGGGCGGTGGGGCGCAGGTCGCCCTCGCGCAGCAGCAGCAGGGGGAGGTCGTCGGGGCACTCGGGGGGCCGGGTCCAGGCGAACTCGTCGCGGCGGGTGCAGGCCGCCCAGAAGGGGGTGTGAGCTGCCCGATGGCGCAGGAGGAGGTAGAGGCCGGGGGCGAGCCCGTCGACGCGATGGACGAACAGGAGCAGGTGGATCGACGGCTTGTGCGAGAGGGTGTCGAACGGGAGCCCTCGTGCTCGCGGCAGGCACCGCTGCAGAGTCGTGAAGAACGCGTCGCGGGTGATCGAGGTCGTGCCGTCCATCGCCACGGCGGAGCGGCGGGTCCGGATGAGGCGCCGCGCAGGGGGCGAGCCCTCGGTCCGCGCCGGATGGCCCGCGACCGCCCGCCAAGGGGGCGAGACCGACTCGGTCCTGCGCGTCGCGTCCGCTACGAGGGAGACGATGGGCCAGTCGTGGTGCTCGACGCTGAGGTCCGACGGGGTGCCCCGGGGTCGGGCGGCGCGGGCGGCGTCGAGGAGCTCCAGGCTCGGCCGCCACTCCGCATCTGCCGGGGCCGGTCCGGGCCAGACCGCCACGATCGCCTCCGGTCGCTCCGCTTCGGGCCCGTCCTGGCGGTCCGTGGCGAGCAGGGCGGCCGCCTCCTCGTCGGTCACGGCGTCCAGCACACGCGTCCGCCATCCCATCGCGGCCGCGGCGAAGGCCAGCGCGCCGAGGCAGTGCCCCAGGTCGTGTTGGCAGTAGCGGAAGGCGCGCTCGCCGTACTTCCAGGCTTCGCGCCACGCGATGGACGTGAGTCCGACGAGCAGGGTGCCCTCGGGGAGGGTCGCCATTGCGTCCGACCAGGCCGACCTTGGGATCTCGAACCGCGACTCGAGGGCGTGGTGGAACGGGTGGTAGTGGGCCACCCCCGGGTCTTCCAGGAGTCCGGGGATCGGGCCCCCGACCAGGTAGCTCTCGGTCGAGTGCAGGTTTCCGCTGCTCGGGTCGACCCGCAGGGACCAGCGGGCCTCGCCGGCCTCTTTCCAGGCCGAGAGGGCGAAGGAGTCGTAGAAGAGCCGCGACACCGTGTGGCGATTCACCGGCATCGGGGGCAGGGGAGCGGCCAGGAGGTCGGACCAGGCCGGGCCGACCGCGTCGCCCTCGGGCTCCACCAGGTCGAGGGTGAGGTGGGGGGCTCCCTCGAACGTCCGAAACGGGTCGGGTTGATTGTCCCAATCGAGCCACCCGAGGGCGCGCGCGTAGCGATGCGGCTGGTGCTTCGTGCGGTCGTGATAGGCCAGAGCGAGCTCTTCGGGCGTCGGCGGGTCGCGGGGGGGACGAGTCATTCGGAGGGTATGGTGGTAGAGATCCGGCCTGAGATCGACCGTGTCGGACCCTTCCCAAGCCGGATTCCTCCAGCGCGTGCGCATGAACGCGGGCGGCACCGCCATTCGCTCGGCGTTGACCGGCCTCGCCTACGCCGGAAAGCTGCACCCCGCCTCGCGGTCCTGGATCGACGGCGTGGACGTGGAGCGGAACGTCCCGTACCGGCGCGGGGGCGACTCGGCCCACCTCCTGGACATCTACCGGCCCCGCGGCGTGGAGGGCCCGCTCCCCGTGATGCTGTACATCCACGGCGGCGGGTTCCGGATCCTGTCGAAGGACACCCACTGGATGTTCGGGGCGGGCTACGCGAAGCGCGGCTTCCTGGTCTTCAACGTCAACTATCGGCTCGCGCCCCGGGGGGTCTTCCCGGACCAGCTGGTGGACGTCGCCATGGCGCTGAAGTGGGTCATGGAGCACGCCGAGGAGTACGGCGGAGACCTCTCACGCCTCGTCTACGGCGGCGAGTCCGCGGGCGCGAACCTGTCCCTTTCGCTGATGATCGCGGGCTGCTGGGAGCGCCCCGAGCCCTACGCGGGGGTCGTCTGGGAGTCGGGCGCGAAGCCGATGGCGGTGCTGCCCCACTGCGGGATGCTCCAGGTGAGCGACGCCGAGCGTTACCTCGCCAAGGAGAAGCTCCCGGTGTGGATCCGCGACCGGATCGCGCAGGTCTGCAGGGGCTATCTGCCGGACGTGAGCGGGGACCCGGACCGGTTCGCGCTCGCCGATCCGTTGGTGTTCCTCGAGAAGGCCGACGCCCCCGTGCGCCCGCTCCCGGCGGTCTTCTCGGTGTGCGGGACCGCCGACCCCGTGCTCGACGACACGCGGCGGCTGCGGGAGGCCCTGGACCGCTTCGACAACGAGTCCGAGGTCCTCATCTACGAGGGAGGCATCCACGCCTTCCACGCCTTCATCTGGCAGGCGCTCGCCCTCCGCAGTTGGGAAGACCAGGACGCGTTCCTGGCCCGGGCGGTGCCGGGGCTCGGGCTCGGAGCCGAGGGCTGAGATGGCGCTGACGGGAGCCGAGTACCTCGAGTCGATCCGCGACGGTCGGGAGGTCTGGCTGCACGGCGAGAAGGTCGCGGACGTCACGACCCACCCCGGGTTCGAGAACAGCGCCCGCTTCCTGGCGAGCCTCTACGACACGCTGCACGAGGACCAGCACCGCAAGACCCTGACGTGGACGACCCCGCGGGGGGCGGTGAGCCACAAGGCGTTCATGGTGTCCCGCACCCGTCGGCACCTGGCCGAGCGCATCGCCGCGATGGAGGTGTGGGCCCGGAAGCACTACGGGTTCATGGGGCGCACGCCCGACTACAAGGGCGGTCTGGCCGTCTCCCTCGGGTCGTGGCCGGAGTTCTTCGCGCCCCACTCGGACAACTGCGTCCGCTGGTACGAGAAGCTCGCGGACCACGTCCTCTTCATGAACCACATCGGCGTGAACCCGATGGTGGATCGCAGCAAGCAGCCCCACGAGCTGCCCGACGTGAACATCCGCGCGGTGCGCGAGACCGACTCGGGGATCGTCGTGCGCGGCGCCAAGATGGTGGGCACGGCGGCGGTGTTCACGCACTGCAACCTGGTCTTCTCCTTCTCGCCCGTGCCGCTCACGGACAAGGACAAGGACCAGGCCCTCGTCTTCATCGTGCCCACGGGCGCGCCGGGCCTGAAGCTGGTGTCGCGACCGTCGTACGAGCTGGCGGCGAAGACGCGGTCACCCTTCGACCACCCCCTGTCGTCGCGGTTCGACGAGAACGACGCGACCCTGCTGTTCGACGACGTGCACGTCCCCTGGGAGAACGTCCTCATCTACCGGGACGCGGACAAGGCGAACCGGTTCTTCCCCCTCGCTCGGGTCACCCAGAACCTGATGCTGCACGGCTGCGTGCGCCTCGGCGTGAAGCTGGAGTTCCTCGTGGGGCTGCTGATCAAGATGGCGCAGCAGAACGGGACGGTCGGGTTCCGGGGCGTGCGGGTCCGCATCGGGGAGATCATCGGCTACCTGCACATGGTCAAGGCGATGGTGCGGGAGGCCTGCTCGCACCCCGATCCGGGCCCCGGCGGCAGCGTCGTGCCCGCCCACCGGACGATCTTCGCCCTGCGCGCGCTCGGCCCCATGATCTACCCCCGGGTGCGGGACGTGATGCAGCGGCTCGGCGCGGGCGGGTTCATCCAGCTGCCGTCGTCGGCGTCGGACCTCCTGGCGGAGGAGCTTCGGCCGTTCCTGGACACGTACTACCGAGGCACCGGCGTGGACGCGCACGACCGCATCAAGCTGTGGAAGCTGGCGTGGGACGCGATCGGCAGCGAGTTCGGCGCGCGCCAGGAGCTCTTCGAGCGGAACTACGCGGGCAACGAGGACAACGTGCGCCTCGAGAACCTGTTCCTCAGCGAGCAGAACGGGGACGCCGCCGCGATGACCGGGTTCGTGGACCAGTGCCTGGCCGACTACGACCTCCACGGCTGGGCCGCCCGCACCCCCTGGTCCGACGATTAGAAGATCCCGGAGACGGTGAAGACGCCGCCCGTGGAGAGCTTGTCCACGAGGGGCCGGTAGGTGACCTCGGCGTCGAACATGAACCGCAGCCCGGGTCGGCCGTCGAACTTGCGCACGATGAAGCCGACCTGGGGGCCGATCACGAGCTGTGGTCCGAGCGCCTCGGTGTCGGTGTGCACGCCGCCGCCCGCCTTGATCCCGATGAGGGGGTGCACCACGGGGACGGGGATGGCGACGCCGATCGACCCGACGCCGCTGAGCATGAACGGCGTGGCCGCGTCGGCGCTGATGTTCACCCCCGCCGACGAGTACAGCAGGAAGGTGTAGAAGCCGCCGCCGAGGTCGAAGCGCGCGGTGGGCATCATCCCGTCCCGGCCGACCAGGGCGGTCCCCCCGGCGCCCCCGCCCACGTGGAACCACTGGGACGTCAGGTCGCCCGCCACCGTGGCCTTGCGCCCTCCGTCGTGGGCTTCGGCCGCGCCGGGGGCGACGGCCAGGAGGAGGGAGGCGGCGGCGATGGCGAGCAGTCGGTGAGTCATGTCTTCCTCGGGCGTTCGGCGTAGGTGCCGGTATGGACGCAGACACCCGGCGGCGCATTCGACGAAAGGACGGGCACATATCGGCCTGCGCGACGGCTAGGATTCGGACCCTATGGGCGTGGACTTCGAACCGGGGCCCGGGGGACTCACCGACCTGCACCGGCACCTCGACGGCTCGCTGCGCCCGTCGACCGTCGCGGAGCTCGCGGACGCGGCGGGCGTGCAGGTGCCGGACGACCTCCTCTTCTCCCCCGGGATGGGTCTGGGCGCCGCCCTCTCCCGCTTCGAGTTCACCCTCTCCCTCCTCCAGAGCCCCGACGCCGTGCGCCGCGTGGCCGGTGAGATGTGCGAGGACGCCGAGGCCGACGGGGTGGGCACCCTGGAGATCCGCTTCGCCCCCCAGCTGCACGCCGAAGGGGGCTCCACGCCCACGTTCGTGGACGCCGCGCTCGACGGCATCGCGGGGCGGGCCGGGTTGATCCTGTGCGGTCTGTACGGCGAGGCTCCGATGGTGCTCAGCGCCCTCGTGCAGTGCGCCGCGTCGCGTCCCGGCGTGGTCGGGATCGACCTCGCGGGCGGCCCCACCTCGACCCAGGTGTTCCGCCTCGCCGACTACTCCGGCCCCTTCGAGCGCGCCTTCGACCTGGGCATCGGGCGCACCGTGCACGCCGCCGAGGGGCGTCCGCCCGCGGAGATCCGGACGGCGATCGAGGCGCTGCACGCCCAGCGCATCGGCCACGGGACGACGCTGCTGGAGGACGAGTCGGTCGTCGAGCTGGTCCTCGAGCGGGGCGTCGTGATCGAGGCCTGCCCCACCTCCAACCACCAGGTGGGCGTGATCCCCAGCGTGGAGGAGCACCCGCTCTCCCAGTGGCTCGACCGCGGCGTGAAGGTGTGCGTCAACTGCGACAACACGCTGCTGTCCGACGTCACCTCGAGCGAGGAGCTGCGTCGGGTCTCGGCCATCCCGGGGATGACGGCGGACAAGCTGCAGCGCCTGCTCGACTGCGGCCGGGAGGCGGCGTTCCAGCGCGCATGAGCGGAGGAGACGACACCGCGTTTCCCGCCTCCTGGGGGAGGGCCCTCGGCGCCGCCGCGGCGGTGACCGTCGTGCTCGTGGTGTGGCGGTGGGCCCAGCTGCGCTCGGTGGAGGCGCTCCTCTACCACGGCGAGTTCACGGGACTGGGGCGACGGATCGTGGACCTGTACCTCGGCGGGGAGCCGCGGGACCTGTCGGACTTCCGGGCCTTCTGGGACCGCTACCAGTACCAGACCTACGCCCAGGGGACGGTGTACACGCAGGTCGCCGGGGCCTGGTTCGCGCGCTGGCTCGGGCCCACCACGAAGGCGCTGCACGCCACCTCCGTCGCGGCCGAGGCGGCGACGGTCTTCGCCGCGTCCGCCATGGCCTTCCGCACCCTGCGCCTGCGGTGGGCCCTGCCCGTGGTGGCCGCCTTCGTGTGTCTGCCCATCCTCGCGATCGGCTGGCAGCTCGCCCCCTACGGCAACCACACCGAGTTCCAGGTCTTCCCCGTCCTGCTGGCCGCGTTCCTCGCGACCACGTCCCCCGCCGCCCGCGACGAGCGGCTTCGTTGGCTGGTCCCGGCCCTCGCGATCGTCCTCGGGTTGGTGCTCTACCGGGGCAACGCGCCCCCCGTGATCGCCTTCGCGATCACCGTGCTGTGGACCACGTCGAAGGGGCGCCTCGCCCGCGGGGCGGCGACGGTCGTGGTCGGCGTCCTCGGGGCCTATTGGGTGCTCGCGTACGGCATCGGCGCGGGCCTCACCGGCATCGGTCCCGAGTCCTTCGGGGCCGAGGGCGTGCCGTCCATCGTGCAGGAGGGGGCGCAGCAACACTCCTTCGGCGAAGCGTTCCGCACGATCGCGCGCGAGTCCCTGCCCGCGGCGCCCCGAGGCCTGGCCGACGGCATCCCCACCCGCCTCGTGCTGCTGCTCGGCTGGCTCCTCGCGGCCGCGTCCTGGCTCCCCGCGAAACAGGAGCCGCGGCCCGCTCGGCTGCTCGCCCGCTACGCCTCGCTGTGGGCGGCGGGTGCGGTGGCCGCGGTGCTCCTCGGACGTCAGACGTTCCCCCGCTACCTCATCGGCGCCTACTACGCGCTGTTGCTCTGCTGGACGGGCGTGCTCGCGGGGGCCGCTCACGGAGGGCTCCGCGCGGTGGCGGCGGGCGCGCTGGCCCTCGTCGCCCTCGGGGGCGCGCTCGAGGCTCGGTGGTGGCTGGTGCCGGAGGTCTGGGACGCCACCGACGAGCTCGACGGCATCCCGCTGTGGTTCGAGCTGGGGGTCAACTACATCGACCTGGACGAGCTGCCCTATTACCAGCGCATCCTGGACGAGGACCGCGGCAGCGAGTGGATCGGCTGGTCATCCCACCACGTGCCGCTGGGCTGCGTGGTGCAGGGCGCGCTCGTGGCTCAATCGAACTACCTCCCCCGCCCGTCGCTGGACGCGTGCCACGGGTTCGACACGGCGACGGCCCGGTTCATCGTGGAGGAGGCCGCGCGGGAGCTCGAGCGCACCCCCGGGGCCGACGCCCAGGCCTCGCTGAGGGACGTCGGCGTCGGGCTGTGGATCCGCTCCGATCGAGACCTGTCGCTGGTGGTGTCGTCGCTGAAGGACGTGCGCTCTTCGCTGCGCACGCCGGTCCTGGCCGGAGCGATCGAGGAAGCGCACCGTTGGGACCCCGGGCCATGAGGCTGGTCGCCGTCCTGTGGGGCCTCGCCGTCCTGGTCTTCCCTCGCCCGAGCGCGGGGATGACCCCCTCCGAGCTGGAGGCCGGGCTGGCCCGGGAGGCGGGTTGGTACGCCAACGTCGCCGCCGCGCGGGCCGCCGAGGCCGCGGACGACCCCGCCCTGATCCCCGCCATGTACGCCGGGTTCGTCGCCTCGAAGCGCGGCACGCTGCGCGAGGATCCGGACATTCACGAGCGGCTCCTGATCGCCTTGGAGGACCGGCCCGCCGCCGAGGTCGTGGCGGCGCTCAAGGCCGCGCCGATGCCGCCGGAGTTGGCCGTCGACGTCGACCTGCACCACCGCTGGCTGGACGCGCTTGCCGCCGATCCGCGCGGGTTCTCGGCGCTGCGCGTGGTCCAGGGGGACGGCCTGAACGTGTTCCTGGCCGAAGGCGCCGTGGTGCTCCCGCCGCGCCCGGACGTGCCGGTCCCGGGCGGCGACGCGGACGTGTCGACGCCCGTCGGTTCGTTCGCCGTGCCCGCGGATCGGCTGCCCCGGCACCCGGACGCGTGGTGGCCCCGGCTCCTGGTCGGCCTGCTGCTCGGGGTGGGCGGCCTCGTCGTCCTCGCGGGCCGCGTGAGGTCCACGCGACGGTTCGTGTTCCCGATCCTCGCGATGCTGCTCGCCCCGGCGGGCGTCGTGGGCCTGGAGGTCGCGCTCACGGCGGCGGGGGTGGCGCCCCTCGCCGCGGTCCGCCCCAACTTCAACCTCGGGGGTGGGGAGGCGGGCGCGCGGTGGTTCGCGGACGTCGACCGGGACCCCTCGTCCCTGAAGATGGTCAAGAACAACGCCCGCGCCCAGCGGATCGAGAAGGTCCCCGCCGGCGTGCGGGTGGCGGCCCTCGGCGGCTCCTCCGTGCGCGGGAAGGGAGACCTGGTCGAGTACTCCTGGCCGTCCGTGCTGGAGCGTCGCCTCCGGGCCTGCGCCCCGTCCGACACCCCCGTGGAGGTCATCAACGCGGGCGCCGACGGAGCGTTGTCCGACGACCTCGTGGGCGTCGCGACCCAACTGTTGGACGAGGCCGATCCCGACGTGATCGTGGTGTACACCGGGTACAACGACTTCGTCTTCGTGCCTCTGCTGACGCGCTTCGAGGGCTACAGCCCGGAGCGAATGGGCCTGCGCTATCTGCTGGGTCGCACCCGCACCGCGCACTTGGGCGCGCGCCTGACCGGTCGGCTGGGCGGGGCGCCGGTCGCCGGATCGAGCGCTCCCACGGCCCCCGCCGCTGCCCCGTCGGAGGCCGAGGTGGCCGACATGCGGGTCCTGCTGGCCAACAACCTGTCTCAGAACCTGCGTCGGATCGCGACCCTGGCGGGGAAGGCGGGGGCCGAGGTCGTGTTCGTCACCCAAGGCCAGAACGAGGACCTCTGCGGCCCGGGCTCGCTGAACGGTCAGGCCGAGTGGGACCGCGCCTGCTTCCCCGCGGAGGCGCGGACCACGGTCCTCCAGGCGGCGTCCGCGAGCGGCGTGACGGTGGTGGACGCGGCCGCGGCGCTGCGGGCCGACGCGGGGGGCGCGACGGTGGGTTGGTCTCACTTCTGGGACGAGATCCATCCCGGCCGTCGGGGGTCCTCCGTGGTGGGCGAAGCGGTCGCCGCCACCGTCTCGGAGCGCCTCTGGGGGGGGTCCGCTCGCCCCTGCGACGGGCCCATCCCGGCGCGGTAGACTTGGGTCGGAGGGCCCATGCCGACCGCCACCGTGGAACGATCGATCAGAGCCGAAGTCGCCGACGTCTTCGACTGCATCGCGCACATCGAGAATTTCCAAGAGGCGATCCCCCACATCGTCGACGTGAAGTTCCTCTCGGAGACCAAGCGAGGAGTGGGGACCAAGTTTCGCGAGACGCGCCTCATGGGCAAGCGGGAAGGGACCACCGACCTCGAGGTGACGGAGTACGTGGAGAACAAGCACATCCGCCTGATCTCCGATCAGGGCGGGACGATCTGGGACACCGTCTTCACCGTCGTGCCGCAAGGTACGGGAGCGACCCGGCTCACGATGGTGATGGACGCTCGGCCCTACGGCTTCTTCGCGAAGCTCACGACCTGGCTGATCATGTCGATGATCCAGAAGTACCTGGAGGCCGACCTGGACGCCGTGAAGGCCTACTGCGAGGCGCCCGCCGAGGCCTGACCGCACAGGTCGTCCGGCGCCCACACCGGGTCGGGTTCGGGCCAAGGGACCACGGGCACGACCACGAGGAGGACGCGGCCTCCGGTGGCTTGGGCGATCTGCTCGAGGTCTCGATGCAGGACGCCCTCGCCGTGCGCGGTCGCGAGCGCCAGGGCGATGGCGAGGCCGATCCGGGGGGTGTGGATCTCGCACTGAGCAGCCGGCTCACGCGACCTCCCGGACGGGCTG
>CAZUHI010000103.1:0-15797 GCA_964620495.1 uncultured Rickettsiales bacterium | reverse complement strand
CACTGCGTCGTCGTCGTCCACTGCGTCGTCGTCGTCGGTGGCGTCGTCGTCGTCGCTCTCCGCCGAGTCGTCGTCGTCGCCGTTGTTGTTGTTTCCGCCGTTGCCGCCGCGTCCCCCGCCGCGGTTCACGCAGGCGGCGGCCAGGCCGAGGGCGAGGAGGAGGACGAGGAGGTTCTTGAACAGGCGCATGTCGACGGGTCTCCGGGGCGAGGCGCGGGAAGGTACCAGCGCCGAGCCGCGACGCCACGAGAATCCCCCTTACCGCCCCTTGCAGGACCTGTCGGCGATCGGGTTCACTCGACCCCGCGGGCCGCTTCGAGGGCCGCGAGGGCGCTCCACAGCGTCGCCTCGGCCCGTCGCAGCCCCACCGCGGCCTCGGTGCGGGCGGCGCGCGCGTCCAGCAGATCGGTCACCGAGGTCAGCCCCGTGCGGTACCGCTCGGACACCAACCGCAGCGCCGCGTCCGCCGCCGTCAGGCTGCCGCGCCTCGCCGCGATCGCGTCCTGGGCGGCCGTCCACTCCCCCTCGGCCGAGACCCGCGCCGCCGTGAGCTCGCGGTGCTGCGCCACCCACGCCGCCGAGGCCTTCCGCAGGGTCGCCCCGGACCGCTTGATCTCACCGGGACCCTCCCCCGCGATCCGGAGGGGGATGTCGACGGTGAAGCCGACCCCCCAGCCGAAGCCGCCGATGCGCCCCGGCACGGTGTAGTGCGCGGCCGTCCCGTCCACCGACACGGTCGGCAAGAGGCCCGCGATCGCGGACGTTCGGGACAGGTCCGCGGACTCCGCGGCGGCCTCGGCCGCGACGAGGGCGGGGTGCTTCTCGGGGCCGTCGGCGGGCTTCGGGCCCAGCGGGAGGTCCCCGAGGACGCAGGCGCCGTCGATCTCCACGCGCATCAGGTTCTGGAGGGCGGCGCAGGCGGCCACCGCCCGACCGTTCGCCTCGCTCGCGCGGGCCACGAAGTCCAGCTGCTGGGCGCGCACCCGCGCTCCGTCCGCGGCCGGCCTCAACCCCGCGGCGACGAGCGCCCCCACCGCGTCGGCTTCCTTCGCGGCGTCCTCGGCGGCAAGCGCCAAGGCCTCGGCGACCCGCTGCTCGGCGAGCGCCCGGGCCAGGAGCACCGTCGCCTCCCGACGCGCCTCCACGCGCACCCACCGGACGGTCGCCTCGCGGCCTGCGTGGGTCCGTCGGGCGGCCGTCGCGGCGGTCCACGTGGAGGGGTCCACCAGCGCGAACCGACCGGTCACCCCGGCCCCGATCTGCGACGCCGTGGGTCGCTCGAAGCCGAACGACGTCAAGCCCGCGCCCGCGCTCCCGGAGACGAACCCGGCGATCGACGGCAGGGCCCCCCCGAGGGCGGCTTGGGCGGCGCCGTCGGCCTCGAGCGCGTCCCACCGGGCCAGCTGCACGTCCAAGGAGTCCGCCTGCGCGCGCCGGCGGGCGTCGTCCAGGGTGATGGGCCCGGCCGCCGAGACCACCGCGGGCGCGGCGCCGACGAGCAGGGCGACGAGCGGGGCGACGAGGAGGGAGGCCCTCATGCGCGTCGCGCCATGCGCCACAGGACGGCGAAGACCGCGGGCACCACGAAGAGGGTGAGCGCGGTGGAGAGGGTCAGGCCGCCGAGCACGATGGCCCCCACGCCGCGGTACAGCTCCGAGCCGGAGCCCGGCAGCAGCACCAGGGGCAGCAGCCCCGCCAGCGACGTCAGCGCGGACATCAGGATCGGGCGCGTGCGTCGCTCCACCGCGCCGCCGAGGGCGTCGGAGAGGTCGGCGCCGTCGCGGAGCCGAGCGAGGGCCCCGTCCACGACCAGGATCGCGTTGTTGACCACCACCCCGATGAGGATGATGAAGCCCATCGCGGACATCATGTCGAGGGGCTGGTCCGAGAGCGTCGCGTCCACGAGTCGGAGCCCGCCGAGCCCCCCCGCGGCGGCCAGGGGCACGGTCACGAGGACCACGAGGGGCGCGAGCAGGTCCTCGAACAGCGCGGCCAGCAGCAGGAAGCTGATGATGACCGCGAGCAGCAGCACCCGACCGAGCCGCGACTGGGCCTGGGCGAGGTCGTCGGCCGATCCGGAGAGGGAGAGCTCGACGCCGGGCGGGAGCGACTCGCGCAGGGGGCCGAGCACGTCGTCGTGGATGGCCGCGACGGCGTCCTCGAGGGCCATGGACTCGGGGGGCGATACGCGGATGGTCACGCCCCGACGTCGCTCGATCCGCCGGATCTGCGTCGGGCCCGCGCGCTCCTCGATGCCGCCGAGGGACGCCAACGGCACGACGGACCCCGAAGGCGTCGCGATCGAGGCTGTGGCCAGCGCCTCGTCCGTAGCCAGCCCGCCGCCTTGGGGACGCACGACGACGTCCAGCTTCGGGCGCCCGTCCCGGGCCAGCTCGCCGACGATGCGTCCGTCGATGAGGGCGTCCACGGCCACGCCGAGCTCGGCCCCGCTCATGCCGTGCTTGGCGAGCTCGTCGCGCCGGGGCGTCACGTGGAACTCCGGGGACCCCAGCTCCAGGCTCGGGATCGGCCGCACCTGGGCCCCCGGCAGCGCCTGGGACGCCGCCCCCATCAGTCGCCCGCCCGTGGCCGCGATGGCCCCGAGGTCCGCCCCGGTGACGTCCACGTCCACTCCCCGGGAGCTCGCGAGGCCGCGCCCGAAGAGGCTGGCCTGGGACGCGAAGCCGAAGACGCCGGGGATCTCCGACTGAGCCCGACGGTAGAAGTTCACGAGGTCGCCGATGCGGGCCGGATCGTGGGCCTCGCCGCCCATGAACGCGAAGCCCGCCCGGGCCACGAAGAAGCTCCGCCCCAGGGCCGGGGCCCCGTCGATCTCCACCCCCCGGTGCTTCTCCATGCGGTCTTGGAAGGCCTGCCCGATGGTCGTCATCTCCGCGACCGAGTAGGACGGGGGGGGCATGAGCACGCCGAACAGGAAGTTCCGGTTGCCCTGGGGCAGGTACTCCATGGGCGGCAGCAGGGCCAACGCCAGCGCCGCCATCGCCAAGGGGGCCCCGAAGGCGACGGCGACGGACTTCGGCGTGGAGCGGGTCATGCGGGCCACGAACGCGCCCAGCACCGCGGCCGCCCGACGCACGCGCGACCGCTTCCGCTCGGCGACCTCCTCGGACTCTTCGGGGTCCGCCGCCCGCACCGACAGCACCCGCCCCGCGAAGCTCGGGATGACGATCACCGAGGCCACCAGCGACAGCGACACGGCCAGGGACACCGCCACCGCGATGTCGCGCAGCAGGTAGCCGACCTTGTCCTCCCACGCGATGACCGGCAGGAAGACGGCGACGGTCGTGAGCGTCGACGCGACGATGGCGCCCCACACCTCGCGCGTCCCCCGCAGGGCGGCTTCGGCGGCGTCCTTCACCCGACCGCGGGCGAGGTCGATGCTCTCCAGGACGACGATCGCGTTGTCGACCACCATCCCCACCGCGAAGGCCATCCCCGCGAGCGAGACCACGTTCAGCGTGCGCCCCAGCAGCGACATGCCCAGCGCGGTCCCGATGACGCACACGGGGATCGTCAGCGAGACCAGGGCGGCCGAGCGCAGCGAGCCCAGGAAGAGCAGCAGCACGACGGCGGCGAGGGTGCCGCCGATCAGCAGGTTCTGGCGCACGAGGCCCAGGGCGCCGTTGATGTAGTCGGTCTGGTCGCCGCCCATGTAGATGGAGAGGCCCCGCGGCTCCATCTGCTCGACCTGCACGACGTCGATGGCCTCGCGGATCGCCTGGGTCACCTCCAGGACGTTCGAGCCGACCTCCCGGCGGAAGAGCATCGCCATGGACTCGTGGTCGCCGTTGAAGACCTTCGCGGTGGCCTTGCGCAGGCCCGTCGAGACCGTCGCGACGTCCCCCAGGCGCACGGGCGTGACCCCGTCGCCGCCGGGGCGCAGCACGATCGCCTCGAAGCCCGCGAGGTCCGACGGCGTGGCGAGCGTGCGCACGGCGTAGCGGCGCTTGCCGAGGTCGAGGTCGCCGCCGGAGCTGTCCACCAGCTCGGCCTGGACGGCTCGGATGAGGCGCGTCAGCGGCACGCCCCGGGCGGCGAGGGCTTCGGGGCGGTACTCGACCACCACCTCGCTGTCGCGGCCCCCGAAGAAGTCGATGCGCGCGACGCCGGGGATGCGCTCCAGCCGCGGCAGCACGCTGTCCTCCACCCACGTCCGGTGCCGACCCACGGGGCCCTTGTCCGGGCGCTGCACGAGGACCACCGCCAGGGGAGGCCCGCTCGCGTCGGCGGTGGACACCACGGGCTCGCGGGCGGACTCCGGGTACCCCGCGATCTGCACCAACCGGTTGGTCACCCGCACGAGCGCGTCGTCGATGTCGGTCCCGACGACGAACTCCAGCTCCACGGAGCCGTACCCCATGTTCGCCGACGAGTTCATGCGCACGAGGCCGCGCAGGCCCTTCAGCACGTCCTCCTGCTCCTGGACGATCTCGCGCTCGATCTCGGGCGGCGAGGCGCCGGGCCAGCGGGTCTCCACGGTGAGGACGGGCAGCAGCACGTCCGGCGTGAGCTGGATCGGCAGGCCGGTGATGCTGAGGACGCCGAACAGCAGGACGAACGCGAGGCCGGACAGCACGGCGACGGGGCGTCGGATCGCCTCCTCGATGAGGCCGCCCATCAGGGGGCCTCGGGCTCGTCGCCGAGGACTCGAACCGCCTGGTCGGGGCGCAGCCGCTCGTTGCCGCGCACGACCACGGAGGCGCCGGGCTCCACGCCCCGCACGACCATCTCGGTGGGGGACTTGAACGACACCGTGACGGGGGTCGCGACGGCCTTGCCGTCGACCACGCGGAAGACGCGGGATCCCCGGGGGCCGCTCAGGACGGCGTCCCGCGGCACCATCGCGCCCTCGACCGTGGCGGTCTTCACGTCCAGCAGCACCGTGACGGGCGCGCCGGGGACGAGGCCGTTCGACGCCTCGGCGGACGGGGAGATGCGCAGGCGCGCGGTGCGCGTCGTCGGGTCCAGCACCGGGACGATCGCGGCGATGGTGCCGGGCGCCTCGCCGAGCCTCGGGCGCTTGATGCGGACGGCGTCCCCGTCCTTCAGCATCCAGACCAGCGACGCGTCGATGTCCACGAGGACGTCGAGGGACGTGGTGCTGGCGAGCTCGAGGAGCACCCGGCCGGGCGTGACCCAGTCGCCCGGGTCCACGTGGCGGCGGGTGACGATGCCGTTGAACGGCGCCACGATCGTGTGGCGGCGCAGCACGGCCTGGGCCAGGGAGACGCGCGCTTCGAGGCTGGTGAGGCGCGCGTGCAGCCGCCCGACCTCGGCGCGGACGCCGTCGAGCTCCGCGCCCGCGAGCAGCGAGGCGTCGATCTGCTCGTAGCGGGTCAGGTCCGCCTCGGCCCGCTGCAGCTCGACCCGGGTCTCCACGACCGCGGCCTCGGCGGCGGCGTGTTCGGCGCGCGCCACGGCGTCGTCGATGCGCACGAGGACGCGCCCGGCGGGGACGCGCTCGCCCTCCAGGGCGTCCAGCTGGACGATCGGACCGTCCGCCCCGAGGGCCAGCTCGGCGTGGTGGCGGGTGCGGACCTCCCCGAGGATCTCGAAGGTCTGATCGAGGGCCGGCTTGCCCGCGGGCACGACCTCCACCGGCGCCGGAGGCCGGGCGGGGGGGCCGCCGGCACCGGGCGCGGCCGTCTCCGCCGACGGGCAGGCGACGAGCAGCAGGGCGAGCAGGATCGGGAGGGCGGCGCGCATCGAAGCGGGGATGGTACCCCGAGTTCGGCGCCCTGGATCCTCGGTAGGCTGCGGCGCATGACGCTGATTCACTACGGCTGGGACGTCTCTCCCTATTCGGCCAAGACGCGGACCTACCTCCGCTACAAGGGCATCCCGCACGACGATCGCCACCCGAACGCCTGGATGTTGATGCGGACGATCGCGAAGGCCGTGGGCAAGCCCGTCATGCCGACGATCCACGAGCCGGGGCCGGGCGGCGGGGCGTGGATGCAGGACACGTCGGACATCATCGACGCGCTCGAGGCGAGGCACCCCGAGCCCTCGATCCACCCCCCCGGCCCGACCCAGCGGCTGGCGTCCCATCTCATGGAGCTGCACGCGGACGAGTGGCTGCCCACCGTCATCATGCACACGCGCTGGAACTACCCGGACAGCACCGCCTTCGCCATCGACGAGTTCGCGCGCGAGGGGCTCCCGGGGTGGCCGAAGTTCCTGGCCCGGCGAATCATCAAGCCCATGGCGGACCGCATGGCCGCGTACCGCCCGAAGCTCGGCATCTCCGCGGCGACGGAGCCCGGGATCGAGGCCTTCACGAAGGAGCTCATCGCGCGGCTCCAGGGGCACTTCGCGGCGCACGACTTCCTGCTGGGGGGGCGCCCGTGCCTCGGCGACTTCGCGCTGTTCGGGCCGCTGTGGGCGCACGTGTGGCGCGACCCCGGGACCACGTCGTGGTTCGACGACGCCCCCGACGTCGTGCGGTGGTTCGAGCGCATGCAGGCCCCCGAAGCCCCCGGCGAGTGGGTCCCCGACGACGAGGTCCCGGCCACCTTGGACGCGGTCTACCGGACGATGTTCGAGGAGCAGTGGGCCTACCTGAAGGACCTCGTCGGCGTGATCGACGCGTGGGCCGCCGAGCACCCCGACGCGACGCGGCTGCCGCGGGTGCTGGGCGACCACGAGTTCGTCTTCGGAGGCGCCCGAGGGACGCGTCGGCTGATCACCTTCAGCCAGTGGATGCTGCAGCGGTCGCTGGACGCCTACGAGGCGGCCGACGGCGCCGCCGACGCCTGGCTCGAACGCGTCGGCGGCGCCGAGGCGCTGACGCTGCGGGTGACCCACCGAACCGAGCGACGGAACTTCAAGGAGGTGCTCGCCTGATGGGATGGGCGGACGCCTTCACCGCGGCGTTCTCGGGGTTCCTTGAGTACACCCTGGGGGAGCTGCGGGACCCGTCGCTCGCGAGCCCCCACGTGATCATCCTCACCGTCGCTGCGGCGTGCCTCTTCGTGGAGCTGCTGGCCCCGGCGAAGCAGCCGTGGCCGGTCTTCCGCCGGCCCGGGTTCCTGCAGGACCTCGCGTACGTGGTCTGGATGGACTTCGTGGTCTTCCCCGCGGGGCTCTACGCGTTCCTGGTGGCCGGCGAGGGCGTCGCGACGGGGCTGCTGGAGCGGATCGGGCTGCCCCCGCACCCCTACCTGCCGCTGGACGGGCTGCCCCCGTTGGCGGTGGTCGTGATCGCGTTCGTGCTCACGGACTTCTTCGAGTGGGCGGCTCACTACGCGCTGCACCGGGTGCCCCTGCTGTGGCGCTTCCACCGGATCCACCACGCCCAGACGACCCTGGGGTTCGCGTCGACGCGCCACTTCCACGTGGGGGAGCACCTCGTCTTCCGCGCCGCGCTGTTCGTCCCGCTGCTGCTGATCGGGGTCCCCGCGGTGGGCGTCTTGATCGTCGCCTGGGTGCACACGTCGCTGGCGTTCCTGTCCCACTCCAACGTCCGCTTGGACCTGGGGAGGCTGAACCGCTGGATCCTGACCCCGGACAACCACTTCCAGCACCACGCAAAGGCGACGCCGCGGCCGTACGGGGTGAACTTCGGGTCGAACCTCATGGTCTGGGACCACCTGTTCGGCACCTTCCACCTGCCCGACGTGGAGCCCGAGCTCGGCCTGCCCGACGACGACACCCCGGCCGGCTTCTTCGCCCAACAGCTCCATCCGTTCCTGCCCCGGGGAGGCCCGGGCCCGCACAACCACGTACCCGCGGAGCCCGAAGCCTGATATACGGGCCGTTGGATCCCACCCGCCCTATCGTGCTGCCGCGAGTCTCCATGCGTTCGTCCCTCCGTCTCCTCCCGTTCGTTCTCGCCGCCTTGGTGGCCTGCGAAGACGTGGACGGCGGCGGCGAGCCCACACCCCCGGAGTCGAACCAGCCCACGCCCGAGCCGTGCACCTTCGAGGCCGCGCTCGAGGTCGACCGGCCCCGCGGCGTCTTCCCCATGCCGATGCACGCGGTCGTGACCCCCACGTGCGCGGGCGACGACCTCGTCGTGACCTGGGACTCGGGCGACGGCGCCACCGCCGAGGGCCTTGAGTTCGACCACGTCTTCGTCGGCTCCGGCGAGTTCCAGCTCACCGCCACGGCCGTGTCCGGCGAGACCCCGATCGTGCTCACGCAGCCCATCGAGGTCGGCCGCTCCCACTGCCCGGCGGTGGGGGAGAGCCTGGTGCTGGGGTCCACGGCGTCGGACGAGCTGGACGAAGCATCGGGCCTGGCGCAGAGCCGCAAGGACTCGAGCATCCTCTGGACCCACAACGACTCGGGCGACGCGCCGCGCCTCTTCGCGATGTCCACCGAGGGCGAACACCTGGGCACCTTCGATCTCGAGGGCGCCGTGGAGGGCGACTGGGAGGACTCGACGATCGGCGTCGATCCCACCACCGGAGAGACGCGCCTCTACGTCGGGGACATCGGCGACAACAGCCACGACCGGGACGCCGTGCTCGTGCACATCGTCGACGAGCCGGACCTGGACCCCGCGGGCGGCGACCAGAGCGGCACCATCACCGCGTTCACGACGATCGAGATCGAGTACCCGGACGGCCTCTCCCTGGACGCCGAGACCCTGCTCTTCGACCCGGTGACCGGCGACCTGTACCTCGTGGCCGAGACCGAAGAAGGCGACGTGGACCTCTACCGCAAGGCGGCCCCACACGAGCCCGGCACGCGCAGCACCGCCGAGCGCATCGCGAACCTGAACCTCGACGGCAAGGCCACGGGCGGCGACTTCGCCCCCGACGGCCACCTCATGGTCGTGCGCACGGGCACCACCGGCTACATCTGGGTGCGCGACCGCTCGAAGGAGTTCGTCGAGAACCTCTTCGTGGAGCCCTGCGCGATCACGCTGCCCGAGGAGATCCGGGGCGAGGGCCTCGCGTTCAGCATCGAGGGCGACGGCTTCTTCACCGTGAGCGAGGAGCCCCACCAGCCGATCCACTACATCCGCCTCGACCCGCCGGAGCAGCCCTGCCTCACGCTCGAGGCCCGCATCGTCATGACCCCGCCCCCGGGCGCGGCGCCCATGGACATCAACTTCCGCCTCGACCCCGAGTGCATCTTCGAGGAGCTGACGTCGGTGTCCTGGGACCTGGGGGACGGCAGCGATCCGATCACCGAAGAGGCCCACATCCAGACCTACCTGTCCGAGGGCACCCACACGGTGCGCGTGGACCTCGAGGACGCGACCGGCGCGATCTCCGCGGACGAGGTGACGTTCGAGATCACGCCCCAGGTCTGCCCCACGCTGGGCGACGTGGAGGAGTGGGGCAGCGTGGACTCGGGGGCGGTCGACGAGGCGTCGGGGCTGGTGCACAGCTTCACCAACCCCGGGGTGCTCTGGACGCACAACGACTCCGGGTCCGATCCGGAGCTGCACGCCGTGGGGGTGGACGGCGCGAACCTCGGGATCTGGACGGTCGACGGGGACTCCCGCGACTGGGAGGACCTGGCCACCGGGTTCAACCTCGAGATCAACGCCCAGGCGCTGTACGTCGGGGACGTGGGGGACAACGGCACCTCCCGGGACGACATCAAGGTCTTCATCGTCCCCGAGCCCGGCGTCGACACGGCCGAGGAGGAGGTCGAGGAGACGATCACCGACTTCGGAGTGATGACGCTCACCTACCCGGACGGCCCACACAACTGCGAGTCGATCTTCGTGGACCCGGTGAGCAACGACCTCATCGTCATCACGAAGCACTCCGGGGGCGACACCGCCGTGTTCCGCAAGCCCGGCCCCCACACCGACGGCTGGGAGGGCGAGCTCCTGCCGGTGACGGACATCGACCTGTCGTCGGCTCCCTACTCGGGCAGCCGGTCGACGACCGCCGCGGACATCCATCCCCAGGGTCACCTCGTGGCCGTGCGCACCTACTCGGACGTGTGGCTCTATCGCCGCGTCCCCGGCGAGCCGTGGGCGGACACCTTCTCCCGCGATCCGTGCGACGGGCGGGCCCCCAACGAGCAGCAGGGCGAGGCCGTGGCCTTCTCCACGGACGGCGCCGGATACATCGTCGTCTCCGAGGGCGACCACCAGGCGATCAAGTACCGCGACGTGATCCCGGTCCCCACGGAGTAGATTCAGGGGCGTGCTGCGTCCACGACTCCGGCCTTCGCGGGTCCTCCCGCTCCTCCTCCTGCTCGGCTGCCCCTCCGTCACGCCCGACGAGCCCACGCCGTCGCCCCCCCCGGATCCGACGCCCGCGACCGACTGGCCCGAGATCCTGATCTCCGAGATCTCCGCGGACGACGAGTGGATCGAGCTCTTCAACCCGACGTCGGAGGCGGTGGACCTCGCCGGCTGGGGGCTCTCCGACGACCCCGACGAGCCGTTCCGCTTCGAGCTCGACCGCCTCATCGACGGGGCGGGCTTCCTGGTGGTCTGGTGCGGCGGCCCCGAGGACGACCCCTCGTCCGCTCCGTTCGCGCTCGACGCGGCGGGCGAGGAGGTGGTGCTGACCGCGCCCGACGGCCGGACGATGGACCACGTCGAGTTCGGCCCGCAGGTGGACGGGGTGTCCTGGGGCCGCCCCCAGCCCGTCAGGTCGACGGTCCTGCTGGGCGACGGCGACGAGGCGGGTGTCTCGGTCACGACCCCCGGCGCCTGGACTCCGATGGTGCTGCCGATCGGCTACGACGACGGCGGCGGCGTCCCCGAGAACCTCGCGCTCGGCAAGGTCACCACGCAGTCGTCCAATGGATACGGCCGCACCGGCGCCGAGGCGGTCGACGGCAACGTGTCCACCTTCAGCCACACCGGCGACGCCGACCTCGCCTCCTTCTGGGAGGTCGATCTGGGCGAGTCGGCGCGGGTCTCGGAGGTGCGGATCTTCAACCGCGTGGGCTGCTGCCCGCAGCGGCTCTACAACCTCGACGTCAGCCTGCGGGACGAGGCCGGCGACGTCGTGTACGCCTGGGACCGCTTCAACCCGACGGTCGACACGCCCGTCGATCCGGGGCCCGAGCACGTGTTCGAGCTGGACCCGGCCGTGGGGCGCTTCGTGAGGGTGGAGAAGACGGCCGTCGGGGGGGCGGGCAGCTCCGAGTGGATGTCGCTGGCGGAGGTCGAGGTGACGGGCGCACCCGCGGCGCCGTTCGCGGACCGCATCGCGACGGAGGTGTCGCTCGCCGAGGACCGGGCGTGGATCGAGGTCGAGCCCGTCCGGGAGGCCCCCGAGGCGGAGGGCGTGATCCGGCACCTCCTCACGGTGGAGGCGGACGACGCCTGGGCGTCCGAGATCGCAGGGCGGGACCTCTCCGAGGGGCTCGAGGACGGGGTGGTCGTCGCGCCCGCGGAGCCGCTGCACCACGCCGTGATCCGGCTCGGGACCACGCTGCCCGCCCTCATCGTCGAGGGCGTGAACCTGGCGGCGGACGACGTCGACTTCTTCCTCGCCGTGCAGCTCGTGGCGCAGGACATCGTCACGGACGTGGACGGCCGGGCCTTCTTCGGGGAGCCCACCCCCGGGGCGCCCAACGGGCTCGGGTTCGCCGGGTTCGTCGCGCCCCCCGAGGTCGACCCTCCGCGCGGCTTCTTCGACGGCCCGTTCGACGCGACGGTGACGTCGTCCACGCCGGAGGCGGTGCTCGTCTACACGCTCGACGGCTCCGTGCCCACGCTCGACCACGGCGCGCAGGTGGAGGGCGGCGCCGAGGGTCCGCAGCTCGACCTGCCGGTGGGCACGACGTCGATCCTGCGGGTGGCCGCGTTCCGCGACGGGTGGGAGCCCGCGCCGGTGGCGACGCACACGTGGATCTTCCCGGCGGACGTGCTCCTGCAGCCCGACGCGCCGGAGGGCTTCCCCGGCACCTGGGACGGGCTCGCGCAGCCGCCCGCCGCGGCCGATTACGGCATGGACCCGGACGTGGTGAACGACCCGAACACGTCGGCGGAGCTGCTCGAGGGGCTGACGTCGATCCGCACGATGTCGCTCGTGATGCCGCGGGAGGACTGGTTCGGCGACGAGGGCATCTACGTCCACTCCCAGCAGCGGGGCGCGGAGTGGGAGCGCGCCGTCTCGGTGGAGGTGATCGAGCCGGACGGATCGACGGGCGTCGCCACGGTGTGCGGGGTCCGCGTGCACGGGTTCGGGTGGCGGCCGCACAGCAACACCCGGAAGCACGCGCTGCGCCTGGAGTTTCGGTCACGGTACGGGCCCACGAAGCTCGAGTACCCGCTGTTCCCGGACGCGCCGGTGGACCGCTTCGACTCGATCGTGCTGCGGTCCCAGGGCAGCCGCGGGTGGCAGGACTTCCGGGACCCCGAGCAGTCGCAGTACATCCGCGACGCGTTCGCTCGGGACACGGCGAGGGACATGGGCAAGGTCGACGGCCACGCGACCTACGTGCACCTGTACATCAACGGGCTCTACTGGGGTCTGTACATGCCCGTCGAGCGGCCGGACGCGGACTTCGGGGCCGAGTACTTCGGGGGCGCGGCGGCGGACTACGACGCCATCAACCGTCGCACGACGACGAACGAGGCCATCGACGGCACGCTCGACGCCTACCTGCAGCTGCTGGCCTTGGCGAACGGGCCGGTGGACACCCCCGAGGGCCTCGCGGCGGTCGAGGCGATGCTCGACGTGGACGACCTCATCGACTACATGCTGATCCACCAGTACACGGCCAACCGCGACGGGCCCGAGCGCTTCAACCACAACAACATGCGGGGCGTGCGGCGCCGACCGGACGGGCAGTTCCGCTGGTTCGTCTGGGACATGGAGTACTCGCTCTGGTACGCCGACGACGACATCAACATCGACGTGGACGTGGCGGGCAGCATCAGCCACGTCTACGCCCGCCTGCGGTCGAACGCCGAGTTCCGGGCGCGCTACGCGGAGCGCGCGGCGATGCACCTGGGTCCCCTGGGAGCGCTCTCCGCGGAGGCGGCCCTCGCCCGGTATCAGACCCGGGCGGAGGAGATCTTCACGGCCGTCCTCGGCGAGTCCGCGCGGTGGGGCGACGCGGACCGCGCGGTGCCGTACACCCGGGACGTAGAGTGGCTCGAAGAGGGTCGGCGGCTGGTGGAGGAGTTCTTCCCCGCCCGCACCGACGTGCTCATCCAGCAGCTGCAGGCCGCGGGGCTCCATGATTGATACGCGACCCCTCCTCGTCGCCCTCCTCCTCGTCGGGTGCGCCCCGGAGGTCGCCGACGACCCGGCCGATTCGCGGACGCCCGTCCCCTTCGACGCGCGCATCTCCATCGTGTCGGAGGACCCGGCGGCGCCCGGCCTCGTCGACTTCGGCGAGGTCCTGGCGGACGAGGTGAAGGAGCACCTGCTCACGGTCACCAACCACGGCGAAGGGTTCGTGACGATCCACGACTACCGCGCCCCCCGCGTCGAGCGGGTGTTGGTCGACGCCGACTTCCCGCTCTCGGTGCCCGAAGACGAGAGGATCCTCCTCCCGCTGCGGTTCGCGCCCTACGGCGACATGAGCCTGTCGGGGCTGATCACGTTCGAGACCGACGACCGCGCCCGACCGGAGATCTTCATCTCGGTCCTGGGCGAGGCCCTGGCGCCGTTCGTGACCTTCACGCCGGACCAGCTGGACTTCGGGGAGGTCGAGATCGGCTGCGCGGTCACGCGGGAGGTCGTCCTGCGGAACGACGGCCGCGCGTCGGTGCAGGTGGACGCGGCGCGCGTCTCCACTCCGGGGACCGAGAACGAGGTGGCCGTCACCGGCCTCCCCGACGCCGGGGCGGTGCTGCAGCCCGGCGAGGAGCGGGTGCTGGAGGTCGTGTATTCGCCGACCTTCGAGTGGGACCACGTCCTGTTCGTCGACCTGGACCTGACGCCGCGTTTCCCGGACGCGGAGTTCCTCGCCCGGGGCGAGGCGGTGTGGACCGACGGGAGCTGCGACTGAGCTCCGCGCCGGTCGGCGGCCTAGACTCGGCGGCATGTTCAAAGCCGCTGCCCTGCTCGTCGTCCTCCTCCATTACGTGTTCGCGCTCGCCGAGAGCGTCGGCTGGGGGGCCATGGCGGCCCGCTTCGGGTACGACGCCGCGGCGACCGAGATCACGCGCAGCCTCGCCCTCAACCAGGGCGCCTACAACGCGGCCGTCGCCACCGTGCTCGCCTGGGCGGTGCTCACCGAGCGCACCGACACCGCGATCGCGATGTTGCTGTTCGTGCTCGCGATGGCGGTCGTCGGCGCGGTCAGCGTCCGCTGGACCATCTTCGTGATCCAGGGCGTCCCCGCGATCCTCGCGCTCGTGGCCTGGTGGGCCGCCGGTCGCATGGGCTGAGATCGAGAAGAACCTCTCATTCCGCCCCGAAGCAGCGCTCGCTTCGGAGGATTTCGAGAGGTGCTTCTCGACAGGGGTCGAAGCGGTCAGGTCCCGCGAACCGCGGGGCGAGCCGTCATCAGAAGAAGCCGCCGCCGGCCAGGGAGACGTGCAGGACGTACACCCCGCCGTCCTGGACGGGCCACTCCTTGAACGGGCCTCGGTCGCCCTCTTCCTCGAAGGTGGGCTCGATGATCTCGCCGAAGAAGCCGTCCGACGCCTCGTGCAGGTCGAACGCCTGGATGGGGTTGGCGGCGCCGTACACGCCCGCGGCGAAGCTGCCGTCGTAGCTGGTCTCGAACACCCAGTAGGAGTCCTCGGCGCCCGTGTTGTTGTCCTGCAGATACGGCTCGCGCACCCCTTCGGGGTAGATGCCCATGGGGGCGGCGCGGTCGGGCGACGTGTGATCGCCGTCGATCGTCCAGTTGCCCGGGGACGGGTCGTCGCCCGGATCGGGGACGGGGATCCCGGCCGCGTCGTCGTCGTCGGTCGCGTCGTCGTCGTCGGTCGCGTCGTCGTCGTCGGTCGCGTCGTCGTCGTCCGAGCCCGCGGCGTCGGGTTCCGGGCACCCGACGAGCGCGAAGACCAACAGGGGGAGGGTGAGGCGAAGCAGGCGGAGGCTCATGCCGTCACGTTAGCGCGTTCGGATCAGAACACGAACGCCGCGGAGAACGCCGCGCCGTCCTTGCCGGGGGCCACCGAGAGGCCGACGAGGCGAGGGACCGGACGCACGGGCGAGGCGGCCCGCTTGATGCGGCGACGGGCCTTGCGCAGGCGGTCGCGCGCGTACTTCGCCTCCGCCATCACCACCGCCGAGCCCGCGATGGCCATGCCCATGCCCGAGCCCGCGAGGAAGAAGTCGGGCCCGGAGCCGTAGGACAGCTGGAAGATGGGGAGGCCGGTGGCCATCATCCCGACCCCCACGAGCCCGAACGCCATGCCGAACTGCATCGCGCTGTTGGGCTCGTGGAACCCCTCGGCGCGGATGGCCGCCAGGGAGCCCGCGGCGGCCGAGCCGAACGAGCCGACCACGAGGCCGAGGCCGGTCAGGTAGGTGATCAGCGACGGGGACCCCTCGAACAGGAACGGCGTGGACGCGATCATGAAGGTCATGCCGACCGTGAGCATCGGGATCGTCGGGCCCACGGCGGTGATGTGGGCCTCGTCCGCGGCTGCGTAGCGCTGGGCGAGCTCGTTCCGGGAGTACCCCTGCAGGTGGCTCGGCACGCGCGGGCGGCGCACCTCCTCCTCGTACTCGATGAGCGGCGGGGGCGGACGCTGCTCGGGGTCCGCGGGGATGACCTCGATGCGGAGGATCTGACCCGCCAGGAACTCCACGACCGTCCCGTCCTCGAGCCCGATGAGGACGTACTCCTTCTCGCGCTCGAGGAGCACGCCGTCGTACACCTCCCCGGTCTGGGTGATGACGCGCCTCCACTCGTAGTCGGCGGCGGACGCCGCG
>CAZUHI010000102.1:0-15871 GCA_964620495.1 uncultured Rickettsiales bacterium | reverse complement strand
CGGTGGACGACGACGACGCGGTGGACGACGACGACGCGGTGGACGACGACGACGCGACGGACGACGACGACGCGACGGGGCCGACCTTCGTGGACACGACCTACTGCCTGGACTGGAACAGCGTCACGATCGTGGCGCCGGGCGGGCTGACGAACTTCCTGGCGGGGCTCGGCGTGAGCCTGTTCGACTACCCGATCCTGGTGTCGCCCACGAGCGTGGACGTGGCGGCGCAGACGATCGGAATGCTGGCCGGAGCGGCGCAGAACGGGACCTGCTTCCAGGACATGACGGCGAACACCACCGACCTCACGGCGCTGCAGCTGGGGACGTATGTGGACCCCCACTTCGACGTCGGGCCCGTCGCCTTCACGCTCAACCTCGGCCTCGCGAGCCCCACGCTGTACGACTTCGAGTTCGAGGGCGACTTCACGCTCGATGAGAGCCAGATCATCAACGCGGTCATCACGGGCGAGATCGACGTGAGCGCGTGGACGAGCTTCGGGGCCTGCCTCGTGTTCACGTGCAACCCGTGTCCCGTGGGCGGCGGCAGCTGCGTGTCCTTCAACGGCACCGGCGGGACCCTGAACCAGACGGCGATGACGGGGCTGACTCCGGTGCCCTGACCGAAGGCGCGGGACCGCGATCGGCGGCCGGGACGGCAATGCGTGGGCGCCGGGGGCGTAGTCGGCTCCATGAGCCTCTTCACCCAACCCACCCGCCTCGTCCGTCGCCCCCAGCGGGACCGACGCATCACCCGCACCACGGTCGTGGAGACGAGCCTGCGCGCGTCGCTGATGTGCCCCTGCTGTCTGGTGGCGTTCGGCTTCGGCAACGACTGCCCCGTGTGCGACGAAGCGCTGATCGAGGCCGCCGCCTACGAGCCGCGAGCGGCCGCTTGCCGCTGCGATCGACCCCGGAGCAGGCTGCTCGTGGCGGTGCAGCATGGACTCGACTGGCTGAGCAACGCGTACCTGTTCGGGCTCCTCATGCTCGCCTCGACGGGGCTGCTGGTCGCCTTGTTCGTCGCCATGCTGGCGCGGATGAGGTTGCTGTAGGACGCGCAAAGGTGGGGTGAACACGGCGTTCGGGCGAGCGATGCTCGGCGGGACGCGCAAAGGTCGGGTGAACGCCTCGTTCGGGCGAGCGATGCTCGGCTGGACGCGCAAAGGTCGGGTGAACACGCCGTTCGGGCGAGCGATGCTCACCGGGACGCGCAAAGGTCGGGTGAACACGCCGTTCGGGCGAGCGATGCTCACCGGGACGCGCAAAGGTCGGGTGAACACGCCGTTCGGGCGAGCGATGCGCCTCGGAGGCGTCAGAAGTTCGCGGCCCCGATTCCAGCCGCGGCTCGTGCCCGCGCCTGCGCTTCGACGGCCTCGATGACGACTTCGGAGACCTCGTGGCGGCGCAGCCGACGCACGGTCGAGGGGGAGATGCCGAGGGCGCGGGCGACCAGGCCCACCGGCGCGAACCGGAGGCCGACCCGCACGGCCGCGATGCGCGCGATCAGCGCCTCGGGGAGGAGGCCCTGGATGCGTCGCAGGCCGAAGGCCGCGGCCGCCCCGTCGGCCAAGTAGGGGAGCTCACGGAAGCCGAGGGGCTGCGTCTCGTCGAGGACCTCGGGGCTGGGGAGGCGCTTGGTCAGATCGGCCCGCGTTACGCGGGGCAGGAGCTCCCGGACGTTCGTCGCCGTGAACGTACCGATGGTGCGCATCCCCAGAAGGTCGGGGAGGTTGCTGCCGTCGTGCAGCGGGTCCAGGTCGAGCCCGTGGCGCGGCTCCTGATCGAGGATGTAGTCGAACGCGTGACGCAGGTGCCGTTGGGACTCGACCAGCGTGTAGTGGGCGGGGGAGAAGTGGACCCCCGGGCGAAGCGACAGTTGGATGGATATCTCAACCCGGCGCGCGAACTCGGCCGCGTCGTCACGGTCGACGGCGACCAAGGCGTGCAGGTGGTTGTCGACGATCCGAAACACGATCAGCTTGAAGCACCGATCGCGTTCGACGAACGACCGCGCCACGCGGCGACGGTCGGCTGAGGTTCGACAGAGGACGCGTCCGTCTGCCAGGCGGAAGGTGATGTGTACTGCGAGTGGTCCCATGCCCTCCTTGACGGGAGGAATCGACCCCCGGGAGCAGATTTCTTCGATCCGATGGAGCTCGAGCGATGCTCACCGGGACGCGCAGAGGTCGGGTGAACGGCCCGTTCCGGCGAGCGATGCTCACCGGGACGCGCAGAGGTCGGGTGAACACGCCGTTCCGGCGAGTTCTGCTCGCCGGCGCTCTCACTCGACTACCCTGCGCGCGTGCAGCCCCGCCCCCTCGCCTCCGCCGACCTGATTCGCCTCCCCAAGCGACGCGGCGACGTGGCGGAGCAGGCGACCGAGCTCCTCCCCACCACCGCGGCGGAGATGCGCGCCCGGGGCTGGGACGGCGTGGACGTCGTCTTCGTCACGGGCGACGCGTACATCGATCACCCGTCCTTCGCCATGGCCCTCCTCGGCCGGGTCCTCGAAGCCGCGGGCTACCGCGTCGCCATGCTCTCGCAGCCTCCGTGGAAGACGGTCGACCCCTTCCTGGAGTTCGGTCCCCCCCGCCTGTTCTGGGCCGTGTCCGCCGGGAACATGGACTCGATGCTCAACCACTACACCGCGGGCAGGAAGGTCCGGAACGCGGACGCCTACACCCCCGGCGGCGCCATCGGCAGGCGACCCGACCGGGCCGTCAACGTGTACGTCCAGCGGTGCCGCGAGGCCAACAAGCGGCTCGGCTCGCGGGCCCCCGTGGTCGCGGGGGGCGTCGAGGCCAGCCTGCGTCGCCTCGCTCACTACGACTACTGGAGCGACACCGTCCGCCCGTCGGTGCTCGCCAGCTCCAAGGCCGACCTCGTCGTGCACGGCATGGGCGAGGCCCCGATCCTCGAGCTGGCCCGTCGCCTCGCCGCCGGCGAGACCCTCCAGGACCTCCGCGACATGCGGTCCACCGCCTGGCTCCTGGGCGGGCGCGAGGCGGTCCCGGTCACCGACGTGGTCGTCCTTCCGTCCTACGAGCGCGTCAAGGAGTCGCGGCGCGAGTTCGCCCGCGCGACCTTCCTCTATCACGAGGAGATGAACGCCCTGTGCGGCCGCCGCCTCGTGCAGCCCCACGGGGACCGCACCGTCGTCCAGAACCCCGTCCATCCGCCCCTCTCCGAGGCCGAGATGGACGCCATCTACGACCTCCCCTTCGCCCGACGTCCCCACCCCTCCTACCGCGAGCCCGTGCCCGCGTTCGAGATGATCCGCCACAGCGTGACCGTCATGCGCGGCTGCTTCGGGGGCTGCACCTTCTGCTCCATCACCATGCACCAGGGCCGCCCGATCCAGAGCCGCAGCGAGGCCGGGATCCTGCGCGAGATCCGCGCCCTGAAGCACGTCGACGGCTTCAAGGGCGTCGTCTCCGACATCGGCGGGCCCACCGCCAACATGTACAAGATGCGGTGCACCAAGCCGGAGATCGAGCAGATCTGTCGGCGCCCCAGCTGCGTGCATCCGACCGTGTGCAAGCTCCTCGGCACCGACCACACGCCCCTCATCAAGCTCATGCGCAAGGCCCGCGCCGTGCCCGGCGTGAAGAAGGTCAACATCGCCAGCGGCGTGCGCATGGACCTCGCCGCCCGGAGCGACGAGTACATGGACGAGCTCGTGACCCACCACGTGGGCGGGCACCTCAAGGTCGCCCCGGAGCACGCGTCGGACGCCGTCCTGAACGTCATGCGCAAGCCGTCGATCGGCGAGTTCCACAAGTTCTCGGACGCCTTCGACGCCGCCAGCAAGCGGGCGGGCAAGGAGCAGTACCTCGTCCCGTACTTCATCGCGTCGCACCCCGGCGCGGGCCTCGACGAGGCCATCGAGATGGCGGCTTTCCTGCGCAAGTCCGGCTACAAGCCGCGCCAGGTTCAGGACTTCATCCCCGCCCCCATGGACTGGGCGACCGCCATCTACTGGACCGGCCTCGACCCCCGGACCCTGACCCCCGTCCCCGTCGCCCGCACGCTGCGCGACCGCACCACCCAGCGCGCCCTCCTGCAGTGGTTCAAGCCCGAGAACTGGTACGCCGTGCACGACGCCCTCACGAAGGCGGGCAGGCAGGACCTCATCGGCCACCACCCCGAGGCCCTCATCCCCCCGCGCCCCACCGAGGCCGCCGTCGCCGCCGAGCGTCGCCTCGCCGACCAGCGCCGACGAGACCGCGGCAAGAAGGACCCCAAGTCCTACCGGCCCAAGCGCCGGCGATAGTCGGGAGGCACCCGGATCAGTCCCCCCGGCGTGCGCTACTCCGTGGTTCCGCCTCGGCGCAGCGCGGCCTCGAGCACCACCCAGACCGCCAGCCCGGCGAGCCCGAACACGGCGGCCGAATAGAGCATCGGCCCGTCGCCCCACCGGTCGGCGACCTCCCCGAACGTCGGGGCCGCGAACAGACGACAGATCCCCCACAGGCCGGTGAACGCCGCCACCGCGACGCCCCGAAGCGCGTCGGGCGCGCGGGTGACCACCTGCGACATGAGGACCGGGAAGCAGTACCCGTGCCCGACGCCGCCGAGCAGCCCCGCGAGGGCGAAACCCGTGGACGTCGAGGCCCCGGCCAGGAGCACGAACCCCATCGCGTAGGAGAACAGCGCCGCCCCCCCGACCCGGTTGGGTCCCAGCTGCTCGGGCAGCCTCGCCCCCACCAGCCGCACCATCACCGCCCCCAGGGCGTAGGTCAGCCAGACCGTCGAGGGGTTCTCGGCGCCGCGGGACTCCGCCGTCACCGTCGCGAAGGACATGAAGATCGCGACCATGCCCGCGAACACCGCCGTCGCCGCCCACACCGGGGCGAGGTCGGTCTGCTTCAGGGCGCTCAGCGCCGACCGGAGCCCCACGCGCTCCGGGGCCCGGGTGCCGGTGGGCTCGGGGACGCCGGGCAGCAGCAGGAGCGAGGCGGCGATGCAGAGCCCCATCGCCGGGAAGAACCACCGCAGCTCGGGCGCCTCGATGCCGATCTGGTCGGCGAACGGGTTGATCAGCAGGGGGAGCAGCCCCGACACGCCGAACAGCGCGATGCCCTCTGTCCGGCGGGAGTCCGGGACGATGTCCGCCGCGAGCGTGAAGTAGCCCGTGAACAGGGCCCCGCTCCCCAGGCCCACGAGGATGCGCATCAGGTAGACGAGCCACCCGAGCTCGTCGATGAGCGCGACCAGGAACATGCCGACCATCAGGACGACCGTGCCCACGAAGAGCACCGGGCGACGCCCCACCACGTCGAGCCCCCAGCCCACCAGCGGACGACCCGCCAGCCCTCCGATAGACGCCGCCGCCATCACGAGCCCGATCTCGCCGCGGTCCGCCCCGAGGTGGTCGAGGTACAGCGGCAGCAGGAGCATCGAGCTGAACCCGAGCGCCTGGAGCGCGTGCGCCGCCACGAGCAGCAGGAACGGGCGCGTGAGGATGCGCGGCTGGGTCATCGATCTCCGGGTCGCAGCGATCCCTGGAGATCGCAGTCGCGGAGGTTACGCTGCGGCATGACCTCGCGCTCCCGCCCCACCCCGATCCCGGTCGCGGGCCTCGCCCTCGCGCTCGCGGGGTGCGCGCCCGCCGCGGCGTCCCTGGACTGCGACGCCGACGTCGACGTCCTCGAGGGCGCCGATCGCGAGGCGCTGTTCGCGGTGCCCGACGGGACCCCCCGGGGCCTCGCCGTGTTCTTCCACGGCCTGGGCGAGGGGGCCTGCAACTGGGCGGACCGGGTCGAAGAGGACCGCGTGGCCGACGCCGCCTTGGAGCGTGGCCTCGCGTGGGTCGCTCCCGACGGGGCCGACGCGGCGTGGAACGTCGACTCCGGGCCCGACGAGGTGGCCCCCGTCGACGCCCTGATCGCGCGACTCGAAGACGACGGAGTGCTCCCGGCCGGGCTGCCCACCCTCGCCCTCGGACACAGCAACGGGGGCGCGTTCGCCCAGGTCTACGCCGTGGACGGCGCGCGCGACGTCGTCGCCGCGGTGAACGCCAACGGCTGGGGCACGGCCGCGCTGGGCCCCGACGCGACCCCTCCCCCCATGCTCTTCGTGACCGCCGAGAACGACACCGTCGTCTCCGCGACCACCGTGCTCGACGCCGCCACTGCCGCGGCGGATCGGGGCCACGACGTCCGAGTCGAGCTGCACGTGCGGACCCGCCTCGAGCTCGACCGCTTCACCCGGATCCCCGGCATCGACGAGGACGGGGCGGCGGAGCTCATCGCGGCCTTCGAGGGCGCCCTCCTGCTCGACCGCTCCGGCCGACCGGTGACCAACCCGCGCACCGATACGCGGTACGCGGCGGCGATCCCCGCTTCAATGGACGAGCTCGCCTCGGACATCAACGAGCAGCTGCACGTCGCCTTCGCCGAGCATCGCTTCAGCAGCGCCGACATCGACGCGGTGTTCGGGCTGTTCGACGAGGCTACCGGCGCCGAGTAGCCGGAGCGGCCTCAGCGCCCGACGACGCCCGCGCAGGTCGCGGCGGGGCCGCAGGGGCCGTTCAGCCCCATGTAGGCGTCGGCGCAGAACTGGTTCCAGCCGGTCCCGCAGCAGAAGGCGTCGTTCGCGCACACGCAGGCCATCGTCGCGCCGTCGTCGCACTGATCGTCGGCGCCGGGCCAGGGCATGGTCCCGCAGCACGAGTCACCGCAGGCGCCCACGCCCAGGCAGTCCCAGTCCACGCAGTCGATGAAGCCGTCCTGATCGTCGTCGACGCCGTTGGTGCACTCGGTCTCGATGTCCCCGCCCTCGGTGGTCCCGTGGAAGTACAGCCGCAAGGGCGTCTCGTCGGTGCCGTCGTGCTCGGCCCGCAGGCTCGTCCAGTGGGCGGGGTTGTCGTCGGGCGTGTAGACGAGGCGGCGCTCGACCGTCTCGCCGCCCGGCACCGCGAAGGTGGAGGAGCCGCCCGTGAACTCGAAGATGCCGGGGCCGTCCCAGGTGAGCGTGACGGTCACCCCGACGTCGTCGCCGCCGGGGTTCGTGAAGGTCACGAGCGCGTTCTCGTTGCCGAACGGAGCCACGGAGACGAACTCGGTGCGGTCCGCGTTGATCACGAGCCGGCCGGGCCCGGTGACGTCGTCGTCGTCGGTGGCGTCGTCGTCGTCGGTGGCGTCGTCGTCGTCGGTGGCGTCGTCGTCGTCGCTGCCGCCGCCCCCGCCGCGGCCGCCGCCCCGGGGGGTGCAGCCCACCACGAGGACGCTCAGGAAGAAGCAGAGGAGGCGAAGTCGGGTCACGGGCCTACTCCAGGAGGCGGGGCATGAGCTCGACGAAGTTGCAGGGCCGATACCGGTGGTCGAGCTGGGTGACGAGGATGCCGTCCCACGCATCCTTGCAGGCTCCGGTGGAGCCGGGGAGGGCGAAGATGTAGGTGCCCTTCGCGACGCCCGCCATGGCCCGCGACTGGATCGTCGACGTCCCGATCGTCTTGAAGCTGAGCCACCGGAAGAGCTCGCCGAAGCCGGGGATCTCCTTCTCGATCACCGCCTGCACGGCCTCCGGCGTGGTGTCCCGCCCCGTCACGCCCGTCCCTCCGGTGGTGATGACGACGTCGACCACCGGGTCCTCGACCCACCGGCGGAGCTGCGCCTCGATCAGGTCCACCTCGTCGGCGACGATGACCTTGCCGGCGCTCACGTGACCCGCCGCCGTGAGGCGCTCCACGAGGGTCGCGCCGCTCCGGTCGGTGGCCTCGGTGCGGGTGTCCGACACCGTCAGGACGGCGATCTGTACGGGCAGGAAGGTCCGGCTCTCGTCGATGGGCATGGGGTCTCCGATCCGGCGCGGAGGGTACGCGATCCGTGCGTGCGCGCGACCCCGGATCGGGGCGGGGAGTAGTCTTCGGCCATGCCCCTGCTGCCGTCGCTCCGTTCCCCCGAGATCGCCGAGCGCGTGGACCGCCTCGAGATCCCGTTCAGCCGCCACGGTCTGGACGCCTACGGCCTCGACAAGGCCGAGCTCACGCGCTTCTTCACGATCCTGCGGCCCCTGTACCGCCGCTACTTCTCCATGCGGACGTACGGCCTGGAGCACGTCCCCGACCGCGGCCGGGCGATGCTGATCGGCAACCACAGCGGGGGCGTCGCGCTCGACGGGGCGCTGATCTGGGGCGCGACGTTCTACGAGAAGGAGCCGCCGCGACTGGCCCAGGGGATGGCCGAGAAGTTCCTCGCCGCCGCCCCGTTCAGCGCCCAGTGGACGGCGAAGACCGGGCAGCTGACGGGCCTCCCCGAGCACGCCCGTCGGCTCCTGAACGACGACCGCCTCCTCATGGTCTTCCCCGAGGGCGCCCGCGGGACGGCCAAGCTGTACCCCGAGCGCCACTCCCTCGTGCGGTTCGGCACCGGGTTCATGCGCCTCGCGCTCTCCACCGGCTCGCCGATCGTGCCGGTCGCCTTCATCGGCGGCGGCGAGGCGATCCCGACCATCCACAACAGCCGCACGCTGGGTCGGCTCCTCGGAGCGCCGTACGTGCCGTTCACGCCCTGGATCGTGGCGCTGCCGCGTCCCACGGCCTGCCAGATCTACTACGGGCCCGCCATGCACTTCGACGGCGACGGGAACGAGGCCGACGAGGTGATCCTGGAGTACGTGGACCAGGTGAAGACCCGCATCGCCGCGATGATCGAGCTGGGCGTCGACCGCCGAAATCGGGGCGCGCTGGACGAGCCGTTCGAGTTCCCCGGCGCGGAAGGGGGGGCGTCGTGAAGATCCTCGTGACGGGCGTCGCCGGCCGTCTGGGTCGGGTGCTCGCGCGGCGCCTTCTGGCCGACGGGCACAGCGTGCTGGGCATCGATCGTCGGCCTTGGCCGGACCCGCCGCGGGGCCTGCAGATGTTCCCGGTGGACATCCGCAAGCGCCCCGCCGAGGACGTGTTCCGCAAGCACCACCCCGAGGCCGTCGTGCACATGGCCACGGTGACGCACTTCCAGCGGTCGGGCGAGGAGCGGTACCGCATCAACCTGAACGGCACCCGCGCGGTGTTCGATCACGCCGCGAAGTACGGCGTGGGCCACGTGCTGTTCGTGGGGCGGCACACGTACTACGGCGCGGCCGCGGACTCGCCGCTCTATCACACGGAGGCCGACCCCCCGATGGCCGTCGCGACCTTCCCGGATCTCGCGGATCTGGTGGCCGCGGACCTCTACGCGGGGGCCGCGCTGTGGCGACATCCGGAGCTGTGCACGACGGTCCTGCGCTTCGTCTACACCCTCGGGCCCAGCCGTCGGGGCACGCTCGCCTCGTTCCTGCGCGGCCCGGCGGTGCCGTCCGTCTTCGGCTTCGACCCGCTGTTCCAGTTCATGCACGACGAGGACGTCGTGGACGCGATCGCCATCTCGCTCCAGCAGCGCGTGCGCGGCGTCTACAACGTGACGGGCCCCGCGCCGGTGCCGCTGTCGCTGCTGATCAAGACCACGGGGCGCAAGGAGGTCGGCCTGCCGGAGCTGCTCCTGGGCCGCGTCCTCGGCCGGTTCGGCCTCCCGAAGCTGCCGGTGGGCGCCGTCAACCACCTCAAGTTCCCCGTCGTGATCGACGGCAGCCACTTCCGTGACACCACGGGCTTCGAGCACCGCTTCGACGAAGATCAGACGATGGAGTCGTTTCGATGGGCCTAGATGCCCACGGCGGAGATTCTGCACCGGCTCGACTTGTCCCGAACGCCGATGGCGTCGTTCCTCGTCGGTCACGGGCCCCGGCCCGCTCCACTCCCCGAGCCTCGCCCTCGTCGCCCCGTCCGTCGCGGAGCGGCGGCGGGGGCCTGGGTGGCGGAGATTTCCCACTGTGGACGTGCCGGCCCGGCCGGCGGCCTTCAGGTGGGAATTGGTCCCCGGATTCCGCCCGCTCGGTCCAGCTTGAGCAGGTTGGGGCACGTCGCGACGAGGTTCCACTCACGGCGGACCTCGCGGAGGCCGCGCAGGGAGAAGCGGTCGAAGCCCATCGGGTGCTTGATCACCGTGTGGTCGGGGTGCTGGTCGCCGACGGCGACGAAATGAATCCGGGGGTCGTCGTCGACCCAGTCGTTCAGCGCCGGGGGCAGCAGGTAGAGCTGGGCCGTGGTCCAGGGTCGGAAGCGGTGGGCCATGCGCGCATCGGATCAGGAACCCGCTCCGGAGTCGCTCGCGGCTCGATGCCTCCGCGACATCCGTTCCTCCGCGTCTCCCAAAGTGCTCCCCGCAGGGGATCGTCGAGTCGGCTGGGTCCAATGCCCAACAGGCGGCTAGCCGTAGACGGTGATGCGTAGGCGCCCGGTGACGTCGCCGAGGACGAAGTCCACGTAGGCCTGGTCGTCGAGCGAGAAGCCCGCACACTCGGCGGTGCGGCCCGCGACGCCCCGCTTCAGCGCGCTCTGCAGGTCCGTGACCACCGCCTCGGCTTCCTTCACGCGTGTGCAGAAGGACGTGCCCATGAGGCGCCGGCGGGGGTCGTCCGTGGGCTTGATCTTCACGACGTTGAGGTAGGGCAGCTCGCCCTCGAGCAGGTAGGTGAGCTCGTCGGCCAGGTCCAGCAGGTCGTCGCCGCTGGGCTGGGTGCCCGAGGCGACCTCGTCCACGCGCGCCGCCAACTCGTCCGGGACCGGGGGCTGATTCACGTCCACGGGCCGAGTGTAGACGGACGAGGACCGGCCGGTGGGTCGCGGGGAGCCCAAGCAGGAAACGTCGAGGAGCGAACTCCTCGACGTTTCGAGTATCGGCCGACAGGGGGGCGGGCGTCGGCCGATGTGCTTGGGTGACCTCCGTCATGGAGGTCTTGGCGGCCCGAGTCGGGGGGGAGGGGCTTGTTGACCGGCCCGGGTCACCGTGCGCCGGGGAATTGCAGCGCCTGTGCCGGCTTCGGAGAAAACCGTGCGTTCGCTGTGCGTCGACCCGATCGGACGGGTGTCGGTCGCGGCCGCCGCCCAGAAACGGGTCGCCGCTGACTGGTCCCGAGCCGACGACCGGGTCACGAGAGACCCACAACGCTCGACGCGCCGGGGACGGCGGCGCATGATGGAGGCGTGAGCGCCCGCCCGACCGTCCTCCTCGTCGACGACGACGCCGACATCCGCCGCCTCGTCACCACCCTGCTGGACGAGCTCGCCGACGTCGTGTGCGTGAGCACCCTGGGGGCCGCGCGCGCGGCCCTCCTCGAGCAGCCGGACGTGGTGCTGCTCGACCTCCACCTGGAAGGCGACCCAGGCGATCCCCTCGTGGTCGAGGCCGCCCGCGCGACCCCTCACAGCGTCGTCTTCGTGATGTCCGGGTCCAGCGATCTGGAGCGCGGCATGGCGCTCCTGCGCGAGGGCGCCGAGGACTACTTCACCAAGCCCATCGACCCCCTCACGCTGCGCCGCCGGGTGGAGCGCGCGCTCGTGCGACGGTCGCTCTCGGATCGGCTGCAGCGACTCGAGTCGGCCCCGGCCGCGGACCCCGCCGCCGCGGATCCCGCGCTCGCCACCCTCGCCCTCGGCGCCAGCGCCCCCATGCGCGAGCTGGTCGCGAACATCCGCACCCTGGGCCCGTCGGGCATGACCGTCCTGATCCTCGGGGAGACGGGGGCTGGCAAGGAGCTGGTCGCGCGGGCCGTGCACGGCGCCTCGTCGCGGGCCTCCGGCCCCTTCGTGACGGTCAACTGCGGGGCCCTCCCCCGGGAGCTGATGGAGGCGGAGCTGTTCGGCCACACCGCGGGCGCGTTCACCGGAGCCTCCGCCGCCCGCAATGGCCTCGTGGGCGCGGCCGACGGGGGCACCCTCTTCCTCGACGAGGTCGGTGAGCTTCCCCTCCCGCTCCAGCCGAAGCTGCTCCGCTTCCTCCAGGACGGCGAGGTCCGCCGGGTGGGCGCCGACACCGCCCGGGCCTCCGACGTCCGCGTGGTCGCCGCCACCCACCAGGACCTGGCGGGCCGGGTCGCCTCGGGGGAGTTCCGGGAGGACCTCTTCTTCCGCCTCAGCGTGCTGCCCCTGCGCGTGCCCGCCCTCCGCGATCGTCGCTCCGACATCCCCGGGCTCGCGGAGCAGTTCCTCCTGCGGGCCGCGCGGGAGTCGGGCCGCGCCCTCCGGGGCTTCGAGAAGTCCGCCCTGCGCGCCCTCATCTCGCGACCCTGGCCGGGCAACGTGCGGGAGCTGGAGAACTGCGTGCGGCGCGCCGTGGTGTTCTCCGAGGGCCCCCTCGTCACGGCGGGCGACCTGCAGATCGAGGGGGCCTCGGGCCCCGAGATCGCGTGGCCCGAGCGGCTCCTCGAGGCCCCCGTGGGGGAGGCCCGGGCGGAGGTCGTGGCGGCCTTCGAAGCGGCGTACGTCGAGGCGGCGCTGCGGGCCGCGGGGGGGAACGTCGCCGAGGCGGCGCGGCGCGCCGGGGTGCCGCGCAAGTCCTTCTGGCGCATCGCGAAGCGCGTGGGGCTCGCCGCCGACCGGGCCGCCCGCAAGGAGGGGCGCCTGTCCACCGACGAGCCCTCGCCCCAGAGCGAGATCGAGGCGCTGCTGCGCACGGAGCGGGTGGGGTACGTCGTGCGGACGCGGGAGACGTTGGCGGCCGCGGGGGATCTCCTCGAGGGCTCCATGGGCCTGAAGGAGTGGGGGGAGATCAAGGCCATCGCGCACCGCATCGCGGGCTCGGGAGGCTCGTTCGGGCTGCCCGACCTCACGCGTCACGGGCGCGCCCTGGAGGCCTCGGCCGACGCGCTCGACGCCCCTGCATGCCGCGAACAGCTCCGGCTCCTGGGGACGTCGCTCGACGCCGCCCAGGGGGGCGCGCCCTTGCGACATTGACGCGACATTCTCCGGAGGAGCGCTCGGTTAGGTTCCCTGCATGCGCCTGCTCCTGACTCTCCTGCTCCTCTCGGCGGCCGTCGCCTGCGACGCCCCCGAGCCCGATCCGACCCCCGCGGACGACGACGACGACGTGGCCGTCGACGACGACGACGTGGTCGACGACGACGACTCCGCCGAGGAGGAGGCGACCCCCGAAGAGGTCGTGATCCCCGACGGCGCGGACGTGGGCGTCCCCGGCGCCTTCGTGGGGCTGCGGGCCCGCACGCTGGGCGACGACCCGATCGTCTCGCCCGCCGTCGAGGTCCGGTTGAAGGACCCCGCCGCGCGCGACACGGCCGCGCCGCTCGATCCGAAGACTCAGGCCGAGATGGACCGCTACGAGGCGAACCTCACCCCCGAGGAGAAGGCCGCCATGCGGAACTTCCGCGACCGCCTCACCGAGCGGTTCGAGGAGGTGGAGCGATGAGCCGCTTCCTCCCGCTGCTGCCCGCGGCCCCGATCTTCGCGGCGGGGCTCCTCATCACCGCCGTCGCCATTGCCGTCCCGGGCGACGTGGACGACGACGGCATCCTCGACGACGGGGACGCCTCGGGCGTGGCCGGCGACAACCCCTGCGCGGCTCCCACGGTCGCGAACTGCGACGACAACTGCGTGGACGATCCCAACCCCGCGCAGGTGGACACCGACCTCGACGACCAGGGCGACGCGTGCGACCTGGACGACGACGGCGACGGCCTGTTGGACCTGGACGAGGCGGGCGCGGGCGGCGACCCCCTCGATCCCGACACGGACGGCGACGGCCTGGGCGACGGCGACGAGGTGGCCTTCGGCTCGGACGTCGCGGACCCGGACTCGGACAACGACGGCCTGAACGACGGCGACGAGTGGACGGAGGGCACCGACCCCAACGCGGCCGACACGGACGGCGACGGCCTGAACGACGACATCGAGGTGACGAAGGGCACCGACCCGACGGACGATGACTCCGACGACGACACGATCATCGACGGGGACGAGCAGAACTGGGACCGCGACCTGCCCGGGCCGCCCCAGGCCATCTGCGCGATGACCGACGACTGCGACGGCGACGGCATCCTCGACCAGGACGAGGCCTCCACCCCGGAGACGGACCCCGGTTGCCGCGGGCTGCAGGTCGGCGAGCTGGTGGACACCATCGGCAACATCGACGGCTGGGGCTGCTACTACGGCTGGGGCGCCACCGGCGCGACCTTCGGCTTCGGCCACAGCGAGGCGCTCTTCTATCACCTGACCCCCGAGGGCATCTTCCTGTCGCTGCAGGCGGCGGACACCGTCAACGTCCCGCCATCCTGGGCCGACATCAGCGTCGACAGCTTCCTGGGCTGCATCGAGCCCCGGCAGCCGGACCACGCCAAGACGGCCGACTGGGACGACGTCTTCGGCCTGAACATCTCCTTCGGGATCATCGCGACCGTCGGCTGGAGCCTCCTGTTCCGCGACGAGGCGAACTACGGCGGCGGCAACTCGATCCCGCGCCAGATGCACTTCACCGCGGGCATCGGCATCGGCCTCAGCTTCTTCGGCCTCCTCGAGATCGGCTTCTCGGTCTCCATGGACCTGCAGGCGTACCTGCGCACCGGGTTCATGATGTACGAGCCCTACGACGAGGCGACCTGCCAGAACCTGCGCAACGTCACGCTCCCGCCCCCCGTGCTCCCGCCGGGCATGGAGGCGGACATCGACTACAGCAACGCGCCGGTGAACGCCCTGAGCCTGTCCGCCGCCGCCCTCCGCGGCCACGACGCGTCCGCCCTGGGTCGCCCCCCGGTGGAGGCCGCGCTCGTGGAGGTGGGCATGGAGTCCCTGGCGGACAGCCTCGACGCCTACCTCCCCACCGCCGGGCGCGGGCCCGAGGACGGCGTCCCCGCCCAGACGAACGGCGACTTCTTCGACGAGTTCCTCCAGAACCACTCCCCGGGCTTCCGCTCGGGGGAGGGCGTCGCGGACACGTCGCTGGACGCCTACTCGAACCGCTCGATCGCCGACGTCCAGGCGAACCTCGCGGGCCTCGACAACATCGCCACCGCGCGGGGCGTCGCGAACCGCATCCAGTCGGACCTCACCTGGGTCACGCCCGACGTGGACGCCATGAACACCGCGGTGCGGGCGGTCTCCACGTCGTCGGCGGCCCTCACCGAGGCCAACCTCGTGCGCTGGGACACGGCCGCCCACCCCGGCGAGGCGCAGCCGGGTCTGGTGGAGCTCCAGGCGGAGGCCGGCCAGGCCTTCTTCATCACCTACGACGTCGACGAGCTCACGGAGCGCTTCCCCGAGATCGACCCGGCCGCGCTCGAGGGCGCGGAGATCGGGATCAAGATCCTCCCCCGGGGCGACGTCGTGCGCTTCCCCATCGGCGGCGGGCAGGTCGCGGTGACCTACACGTCCACGGACGCGCGGCCCATCCTCGTGAAGGCGTGGCTCGCGGCCTGGACGCTCGACGCGCCGCTGCCGGGCGCGCTGGCGGACCGGAACCTGGTGTTCGACTACCGCAAGGTCGACGTGCAGCCGGGGCCGTTCACGGGGCTGCGGATCCTGGCTCCGAGCAACATCGCCGCGGGCGGGGAGATCCGGGCCACGGCGGTGCAGATCGACGAGTGGGGCAACCGCGTGTCCGACGAGCCCATGGACGTCGAGTTCGTGGACTCCCGCAGCACCGTCCTCAACTCCTCCCCGATCACGACGGACGAGGACGGCCGCGCGGCGCTGCGCATCGTCCCCACGGCCACGACGCCGCAGCTGGACGCCGTCGAGCCCGTCCGCCTCATCCTGGGCAACGGGACCGAGGTCGACGGGTACGCGCTCAGCGGGCTCGGGATCTCACGCGCCGCGACCTACTTCGAGGACGGCGTCGACTTCGGCACGGTCGGCAACCCCATCACGCGACCCAACCCGGAGCTGCTCTGGTTCGGCCGGCCCGGCTGGGCCACCTACGGCGACGAGGAGCACACGTTCCAGATCATGAACCCCGGCGGGTTCCGCAGCGTCGAGCTCTCGGTCGACTTCGGCGGTGACGACGACGACTCGGCGGAGTGACTCCGTGGACTCCGCGGCCTA
>CAZUHI010000101.1:0-16027 GCA_964620495.1 uncultured Rickettsiales bacterium | reverse complement strand
CTCCCCGGTCTGGGTGATGACGCGCCTCCACTCGTAGTCGGCGGCGGACGCCGCGGCGGGGAGGAGCAGGGAAGCGAGGAGGACGAGGAGCGCGAGCGAGCGGGCAGCCATGTGCCCCCTCGAAAGCACGTCCCGTGCCTGCGCCGCGGGCCCCGTCAAGCGATCGCCGCCATGGCCCGTTCGGCCAGCGCGGTGATCGTGAGGGAGGGGTTCACCCCCGGGTTGGCGGACACGGCCGAGCCGTCGATGACGTAGAGGCCGTCGTAGCCGAAGGCGGCGTGGTTCGCGTCGATCACGCCGTCGTCCTCCGACGTGCCCATGCAGCAGCCCCCCAGGATGTGGGCCGTGGTGGGGTTGCCGAGCAGGGTCTCGGGCGCGAGGGTCATGAGGACGCCGCCCACCTTCTCCGCGAACCGCTCGCCCAGCTCCATGGCCTCGGGCATGAACGCCTGGGGCGGGTTCTCGGGGTCGTCGAGCTCGGTGACGAGGCCTCGCCGGAACCCCGTGAACACGTCGCGTCCCAGCTTCAGCGTGAGCGTCCCCTCCAGCGTCCGCATGTAGAGCAGCACCTGGCTCTGCTTCGCCCAGTCCCCGACGGTGAGGGCCCTGGTCCACGCCCAGGGGCTGCGCAGCAGCATCCCCGCGGCGCCGGCGACGCGCGTGACGGCGTTGGATCCGGGGGACAGCGGCAGCGCCATCGTGCGGAAGAAGCCGGACCCCGCGGCGTACCGGACGGGCTCGATGTGGCTGTGGTCGTCCGTGTGGAGGATCGACGTGATCGCAGGCCCCCGGCTGAAGTCCAGCTCGGGGTCCGGGGCCACGACGCCGAAGAGCGCCTCGCTGTTGGTCCGCACGTCCTTGCCGAGTCGGTCCGAGAGGCGCGGCAGCCCCTGCGGGTCCTCCTTCATCCGCAGCAGCAGGGGCATCGTCCCCATCACGCCCGCCGCGAGGATGACCTTGTCCGCGGTGAACGCCTGCTCGTTTCGCGGTCCGTAGGCGGCCTTCGTCTCCACGCGGTAGCCGCCGCCGTCGACGGCCCGCAGCGCCACGACCTCGGTCCCGGACCGGACCTCGACGCCCAGCCCCTCGGCGAGGTGGAGGTAGTTGCGGTCGAGCGTGTTCTTGGCGCCCACGCGGCAGCCGGTCATGCAGGCGCCGCAGTCGGTGCAGCCGGTGCGCGCGGGGCCCTCGCCGTCGAAGTAGGGGTCCGGCACCTCCTCGCCCGCCTCCCCGAAGAAGACGCCGAGGCGGGCCGCCTCGAAGGAGTCGGCGCGGCCCACGTCCTCGGCGATGCCCGACAGCACCTCGTCCCCGAGCGTCGTGCGGGGGTACTGCGTGGCTCCGAGCATGCGCAGGGCGGTGTCGTAGTGCGGGGCCAGGTCCGCCTTCCAGTCGCCGAGGTGCGCCCAGGACTCCGCCTCGAAGAAGCCGTCCTTGGGGGTCGGCAGGGTGTTCGCGTAGGTCAGGGAGCCGCCGCCGACGCCCACGCCGTGGAGGATCGTGATGTGGCGGAAGAAGGACATCTGGAAGATGCCGCGCATGCCCAGCGCGGGCTTCCACATCCAGTTGGGGAGGTCCCAGTTCGACTTGGCGAAGTCGTCCTTGCTGAAGCGACGCCCCTTCTCCAGGACGAGGACGCGGTGCCCCTTCTCCGCGAGCCGGAGGGCGGAGACGCTCCCGCCGAAGCCGCTGCCCACGATGATCCAGTCGAAGTGCGTCGTCATGGACGGATGCTGCCACGGCGGGGGTTGACGCGCGCCGAGCGAGGCGCCATGGTCTGAGGACCGTGACGCGCACCTGCCTGCATCATCATCACCATCACCCCGACGGGGCTGTGTAGTGGTGTAGGCGGTTCCGCCGTACGAATGTGCCACCGCGCCGGCCCCGTGAGAGGCCGGCGCGGGCGGTTCTGGCGCGCGACGGCTCTCTTCCGGGGCCGGCTCCGAGAGAAGAGCCGGACATGTCCATCGCCCTGACGAGAGAAGAACCCGCCCCCCGCGGTCTGAGATTCGCCCTGCCGAAGGGCCGCATGCAGCCCGGGATCGAGCGCCTGCTGGCCGACGCGGGGCTGCCCGTGACCGGCAGCGCGCGCGGCTATCGGCCGTCGATCCCCCTGGCGGGCGCGAGCGCCAAGCTGCTCAAGCCGAAGAACGTGGTCCCCATGCTCGCCGCGGGCACCCGCGACGTGGGCTTCTGCGGCTCGGACCTCGTCGCCGAGCTGGGCGCCGAGGGCGACGTGGTGGAGCTGCTCGACACCGGGCTCGACCCGGTCCGCATCGTGGCCGCCGCGCCCGCCGGGCTGCTGATCGACGGCGACCTCCCGGCGCGGCCCCTGGTCGTCGCCACGGAGTACGCCGCCCTCACCGAGCGGTGGCTGGCCCGTCGCCGGATCGAAGGCACGGTGCTGCAGACGTTCGGCGCCACGGAGGTCTTCCCGCCCGAGGACGCCGACCTCATCGTCGACAACACCGCCACCGGGGCGACGCTGGCCGCCCAGGGGCTGGTGATCGTCGACGAGCTGCTCCGGTCGTCGACCCGGGTCTACGCCTCGGCCGCGGCCTGGGCCGAGCCCGACCGTCGGCGCGCGCTCCAGGACCTCGTGCTGCTCCTCCGCTCCGTCATCGACGCCCGGGGCCGCGCCCTGGTGGAGGTCAACGTGGCCGCGGACGCCTTCGACGCGGTGGTGGCGGTCCTGCCGTGCATGCGCGAGCCGACGGTCGCCACGCTCTACGGCGGGGCCGGGTACGCGGTGAAGGCGGCCGTGCCGCGGCGAGACCTGCCCACGCTGATCCCCCTCCTCAAGGCCCGCGGCGCCTCGGACATCGTCATCTCCGCGCCCGAAGGGATCGTCCCGTGATCAAGCAACGCCCCGGCCTCGCCCTGCGGCCCTACTCGGTCCCGTCCACCGGCCTGCCCGTCGACTTGCGCCTCGACGGAAACGAGGGCAGTCGGCCCGATCCGTCGCTGTTCGAGGCCCTGGTTCCCGACCCCGCGGTCCTGCGGGCCTACCCCGACGCCCGGCCCCTGGAGGCGCGCCTCGGGCGCCGGTTCGGCGTGGCTCCGGACCGCGTGGTGGTGGCGGCGGGCGCCGACGAGGTGCTCGACCGTCTCTGTCGGGCGTTCCTCGCGCCGGGGCGGACCGCCGTCCTGCCCACCCCCGGGTTCGAGATGCTCGAGCGCTACGCCGCCCTGGCCGGCGCCGACGTGGTGTCGCCGTCCTGGCCCGGCGGGCCGTTCCCCGTGGACGCCGTCCTCGCCGCGCCGCGCCCGTCGCTCATCGCGGTGACGTCCCCCAACAACCCCACCGGCGCCGCGGCCTCCACGGCCGACGTCCTCGCCCTGGCCGACGCGCGGCCCGACGCGCTGATCCTGCTCGACGCCGCGTACGTCGAGTTCGCCGACGAGGACCCCACCGCCGCAGTCCTGGGCCGACCGAACGTGGTGGTGGTCCGCACCCTCAGCAAGGCCTGGGGCCTCGCGGGCCTCCGGGTCGGCTTCGCCTTGGGGCCGCCGGACGTGGTGAACGCGCTGCGGTGCGCGGGCTCTCCCTACCCCGTGGGCGCGCTCTCCCTCTCCCTCGCCGCCGCCCGGCTGGACCAGGAGCCGGCGATGCGGAGGTTCGTCGACGTCGTGCGTCGCGAGCGGACGGCGTTGGCGACGTCCTTGGTCGAGGCCGGGTTCGACGTCGAGCCGTCCCAGGCCAACTTCGTCTTCGCCCGGGGCGCCGACCCCGAGGCCTTCTGCGTCGCCCTGGCCCGACGCGGCATCGCCATCCGCCGCTTCCCCGGGCGGCCGGGGCTGGAGGACGCGATCCGCATCGCGTGTCCCGGGGACGTCGTGTCCTTCGCGCGCCTGCTCGACGCGATCGAGGCCGTCCGATGAGGCGCGCGACGGTGCAGCGGACGACCTCCGAGACGTCCATCGAGGTGACCCTGACGCTCGACGGCACCGGCGCGGCCGAGGTGACGACGGGGATCGGCTTCCTGGATCACCTCCTCATCTCGCTCGCGAAGCACGCCCGCTTCGATCTGGCCCTGCGCGCCGAGGGCGACCTGCACATCGACGACCACCACACCGCCGAGGACTGCGCGCTGGCGCTGGGGACCGCCCTCGACCAGGCGCTCGGGGAGCGTCGCGGGATCGCGCGCTTCGGCGACGCCCACGTGCCCCTGGACGAAGCCCTGGCCCGCGCCGTCGTGGACTTGAGCGGACGACCCTGGCCGCAGATCGACCTGCAGCTGACCCGGGAGGCCCTCGGCGGCCTGGCCTGCGAGAACGTCGAGCACGTCCTCGTGTCGCTCGCGATGGCCGCGCGCATGAACCTGCACGTGGACGTGATCCGCGGCCGCAACGACCACCACAAGGCCGAGGCGGCGTTCAAGGCCGTCGCCCGCGCCCTCCGCGCCGCGGTGGCGACCGACGGGGACGACGTCCCCAGCACCAAGGGAGTCCTCACGTGAGCGTCTCCGTCGTGGCCACCGGCGTGGCCAACACCGCGGCCGTGCTCGCCGCCCTGCGCCGGGCGGGCGCCCGACCGACCCTCGTGACGTCCCCCGAGGACGTCGCGACCGCGGCCCGCCTCGTCCTCCCCGGGGTGGGGGCCTTCGCCGCGGCCGCCGACCGCCTCGACGCCATGGGCCTCGCGTCCGTCCTTCGAGACCGCGTGGCGGCGGGCCGGCCGACGCTCGGGATCTGCCTCGGCCTGCAGCTCCTGGGGACCTCCAGCGAGGAGAGCCCCGGGCGTCGCGGGCTCGGGGCCTTCGAGGCGGCCGCCACCCGCTTCCCCGACGGCGATCTGCGCTGTCCGCACCTGGGCTGGAGCCCCGTCGCCGGCGACGGCCTGGTGCGCGACGGCGCGGCCTGGTTCGCCCACTCCTACCGCCTGGAGGCCGCGCCCCCGGGCTGGACGGCGACCTGGGCCGACCACGGGGGTTCGTTCGTCGCGTCGCTCCAGCGAGGCGGCGTGCTCGCCTGCCAGTTCCACCCCGAGCTGAGCGGCGCGTGGGGTCGCGACCTGCTGGGCCGGTGGCTCGCGGTCGGTCCCGAGGAGGTGCTCTGATGCCGTTGCGTCGCTTGATTCCGTGCCTCGACGTCCGCGACGGACGGGTCGTGAAGGGGGTCCGCTTCTCCGGGCTCCGAGACGCCGGCGATCCGGTCGAGGCCGCCGCGGCGTACGCGGCCGGCGGGGCCGACCAGCTGGTGATCCTCGACGTCTCGGCGACCCCCGAAGGTCGCAGAACGGCGGCGGAAACCGTCGCGGCCGTGCGCGCCGTCGTCGACATCCCGCTCACCGTCGGCGGCGGCATCCGCGCCGTGGCCGACGCCCGCCGGCTGCTCGAGGCGGGGGCCGACCAGATCGCGGTGAACTCCGCCGCGGTGGCGCGCCCGGCGCTGCTCACCGAGCTCGCCGCCGCCTTCGGGAGCCAGTGCGTCGCCCTCGCCCTGGACGCGGCGCGCTCGGAGGCCGGGTGGGAGGTCGTGGTGCGGTCCGGGAAGGTCCGCACCGGTCTCGACGCCGTGGCCTGGGCGGTCGAGGCCACGACCCGGGGCGCCGGAGAGATCCTGCTCACGTCCTGGGACCGCGACGGCACCGGCGACGGCTACGACCTCGACCTGCTGCGGTCCGTGTCCGCGGCGGTGCGGGTGCCCGTCATCGCCTCGGGCGGCGCCTCCGGTCCCGACCACCTCGCGGCGGCCCTGGCCGCAGGAGCGGACGCCGTCCTCGCCGCCTCCATCTTCCACGACGGCGTCTTCACCATCCCCCAAGTGAAAGCAGCCCTCGCCGCGCGCGGCTGGGCGTTGAGGAGCACCGCATGCTGATCCCGAGCATCGACATCGCGAACGGGCGGGTCGTCCAGTGGGTGGAGGGCCGCGACGAGGCCCTCACCGCGGGCGATCCGCGGGAGTGGATGGAGCGGTTCGCGCCGCTCGGGCCCGTGGCCGTCGTGGACCTGGACGCCGCCCTCGGGCGGGGCGACAACCGCGCCCTCATCGAGCCGCTGCTCCACATGGGGCGGGTGCGCGTGGGGGGCGGGATCCGGTCCGTGGAGGCCGCCCTGGGCTGGCTCGACGCGGGCGCCGAGTCCGTCGTCCTGGGCACCGCGGCGACGCCCGAGATCCTCCGTCCGCTGCCGCGGGATCGCGTGATCGCGGCCCTGGACGCCCGGGACGGGGAGGTGGTCACCCACGGCTGGCGGACCCGCAGCGGCGCGTCGATCGCCGAGCGCATGACGGTCCTGCGGGGCCTCGTCGGCGGCTTCCTGGTCACCTTCGTGGAGCGGGAGGGGCGCCTCGGCGGCACCGACCTGGCGCGCGCCGCGACCCTCGCCGAGCTCTCCGGGGACGCCGCCTTGACGATCGCGGGGGGCGTCACCACCCCCGAGGAGATCGCGGCCCTCGACGCCCTCGGCGCGGACGCCCAGGTGGGCATGGCGCTGTACACCGGCGGGCTGGGGCTCGCGGACGCGTTCGCGGCGCCCCTGCGCAGCGACCGCCCCGACGGCCTCTGGGCGACGGTCGTGGCCGACGAGCGCGGCCGGACCCTCGGCCTGGCGTGGTCCGACCGCGCCTCCCTGACGGCGGCGATCGAGCGACGTCGCGGCATCTACCACTCCCGTCGGCGCGGGCTGTGGGAGAAGGGCGCGACCTCCGGGGCGACCCAGGAACTCCTCGCCGTGGACGTCGACTGCGACCGCGACTGCCTGCGGTTCACCGTCCGTCAGCGGGGCGGCTTCTGCCACACGGGGACGCGCTCGTGCTTCGGGGAGCGCCGAGGACTGGACGCGCTCGAGGCGCGACTGGCGGAGCGCAGCTCCTCATCGGCGGGCTCCTACACGGCGAAGCTGCTGGGGGACCCCGCGACCCTGCGCGGGAAGCTCATCGAGGAGGCCGAGGAGCTGGCGCAGGCCCAGGGATCGGAGGACGTCGCGGCCGAGGCGGCGGACCTCCTCTACTTCGCGATGGTCGCGCTCCGCCGGGCGGGGGTGTCGCTGGCCGAGGTCGAGGACGAGCTGGATCGACGGGGGAGGCGGGTGCGTCGCCGCGCGCCGTCGGCCCCCAAGGGCGCGGGCGCCCGGGAAGCGAGGACGTGATGTTGAAGCGAAAGACCCCGGACGAGCTGCCCGACCTGCGTCGGGACCCCGTGGACGCGGAGACCCTGGCCGCCGCCGGCGCGATCGTGGCCGACGTCCGCCGGGGAGGGGAGCGCGGGCTGCGCAGGCACGCCGAGCGCCTCGGGGACCTGGAGCCCGGCGCGTCCTGGTGGATCGACGCGGCGGCCTGCGACGCCGCCCTGGCCGCGGTGCCCGCCGAGGTGCGGGCCACCCTGCAGCGCACCGCGGACCGCATCCGCACGTTCGCCGACGCCCAGCGGGCCGCCCTGCGAGACGGGGTGTCCCCCGTGCCGGGCGGCGTCGCGGGCTGGGACTGGGCCCCCGTGGAGCGGGCGGGCTGCTACGCCCCGGGCGGCCGCTATCCGCTGCCGTCGTCGGTGCTGATGACGGCGGTGACGGCCCGGGCCGCGGGCGTACGGGAGGTGGTCGTCGCCTCGCCGCGGCCCCCGGTGGTGACCCTCGCCGCCGCCGCGGTGGCGGGCGCCGACGGGGTCCTCGCGGTCGGCGGGGCCCAGGCGATCGCGGCCCTGGCCTACGGCGTCGAGGGGCTGGCCCCCTGCGACGCGATCGTGGGCCCCGGCAATCGCTGGGTCACGGCCGCCAAGCAGCTGGTCTCCGGCGCGGTGCGGATCGACATGCTCGCGGGGCCGTCGGAGCTGGTGGTCCTCGCGGACGCCGCCGCGGACCCGAGCCTGGTCGCGACCGATCTGCTCGCGCAGGCCGAGCACGACCCCGACGCGCTGCCGATCCTCGTCACCACGTCGTCGGCCGTGGCGGACGCCGTGGACGCGGCCCTGGCGACTCAGCTCGCCGCGCTGCCCACCCGAGACGTCGCCGCGCGCGCCGTGGCGGAGGGCTTCGCGGTGGTGGTCCCGGACCTGTCCACGGGCGTCGCCGTGTGCGATCGGCTCGCTCCGGAGCACCTCGCGCTGCACCTCGAGGCGCCGACCGAGGTCGCCCCGAAGCACTACGGCGGGCTGTTCGTGGGGGCGGGCGCCGCCGAGGCGTTGGGCGACTACGGCGCGGGCCCCAACCACGTGCTGCCCACCGGGGGCACGGCCCGCAGCGAGGGCGGCCTGAGCGTCGCCTCCTTCCTGCGCTGTCGGACGTGGCTGCGCATCGACGCGGCGGACCCGGAGCTCGTGGCCGACGCCGCCCGCCTCGGCCGCCTGGAAGGTCTGGAGGCTCACGCGCGGTCCGCGGAGCGCCGCAACATCTGCAGCAACTTCGTCGCGGTTCTGTAACCCCGGCGTGCCACGGCGTTCAGTACAACGTCGATGCAGATGAAGCGCCTCGCCCCCGTCCTGCTCCTCCTCTCCGGCTGCGTCGCCGACGTGGACATCCAGTCCCCCCTCCCGGGGTCGATGTTCAACGCGGGGGACCCGGTGCCGCTGGTGGTGGAGACCGACGCCGATCGCCTCGTCGTGGACCTGTCCGCGGCGGCGTTCGCGGACGACTTCGACGTCGACGCGCGCCTCGAGCAGACCCTCCCCGCGGCGGACGGGCTCGGCGTGGTGGTGGTCGCGCCGGAGGGGCACGAGGAGCAGGCCGCGACGCGCGCGTTTCTCCAGGGGCGCTTCCGCGAGCCCACCGAGCTGCAGACGAACATCGTCACGGCCTGGCTCACGCCCGCCCTGCTGGACGGCGGCGACGACACGGTCGCGGGCCTGCTCACCGACATGCTCATGGAGGTCGGGCTCGCCCGCTACGTCGAGTCCCCGGTGGTGATGCCCATCCCCGTGGGCAACCTGATCCTCGACATCGCCGAGGTGACGCACGGGCCGATGGAGCTGTCGCTCTTCGTGGACGACGCGCGTCGGCTGCGGCTGCGGGCCGACATCACGGACGTCGTGATGACCTACACGGGCACCCACGACACGATGCCCTGGGCCGTGGACTACGGCCCGCCCGAGGCGCCGGAGTACGGCGTCGCCCGCCTCGCCGAGGTGACGGTCGTGGGCACCGTGAACCTCGACCATCTGGGCTGCCGACGCGGCGCCGAGTGCAGCGGCGCAGACGTCCTCGAGGACGAAGAGGTGCGGCACTCGGGCGTGCAGGTGGAGGACGCCAACTGCGTGGTCCTGGACGTCATCGACGTGTGCAGCACCGTCGAGGACTGGATGGACGGCGGCATCAAGGCCCCCCTCGCCGCGGCCGCCGCCGCCGCCACCGGACACACCCTCACCCACCTCGTCTCCAGCCTCGAGCCGGAGCTCGGGATCGCCTTCCCGAAGCCCATCGAGAAGGCCATGCAGTTCGGTCGCGCGGTGACCCGCGGGCACAGCGTGGTGCTCGAGTACGACGGCCGCATCGAGGCCGTCACGCCCACGATCGCGGCCGAGGGCCAGGGGGTCCTGCGTCGCGAGGACGAGGTCGAAGACGGATACGGGATCTGCCTCGGCGAGGCCGTCGTGAACGCGGTGTCCTACGCCGCCTGGGACGCCGGGAACCTCACCGACCTGGAGTACTCCCCCGAGCAGCTGCTCGAGTGGGGCCTGCCGAACGAGTTCCCCTGGACGTCGATCGAGGGCTCCCGGGTGTCCGCCCTGCTGCCCCCGGTCCTCGAGGTCCGCGGCGAGCAGGTGTGGGTGGACGTGGGCGGCATCGTCGGCGTGGTCGACGCGGGCGACTTCGGTGAGGCGATCGTGCGCGGCTCGGCGACGGTCCCGGTGGAGATCGTGCACTCCGAGGACACCGTGCGGCTCACGGTCCGCGGCTCCAACCACGACCTCCGCATCCTCGGCCTCGGGTTCGACGAGGCGCACGACCTGCTGAACCGCGAGGAGGCGGCCCGCATCGTCGAGGTGATCGTCCCCGCCATGCTCGAGGGGCTCTTCGAGCAGCTCAGCAACCTGCAGCTGCCCGAGCTCGGCGTGCCTCCGCTCCTCCCCGAAGAGGGCTCCACGGCCCGCGGCGACATCGCCATGGACACCTCGGGGATCGACGTCGTGGCCAACGGCTGGTGCGTCCCCGCGTCGCTGAGGCGCTGACGCCATGTTCGAGCACCTGCCCCCCTGGTGGCCCCTGGTCGCCATCCCGCTGATCAACGCGACCGTCGGCTGGATCACCAACGCGATCGCCATCCAGATGCTGTTCCGGCCCATCGATCGGGTGGGCTTCCGGTTCCTCGGTTGGCAGGGCGTCGTCCCCGCGCACGCCGAGCGCATGGCCACGATCTGCGTCGATCTCATGACGAAGCGCCTGCTCGACATGCCCCGGGTGTTCGGTCGCCTCGAGCCGGGGCGCTTCGCCGCGGAGGTGGGCCCCGTGCTCGCCCGTCGGGCCGAGCGCATCGCCGAGCAGATGATCGCCGCCCGCTATCCGCGCCTCTGGGAGACGGTGCCGCGTCGGGTGCGCGACCTCATGAAGGACCGCCTGCGCGACGAGATCCCGGGCGCGGTGGCGGAGGTCCTGACGCAGGTCGGCGAGGACCTGGACGAGTACCTGGACGTGAAGGGCCTGGTGGTCGACGCGTTCACGAGCAACCGGCCGCTGCTCAACGAGCTCTTCTGGCGCTGCGGGGGGGCCGAGTTCCGCTTCATCTCCCGCTCGGGCTTCGGCTTCGGGCTGCTGTTCGGCGGGATCCAGGCCGCGATCTGGAGCGTCTTCTCGCCCTGGTGGCTGCTGCCCGCGGGCGGCCTGTTCGTGGGCTGGGCGACGAACTGGCTCGCCCTGAAGATGGTGTTCCGGCCGCTGGAGCCGAGGGGCGTCGGCCCGTTCAAGTACCAGGGGCTCTTCCTCAAGCGGCAGCCCGAGGTCTCGGCGGAGTACGCGACGTTCTTCGCCGAGGAGATCCTCACCGCCGAGCAGCTGGCCGACCGCGTCCTCCGGGGCCCGGCGTCGGACGAGGTCTTCGTGATCGTGGACAACGTGATCCGCGAGGCCATCGACGAGGCGGCGGGCCCGGCCCGGCCGTTCGTCCAGCTGGTCGTGGGCACCCGCGAGTGGATCGACCTCAAGCAGAAGATCTGCAACCGGATCGCGCACGAGGTGCCGGGGGCCGTGGCCCGCGCCGGCCACTACGGCGATGAGGCGTTGGGCCTCGAGACCGAGCTGCGCACCAACCTCGAAGCGCTGGCCCCGGCGGACTTCGAGCAGATCCTCCGGCCCATCTTCCGCGAGGACGAGGCCCTGTTGATTGCCGTCGGAGCGGCCCTGGGGGGGGTCGCGGGCGTGCTGCAGGTGGCACTCTTCGCCTGATGGCGGAGCAGGTTCGATTCGAGCGCAACATCGGCCTCTTCATGGCCGTGATGATCGGCATCGGCGCCATGATGGGGCCGGGGATCTTCGCGCTGCCCGGCGAGCTGGCCGCGCTGGTGGGCCCCCTCGGCGTCTTCGTCTACGTGCTCATGGGCATCGTGACGCTGTTCACCGCCCTCAACTACGCCGAGCTGGGCGCCGCGCTGCCGGTGGCGGGCGGCGGCTACTCGATGACCCAGCGCACGCTGCCGCGGCCGGTCGCGTTCCTCACCGGCTGGTTCTTCTGGATCGGCAACGTCGCCGCCTGCGCGCTGTACGTCGTCGTGTTCGCGCTCACGCTCAAGGAGTGGTTCTGGCCCGGCATCCCCGTGTTCATGGTGGTGGTGTTGGTGTCGCTGGTCTTCGCGCTGGTGAACCTGCGGGGCCTCTCCCAGGCGCTCAAGGTCGTCACGGTCATGAACCTGGTCGAGCTGGCCATCCTCCTGGGGATCGCCGCGCTCGGGGTCGCGCACTTCGACCCGCCGAACCTGCAGCCGATCGCGCCCATGGGTTGGGGCGGCGTGCTCCCCGGCATGTCGCTGATCTACGTGTCGTACGTCGGCTACGAGCTGATCACGGTCGCCGCCGAGGAGATCATCGAGCCCGCGAAGACGATCCCGCGCGCGATCATCATCACGCTGCTCGTCGCGGTCGCGATCTACTTCTTCGTGGTCCTGGTGATGATGGGCACGGTCCACCACACGGAGCTGGCGCAGACGGACGTGCCCTTCATCTACGTCTCGGACGCGCTGTTCGGGCCCTGGGGTAGGTACGCGGCGGTCGTGGCCACCGTGATGGCCTCGCTCTCGGCGTTCGCGGTGACCCTCGGCGCGAGCGCGCGGGTGCTCTTCGCCCTGGGCCGCGACGGGCACTTCCCCATCGCCCTGGCGAAGCTCGATCCGGTGCGTCGCACGCCGTCGGCGGCCCTCGGGGTGTGCACGGTCGTGGTGATCCTGCTGGCGGCGTCGGGCGTGGTGAAGTTCGTGGCCTCCATGGCGGGCTTCGGCTTCCTGCTCGGCCTCGGCTTCGTGAACGCCTCCGTCATCGCCCTGAACCGCACGAAGCCCAACCTGCGGCGGCCCTTCCGGGTGCGCGGCTACCCCTGGGTGCCCATCCTCGGGATCATCACGTCCTGGGGGTTCGTGGTGTTCCTGGAGGCGCGGACGATCGCCCTCGGGGCCGCGTTCACGGCGATCGGCTTCGGGGTCTACTGTCTGCGACCGGCGAACCGCGCCGAGCTCGCCCACGCCGTTCCGGTGCTGCGAAAGTACGCGAAGCGGCTGCTGTCCAAGAGGAGAAAGCGCATGCGTGTCCTGATCATCGGCGGGGGGTCGTTCGGCCAGAACATCGCCAAGCGGCTGCTCGCCGCAGACGAGGTGCGGATGGTCTTCCGGAGCCACGAGCACCAGATCACCTTCGTCGAGCAGGACGAGGCCCTGTGCAAGGCGCTCGAGAGCCGCTTCGGCGTGCCCATCTACCAGGGGGACGGCACGAAGCGGGAGCTCCTCGAGCAGGTCGGCGCGGACGAGGTGGACGTGGCCATCGCGGCCTCGGACGACGACGGCAAGAACGTGATCGCGGCGCTCCAGGCCAAGCAGCTGGGCATGCCTCGGGTGATGGCCATCGTGCGCGACTCGGACTACCTGCCGCTGCTCGAGGCCGAGGGCGTCGTCTCGATCGCGGCGCCGTGGGCGACGGCCGCCATGGTCGAGAACTACCTCGACCGTCCGGGGGTCTCGGAGCTCTTCGAGATCGGCACGGGCGTCGCCAGCCTCGTGGGCGTGATGATCCCCGAGAGGGCGCGCGTGGCGGGCCAGGAGATCCGGAGCCTCGCCATCCCCGGTGAGTGCGTCGTGGCGGCCGTGATTCGCGGCAAGGAGTTCGTCGTGCCGCGGGGGTCGACCACCATCGAGGTGGGCGACGAGGTCGTGTTCGTGGGGCCGGCGACCGCGGTGCAGCAGGCCCGCGAGCGCTTCGGAATCACCGACTGAGGGCGGTCCCGGAGCCCTCGACGATGAGCATGCGCTCATCCGCCTCGACCCCCGAGATCGTCTCGGTGTCTCCGCCCACCCAGCGCACCTCCACGGACTCGATCTCGGTGTGCGGCCCCAGCCCGAAGTGCACGACGCGGCTGCTCTGCGCGTTCACGTGGCCGCCCGGGCCGCGCACGTCGCGCATCTGGGTGACGCCGCCCGCGGTCAACCGGATCCGGGCGCCGATGGCGTCGCGGTTCGTCTCGGTGCCCTGAAGCTCGAGCTGCACCCAGTGGCGCGCGTCCGCGCGGTCGTTGAGGAAGAGCCGGTTCTTGATGACCAGGTCCAGGTCGCCGTCCTGGTCGAAGTCGGCCCACACCGACGACGCCACGTCCTGCTCGTTCAGCCCCGCCTCGTACGTCACGTCCGTGAAGTTGCCCGCGCCGTCGTTGCTGTAGATGCGGGCGTAGTGGTGGCGATAGACGGACGTGACCATCAGGTCGAGGTCCATGTCGTTGTCGAAGTCGCCGAACGTCGCGTTGAGGTCGCCTTCGTCGTACTGGAAGCCGCGCTCCTCGAACAGGTTCTCGAAGGTGTAGTCGGGGGCGCCGGAGTTGAGCAGGAACATGCTCGGGTCGCTCCACGGGGCCTCCCGCGGGTGGGCGAGGTTGGCGATGTAGGCGTCCATGTCGCCGTCGTTGTCCACGTCGCCGAAGTCGCCGCCGTAGCTGTGTCCGCCCGTCAGCCAGGGGTGGCCCGACTCGACGTCGTCGAACGCCGCGCCGACCTCCTCGGCCACGTTCACGTAGGTGCCGTCGCCCTGGTTCTGCCAGAGCTGGTTCGGATAGAGGTGGTAGTTGCCGACGTAGATGTCCTGGGCGCCGTCGTTGTTGTAGTCGTTCCAGAGGACGCCGTAGCAGCTGTACGGCCGCGGGAGCTCCAGACCGGCTTCGGTGAACCGCGACGTGAAGGTGCCGTCGCCGTTCCCCTCGTAGTACTCGTCCGGGTGGGACGGGTCCTGGGGGTACGTCACCAGCCAGTTGCCGTAGTACAGGTCGAGGACGCCGTCGCCGTCGCCGTCGCCCATGCCCGCGCACGACGCGTTGTCGAAGTTCTCGACGCCCGCGTCGGGGAGCATCGTGAAGGCGCCGCTGCCGTCGTTGAGCCAGATGTGGTTGCGCTCGGCGTCCTCGGTCCCGTCCGGGGCCCAGTTCGCGGCGAAGGCGTCCACGTCGCCGTCGTTGTCGAGGTCGCCGTAGAAGGTCGCGGCCGCCTGGGCATCCTCGGGGAAGGCGTCTTCGTCCAGGGTGAAGCCGCCCGCGCCGTCGCCGAGCCACACGTGAGGTCCGCCGCCGTCGATCACGAGGTCTTCGTTCCCGTCGCCGTTCACGTCCGTCACGTGGGGCGCGCTGCCCTCGAACGGCACGTCCTGGGGCTGGAACCAGCGCTGCTCCGGGGTCCACGGACAGAAGCGGTTGCCGCGGATCTTCATGCGGAAGTTCAGGTCGGAGCTCCACGGCAGGAACTCGCCCGGGACGAGCATCAGCGCCCGGCTGACCGCCCCCGGCGCGACCGTCTCCATGGCCACCACGGGGCCGCCGACCAGGCGCTCCACGCTGAGGATGTAGTGCTGGCCGGGGAGCAGGAAGACGTCGTCGGGCAGCTCGAAGCGCGTGAAGTCGTTGGGATCCGGCGCCTCCACGACGGTCTCGATGGGCGGGATCAGGTCCTCGGCCTCGTCCACGCCGGGGTAGGAGCGGCCGAACGCGCGGCTGAGCCGGATCTTCACGGGCCCGGGGTCGCCCAGGAACATGACGCGGATGCTCTCGGCCTGGAACGGGTGCTCCGGCATGAGCTTCATGGCGTCGAGGGTCCCGACCGGGTTGTCGAAGGCGCCGTTGTAGATGCCGCCGATGGGGTCCGCGTCCGCGCGCTCGAGGGTCTCCTCCCACCAGGTGTCGCCGCAGAACCGGTCGAACTCGGGCATGGGCCCGTTGCCCGGCTCCTCGGGGACGGGGGTGGGCTCCGGGGGGACCTCCTCGGCCGTGCAGCCGAAGGCGAGGGCGATGAGGGCGACGAGGAGGGGGCGCGTCGTCATTCGACGACGATACCCGCCGTCAGTTGTCCAGACCCGTGTTCGTGACCGTGAGCGTGAAGCTGCCGGTCTCGAGCGACTGGTTCGTGGTGACGAGCGCGTACCACTGCTGGCCGATGATGGTCCAGTCCGTCCACTGTGCGTCCCAGCCGGGGCCGCTGTCGTTGTCCGCGCTGTTCGCGAAGACGCAGGCCCCCTGGTCGTTGTACTCCCAGAAGTCGAGGTAGGGGTCGAACTGGGTGCTGTGCAGGTCCAGCTGCACCTCGGACGCGATGGGGATCCAGAGGTCGTAGGTGAGGAAGTAGTACGTGCCCTGGGTGCCGTACGTGTCCGCGAAGCCGGGGCCGAGGGTGCCGCTGTCCACCCAGGTCTGGCCCTCGATCGGCGGCACGTTGATGACGACGCTGGGCCCGCAGAGGTTGCAGGCGTCGCCCGCCGCGCAGTCCTGATCGATGCCGTCGCAGTGGTGCTCGGTGGCGCCGGGGTGGATCGAGGGCGCGTTGTCGTTGCAGTCGGCGGGCGGGCTGTAGCCGTCGCTGTCCATGTCGACGGGCGCGGCGTCGTCGTCGTCCACCGCGTCGTCGTCGTCCACCGCGTCGTCGTCGTCC
>CAZUHI010000100.1:0-16321 GCA_964620495.1 uncultured Rickettsiales bacterium | reverse complement strand
GGGAAGATCCTGCGCCGCGAGCTCCGCGCCCGGGCGTAGTCCCCGGGGGGACTAGAGCATCGCTCCGGGCGTGTACGCGGCGGCCTCGGGGTGGGCCGCGACCAGCGCCTCCACCTGCCCGACGAACGTCGCCGTCTGCGTGCGGGCCGCGCCGACGAACGCCAGCGGCTCGGACAGCACCTCGGCGAGCGCGGTCGCGTCGAGCCCCAGCCGTGGATCCGCCGCCAGCCGCTCCATCAGGTCGCTCTCCGACTGACCCTCTTCGCGCATGCGCAGCGCCATCGCGACGGCGTGCTCCTTGATGACCTCGTGCGCCACCTCGCGTCCGACGCCGGCGCGCACCGCGGCCATCAGCACCTTGGTCGTCGCCAGGAAGGGCAGGTACCGGTCCAACTCCTTGCCGATGACGGCGGGGTAGGCCCCGAACTCGTCGAGCACGGTCAGGAACGTCTCGAAGCAGCCGTCGACGGCGAAGAACGCGTCGGGCAGCGCGACCCGGCGGACCACGGAGCAGCTGACGTCGCCCTCGTTCCACTGGTCGCCCGCGAGCGCCGCCACCATCGCCACGTGCCCGGCGAGGATGCTCTTGAACCCGCAGATGCGCTCGCACGACCGCGAGTTCATCTTGTGCGGCATCGCCGAGCTGCCGACCTGACCGGGCTTGAAGCCCTCCGTCGCCAGCTCCTGACCCGCCATGAGCCGAAGGGTGGTGGCGAAGCTCGCGGGCGCCGCGGCGGCCTGCAGCAGCGCCGACACGACGTCGAAGTCGAGCGATCGCGGGTACACCTGCCCCACGTTGTCCAGCGTCCGCTCGAACCCGAGGTGGGCGGCGACCTTGGACTCGAGCTCCGCGAGCTTGTCGGCGTCCCCGGCGAGCAGATCGAGCTGGTCCTGCTGCGTCCCCACCGGACCCTTGAGGCCCCGGAGCGGGTAGCGGGCGATCAGCTCCTCGATGCGCGACAGCGCGACCAGCAGCTCCTGACCGGCGTTCGCCATGCGCTTGCCGAGCGTCGTCGCCTGGGCCGGGACGTTGTGGCTGCGCCCCGCCATCACCGTCGCCTCGTGCTCCGCCGCCCTCCGCGCCAGCCGAGCGACGGCCGCGACCATCCGGTCCCGCACGAGCTGGAGCCCCGCGCGCACCTGCATCTGCTCGACGTTCTCCGTCAGATCGCGCGACGTCATGCCCTTGTGGATGTGCTCGTGCCCGGCGAGCGCGCAGAACTCCTCGATGCGCGCCTTCACGTCGTGCCGCGTGATCCGCTCGCGGGTGGCGATGGATACGAGGTCCACCTGGTCGACGACCGCGCGATAGGCCTGCACCGCGTCCGCGGGGACGTCGATCCCGAGCTCGCGCTGGGCCTCGAGCACCGCCAGCCACAGGTTGCGCTCCGCGACGATCTTGGCCTCCGGGGACCAGATCGAGCACATCTCGGTGCTCGCGTAGCGTTGGGCGAGGACGTTCGGGATCGGGGCGAGGGTCGTCACGGGGCGGGACCATACCGGTCCCCCCCCATGACGGGCTCTCAAGTGCGGAAGTACGCCGCTCCGCTGCGATCGCGGGTCATGAACCGGTGGTCGATGAACCCGCGGCGGATGCTCGCCACGTCGTCCGTCATCGGCTTGAGCCGCGCGTTCACCTCCTGCTCGGACCAGGGCCCGTCGTCCAGGAAGTAGGTGCGCAGCGCGTGCCGCAGGATGACCTCGAACTTCTTGCGTTTCATGGGGTGCTGCTTGAGCCGGCCCTGGTCGTCCATGAACACGGACAGCACCTTGCGCTCGTAGGGGTCGAGGTCGTCCTCGACGGGCGCGAGCTCACGCAGCTCCTCGGGCGAGAGCAGCGTGCGAGCCCGAGCGTGGAGGGCGTCCGCGTCGAGCGAATAGAGGTGGTAGTGCCCCTGCACGCTCGCGGACACGATCCCCGCCTTCGACAGCTTCGACAGGTGGTGGGACACCGTGGAGGCTCCCAGCCCCAGGACCTCCGCCAGCTCCTCCACGCTGTGCGCGCGGTGGGCGAGCAGACCCACGATCCGCAGCCGGTTGGCGTCGGCCAGGGACTTGAAGAATGTGAGCAGGATGTCGTCGGTCGTCATGGGTCACCTCCAATCGAATTGATTCGACATTCATAGAATCAATTCGGGACCCGGTCAACGCCGCCTGGACGAACCCTGACAGGAGTTCTCCGCGTGGGGCGGCTCGCCGCTCGTGGTCACCCGGCCCACCCCTCGCGCACGAGCGACTCGATGATCGCCGCGCCCCGGTGCCCCTGGATGGGGTGCACCTCGAACGAGGCGGCCTCCGCGCGCTCCAACGCGACGGCCGCGGGCGTGCGTCCCGAGGCGTCGCACTCGGCGAGGATCGCCAGGGTGAGCCGATAGATCGAGTTGTCCCAGTCGGCGCCGAGGTGCTGCTCGATGATGGGGTCCGGCGTGACGTACCCCGACGCCTCGTCCGCGCACGTGACGATGCCCATGCGATTCACGAGGAAGTCCGGCAGGTAGAGGACGCCCGCGTCGGCCAGCCGACGGTCGTCGATCTTGTCGTCGCCGAGCTGGTTGTTGGCGGCTCCGCACACGAGCGGGGCGCGGATCGTGGGGATGGTCTCGGCGTTCAGGACGCCGCCCGTCGCGTTGGGCGAGACCACGTCCACGTCCGCCGCGAGGATCGACGCGTCCCCGCGCTCGACCAGGCTCAGCTCCAGTTCCACGCGGGGGAGGCGCAGCGCTTCGAGGTTCGCGGCGTCGATGTCCGCGCCCACGATCCTGGCGACGCCCCGCTCGGCCAGCATCGAACACAGCGGGCCGCCCACGTGCCCCAGGCCCTGGACCGCCACGGACTTGCCCTCCAGCGTCCCCATCCCGAGGTGCGCGAGCCCCGCCTCCATGCCGCGCACGACCCCGCGGGCGGTGGGCACGGACGGGTTCCCGCTCCCGCCCACGGACGGCGGAATGCACGTCGTGAAGCGCGTCGTGGAGAAGATTGCGGCCATGTCCTCGACGGAGGTCCCGACGTCCTCGGCGGTGATGTAGCAGCCGTTCAGCGACGTGATGAAGCGCCCGTAGTCGGCATAGATCTCGGACCGCGCGCCGCCCCCGGTGCCCGCCGCCATGACGCCCTTGCCGCCGCCCCACCACAGCCCGGCGAGCGCGTTCTTGTGGGTCATCCCGCGCGCGAGGCGCATGCCGTCGGTGAGCAGATCGCCGACGGTGTCGTACGTCCACATGCGGAGGCCGCCCGCGCCCTGGCCGCGGCAGGTCCGGTGCACGACACCCGCCTGGAGGACGCCGGTGGGAGACCGCTGGACGAAGATGCCCTCGTGGCCGTCGAGGTCCGGGGACGCCGAGACGAAGGAGGCCAGGTCGTCGAGTGCCGGATGAGACGCGCGCACGCCGTCGCCGTCCGGGACGAGGAAGAGACGGTCGATGCCGCGGTCGCGGAGGTGGTCGCAGAAGGCCTGGGGAGAGAGTTCGGCGAGGCGCATGGCGCGGGTTCTACCCGACGCGACGAGGCGGGTCCCGGAGGCCACGCGGGGGGAACTCGGTGGGGGTCGCGGTCACTCGATCCCGAGCGCCTGCGCGGCCAGCTCGGCCCAGGCCTGCCCCAGGGGGACGGTGATCTCGGGGGGCGTCCGGTCGTCGTCGCCCCCGACGAGCTGGGTCGCGAGCACGCCCCAGGTCCCTCGGGCCTGGTCCCACCACGGATAGAAGCCGAACGCGCCCGGGCTGGAGAGGACCCCGGGTTCGTCGCAGGCCTCCGTGTACTCGTCGCCGTCGCACTCGCGCCAGCAGCCGAGCGCGTAGTGCCAGGTCCGAGCGACGGCGGCCGCGTCGGGGACGAACGCGAGGACCACGCCGTCGCCCGTGTGGTCCGCGCTCATTCGCTCGACCGTCGCCGGGTCGAGCAGTTCGCCCGCCGCGAGGGCAGTGAGGACCGCGGCGTAGTCGGCGGCGGAGCCCGTCCCGCCTCCCGCGGCGCGGGGGTTCTCGAGGCTGGGGAGGGCGAACCCCGTGCTGAGGGCGAGGCCGAGGGGAGCTCCGATCCGGTCGCGGAACAAGCGGTTCCACCGGTCTCCGGTGGTGGACGTCGCCATCGCGGCCGCGATCTGAAGGTGTGCCGGACCGTAGTGGAACGTCGACCCGGGCTCGTAGGTGAACAGGGTGTCGTGGATCGTCCGCGCGCAGGCGTCCAGGGTCGTGGTCGCCTCGCCCACGCAGGGCACCTCGCTCGGGCCTCCGGAGAAGCCGGACGTGAACGAGAGCAGCTGCTCGAGGGTGACGTCGCTGCGGCCGTCGTTCGGGTCGTCGGTCCACCACGCCAGGTGGTCGGCGGGAGAGTCCGCGAGGTCGAGCACGCCCTCTTCCGCCAGGGTCAGCGTGATCAGCGCGCTCAACCACTTCGACGCCGAGGCCAGGGCCAACACCTTGTCGGGCGATGCGTCCCCCTTGTCGTGGGCGAACACGGTCCCCTCGGCGGTGCCGATCAAGACGGTCACGTCCTCCAACTCGGAGGCGTCAACGGCGTCGCGTAGGCCATCCCACGTGCCTACGTCGTCGTCGTCGGCGACCACGTCGTCGTCGTCGAGGCCCAGCGGTGGAGGCGGGAGACAGGCCGACAGGAACAGCAGTGAGGCGAGCAGGGGGAGACGCATGCCCTAGAAGACACGCGACGGGCCTCGCGGGCAAGATCGGCGCCCCTTCGGGGTGCTCGCCGGGGTGGGCGTGGCGCTGATGGCCCGACGCGCCGTGGCCTCCGACGACGCCGACGCCATCGCCGTCCGCCGCCGACTGGGCCGACGTGCGCTGTTTCTCTACGTCGCCGGGATGCCGAGTGGGCACGCGAACGCTTCCCGGGCGTGCTCACGGCGCTCGTCCGCACCGGTCGCACGGCGCTGACCCTGTACGTCGCCCACGTCGTGCTCGGGCTCGGTCAGCTCTTCGCTTGCCGCTTCGCCACCTTGGCGATCAGGGGGCGGTCGCGGTGGGTCACGAGGTTCACCACGAGCCCGTCGCGTCCGGCGCGCGCCGTGCGTCCGGCGCGGTGGAGGTAGTTGTCGATGTCGCGGGGCAGGTGGACGTTGATGACGCGGTCCACGCGCTCGATGTCGAGGCCGCGGCCGCCCAGGTCCGTGGCGAGCATCACGGAGACCTCGCCGCTGCGGAACCGCGCGAGGTTCGCCCGCCGCTCGCGACGGTCCATCTGCCCCCGGTAGACCGCGTACGGGATGCCCGCCTCATCGAGCTTCGCGGCGATGCCGTCGCACTGCTCGCGCGTGTTGGCGAACAGCAGGGTTCCGGCCTCGCGGTCGTCCTCCAGCAGGTCCCGGAGCACGTCCCACCGACGCCCGCGGTCGACCACCTTGTTCTCGGTGCGCAGCGTCGGCACGAGCTTGTGGCTGCCCTTCGTGCGCACCCGGTGGGGCGCCGCGCGGAACAGGTCGCGCACGACCACGTCTTGGGACTGCGGGAGCGTCGCGGAGAACATCGCCGCGGGCACGTCCCGAGGGCACTCCCGCAGGATGCGGTCGGCGACGGGTCGGAAGCCCTCGTCGATCATCTGGTCGGCCTCGTCGAAGACCAGCATGCGGACGTCGTTCAGGGTCAGCTCGCCTCCGTCGAGGAGCTGGACGAGGCGTCCCGGCGTCGCCACCAGGACCTCGAACTTGCCCGCCACGCTCTGCCGCGCGATCTGCTTGCGGGTCCCCCCGAGCACCATCCGCACGCGCAGGCGGGTGCCGTGGGTGAGGCTCTTGAAGACCTTCCCGACCTGCTCGCCGAGCTCACGCCCGGGCACCAACACGAGGCCCCGCGGCCGGCCCGGATCGGCGACGGCGGAGCCCTCGAGCTCGAGCGTCTTGAGGCGGTGCAGCATCGGGAGCACGTAGGCGAGCGTCTTGCCGCTGCCCGTCTCCGCCACGCCGACCACGGACTTCTCGGACAGCATCGCGGACAGCGTGCGCGCCTGGATCTCGGTGGGGTGCTTGATGCCCTGCTCGGCCAGGCTCGCGATGAGGGTGGGGAGCAGCGGGAAATCGGAGAAGGACGACACGGGAACCCATCTATTCTGGTCGCAGATGCAGCGCGCCGCCCGGACCCTACTCCTTCTCGTCGCGCCGCTCGTCGCTTGCTCCGACTCGCGCATCTCCACCCCGGACGACGACGACGTGGTGGACGACGACGACGCCGTGGACGACGACGACGCGGTGGACGACGACGACGCCGTGGACGACGACGACGCCGTGGACCAGCCGCCGTTCGTCTCGATCCTCTCCCCCGCGCCCGGCGAGGCCTACTACAGCGACGTCCCGGTCACCCTCGAGGTGCTCGTCGGCGACCTCGAGGACCGCTCCGAGGACCTCCGCGTCACCTGGACGCACGAAGGAACGGTCCTCGCCCAGGACCTCGCGCCCGACGCGACCGGTCGCTCCTCGACCACGTCGCTCTTCGCCGAGGGTCCCGTGGGGCTCGCGGTGGCCGTCCGGGACACGGCGGGTCAGGAGGCGGTCGCCGAGGTCGCGATCGAGGTCGGGGGGCCGTACGACAGCGGCCCGTGCGACGCCGTCGTCCCGTTCGTCCTGCCCACGTGTCAGGAGCCGACGGGCATCTACTTCAGCGACATCCAGGCGGGCCTCATCCACCGCATCGACCTGGACGGCAGCAACCTGACGACCGTCCAGCAGCGGGTCGCCGACGACCTCGAGGTCGACCTGGCGGGCGACAAGCTCTACTGGGTCCACGGCGACGCCGTCATCGAGCGGGGCCCCCTCTCCGGGGCGAGCTGGGAGGTGGTGCACGGCGCCCTCCCGTACGCGTACGGCATCGCGATCGACCCCTTCTCGCGGCACCTCTACTGGACCAACCAGGTGGGCACCCCGAAGGTCCAGCGCTCCTGCCTGTGGGGCGGCGACATCGTGGACGTGCTGCCGGGCCTCGGCATGGGCGGGAACTGCTGCGCGATCGGCATCGACATCGACTTCGTGAACGAGCGCATCCACTGGATGGACGGCTACTACGGCGGCCCGGTGTCGCGGGCGAACCTCGACGGGTCCGGCATGACGTCGCTCTACACGACCCCCGGGATCGGCAACGGCGTGGCCGTCGATCACCGCGACGCGAAGCTCTACTGGTCCGAGTACGGCAACAGCGGCGGGCAGGACGCCATCCGGCGGTCGAACCTGGACGGCTCGAGCGTCGAGACGCTGCTCACCTCGGCGCAGGGCCTGGACACGCCGCAGCACATCGCCGTCGATCCCGCGGGCGGGAAGATCTACTGGGCGGACCTGCGCGGAGCCACCCGCATCGGGCGCGCGAACCTGGACGGCTCGAACGTCGAGGCGCTCTACACCGGCGGCGGGGAGATCCGAGCCATCGCGCTGGAGCGGGTCTCCCCCTGTGAGTGAGGCCCTGCGGCGGGGTCAGCCGTCGCGGTTGTCGTCGCAGTAGCCGGCGGGCTCGATGTCCGACTCGCAGTTTTCGCACCAGCGGGTGTGGAGCTCCACGTTCGACTGGTCGAGGTAGTACAGCCAGTCCTCGCCCTCGTCGGTGAGGCAGCTCGCCGACTCGTTCGCGGGGCAGGCCTCGGCGCTCCACTCGATCGTGAGGCTCTTGGGCGCGCCCTTGGGGTCGCAGTCCTCTTCGGTGGAGGGCTGGCAGGCGGCGACCGTCGTGTCGAGCAGGAACCGGCAGGAGCCCACCGGCGCCGCGTCGTCGTCGTCGGTGGCGTCGTCGTCGTCCACCGCATCGTCGTCGTCGGTGGCGTCGTCGTCGTCGGTGGCGTCGTCGTCGTCGGTGGCGTCGTCGTCGTCGGTCCCGGCCGTGTCGTCGTCGTCCGTGGGAGGACAGCCGGCGATGGAGACGAGGCCGATGAGGAGGACGGCGGAGAGAAGTACGCTTCGGAACATGGAGACCTCCGGGGTCGTCAGGGGACGCTCGCTTCGAGAGTGTACGAGTTTCCAAGGGCGAGCCCCGCGTCGGCCGTCAGGGAGACCCGCAGGTAGTAGTCGCCGGTCCTCATGAAGTACTCGTTGAGGAACTCGTTGTCCGTGGTGGAGAGCGCGTCGACGATCAGCGTGCCGGTCTCGTCGTACAGGAACAGGTCCAGGTTGCCCTCGGCGTGGCTGAACTGCAGATCGAAGAACACGGCCTGGGACTGGGCGATGTTGAACACGAACCAGTCGTCGTCGAGCTCGCAGGACTGGGCGGCCACGAGCGACGGGATGGCGAAGGTCGTGGCGGTGGCGAGGTCGTCGTTCTCTTCGAGCCCGTCCTCCACGCAGGGAGTCAAGCCCGACGGGGTCACCACGACTTCGAGGTCGTAGGCGGCCCCGGGGAGCGCGTCCTCTTCCTCTCCGAGGAGGACCTCCAGGAAGACGGAGCCGTCGGCGAGCAGGCGGTACTCGAGGGTGTCGCCGTCCTTCACCTCGGCGCCTACCCGGACCTCCGTGCCGTCGGCCTCGAGCAGCCGCAGATCGATGTCCCCGTCGGCGGCGTTCGAGAGCGTGGTCACCGTCAGGTCGTCCGCGCCCGCCCCGGAGATCTCGTACCAATCCGCGTCCCCCGGGCACGCGGTGAGGCCCTCGGTGGTGCCGGGGTTCGCGGGCGTGGCCGTCTTCATCGTGTCGTTGTCTTCGGCGTCGTCGGGCTCGCAGACGGGCACCGCGTCGTCGTCGTCCCCGGCATCGTCGTCGTCCCCGGCGTCGTCGTCGTCCGCGGCGTCGTCGTCGTCTCCGGTGCAATCGGGAGCCCCCGCGCACCCCTCGTCCTCGCAGTCGAACAGGCCGTCCGAGTCGTTGTCCGCGCCGTCCGCGCAGTCGCCCGCGTCGGTCCCTTCGCGCCGGTCCGGCTCGTCGGCGGGCTCGGGGGAGGGGCAGGCCGCGACGAGGAGGAGCAGCATCGCGGCGGCGGTGAGCACACGGCCCGTCATGGGAGGTTCCACTCGGCCCGCATCGCGGCGCCGCGGTTCGCGCTCCACGCGCGGAGGCCGTCCCCGGCTTGCTCCACGCGGTTCCCGTCCAGCGGCGGCGTGCAGCCCGCCTCGAGGACCGCCAGGAGGGCCGAGAGGGTCTTCATCGCCGAACGGTAGGTCATGCGCCCGAACCGGGCGAGACGAAAAGTCTCGGTTTTCCTCCGTCCTCGTCGAGTAGGAAGCGATTTGGAGACTTTTCGTCTCGGCTACTCGTACTCCATCAGCATGACGGCGCGGGTGCCGGGCTCCAGCGTCTCGTAGCGGTGGTCGACGTCGCCCGCGAACGTCGCGAGGTCCCCGGGGCCGACCTCCACGGCGCCGTCGGCGGGGCCCACGCGCATGCGCCCGGAGAGGATCAGCAGGTGCTCGACCGCCCCCTGGACGTGGGGCGCGGCGGCGTGGGCGGCGCCGGGCTCGGACTCGAGGACGTAGAGCTCGAAGGACCCCCGTCGGTTGCTGCTCGTGAGCAGCTCCACGTGCATGGCGCTGCTCTCGGCGTCCACGTGGATGCCCTGCCCCGACCGGATGACCCGCACCCGCGGGGCGACGGGCTCCACGAGCTGGCCGAACGGCACCTGGAGGGCGGCCGCGACCGCGAGCAGCGTCTCGATGCTGGGGTTGCCCTTGCCCGCCTCGAGCTGGGACATCGTCGACTTGCCCAGCCCCGCCCGGGTCGCGAGCTCGCTGAGGCTCAGGCCCTTGGCCCCGCGCAACGCCTTGACGTTCTCGGCCACGACCCCGACCAGCGCGGCGGCGTCAGGAGATCGCTGCCGATCGCGGTGACCTGCGGCCTGATCGGGAGCTCCTTCGGCGCGCTGGCGTCGGCGTCCGGAGTGGGGCTGGGGAAGATCGCCGCGATGTCCCTGTTCGTCTTCGCGGGGGCGGCGCAGTTCGCCGTGCTCGGGGTGCTGGGGGGCGGGGGGCGCGCTCGTCGCGGCGGTGCTCGGGGGCCTCCTCCAGAACCTCCGCTACGTGGGGTTCGGCGCGGCGGTGGGGCCCCTGCTCGGCGGGGCGCGCCCCGGCGGGTGGCGGCGGCTCACCTGCTCATCGACGAGTCGGCGGCGATGGCCCTCGCCGAGCGTGAACCGGACGCCGCGGCGCGGGCGTACTGGGCCTGCGGGGTGTCGATCTTCGTGCTGTGGAACCTCGGGAGTCTCCTCGGCGCGTGGCTCGGCACGCTCGTGGACGACCCCGCCGCCTGGGGCCTGGAAGCCGTCCTCCCTGCGGCCATGCCGGCGGTGCTTGGGGGCCTTCCACATGGGGGACGTGGTGGAGGCGGACGCGCGGACGGCGGGCGTGGCGGCGGCGGTGATCGCGGTGCTGCTGCGGGCCCCGATGCTGGTGGTGGTGCTGGTGGCGTCGGCGACGGCCGCGACCCTGCGCATCGTCGGCGTGGGGTGACGCAGGAGGAGTAGGGTTCTCCGGCTGGAGGTTTCATGAGCGCCGCGATCGTCGTCGAGAACCTGGTGAAGGACTACGGGTCGTTCCGCGCGCTGCACGGCGTGGACCTGCGGGTGGAGGTCGGCGAGGTCTTCGGCTTCATCGGGCCCAACGGCGCGGGCAAGTCCACCACCATCCGCGTGCTGCTCGACCTCCTGCGACCCACGTCGGGGCACGCCGAGGTGCTGGGCACCCGGGACCTCGCCGCGCACCCGGAGCTGCGGTCGCGCATCGGTTACCTGCCGGGCGAGCTGAACATGGGCGGCAAGCAGACGGCGCGGGCGCACCTCGAGTACCTCGCGGACCTGCGCGACGGAGCCGGGACGGACCGCATCGAGCCCCTCGCGGAGCGGCTGAGCCTGGATCTGGATCGCCCGTTCCGGGGCCTGTCGAAGGGCAACAAGCAGAAGGTCGGGGTGGTCCAGGCCTTCATGCACACGCCCGAGCTGCTCATCCTCGACGAACCCACCTCCGGGCTGGATCCGCTCCTTCAGCAGGTCTGCCTGACCCTGATCAAGGAGGCCGCGGCGGACGGCGCGACGGCGTTCGTGTCGTCCCACATCCTGGGCGAGATCGAGGTGGTCGCGGGTCGGGTCGCGATCATCCGAGAGGGCCGCATCGTGGAGACCGAGAACGTCGCCGAGCTGCGGCATCGGGCGGGCCAGCACGTCGAGCTGACCTTCGCGGGCGACGTCCCCCGGGAGGCCTTCGACGGCCTGGAAGGGATCTCGGAGGTCACCGTCCAGGGGCGGACCTTGCGGGCGGTCCTCCGGGGCTCGCCCGACGCGCTGCTCAAGGCGGCGGCCGCCCACACCGTGGTGGGGTGGGCCGCCCAGGACCGCACGCTCGAAGAACTGTTCATGGACCAGTACCGGAGCGACGCATGAGCGCCCCCATCCTCCGTCGCATCCTCTCGAGTCGGAAGCGGCCGATCGCGCTGTGGGTGCTGGCCCTCGCGGGCGTGTCCGCCATGTACACGAGCGTCTTCCCGTGGATGGAGAAGATGGACCTGGACGACATGCTCCAGGCCTTCCCGCCCGAGTTCATGGAGATCATGGGCTACGACGACATCGGCACCGCGTCGGGCTACATCGGCTCGGCGGTGTACGGCCTCATCGCCTTCGCCCTGCTGCTCGTCTTCGCCATCGGCAACGCCGGAAGGCTGATCGCGGGGCAGGAGGAGGACGGCGCCCTCGAGCTCGAGCTCACGAGCCCGGTGTCCCGTCGCACCATCTACACCGAGCGCGCCGCCGCGCTGTGGTGCCAGACGACCCTCCTGGTGGTCGGCCTCTTCGTCGCGACCTTCGGCGTGTCGCTCGCGCTGGGGATGGACGTGCCGGTCGTGGACCTCCTCGGCGCCACGCTCGGCTTGTGGTTGGTGGGCGGGCTGTTCGGCACGATCACGTTCGCGGTGGGCGCGGCGACGGGGCGCAGGGTGGTGGCCCTCGGGACGGGGGCGGGGCTCGCCGTCGTCGGGTGGATGCTCAATGCGATCGGCCCCACCATCGACATGGACTGGATGGGCACCGTCTCGCCGGTGGGCTGGTACATGGCCGAGAACCCGATGAACAGCGACTTCAGCGTCGTGAACACCCTTCTGCTGGTGGCCGGCTCGGCCATCGCCTTCGTGCTCGGCTGGGTGCGGTTCCGCAGTCGGGATCTCATGACCTGAGTCGTCGACCGTCCCGAGCCGTGTCAGGATCCGGCGATGGCCGATCGCGCCCTCGTCGTGCACGCGACGCACCTGCTGTTCACCGGATCGCAGGTGTCCGGGGACCCGGCCGGGGCGCTGGCCGCGGCCGTGGGCGCCCTGCGTCGGGCGATCGCCTTCAAGGAGCCCGCCCGCGCAGTCGCCGTGTTCGAGGCCGACCCCGCGACGAAGGGGTGGCCGCCTTCGCTGCCCGCGCAGCACGAGCTGTTCCCCGAGGTGCTCGCCGGGCACGGCGTCCGATCGGTGAAGGCCGCGGCGTCGATCCAGGTGGTCGCCTCGTACGTCCAGGCGGCCCGGGACGACGGCCTCGACGTGGTGGTCGTGGGGAGCGACAAGCGCCTCGCCCAGCTCGTGACCGGCGACGTGTGGTGGTACGACGCCTACAAGCGCGTCCGCTACACCCCCGAGCTCGTCCGCAAGCGCTTCGAGGTGCCGCCCGACGTGGTGGCCGGCTGGCTCGCGCTGGTCGGCGACCGCGACGCGTTGCCCGGCGTGAAGGGCGTGGGCAAGAAGGGCGCGACGGAGTTCATCACCGCCCACGGCTCGCCGGCGGAGGCGCTGGAGAATCCGGAAGCGCTCGAGGGGCGCACCGGCAAGGCGCTGCGGGCGTCGCTGGACGACGCGCGCGTGCAGCTCGCTCGGGCCACCCTGGATCGCGATCGTCCCCTGCCCATGCCCTGGGGCGACCTCTCGTGGACGGCTCCGGACGCCGCGGACCTCAACGCGCTGTACGGCCGCCTCGGGTTCCACCACCTCCTCGAGGCCGCGGGCCCACGCATCGAGACCCGGGTCTGCGAGTCCAGGGAGGACGTGGCGTCGTTGCTTCTCGCTCTGAAGGGGGCCCCCGCCGTCCTCGCCGTGACCGAGGACCCGTCGGCCGCGCGGGGGGCTCTGGTGGGGCTCGTCTTCGCCGCCGCCGAGGTCGCCGGCTACGTCCCCGTCGACCTGCTCGGAGAGGTCCGGTCCTGGCTCGAGGACCCGGGGAAGGAGAAGGTCGGCCACGACACGAAGTCGCTGCGCGTCGCCGTCGCGCGTCGGGGGATCGCCCTGCGCGGCGTGGTCGGCGACTCGGAGGTCGGCTCCCACCTCACCGACCCCACCGGGCTCGCCCCCCACGACCTCGACCGCATCGCCCGCCGGGTCCTGCACCGGGCCGTCCCCGAGGTCGACGTCACCCGCGGCGTCGGTCGCGCCCGGAAGCGCTGGGGGGCCATGGGATCGGAGGACGTCGCGGCTCATTGGGGTCCCTGGGCGGCGGCCTCGGACGCGCTGTGGCGACGGTTCGCGCCCGGCCTCGACGCGGCGCGGCTCGAGGAGGCGATGGCCCTCGGGGAGACGCTCGCCCGCATGGAGCGGCGGGGGTTCGCCTGCGACGCGGCGGACCTGGCGAGGTCGGCCGAGGACTTCAAGGCGCTGGGCGCCGACTTGGAGGGGGAGATCCACGCGCTCGCCGGGCGGGAGTTCAACGTCGGGTCCACGAAGCAGCTGGGCTCGGTGCTCTACGAAGACCTCGGCCTGCCCGTCATGAAGCGGACGAAGACGGGCTGGAGCACCGCGACCTCGGCTCTCGAACGCATCGAAGGGGCTCACCCGATCGTCCCGCTGGTCATGCGCTGGCGGCTGGTGAAGTGGCTGCGTTCCACGTGGACCGACGCCCTCACCCGGGCCATCGACGCCGACGGGCGCATCCACGCGACGTTCCACCACGCGCGCTCGTTCTCCGGCCGGGTGATCGTCTCCAGCCCCGACCTCGGCCGCGTCCCCGGGCGCACGCCCGAGATGAACCGCATCCGCCACGCGTTCCACGCCCCGGAGGGCCGCACGCTCCTGTCCGTCGACTACGACCAGCTCGGGCTCTACGTGCTCGCCCACCTCAGCGGGGACGCGGAGCTCGTGAAGGCCCTGTCCGAGGGCGCCGACCTGCACCGGATCACGGCCGCCGCGGTGCTGGACGTGGACCCGGACGCCCTCACCCACGAGCAGCGCCAGATGGGCAAGGTCACCAACTTCGCGACGTTCGCGGGCCAGGGAGCGAGCGCGCTGGCCCTGCAGCTGGGGGTCGACGCGGCCGAGGCGAAGCGGATCATCGCGCGCTTCTTCGACCACTACTCCGGCGTGCGCGACTTCCAGGACGGGGAGGTCGCGAATGCCCGGGAACACGGATGGATCGAGACGATCGCGGGGCGTCGGCAGCAGGTGGCGGGGTTCGACTCGCTCGACAACGCGCTGCGGTCCTACGCCGACCGCGTCGGCCGTCGCGCCACCCACGAGGGGTCCGTCGCCGACGTCACCCGGCGCGCGCTCCTCGCCACCGACCGGGCCTTGCGGGAGGCGCGTCTCACCGCGTTCCCCGTCCTGCAGATGCTCGACGAGGTCCTCTTCGAGGTCCCCACCCACCAGCTCGACGACGTGCTTCGGGTCACCGTGGAGGCGATGCGCGGCACCTACGACCTGCGGGTCCCGCTGAGGGTCACCGCGAAGGTCGGCGCCCGGTGGGGTGCCATGGAGCCGATCGAGGTGCCTCCGCGCGGGTAGCCCGGCGCCGACTCAGTCGCAGGCCTCCGGGTCGATGCCTGCGGCGACCACCGCGTCGATGGAGCTCGGGTCCGCCGCGACGATCGGGGCGAGACCGATGGGCGGGATGTCGGTGCCCAGCACGTCGTTGATCGCGTCCGCGAACAGCTGCGCCGTGAGGGCGTACCCGGTGTCGCTGAAGTGCAGGCCGTCCATGCTGAGGAGGCCTCGGAATCGCTCGGCGGTGAGGTGGTGCCCGGCTACGTCCACGCCGTCGGCGACCAGCTCCTCGGTGCGGTCGTGGCCGAGGACGACGTGCACGTTGTCGTACTCCGCCGCGGTCGCGTGCAGGAGGGCGTCCAGGGCGGCGGCGTGGGCGTCCACGGCGTCCAGGTCGGGCCCTGCGAGGGGCGCCGACGCGGGGAGGATCGAGGGCCGCGGCAGGTCGGAGACGAAGACCTCCGCGCCCGTCGCGGAGAGGCGGGCGAGGATCTCCTCCAGATCGCGCTGCACGTCTTCGATCGGCGTGAGGGCGTCGAGGTCGATCTGCGCGTCGAGGATCGAGTTGACGACGTCGTTGCCGTAGAGGTCGGTGGTCACGATCAGCGTCGGCTCGATCGCCTCCAGGAGCGTGATCTGATCGACCTCCATGGGCGCCGCCAGCGTCGCGTCCGGCTCGAGCACGAGGTGCCCGAAGAAGTTGAGGTCGAACCCGTCGGGGTCCGGACCCCGCAGGGTGTCCCCGATGCGGAACCCCCCGACCGCGACGTTGTGGGGCGCGAGCTCGGGATCGACCCGCCCGAGCCCGAACGCGAACTCTCCCGTGAAGGGGTCGACCAGCGTGCCGATGATCCCGGACGCCGCGTCGCTGACGAACCCGCGCACCCCGGGGGCCGCGCAGTCCGGGGGAGGACCGATGTCCTGCGGTCGCATCTCCGGGAGGAGGTCGGGGACCAACAGCGGGAGCGGCATCCAAGCGCCCATGGCGCGCGCCAGCTGCGCGGCGGGCCCGACCGTGATCGATCGGTGGGTGGGCACGCCGTTCTGGACGCCCTGGGTGAGAGACGCGCCGAAGGCCGCGGGGCGCGCGAGGGGGCCGTCCGCGCCGCCCACGGGGGGCAGGTACGTGAAGGGCGCGTCGAGGGTGATCGCGCCTGCGCGCGTGAGGAGCACGACGTCCGCGGGCCCCGGCGCGGGGGAGCCCTGGACGAAGAATCGCAGGCGGTCGTCGGCTTCGAGGGTGACGGAGTAGGCCCGCACGTCGCCCACGCGGACCTCGAGGATCTGCGTGGGGTCCACGGTCGTCGGGAGCGTGGCGAGCACGGGGTAGTAGCCCGACGAAGATCCCTCGGCGGGCTCGAGCGTCGGGGGGCCCTCGATCGGGCTGCAAGCGACCGCCCAGAGGAGCGCCAGGAGGGCTCCCCCCCGCAGGAGGGCGTTCTTGAGGATGAACGCGGAGTTCATGGCCCCGGATTCTAGAGTCATTCTCGGTGACTGCACCGATCGAGCCGACACATTGCGCGACCTCGCCGGCGAGACGTCCTTCGATCAGTTCCTGTCCGGAGGGTGCTGGAAAGCTTGTGAAACCAACTCGTCGGCGATTTCCCCGCGGTCTCGCGGGTGTTTGCGGGGGGCATGCGAATGCAGCGATTTCGGGGGTTGATCGCTGTGCGTCTCCCCAATAGTCTCTCTTCATCA
>CAZUHI010000099.1:0-16679 GCA_964620495.1 uncultured Rickettsiales bacterium | reverse complement strand
GCAGCCCCCCGCGGTCGGCGCAGTAGGCTTGTGCCGCGTGGCCGCTCACCCAGACCACCGGGGCCTCCCGGTCTTCTGCGCGAGGTCGTCCGTGGTGCCAGTCCTTGAGGTAGCTCCCGCCGGCTCTCGACGAGCCCCGCGCGGCGGCCGGCGCCCAGTCCGGGTTCCCGCCGACCCAGCGGGCGAACTCTCCCCGGGTCACCGGACGGGGCGTCGGCAGCACCAGCTCGGTGGCGACCCGGAGCGTGTCCTGGCCCTCTACCACGTGGACCTGTTGCTCGGTGTGGAGGCACGCCTCTGGGCAGCCCTGGCCGGGACAGTCTGGTACGTGGCATGGGGCGCCTGTCGCTGCCACCATCCGCGCGGTGCCGAGCGGCACGCCCTCAAAGGTGGCCACCCCTCCGGCCTGACGTGTCGGGGCCACGCCGCCCAGGCTGACCCGGACCTCCAGGTCGGCGGGCGGTCCGGAGACCTGGACCTCGACCGTACGGACCGCGGGCTCGTCGGTCTGGACATCGACCCTGGTCTGGGGGTTGCGGTCGCTGATCAGGGTCCACCCCAGGCCTCCGAGACCCAGCAGCGCGAGGGCCCCGGCGGAGGGCAGGTGCCAGGACGGGCGAGGAGGCCAGGAGACCGCTCCTGTGTCTGACGCCGTGGGCGGGGGCGGCTGCTGCCTTGGCGCCTCGGATCGGGGGGCGAGCGTGCTGATCACCCGCCGCTCAGGCGCCAGGTCGTGGGTGTGCGACGGCGACAGCGTGGGGTTGGCCTCCGGCGCCGCACCGAGCTGACGCTGCACCCGCCGCAGCCGCCGCGCGACTTCGGACATCGCCTGGATGCGGTCGTCCGGATCGCTCGTCGTCATGTCCTGGATGAGCTCTCGCATCGGGCCGGGCACACCCTGACCCGGATCCAGAGGTTGGTGGCCGTGCTTGGCCATGACGATGCGCGCGAGCTGGCGCTCCAGTGAGCCCGAGCCCCCGTCGAAGGCCTGCTGGCCCGTGAGGGCCTCGAACAGGGTGACTCCCAGGCCGTAGACGTCCCAGCGCTTCGGGTCCAGATCGTCGTCGTGGAAGATCTCCGGCGGGGCGTAGGGGGCGGAGCCCGGCACCATGCCGGTGCGGGTCAGGGCGACCCCGTCCTCTTCCAGGGCGATGCCGAAGTCCACGAGCTTGCTCCGGCCGTCGTCGCCCAGGATGACGTTGGCCGGCTTGACGTCGCGGTGGCAGACCCCCTGCTCGTGGGTGTGCTGCAGGGCACCGGCCAGGGCGAGGCCCAGCTCGATCACCCGGGCCAGGGGGACGGGCCCTTGGTCGAGCTGCTGGTCCAGGCTGGTGCCCTCCACCAGGTCCATGACCAGGAAGGGTGGGCGATGCGTCAGGGAGATCTGCCGGAAGGTCACGATCGCTGGATGGCTGAGCCGAGCCAGGACCGCGGCCTCCCGGGCGAAACGGGACTCAGAGCCCTCTGGCGCCTCGAGGAGCAGGACCTTGACGGCCGCCTTGATGTCGGGGAGATCAGCCTGGTGGCACCGATACACGGCCCCCATGCCTCCACGACCCAGCACTCCGTCGACGATCCAGGCGTCGATCCGGTCTCCTGGCCTGTACACCCTGCCTCCTCGACCGCAGGTCTACCACGTCCGAGCGGGTGCGGGTGTCGTCGCCCTATCGGGCTCGCGGCTGCTGGGGAGCCCCGTCCAGGGGTCATGGCAGCACGTGGAACCCGGGGCGGTTCATCATCGCCCGGACCCAGGCCTTGGACGCGGTCGAGCCATTGGGCAGCACCCAGTCGCCGTTCTCGTCGGCGTGCCAGGAGATCGTGGCGGTCTCGGCGAGCTCCTGGGCCAGGGCCTCGTTGGCCGCCCAGGCGCCTTCGGCGATGCCCAGCACGTCGATCTGGACCTCGCCGCCCACGCCGGCCACCGCGCCGATGGAAACCTTGCCGTCCTTGGCCGAGAGCCGGAAGCCGATGCCGCCGGCGTAGCCCTTGACCGTCACCACGCCGACCTGCAGATCCCCCTTGCCGATGTAGGCCAGGGCCTTCAGCTCCACGCCCCGGTTGCTCACGCTGGCCGTGCCCTCGGCGCCGGCCACGGTGATGCCGCCCTTCACGGCGTCGCTCGGGGCCCACTCCAGCCGGAGGACCTTGGGCTCCACGCCCAGCCGGACCAGGATCATCTCGCCCTGGGAGCCCCCGGTGGACTTCTTCAGGTACAGGTACTTGGGCTCCTTGACGCCCGGCGAGAGCACCTGGACCTCCCAGTCGCCGTGGGTGCCCGAGAAGCCCTTCTCGAGGTCGTAGTCCCCGTTGAGGACCTCGTGCAGGATCTCCTCGACCGCGCCCTGCTCGGCCTTCGAGACCTGTGAGACCGCGCCCGGCACGCCGCCGCCCTCGCCCAGCTCCCGCCGGTTCAGCTCCTGGCGCAACAGCTCGACCTGGATCACGCCGTCGCTCAGGTCCTTGCCGCCCTGCTCCAGCTGGGACGCCCAGGTCTGGCGCGCCTCGGAGTCCGCCAGGGTCTTGTCGAAGCCGTCGAGCGCCCGCTCGAGCTGGGCGGTCGAGGTCCGCCGGAACTGGCGCTTCGCGTCGCTGTAGTTGTGCCCGTTGTCGTGCACCAGCTCGCCCAAGGTCTCCGCGGCCGCCAGCGCCGCCGCGAGCACGTTCCGGTACATGCCCCGGTCCCAGGTGTCCTTGTTCGCGGCCAGGGCGTTGGTCCAGACCCGGAGCTGGTGGTCCAGGGTCTCGGCGTCCCAGTCCGCCATGCGGTCCTTCCAGTCGGCGACCTGGGTGTCCAGGGGCTTCTCGGTGGCCGGCGGCCGGCCCTCGGGGGGGAGCGGCATGGCCTGGAGGAGGCCCTGGAGATCGCGCACGACGCCGAGGTCGGCGACCTTGGGGTCGCAGGGGTCGTCGGCCAGGGCAGGGGACGCGGTGAGCAGGCTGAGGAGGAGGAGGGTCATGGTGCGGGCCTGGGCTTCGCCTGGACCGTTGTGCAACTTCCAGGCCAGATTCGACCCCGAAGCCCTGCGGATCGACGGGACCTGCGACGCCGACGCCCCGGCCCGCTGTCCAACCGGCACCCCGATCTCCGTCGACCCGCCCTCACTCTGGTCCCGGAGGAATAGGAGTGCCGAGGATGTTGGGCTCCCGGAGGGACGGACATGGAGAGAGACGACTGGAACGCGATGTGGTCGGGCCAGGGTGAGCACGGGCACGACCACGACCACCACCACCATGGCGAAGGCGAGGACCGACCGCACCACGGAGAGGGGCCGGACGCGCTCCTCGTGGAGGTCGCGGCCCCGCTCGCGCCGGGCCGTGCGCTCGATCTCGGCTGCGGACTGGGCGGCAACGCCATCTGGCTGGCCCAGCGGGGCTGGCAGGTGCGGGCGGTGGACTTCGCCGACGTGGCCCTGGGCACGGCGCGGGAGCGGGCCGGGGGTGCCGGCGTCGAGGTCGACTTCGTGGTCGGCGACCTGCGGGAGTACCGCGGAGAGCAGACCTACGACCTGGTCACGCTCTTCTACATCCACCTCTCGGGTGCGGAGAGGCGGGACCTGCTCCACAGGGCAGCGGCGCTGCTGGCGCCGGGCGGGCGCCTGCTCTTCGTCGGCCACGACCGCAGCGACGTCGACAAGATCGACCTCTTCCTGGCCCACAGTCTCGGAGACACCGAGCCCACCGACGCCGACCGGGCCGAGGTCGCAGCCATGCTCAGCGTGCCGGCCGAGGTCGCGGCGGACCTCGAGGGACTGGTGATCCAGAGGTCCCAGGTCGTCGAAGGCCACGGCCACGGCAGCCCCGCGCCCACCACCCTGGTGCTGGCGACCCGACCCGAGACGGTCCCCTGAGCGACCGCCCGAGCGTGACAGCCCGGGTCAGAGGGGCGTCACCCGCACCTGGTGAACGACCACGACGCCCTGGCCGTCGAGCCACAGGCCGACGCGCCCCGGGCCGGTCGGCGCCACGTGTCCGTGCACGGCGAGGGCCTCGCCCAGGTACCCCTTCAGGTGGCTGCCCGAGGCCCGCACGCGCAGGTCCAGGGCAGTGGGCGGGTCGACCTTGGCGGCGGCCTGGATCTGGACGGACCCGGCCTGGGTCTGGGCGAGCCGCGCGGTGCCATCGCTGCCGAGGGTGAACAGGTCGTGGTCGTCCACCCCGTGCACGTGGTGGCCCAGCCCGACGGTGCCGTCGAACTCCGCGATGTCCAGCACCGCCTGGACCTCGACGTCTCCGAAGGCCCCGGGCAGCAGCAGGAGTCCCCCGCCGTCGACCTGGACCCGCAGGCCCGCTGCGTCCGGGGGATCGAGGGCGGACAGGGCCCCCAGGCTCCCGCCCTCTGCGGCGGTCAGCAGGGTGCCCAGCGCCGCGCCGTCCCCGACGGCGGGTGCCCACACCAGGCCGCCGTGCGCGTCCTGGATCAGGCGAGTGTCTGGTGGGTCATCCGGTGAGGTGACCACGGGCTCGGGGGTCGGCGGCGGAGGCTGTTCCGCGACGGCCACGGCCACACCGTGGTCATAGACCAGGGACCCGCCGCGATCCGCGGCGATGACCAGGGGCACCTGCAGGCCTGCGCCGACCAGCAACAGCCCCACGCGAGCGGGGGACCGGGGGGCAGCACCCCTCAGGGTGGGGACCGCGCGAACCGCGGCGAATGCCAGGAGGGCGAAGAGCACCTGGTGCGCCAGATCGCTGTGAGCTCCGAGCAGGGCTTCCGCCTCGGCCGGGATCGCCGCGAGCCCGTCCGCCGCGTCACGGCCGCTCAGCACGGCCGCCGCCGCTCCCAGCGCCCCGGTGAGCCAGAGCAGGACCGCCGCACGGTCGAGCCACAGGGCTCGGGTGGCCACGGCGACCCCGTCGAGCAGCAAGGCGAGCGGGATCGCCGCCAGCGGCAGGTGGATCAGGGCCGGATGCAGGTTCGGCAGGGCGGATTCCATGGGCGCCTCGGGAGCTCAGGGGTCGGAGGGGAGGGGGCCGGTGAGGACCTCCACGCCCGGCAGCACGGGCGCCAGGCGGGTGCCGCGCAGGTCGAGTCGCGTGAGGTCCGGCAGGCGCTCGTCGAGGTCGGCCAGGTCGCGGCGCCGGAGGGGGGCCCCACGGACCGCGAGGTCGGTCAGGCCCGGCCAGGCTGCGGGCAGGTCGGCGAGTCCCAGGCCGGTCCCGGAGAGGTCGAGGCGCCTCAGCCCCGGGAGCTCGTCCAGGCCGGCGGGCAGGGCCGCGAGGGGAAGGCCCGCCAGAGAGAGGTCCTCGAGCAGGGGCAAGCCCGCCAGCGCGGCGAGGTCGCGCTCGGAGAGTTCGGCCCCCGAGAGGTCCAGTCCGACGACCAGGGCCCCGGACTCGGTCAGGCGGACCAGTGCCCCGGCGTCCCCTGGCGCGTGGTGGCGGGGCGGGCCGCCCGCGTCGACGGTCGCTCGGGCCCCGAGGGTGACGGTGCGGACGCCCTCGTCGAGCGCCAGTCCGGGGTGCCCGTCGGGAACGCCCACGCTGCGCAGGTTCTTCAGGCCGCCGAGCAGCTCGGCGTCTCCGGGCCCGGGCACCTCCAGGCCCACGTGGAGTGCCCGCGCCGAGGCCTGGGCGATGCAGGCCAGGTCGCCTGGCTCCCCGGGCCCGAGCAACACGACCGACAGCGCCGGCGTCCGGGCCTTGCGCAGAGACCGCTGGACCGCGCCGGTGCACCAGGCCAGGCGCTCGATCCACAGGCTGCCCGCCGCACCGGGCCACGCCTCGATGAGCCGTGCCGCGTCCGCGGGGCCTCGGGCCGTCAGGTCCAGGCCGAGCACGACGTCGCCCTGGAAGCGCAGGCCGCCGGGCACCAGCGCGTCGGACAGCGGCAGGTCGAGGCCCTGGCCAGGAGCGAGCAGGACCCAGGGCAGCGCTGCGTGATCGCGGGGGTCGGTCACGCTCGCCGGGTCGACGTGGCCCTGGTGGGCCAGGGCGCTGGGGACGACGAGGGAGGCGGCGAGAAGCAGGAGGCGTCGGTGCATGTCGCAGGGTCAGCGAGGGAACGTTTGTGTTCAACTTACCCCCTGGGGGTATCTTGTCCGGGTCTCGACCGGGCCTGTCCATGATCGTGCTCGCGCTCCTGGAGGCGTCCAACACCGAGCTGGCCTCCTCTTGCAACCTGCCAGGGCAAGAGGACTTGATGTGCTTGAATCTCCTCGACGTGATCGAGCCGGAGGCGTGATGCTGTGGCTGGCCCTTCTGTGCGCCTGCTCCGGCGGCGGCGACGCGCCGCCGCCTCCGACGGTCGGCCCCACGGACACCGGGTCGGCGACCCAGCCCACCGGCCGTCAGGACAGCGACATCACCACCGACACGGCTCCGGAGGCCTACCACCCGGAGGGCTTCGAGGCCCCGGGGGTCCACGGCCTGGCGGCCAAGCACCAGGCCGAGGACTGCACGGCCTGCCACGGCGCGGACCTGCACGGCGCCGGGAGCGCGCCGAGCTGCGACGACTGCCACGCCGAGGGCTGGCCCCAGGACTGCACCTTCTGCCACGGGGGCGTCGAAGACGGGACGGGGGCACCCCCCGAGGACATCGACGATCAGAGCGACCCCGGGACCCTGAGCTTCTCTCCCCACCCGGTGCACGTCCAGGACTCGGCGCTCAAGGCGGCCCTGGCCTGCACGGCCTGTCACGTCACGCCGACCCACGCCCTGGACCCCGGCCACTTCCTGGTCTCCGACGCGACCGCCGCAGTCGCCGAGGTGGACTTCAGCGGGGGCAGCGCCGCCCAGGCCACCTGGGACGCCGGGGCACAGAGCTGCAGCAGTGCCTGGTGCCACGGCGATGGCCAGGGCCACAACGGCACGGTCGCGGTCGGCGACACGGTCGCCTGCGGGGCCTGCCACGCCGGTCCCGAGTCCGACCGGGACGCCATGAAGGCGATGTCCGGCAAGCACGCTCACCACCTGAACCTGGACTACACCTGTCGCCACTGCCACGAGTCGGTGGCCGACGACGACGGCAACATCCTGGACCCGGTCGAGCACGTCAACGGCACGGTGCTCATCGATGTCCCCGACGCCGCCGAGATGGACATCGACGAGTCCGGGAGCACCCCGCGCTGCACGGGCACCTGTCACGGCGAGCGCCACGAGGACCGGCCGTGGGGCAAGGGGGAGGAGTGATGCTCGCCGCCCCTCCGCCCGACATCCGATAGGGTGAGCCCGATGCGCAAGCGCCCACTGCTCCGCCGGCTGGTGACCCTCCTCGTGGTGGTCTCGATGTTGCCCGGCCTGCCGGAGCTGGTCGAGAGCATCGAGCACCTCGTGCACGACGGCCACCTGCCGCACAGCGAGCAGCACGAGGTGGACCAGCACGCCGAGAGCCACCAGGGCCTCGACGAGGAGCACGGCTGCACGCCGATCGCCCACCGCTGTGGCTGCCACGTCTCGGCGCCCGCCATCCTGCCCAGCGGCGACACCGCCGTGCCGCCCCCTCTCGTTCCTGACGGCACGCGCCCCACCTGGGTCGAAGACGTGCCGACCAACTGGGCCAACGGCCCTCCGACCCCCCCTCCGATCGCCTGAGCACTCCCTGGACTTCCCGGGCCCGGCGGCGATCCGCCTGAGCCCGAACCTCCACCTGTGCTCGAGCCATCTCCATGTCCCTTCCCCTCTCGAGGGGGATCGGGTGTGCGCTGCTGTGGGTCGTCTCCTGGATCGCTGTCCCGTGCTGGGCCAGCGACCCTGGAGCACCGCCCTCTGCGCCCCTGACCCCCGAGGCCGCCGTCGCGGCCGCCCTCCAGACCCACACCGCAGTCCTCCAGGCCGAGGCCGCGCTCGACCGCTCCCGCGGCGCGGCAAGCGAAGCCGCGCTGCTCCTCGGCAACCCGGAGCTCGCCATCGCAGCCAGCTTCGACCGCTCCCGTGCCGGGGCGGAGCTCGGCCTGCCCCTCTCTCTCTCCGGCGCCGGCCTGCACGAGCGGGCCGCGACACGGGCGGCGCTCGACGCAGCCGAAGTGGCTCTGGCGCGCACCCGCCTGGAGGCTGCCGCCGAAGCCCGTCGGACCTACGCCGCGGCAGTGGTCGCGGCCGGACAGGTCCGGGTCGCCCAGGAGCGCGTGTCGCTGGCCGCTCACCTGGGGCAGGCCGTGGTGCGCCTGCACGAGGAGGGAGAGGCCTCGGCCCTGGACCTGCGGATCGCCAGGCTGGCCGAGGTCCAGGCCGCTGCCGACCTGCTCCAGGCCCGGGAGGCCGAAGCGGCCATGCTCCAAGCGCTCGCCGCCGCGACGGGTCGTCCGGTGACCTCGGCGGACCTGGTCTCCGACGCCCTCTCGGCGGCCCCGGCCGCGACCGGCAGAGGACCCCAGGAGCGGGCTGACGTCTCCGCCGCTGGGGAGCGCCTGCGAGCCGCCGAAGCCCAGCACCGTGCGCAGCGGGCTGCCGCCCTGCCGCCCCTCACGGTCGGCGTCTTCGCTGAGGTCGAGGACGGCCAGGTCTTCGTCGGCCCGGCGGTCGCCTGGGAGCTGCCCGTCTTCCGGCGCAACCGGGCCGCCCAGGCCGGTGCCGCAGGACAGGTGGCCGTTGCCGGGGGCCAGCTGGCCTCGGTCCGCGCACGCGCGGCGACCGAGCAGGCGACCGCAGCCCACCGCGTCGCCGAGGCCGAGTCGCTGACAGCCGCCCTGATCGAGGACCCTGTCGACCAGGCCCGCGCTGCCCTGGCCAGCATCGAGGTCGGCTACCTCGCCGGTGAGATCGACCTGCCCAGCGCGGTCCTGCTCCAGGCCGAAGTCCTGGACGGCGAGTCCGCCGCCATCTCCCTGTCCGGGCGCATCGCCGTGGCCCGCATCGACCTCCTCCTCGCCACCGAGGACCCCTCTCTGCTCGGAGGCGCCCCATGAGCCGCCTGACCCCAATCCTGCTCGCATCCCTGTGGACCCTCGCCTGCTCCAGCTCGCCTGGAGGCGGTGACGAGCACGGTGCCCAAGAACACGACGAGCACGCCGGCGACGAGCACGACGAGCACGCCGAACACGGCGAAGAGCGCGCCGAGGTCACCCTCACCCCCGAAGCCGTCGCCGCTGCCCGCATCGTCGTGGCCCCGGCCGCCCTGGACATCCTGTCCTCCGAGCTGGCGCTTCCGGCGCGGGTGGCCCTCGACCCCCGCAGCGAGGCCATCGTCAGCGCCTGGATCGGCGGCCAGGTCGACGCGATCTCCGTCCGCGCCGGGGACACCGTGAGGCGCGGCCAGTCCCTCGCCACCGTCCAGTCTCCCGAGCTGGGCGAGGCCATCGCCGCCTTCCGCGCAGCCCAGGCCCGAGACGTCGCCGCAGACGCCCGCCTGGAGCGGCTCCAGAGGCTGGAGGCCGAAGGCGTCGCGGCCCGGGCCCAGGTGCTGGAGTCCGAGGCCGACCACGCCGAAGCCGCGGGGGCCCTGGAGGCCGCCGAGGAGCGCCTGCGCATCCTGGGCGTGGACCCGGGTGAGGGGGACCACCACAGCGGCAAGCACTACCCGTCCCATGTCCCCGTGCGCTCGCCCATCGCCGGCAAGGTGCTCAACGCCCAGGCCACGGTGGGCCGGCGGGTCGAGCCGGGGGACACCCTCTTCCACGTGGGCGACCTGGACCAGGTCTGGCTCCTGCTGGACGTCTTCGAGCGGGACCTGCCGTCGGTCGCCGCCGACCAGGCCGTGCGCTTCGAGGTCGAGGCCTGGCCTGGCGAGGTCTTCGAAGGCCGCGTGGAGCAGGTCGGAGACTGGGTGGAGCCCGAGGCCCGAACCGTCGAGGTCCGCGTGGTGGTCTCGAACCCGGAGCACCGGCTCAAGCCCAACATGTACGCTCGGGCCTGGCTCACGGCGAGCACGACCTCGACCGAGAAAGGCATCGTCCTGCCCTCCGACGCACTCCAGGACCTGGACGGCGTGACGGTGGTGTTCGTCCGAGAGGCCGAGGGTCGCTTCGCGGCCCGTCCCGTCGCCGTCGCCGAGCGCACCAGCGCCAGCGTCCTGCTCGCCACAGGCCTCGAGGCCGGCGAGCCCGTGGTCATCGACGGCGCCTTCGCGCTGAAGAGCGAGCTCGAAAAGGGCGAGCTGGGAGAGGGCCATGCGCACTGAAGAAGCAGCCCTGCTCTCGCCGACGGGTCCAGGCTTCCTCGACCGCCTGATCGCCCTGGCCCTGCGGAACAAGGCCCTGGTCGTCATCGGCCTCGTGCTGCTCGTCGCGCTCGGCGTCCGGGCCGCCCAGCAGCTCCCCATCGACGCCGTGCCCGACGTCACCAACGTCCAGGTCCAGGTGCTCACGGACTCCCCCGGGCTCTCGCCCCTGGAGATCGAGCGCTTCGTGACCTGGCCCGTCGAGACCGCCATGTCCGGGCTGCCCCGGACCGAGGAGGTGCGCTCCCTGTCCCGCTTCGGCCTGTCGGTCGTGACCGTGGTCTTCGAGGAGGGCACGGACCTGTGGTGGGCCCGCCAGGTCGTCTCTGAGCGCCTGGGCACCGCCCGGGAGGCCATCCCGTCCGGCTACGGCGACCCGGAGATCGGGCCGCCGTCGACGGGCCTGGGCGAGGTCTTCCAGTTCGAGGTCCGGAACGCGGCAGGACACGAAGCCCGCCACAGCCTGATGGACCTGCGCGACGTGCTCGAGTGGCAGGTCGCCCCGCGTCTGAGGGCCGTGCCCGGTGTGGTCGAGGTCAATGCCTTCGGAGGCGAGCTCCGCACCTTCCAGGTCGAGGCCGAGCCGTCGCGACTGGCCGCCCACGGGCTGGTGCTGGCCGATCTCTTCGAGGCCCTGGAGCACAACAACCTGACCGTCGGCGGCGGGTACCTCGAGCGCGGCCGGGAGCAGATGCTCGTGCGCGGCACTGCGCTGCTGGAGAGCCTGGACGACGTGCGGAGCGTGGTCGTGGCCACCACCGACGAAGGCACTCCGATCACCGTCGGGGTGCTGGGCGCGGTGCGCTTCGCCCCCCTCATCCGCCAGGGGGCGGTGACCCGGGACGGGCGCGGCGAAGCGGTCATCGGCATCGCCATGATGGGCTTCGGTGAGAATGCCCGGGTCGTCTCGGAGTCCCTCGGGGAGGCGGTCGACGGCCTGCGCCCGAGCCTGCCCCAGGGCGTGGCCATCGACGTCTTCTACGACCGGACAGACCTGGTCGAGCGCACCATCCGCACGGTCCAGACCAACCTGCTGGAGGGGGGCCTGCTCGTCATCGCCGTGCTCCTGCTCTTGCTGGGCAACCTGCGCGGCGGGCTCATCGTGGCGGTCGCCATCCCGCTGTCCATGCTCTGCGCCTTCATCGGCATGGTCATGGCCGGGCTGTCGGGCAACCTGATGAGCCTGGGGGCCATCGACTTCGGCCTCATCGTCGACGGCGCCGTCGTGATGATCGAGAACATCGTCCGGGTGGTCGGCGAGCGCCGCTCCAAGGGTGAGGAGGTCGACGACGGCACCATCCTGCGGGCCGCCCGCGAGGTGGCCCGCCCGGTCGCCTTCGCCGTCGGCATCATCATCCTGGTGTACCTGCCGATCCTGGCGCTGACGGGCATCGAGGGCAAGATGTTCCGGCCCATGGCGCTCACCGTGGTGTTCGCGCTCCTGGGCTCCCTCGTGCTGGCCCTGGTGGTGATGCCCGTGCTGGCGTCGCTGTTCCTGAAGGGGGCGACGGAGAAGGAGACCCTGCTCATCCGGGCGGCCCACCGGCTCTACACTCCTTCGCTCCAGCGGGTGGTGCGCCACCCGCACCTCACCGCCGGGATCGCGACGACCGTCTTCGTCGCCAGCCTCGGCCTGGCTCCGCTGCTGGGCGCCGTCTTCGTGCCCAAGCTCGACGAAGGCAGCATCGCGCTGCAGATCATCCGGCCGCCGTCGGTGTCCCTGGAGGAGTCCATCCAGCAGGCCACCGCGGTCGAAGCCGCCATCCTCGAGGCCTTCCCGGACGAGGCCGCCACGGTCATCAGCCGCACGGGTCGCGCGGAGATCGCGACCGATCCCATGGGGGTCGACTTCTCCGACGTCTACGTGATGCTGAAGGACCAGGACGGCTGGACCCGCGGCACCGACCAGGCCAGCCTGGTGGCGGCGATGGAGGAGGAGCTGGACCGGCGGGTGCCCGGCGTGAACTACGCCTTCTCCCAGCCCATCGAGCTCAGGGTCAACGAGCTGATCGAGGGGGTGCGCTCTGACGTGGCGCTCTTCCTCTACGGCGAGGACCTGGAGGTCCTGCGGGTCGCGGGCGATCAGGTCGTGGCCCTGCTCTCGGGCATCGAAGGCGCCCAGGACGTCAAGGTCGAGCAGCTCGCAGGCCTGCCGATGCTCGACGTCCGGGTCGACCGGGGCGCGGTGGCCAGGCTGGGCATGGACGCCGCCGACGTGCTCGACGCGGTCGAGACCCTCGGAGGGCGAGCCTCCGGCGAGGTGCTCGTGGGCCAGCGCCGCTTCGCGCTGCAGGTGCGCTTCCCCGAGGCCGTGAGGGCCAGCCCCGAAGCGGTCGGGCGGGTGCTGGTCGGACGTCCCGGCGGCACCCAGGTGCCGCTGGCGTCCGTCGCAGAAGTCCGGGTGTCCCAGGGCCCGGCCCAGATCGGGCGCGAGAACGTGCAGCGGCGGCTGACCGTCGAGCTGAACGTGCGCGGCCGTGACGTCGCGGGCTTTGTGGCCGAGGCCCAGGACCTCCTGGCCCAGGTGGACCTGGCCGAGGGCGTCCTGCTCGACTGGGGAGGCGCCTTCGAGAACCTCCAGGAGGCGGCGTCCCGGCTCGCTGTGCTGGTGCCCCTGGTGCTGCTGCTGATCTTCGTCCTGCTCCAGGCCAACTTCCGCTCGACCCGCGTGACCCTGCTGGTCTACGCCAACGTGCCCCTGGCGATCACTGGAGGGCTCGTGGCGCTGTTCGTGCGTGGGCTGCCCCTGTCGATCTCTGCAGCGGTGGGCTTCATCGCGCTCTTCGGCATCGCCGTGATGAACGGCGTGGTGCTCGTCACCTGCATCCGAGACCTGCACCAGGCCGGTGCGACGGCCCTGGACGCGGCCCTGGCGGGTGCAGAGCGGCGGCTGCGGCCGGTGCTGATGACCGCGCTGGTCGCCGCACTCGGCTTCCTGCCGATGGCCCTGGCCACCAGCGCCGGCGCCGAGGTCCAGCGACCCCTGGCGACGGTGGTCATCGGTGGCCTGGTCACGAGCACTCTTTTGACCCTGCTCGTCCTGCCGGCGCTGTATGCACGGTGGGTGGAGGACGGCCCATGATCGCGATGTTCCTGTCCCTGGCCTGCACCGGCACGACGACAAACGACACCGGTGCCACGTCCCCCCCCACGGACGACACCGCGACCCCCGACACGACCACCCCCGTGGACGAGTGCCTGGAGCCCATCGACACCGGCGGCGAGGGCACCATCGCCGAGGAGTGCTGCTTCGACCCGGCCACCGTGACGCTCTACGGTGGAGACGACGAGCCGATGCTGCTGGAGGAGGGGGGTGCCCTGCCTCTCGCCTACAGCCCCCAGTACGGCTGGGAGCTGCTGCTCTTCCCCAAGATCTGCCAGACACGCAACCTGGCCCAGGTGCGCGCTCTGCTCAGCGACACGGCCACCGGCGCCGTGCTCGTGGACGAGACGGGCACCGACCCGCTCTACCCGGACGCCGAAGGCAGCTGCTGCGGCGACGACTTCCTCCTGTTGAGCCGGCTGGACACCTCGGGCCTGCCGGACGAAGGGGCGACCAGCCTGGGGGCGGCCCTCTGCGACCGGCCGGTCCAGCTCACGGTCCAGGTCACAGACGCCGACGGCCGCGCGGCGTCGTCGAGCCTGCGACTGGTGGTCTGGGCGGATCCGGAGGCGATGGGACACGCCTGTGGAGACGCGCCAGGGGACACGGGGGAGTGAGCATCTCGCCCCGCCGGACAGTGGTCCTGACTCTGGGGGTCTTCGCGGCGGTCCTGCCGGGCTGTGCTGAACCTGCGGCAGACTCGGGCTCTGCGGACGCCACCTCCGAGACCAACACGTCAGACGAGGACACCGCCGCCGTCGGTGACTGGCTCGCGGTGTCATCGGCGGCCGTGTCGTCTTGTGGCCTCCGGGTCGACGGCTCCCTGGCCTGCTGGGGCTCGGACAGCTTCGGGGAGTCCAGCGCACCCGCCGGTTCCGGGCACACGGCGGTGAGTGCCGGGTACCGGACCTCCTGCGCCATCGACTCCGAAGGTGGGCTGGTCTGCTGGGGCGACGACCACCTCGGGGAGCCGCCCGACGGGGACTTCCTCCAGGTCTCGATGGCGACTCTGCACGCCTGCGCCCTGCAGGTCGAGGGCGAGGTTCTGTGCTGGGGCGGCGACGGCGACGGCCAGAGCAGCCCTCCGGCGGGGCCCTTCGTCGCCGTGTCCGTGGGATCTGGTGGCTTCTCCTGCGGTCTGCGCGACAGCGGGGAGCTGGCCTGCTGGGGCTCGGACGCCGACGGCCGGGCAACCCCGCCGGACGGGAGCTGGGTGTCGCTGGACCTGGGCGACGACCACGGGTGCGCGGTCGACACCGAAGGCATCATGACCTGTTGGGGCAACGACGACTGGGGACAGCTGGCCGCCCCCGAGCTGGGCTTCACCGCGGTCACCTCGGGTGCCTTCCACAGCTGCGGCCTGGTCGGGACCGCAGCGATCTGCTGGGGGGCCGAGGGCCGGGTGAACTTCGGCCAGGTCCCGGCCAGCGACGCCAGCTTCCAGACCTTGAGCGCCGGCGGCTGGCACAACTGTGGCGTCACGCCGGCCGCCGGGCTCACGTGCTGGGGAGACGACAGCGCGGGCCAAGCGACGCCACCGGAGTAGCGAGAGGAGAGCAGCGTGGGCTCGGCCTACCCCGGCTGCGCCGGCGCATAGAGCTTGCCCCCCGCCTCGCCGTCGCAGCGGTGGCAGCTGTTGCAGGCCCCGGTCTCCACCGCGGTCTCCATCACGAGCACCTCCTTGCCTGCCCAGATCTCGGCGGTGTAGGGGGGCGCGAGGGGCTGGCTGCTGTAGAAGTTGCCCGACGCGTTGGTGGTCAGCTCCACCGCGATGCCCTGCACGTCGTAGATCTTCACGATCACGTCGGCCCGGCCAGCGCCCCCCAGCGCCGTGTCGTAGACCGTGCCAGCCAGGAAGAACGGCGAGTCTCCGTGGGGGGGCGGCGCCTGGCCGGTCATGACCTCGGCGTTGTGGCAGGCCAGACAGTCGGCTCCTGGCAGCATCTCCTCGCCGGGCTCGGCGTCGCTGCACTGCTCCCAGTCACAGTGGTCGTGGTCCGGCTGACAGGCCGGCGGGGCGGAGTCGACGGCTGCTGCGGAGTCGCCAGCCGTCCCGATCGGTCCGGTCGCCTCGGGCTCTTCGCCGCAGGCCACGAGGGCGGCCGCCAGATACCAGAGGGGGGCATGCACGTCGGCAGACTAGCTTCTCGGCGGGTCGCTTGCCGGTCTTGCCTGTGCAAATAGAGAATAGTCTCAGGCTGTCTAGAATATTGTTCACGATGAGCGTCCCGAAGGGACAGCATGCCCCCCCAGGGCTGGCACGCTCTCTGCACTGGACATCGCCTGATGACACTCCTCTCCGTGCTCTCCCTGCTCGCGCCAGCTCCCGCGGCCGCCCAGAGCCCCGACGCCCTGGTCGAGACGACCCTCGCCGCCCACCCGACCCTCGCGGCGCTCGAGGCGCGGGTCGACGCCCTCGAGGCCGCCGCCCTGGCCGCTGGCACCTGGAAGGACCCGATGGTCGGGCTGGAGGTCTCCAACCTTCCTCTGTGGTCCTTCGGCCTGGGGGACCACCCGATGGCCGGGGTCCAGGTCAAGGTCCAGCAGACCCTGCCCGCCCCGGGCACCAACGCCGCCGATCGACAGGCCGCGGACCTGCGGGCCGCCACGGCGACCCACCGGATCGCCGAGGCCCAGGACGTGCTGGCCCGTCAGGTCGCCCTGGCGTGGTGGGACCTCACACTGTCCCGGCAGCTCCAGCAGGTCACGGTCGCCCACCTCACCCGCACCGAAGAGCTCCTGGACGCGGTGACCGCCCGGTACGAGGTCGGCGGCGCGGGGCAGCACGCGGTCGTGCGCCTGGAGGTCTTGCGCGACCGGCTCCGGGACGACCTGGCCGACTTCGCGGCCCGCCAGGCGTCTCTGACGGCGGCCCTGGTGGCGGCCACCCAGGGCGCTGCCACCCTGCCGATCGACACCCCCCCCAAGGTCGCCGTCGCGCCGGTGGTCGGGGGCACCGCCGCCTGGCTGGACCAGGCCCGCCAGGCCCGGCCGGAGCTCGCTCGCCTGGAGGCCCAGGCCCGGGCCGCTGAGGCGGCCTCCGACGCCGCGGCCCTCGGCGTCCGCCCGGACCCGACGGTCTGGCTCGGCTACCGGCTGCGCACCTTCCCCGATGACCCCCGGGACCTGGTCACGGTCGGAGTCTCGGTGCCCATCCCGACCGGCAGCCGGACCCGGGCCGACGCGATGGCCGCGATGCACGTGGCCAGCGCCAGCGCCGCTCGCCAGACCCTGGACGCCCGCCTGCTCACCCTCGAGGCCCAGCTGGCCGCGGCCGAGGCCCGCTGGGCCCGGGCGGCCCAGAAGGCCGGGACCTACGCCGACACCTTGCTGCCCGCCGCCGAGGCCGCCCTCGAGACCACCCTGGCCGACTACGCCGTCGGCCGCGCCACCTTTGCCAGTCTCTACGAAGCCGAGGTCACCCTGCTCGGCCTCGAGCGGGCCTGGCGCACCGCCGTCATCGACACCTGGCGTGCCGCCACC